>CBDULZ010000094.1:0-19339 GCA_965368185.1 uncultured Kriegella sp.
GGTATATCATCGACAAAACCGACCCAATATAAATTAAGAATATTGGCCTCTTTGGAGGCTGCATTGTTCTGGGTCTCGATATAGAGATCGGTCTTTTCCACAATTTTTCTGATAGGAAACTGTGCCGTAGTATTGTTTTTGGTTTTATCAATCGTAAATTCTCCTAAAATAGGGCCATTGGCATCCCTTTCCCGAATAATCATCTTCGTGCCGTTATAGTGAGAGCGATAATTCAGGTATACGTAACCGGCTTCATTTGTATAGGCATTGTCAATGATAAGGTTGCCATTGTCCCAAAATACCACGGAGGCGTGATCGTCATAGACTGCGTTGTCAAACTGTTTAAAAAAATGAGATTTGTACACCGGCTCAGTGAATTGCATGAAATTTTTCAAGGCCGTAACCGATTTTTCGCTACCATGTTTTGCCGTCCATTCAAGGATCTTGTCAACTTTTTGCTGCTGTTCGGGCGTGTAGAACTTTAGGATGGGCGATTCGCTGGGGGTGTCTTCATCTCTTGAGTTATTGAAGAAGGCCATCAATTTGTAATATTCCTCGAACTTAAATGGGTCGTAAGGGTGGCTATGACATTGCACACATTCCATGGTGGTGCTTTGCCATACCGAAAAAGTGGTGTTTATTCGATCCATGACGGTGGCCACGCGAAACTCTTCATCGTCGGTGCCCCCTTCATCATTGTTCATGGTGTTTCTGTGGAAAGCCGTAGCGATTAATTGGTCGGTCGTGGGCTGCGGCAATAAGTCGCCCGCCAACTGCTCGATGGTGAACTGGTCGTACGGAATATCTTTGTTGAAGGCGTCGATGACCCAATCGCGATACTTCCAGATCGACCGCCCCATATCTTTTTCATAACCTTTGGAGTCTGCGTAGCGTGCCAGATCGAGCCACCAAGTCGCCCATTTTTCGCCATAGGTTTTTTGAGCTAATAGCGTATCGACCAAAACTTCATAAGAGATATCGTTCGATTCAAATCGTTGCAGAAGCTCAGGACTCGGTGGTAATCCGACGAGGTCAAGGGCCAGTCTGCGAGCTATGATGTTTTGTGCTGCTGGAGGGTTGGGTGTTAGTTCTTCCCCGTCCAATCGGGCTAAAACGAAATTATCGATTCCATTCTTTATAAATTCCGATGATTCTTTTGACGAAAATCCGGCCTCGTCCGTTACGGCAGGCACAATTACTTCTTCTGGAAGTGAATAGGCCCAATGCTGGCCCCATTCGGCGCCTTGGTCCACCCAGCGCGTCAATAGTTCAATTTCTTCAGTGGAAAGTTTGGGTTTTTCGTAAGGCATACGCAGTTCGGGGTCCTCTTCGTGCAATCTTTTGATCATTTCGCTTCCAGCGGCATTTCCCGGAATGATTGCCGGTTTGCCCGATTCTGTATTGACAAAGGCTTCCGCTTCAAACAACAGGCTGAATCCCCCATTTTTTTTGACACCACCATGGCAGGTGATACAGTTTTTGTTGAGTATTGGCTTGATCTGAGTGCTGAAATCGACCTTATCCGAAGGTTGGCATGCGCTAATGAATAAGACCACTACCGCAATACCCAGCTGCCAAAGCCTTTTAAAAATGTTCTTTTTCATTTATCTCTCTCTTCTATGTTATTCCTCCCCATTTATCAAAATGGTAAGTCAGATTATCAACCTCTTAATTTATGAAATTGTGCAATAATATGAACTATTTGTCAAAATTAAAATAGCTAATTTTTGTTAAAATATGGAAAATAGTATCATAAGTAAGGTCTTAGTGTCACAAGGCCAACTTTATTTAACATTTTTATGTTTGAAAAGTAGTGGGTCAAAATAGGGCAAATGGTAGTTTGGATAGGTTTTGACTTTCCCAATTTACATTAAAGGCCTTATTTTTAAGGTTTTTCCTTTTAAAAAATAATTGAAACACGCGATGTCGATTTCGATACGGAATAGAAAAAAAAGGAACCCGATTCGGGTTCCTTTAAAATGAAAAATGTATAGACGGTATTTAGGCTTTTAGCTGAACCAGCTTGTTAGGACCATCAACAATAACCTTAACTATATTATGATTGGCAAGGGCCTTCATCGATTTGTCCCATTTTTTGCCACTAAGTCCCGCTTTTCCTTTTAGTTCGTTCAATTCCATTTTGCCCGTTGGTTTTAAGAGTTGAACAATAGCTTTCTCTTCTTCTGAAAGCTCTACCTGTTTCTTTTCAGGTCGCATCTGCGGAAAGAATAAAACTTCTTGTATCGAGGCATTGTTGGTCAGAAGCATAACTAACCGGTCGATTCCGATTCCGATACCCGAAGTAGGCGGCATTCCATATTCCAGAGCACGTAAAAAATCGTTGTCGATAAACATAGCCTCGTCATCGCCTTTTTCCGAGAGTTTCAATTGCTCCTCAAACCGCTCGCGTTGGTCAATAGGGTCATTAAGCTCTGAATAGGCGTTTGCCAGTTCCTTGCCATTGACCATCAATTCGAAGCGTTCGGTCAAAGCTGGGTTGGATCGATGTTCTTTGGTCAGCGGGCTCATCTCTTTCGGGTAGTCAGTGATAAATGTAGGCTGCACATAATGGTGCTCACACTTCTCACCGAAAATTTCGTCGATAAGTTTACCTACGCCCATAGTGTCATCAACATCTAGACCCAATTTTTTAGCTGTTTCTCGCAACTCTTGTTCACCCATGCCGGCAACGTCGAAGCCCGTATGAATTTTAATGGCCTCTAATATGGGCACACGTGCGTATGGGGCCTTAAACTCAATTTCATTCTTACCCACAGTAACTTTTGAAGTACCATTTGCATCAATGGCTACCTTCTCGAGCAACTGCTCCGTGGTATCCATCATCCAATTGTAATCTTTATAAGCAACATAAAGTTCCATAACCGTAAACTCAGGGTTATGGGTGCGATCCATACCTTCATTACGAAAATCCTTGGAAAATTCGTAAACACCGTCAAAGCCGCCTACGATTAAACGTTTCAAATACAATTCGTTGGCAATACGTAAATACAAGGGAATATTCAATGCATTGTGATGCGTCAAAAAGGGACGCGCTGCCGCACCGCCAGGAATAGGCTGTAAGATAGGAGTCTCTACTTCGAGATAACCCTTTTCATTATAAAATTGACGTATGCTGTTCGTAATTTTAGTCCGTTTAATAAAAGTATCCTTTACTTTCGGATTGACCACTAAATCAACATAACGTTGCCGATAACGCTGCTCGGGGTCGTTGAATTCGTCAAAAACTTTGCCCTCCGCATCTTTTTTTGGCAAAGGAAGCGGACGAAGCGATTTGCTCAATAACGAAAAGTTCTTGACCATTACCGTTTTCTCCCCGACTTGAGTTGTGAACAGAACGCCTTCGATACCGATAATATCTCCTATATCCAGTAATTTTTTATAAACGTCGTTGTACAGCGATTTGTCTTCTCCCGTGCAGATTTCATCACGATTGAAATAGACCTGAATTCTACCCTCGCTATCTTGAAGTTCGGCAAAGGAAGCTTTCCCCTGAATTCTTCGTGACATCAATCGACCCGAAAGCACCACTTTTTTTCCTTCGGTATAGTTTTCTTTGATGTCTTTTGAAGTGGTGTCCACCGGAAACAATGCCGCTGGATATGGGTTTATGCCCAGTGCTCTCAACTGGGTCAATTTTTCCCTTCGGATGATTTCTTGCTCGGAAAGTTGCATATTCGTTATTAAGGCTGCAAATATAGCGAGTCTGAACTAATCTTTCAATGCCGAAGTAATAAAAGGCGCTATTCGATCGACGAACATTTTATAAGCCTTTCCCGAAGGGTGTAATCCATCATCGGCAACCAGTTCAGGTTGGTCAAGTCCCTGACGGGAAATATCGGTAATATAAACATAAGTGACGTTTCTAAGACTGGCCGTGCTCTCAGCAAAAGCATTATAGGCATCTATGTCTTTTGATATTGTTTGCATTCCGTTATTTTCTCCAAAAGGGGTGTAGCCGTAATCGGGTATGGATACGACTATTACCCTACTGGGGTCATTGCCTGCAAATGCAATGGCTTGGTCTAATAATTTCGGGAATTCTTCCTCATATTGCGAGAACGGTTGACCTTGGTATTGGTTGTTTACCCCTATCAGTAGGGTAACAAAATCATATAATGAGTTCAAAGAACTGTTCTCAATACCGTCGATGAGGTTGTCTGTGCGCCAGCCGGTAGTAGCTACAATATCCGTATTTATCTTGGCATTAAGATTTTTTTCCAACAACTTCTCCAACTGTTTGGGAAAGCTTTCAGAGGTATCAACGTTTTGGCCGACAGTATAACTATCGCCTAAGGCAAGATAGTCGTACTTTCCTCGCTTTGCATCTGTATCTTGGGGTTCTTGCTGTATGACATTAAGGTTTGCGTCGGCCATTAGGGGTGAATGCTCACCTTTGCTACAGGCAAATAAAATAAAGGTCAGCGCAAGTATATTTGTGATTGACATAAAAAAATGGGTTGTTCGCATACTATAGATACGGGGTTTATAATGTTAAGGTTTGGTGATTGGCTAAAATTCGTTATTCCAAGTTAAAATAAATGTAACGAAATCTCGATTTTTGCGTCTTACAGTTACATCAATCAAAAAAATCAAAAATGGGTTGCTTACGTGTTTTGTTGGCCATTATTTTTCCGCCCTTAGCGGTCATAGGAAAAGGCTGTGGCTCTTTTATAATTGTATTTCTCTTGACGCTTTGCGGATGGGTTCCCGGGGTAATTGCGGCATTGATTATTTTAAACAATCCGAATTAGTCCATCCTAAGCCAGTTTTAAAAGTAATTGCACATCTTAGTTGGAAGGTAATTCGTGATTTGGCAATTTTGTATCTTTGTACCAATGAACAAAAGGGTAGACATACAAGATCTCGGACTTAAAGATTATAAGGAAACTTGGGACTTCCAGGAAGAATTGTTTCAGCGAACGGTAAATCTGAAGATTAAGAACCGAAGGGAAAGTGAACAAAAAGAAACCCCGAATCATTTACTCTTTGTAGAACACCCCCATGTATATACGTTAGGTAAAAGCGGCGATTTTGAAAATCTTTTGGTTACGGAAGATGAGCTCTCCAAAAAGGGAGCAAAGTTTTATAAAATCAACCGTGGCGGGGATATCACCTATCATGGTCCGGGACAGATTGTAGGGTATCCGATATTAGATCTTGACAACTTTTTCACCGATATACATAAGTATCTAAGACTTTTAGAGGAAATGGTGATCCTGACCTTGGCCGAGTACGGACTTAAGGCCGAACGCTCAAAAGGGGAAACCGGTGTTTGGTTAGATGTCGGCACACCCTTTGCGCGAAAGATTTGTGCGATGGGTGTTCGTGCGAGCCGATGGGTCACCATGCACGGTTTTGCGTTGAACATAAATACCAATCTGGGATATTTTGATTTAATGATTCCTTGTGGAATAAAAGACAAGGCCGTAACCGCTTTAAATGTAGAGTTGGGTAAAGAAAAGGTAAATGTTAATGAGGTTAAGGAAAAACTACTGAAACACTTCGCCGTGCTTTTTGAAGCTAAGGTAATAAAACAAAAAACCGAGGTGTAGCCCCGGTTGATTGTAGTTTGGAGATTCTTTAATTAGTAGTCAAACTCCATATTTGTTCGATTGGATTAGCCGAAAGGAAGGGGTCGGGTTGCGATTGTCCTCCCAGTATTAAGATTTGATTTTCAGTGCTTATCAAATTATGGACGAAAAGTCTGGTAATCAGAGTATTGGCATAAGCACCTTGCCAATTGACCATATCCTTCGAATGCCATATGTCATTTTGCGTGCCATTGGTAGTTTTTCCACCAACAAGCCAAACCTGCCCATTATGAACGACCATGGCGTGCCCATATCGCGGAAGGAAATCTGATCGAACGCATCCCGAGGTTCTGGTTTCAACCAGCTCCCAGTTTTGACCATTTGAACTTTTCCAAATTTTACTAGAGATTCCGGTGTCGAAATTTCGACCTGCAATAAAATAGATGTGTTTATTGAATACGATTGACTTTCCATTGCTCACAGATGGGAAAGCGTTACTATTGACCAAGGTCCAATTGCTTCCGTCGGTTGATGAAAAAACTCTTTGCGCCCCTCTATTCGAATAAAGACCATATTCAAACACGAACATTTTATTTTGAAAGACCACGGCGCCACTTGACTGGTCGGGTAGAAAGGGTGGATTGTTGTTTTGAATCCAGTTCACCCCGTTCCCCGAATGCCATACTTACGCTGAGAGTTCGGGAAGCGCATCTACGGGGCTCATACCGCCAATCATCCAAATTTTATTGTCATAAACAACCAGGGAATGGCCAAATCTGCCCGAAAATTGAGGAGATGCGCGCAGTTTCCAATCTTTACCGTTCTTACTTATCCATACCTCTGAATGTGCTGATTCCCATCCGTCCTCGGCAACTTCGATTCGATAGGTAATGCTCCAATAGAGTCCCTTGAAATGCACTACGGAATTTGAATACAGTTGTTCGAATGGCACCGTTTTTCGTTCAACCCGTGATTCCACCGTGCATTTTTGTAATTGCGACCTAAAATTGGTGGTTTCAGTCTTGGCCTCTTGATGGTCTTCGGTTAGGTAGGAGTCATCTTTATTACAGGACCAGAAGACTATCAAAAGACCCACAATCGTTAAAAGACTAAGTTTTTTCATGATTCATTGATTTAAAGTGAATAATTTGTTCTATCCTTTTATAATTGCAAACTAGGAAGGTTAACATTCAGGCATAAAAAAACCGAGATTTAGTTCTCGGTTTTTCTTTTGAATCAGCTCTTTCTAATGGGCTAGACCAAAATAATCTACGATCTCTTCATAGCTCATTTTAGCAAAATTTACATTGCTCTTTGCCGTGTGGTTCGAAGGAATTAGAATATATCTGAATCTTGAATCGCTAGCAATAATAGGTGTAGAAGCGGGTCCCTCTCGACGATATCGTATACGTAGCGTTGTAATCGAGAAATAATAAGTAAAGATATGGTCGGTGGTGCCGCCGCTGATTGTAAGTGGAAGCGCCGCACTACTACCGGAAGGCCATATCTGTGGAACAAAATTTTCGAATCTTGCATACACCAACAGCGTACCGCTATTATATACATCAGAGCTAAGTTCTGGGATGCTTCTTGTAAATTCGGCATAGGTTGTATATCCATTGACTATGGTAGTTTGACCTGAAGGTCCGAACCAATCGGATGCGATAACGTTAGCGTTGCCATCCTCCCCGTCTTCCCCGTTGGTGCCGTCACGGCCGTTAGCACCGGGTTCGCCCTGAGGCCCTCTTGGACCTTCAGGTCCAGTTTCTCCTTGAATACCCTGTTCGCCTTGTGGTCCGGTTTCTCCTTTGGGCCCCTGCTCACCTTGGGCCCCGGGTTCGCCTTGGGCTCCAGTTTCTCCCTTTGGGCCCGCTGGTCCGGTAGCGCCATCGGCACCGTCTGTGCCATTTTCACCGGCAACTCCTTGGGAACCGTCTTGGCCATCTTGTCCTTTGATGCCAGTAGCGGAATTACCATTTTGAACGGTCTGCGGTGTAAGCGCTTCATCTAAATTATCTTTTTGGCAAGAGGTCAACAGAGATATATTGACGGAAATAATAAAACAAATAAAAATTTTCAATGTAGTTCTCATAATTAATAGTTTTAAAGTTATTTTTCTTTTAATGGGAGAGCGGAAAATAGGTTAACGTTGTAAGAAGAAAACTTGAAGTGCTACTTAAAAGGGCTTGGTTTTGAATTTAGGTGAATAACAAGAAAATGAGTTTAGAAATAGTTCCTGTCAGTGCCGCCACTAGTACGTACTTTATAATTTCCAATGTTTTATAAGTGTCCATATTACTTGATTTAAGATTTACCTTTTTATGAACGGTATTTTTATAGGTTAACACTTTCTTCTATTTTTAAGAAGAATTATCCGCATAGAGAAAAAATTGTTCAGTTATTATAGAGTAGTAAGCGTCTTACAAGGATTGATTTCATTGGAATTATCTCCATTTTTGAGAATGAAGGCATGCAAAAAACAGTAAATTAGCTTTCTTGACTGTTAACCATCTCATTAGAGTTTCATTAAATGAAAAATGACCAAGCAGAAATAACACTGGAAGTTCTACGAAAGGGGTCCGATAGTGTTCTTAAGAAAGTTTACGAAGAAAACAGAGGTAAGTTTTTGAACTATGCCAAACGATTCGGCCTGTCGGAAGACGAGAATATCGACGTGTATCAAGACGCCTATGTCATTTTTTATGACAATATAATGAATGGAAAGATTGAGCGGTTTACAAGTAGTATTTCGACTTATCTCTTCAGTATCGGAAAATATCTGATTTTTGACAGGATGCGAAAAAATAAGAAGACAGTAGGGTCTAATTTTGACCTTTCCATTGTCAAGGATGAAACAGCTGCTGTAGATGACTTGGAGCTAGAGACGCCCGAACTTACTCGGAAACAACAATTGTTGCAAAAGCATTTTAACACCCTTGGAAAGCAATGTCAAGAATTGTTGACCTTATTTTATTATAGAGGATTTACTATTCAAGAAATAATGGAATCAGAAAATTATAACAGTGAGAACGTTGTAAAGGCCGCAAAGTCACGGTGTATGAAGTCGCTCAGAGAACGCATTCAAGCAAATATCACCTAGTTATGGACAAAGAACTTTTACTTTATAAATACTTTTCAAACCAGCTTACGGAGCAGGAGAATACGGAATTGCAAGAGCTTTTAATGACCGATAGCGACTTTAAACAACAGTTCGATTTTGAAAGTAGCTTAAAGCACGTTATTAAGGATAAGGAAAACAAAGACCTAAAAACCAAATTAGGGGACTTTGAGAAGGCTATTTCCAAAAAGAAATCTGTTAGAATGTTGTGGCAGGGAGATTTGGGTAAATTGGCGTTGGCCGCCTCTTTTGCTCTTGTTATCGGATTGGGATGGTTTTTCAATAGTTTTTTTAGTACGAACTATGAAGAACTTTATGACACTAATTTTCAACATTATCCTAACACAGTGTTTTCCATTACGCGAGGGGAGTCGGTAAAGTCAATCGAAAGAGATGCCTTTACCGCATACGAAGCAGGTGACTTTCAAAAAGCATTGGATAATTTTCATGTGATTGACGAAGAAGATAGAAATGATTATGTAGACTTCTACATGGCACAATCTTATCTACAGTTAAACCAGATGGAAAAGTCAAAAGCGCATTTTCAAAAAGTGATTGTCGAAAACGGAGAATTTGCAGCTGAATCGCATTGGTACCTGGCGCTTATTGCCGTAAAGCAAGAGAATAAGAAGATGGCTAAGCTGCAATTGAGCCAACTGGTTTCGAAATATGATTATAATAAGGACAAGGCCATCGCACTTCTTACCGAATTGAACTAGTGTATTCTTCTTTTGTAAAATAGTAAGAACATGATACTTAGAACGACTGTTGCAGTTATTAACCATAGCCAAGGAATGGTTGGAGCATTATTCGTGGGCAAGGGACTATTATCCCCAATGACGATTAAGGCCGCCCAAAATGATGGAGATACGGTCGTACCACGGTACGTGTTAATATAATCCAATTTTGCCTTTCGCAATGCGGCAGCTTTAGTCATGCCTTTATGTAGCCCATTGTAGAACGCAACCATCAAGTCTTTACTTGCTTTGTCATTAATGGTCCATAACGATGATACGACACTTTTTGCCCCCGAATGGAAAAAACCTCGGGCCAAACTCATCGCCCCTTCGCCCTTTTTAAGTTCACCGAGGGAGGTGTTACAAGCGCTTAGTACTACCATGTCAGCTTGGTTCTTGGTGGCATATATTTCGTTCAAAAACAATTTTTTGTCACTAAAGGCAATCCAAGGATTACCATTTTCCCCAACATCGGCGTGGGTTGAAAGGTGTACTATTTTATAGTTGTCCAAATCGGACAAGAGTGTAGACTTTGTTGCGTTGCCGTTCAATAAGGAAGTGCCGCGATAGATTTTTTCAACTTCGGCAACCTCTGCTCCGCTAAATGCAAGTCTTGGTAACCCCAATGCTGCGAACTGAACAGGGGCAAGACCGAGCAATTCTTTTTCGGCGTCGTGGGCGACTTTTTTCTTTACATTTAAATATGACATTGAATACGCGTACCGGGTCTCTACCTCTTCGATTAAATAGCTGCCCTTGTCAACATTGACCACCAAGGCTTCGAACGGCAGCTGTTGTAAAATATAATCTGTAACAAGGGTCAATTTTTTTCCTTGCATGGCCCGATAGACCTTCCCAGGCATCAGTCCTTTAAAAACTTCGTTTGAAAGTCGGTTGTAGTCGACGATTTTTTTCTTGGTTGAAACAAAATCAGTTAGTTTTTCATATAGCGAGATTACTTTTAGATTTAGTTGTTGGGGGTCATTAAGTTTGAAAAGGATAGTTTGAGCTGTCGAACTAAGAAGTCCGTACCCTTGCTCATTATTGAGTATGTATTGTAAAACAACTTCCTCATTGGATAGATAGGTTTTCTCAAAATCGGTATGAGGTAGAATGTCCACTTTCTTTTTAAGGTCGGCATATTCGGGAAAAGCTGAGGCCAAAACTTTGGTGAATTGGTCATATTGTCGTTTACTTGCGTAAACTTTTTGCCTAAGGATTTCAGCTTCTTCCCTAGATTTCGTTGAATTGATTTGAAATTCGTTTTCCGCTAGGAGTATAGCCCGTTTCAAGTCGAACTCCTTTTTAGCCACAGAGTCGGGTAACCTGGCAATATCTTTTGCTTGTTCATTGGAAACATCCTCCAATAATAGCAAAGCCTTGTTCCGCTCCATATAGTAATAGGCATCTTCGGGTCTGTCTAATAGATAAGATACTTCCACCGCCTTCATATAAAGTGATGCTCCTTTTTCTCTCCAAAAGAGTTTTGATTGGTATTCGGTACTCTCAGATCGTATGATATCGACCAATTGATCGGCTAGCGCAAAGGTTTCCAAAGCATGGAACAGGTGGTCTTTGTTGCCGTCGTGATAGTAATATTTTAGCCAACCGTTGGCTTTTGAAATAACATGATTCAACAACTTAATTTTTTCCGTCGCCAGTTCTAGATCTTCTAGTTTTAAAAGGTCTTCGTAATTTATTTCTCTATTTTTATCGATTGCATTGATTATTGCTTTTTGGTAAGAAATCAATCCTTCTTTGAATTCATTTTGGGCTAGATATAAGTCCCCCAGAGTTTCATAAGGCAATGTGTAATTCGGGTCAAGCGAGATGGCTTTGTTCAGATGAAATAAGGCGCTATCGTTCATTTTTAGCTGTATTTGCGATAATGCAAGACCATTATGGACCTTTCCTAAATTCTCAGAATCTAAAAACTCTGCATTTGACAAGACTTTTCGAAACCGATCAATAGCTTCAATATGGTTGCCGATTTCAGCCAAGCGGTTTCCTTCGATGTGGTCAATGCTGCTTTGATATATCAGCGGTACTTCCTTTATCTTATTTAATATGGAGTCTGCCCGTATGAGGTTGGTTTTGATTTCGGCGGAGTGTTCTTTATAACCCATTTCGGCATAGGTTTCGGCAATAAGTAAATTCAAGTCGGCAAACCTGAGGAGTTCATCTTGACTCAATTCCTCCTTTTTCTTGTAGAGAAATAGTAATTCCTTAAAGCGGTTCAGTGCTTTATAGAAATCTCCTATTGTAAGGTACAGCATGCTTAACTGTTGGTTGGCATCCAAATAAAAGTCTCCTGTGTTGCCCAGATCAACAAGTTCTAAATTTGTTTCGATGGCATTAAAAAAGTCATCATTCATTGATTGGAAAAAGCCTAGGTTGTACAACGATTGCCCTAAGGAGTCAATGTGCAAAGTGTCTATTTCCCTTTTTAATTTTGCCGCCTCTTGAGTATAGGAGATGGCATTCAAGATATTTGATTTGGTACCATCATCGAGCCATCTTTGATAAAACCATTTACTTCCCATGTTATGATACAGGTCGGCTAGCGCGATAGGAGGAAGTGTTTTTTGGTCGACTTTGAACAGTGAATCGAGCTTATATTGCTTATTTTCTATGGAAAGGTTCGAATCGATGATATCAAGAAGTACTTGAGTCTGGGCCTGGCATAAAGAACCAAGAAATAAGAAGCATAGAAAAATGAATCTCATGGTTAAATATAGAACATATTCATGGCGACAACAAAAAGAGACAAGTGTACAATGGCTATATGGCAACTTAAAGGCGATAATTAGTATTCATTAAAATAAAGACCCCAATTTTTATCTGGGGTCTTTTTTTAAGTTTAAGGTGTTGGTGGCTGTTCCAAAGCCCGGCCTCCGGCTATAAAGCTGTCTAAGTTTGTATTGGGTACGGTTAAATTTAGTACATGACTTTTCAAGTCAGATATGCCCAAATTGTTGCCCTTCTCTTTTGCGGCTATTCCGCTGACATAGGCGGCGCCATACGAAGTACCCTGAAGATTGTTAATAGCGATTGGTGTGGAGGTGGCGTTGAATTCCAGATTGTAAGGTCCGAATAGCGTGGCCAAATCTATGCTGCTGGTTCCGCGATTCGAAGACGGATGTATTTCAATAACTCCGCTAGAATCGAGGGCATATCCTCCGACAGACAAGATGTTGGGAAGATCAAATCCAGAAGGAAAATGACGCCTATCGCCCGAATCTACTTCCCTTCCTTCGTTGCCGGCCGATGCGATAACCACTGTGTCATCCCCTAATTTTTCGATGAGTTCGGGCAAAAGTGTAAGTCCCTCGAATTCGGTCACGGTCATCGTACCCCCAAAGCTGGCATTTACAATATCTACATTTCTATCCATTGCTTCGAATTTGTTCAGATAGCCGATGGCACAGATAAGGTCTGAGTAGGTTCCCTTACCAGTTCCATCAAAGACCTTCAATGGTATGATTTTGAATCCGATTCCATCGGGTTCAAGAATATTTCTCATTATTTTGGTCACGAAGGTACCGTGACCATGATTGTCGTGTGGATTATCTGAATCGTCAACGAAGTTCCAGCCTTGATAACTACTGTCACAAACAAGCCCTTCCGTATTTAAAACATATTCATAATCGACCCTATCATAATCGTAATTTATTCCAGTATCGATTATGGCGATGATAATGTCATCGTCCACTCCTGGAAAAGAAGCTACGTCAGTATCTTGCCCATCAGCAATCTGTTCATCAATTGGAATCGTAATTTCAAAATCGATATCACCCTTGACTCTTCCACCTCCACTATTTCGATTTAATCGGTCTCTTGCTCTTTCAATATCTGTATCCGTGGCGGTGGTGTCTATAGTCCATATTTCAATGTTGGGGTCTCCGCAATCACATTTTTCCGGTGGAGACATAAGAGAAAAATCGCCTCTCAAAGCATTTTTTTCATCATCTTCCCAAGAATCATCAAATCGAACGACCATTTGATTTCTAGAGAATTTTATGGTAGACTCTTGCGTAACGGGTGGATTTTGATCATCATCATTGTCATCATCATGATGATGATGGCTGAATTTAGAACAAGCGACCAGTAAAATAGTGCATAAAATCAATAGGAACGATATCTTCGTTTTCATAACATGTTGGTTTATAAGTTTTGTTGCTCTGGGGTTTAATCTATGATTCGGACTAATCCAATAGAATGTAGCGTTTCTTGCCAATGAAGTAATGGTTTGCTACTTACTAAACTTCGTCAACTCCATACGACTCATTAAATTGCCGTTCTTTTTGTACGATTCTTGTTTGACCATGCCCACCCCTTCGGCCAGCCAAAGTTTATTGTCGGTCTCAATTGTTGCCCCCATTGTTTTTGAAGTGCTGGTTTCGGTTATTAAGTAACAATCGAAGGTGCCCGCGGCCGTAGTGACGCTTTCTTTTTTCTCGACTTTTCGGTTTAACATATCCACTGTGGTATTCATTTTTATACCGCTCATACTAACGGAAACCGAAACATTCGCATCTTTCAATTCCTTGCCTACGCTGAGGTCGTTAGGAAGTTGTATATCTGTGCCGCTGATATCCATTTCAATACCCATATCTTCATATTGCTGCAACATGGCCGATGGAAAAAGTGAGGCATAGTCTATTTTGATACCATCTTCCGAGCAGCTAATATTATAATTGGTGTTGAAGACTTCTTTGCCTTTGTCATCGGTAAATTGAATATCAAAAGTTGCCGAAGTTGAACCGCCCGAATTGCTGACATTGGTAATCTTGTAATCGGTAATGCCATCGGTTTTTCCTTTCTTGTTATACATGGTGTACTGAAAAGAAGCTCCTTCGACCATAGGGTAATACTTACTGCAATTATCTTGTGCGATGGTACTAAATGCGATGAAATTAAATAAGAATACGGTCAATATAATTTTTTTCATTTTCATATTTTAAGTTACAAAGTTGATTTTAAGTTTCTCGGACTATTGTTTAATGAACTCTACTCTTCTATTTTGTGCTTTACCATCGGCAGTCGAGTTGTCGCCAACGGGCTCGGTTTCTCCTTTGCCTTCTGTTGACAACCTATCGGCCCCAATGGAATATATTGAAACCAAGGCGTTTTTAACGGCATCGGCCCGTTTTTGCGAAAGTGCAAGATTGGCGTTATTCTCACCATCTGCATCCGTATGGCCGACGATTTTCAATTTCATAGTGGTTTCTTGTTGTAAAACTTGCGAAATCTGACGAATGATACCCATAGATTGCGGTTGTATATTGGCTGAACCACTATCGAAAAGAATACCATTTGTCGATACCTTTCCTTCCGATATTAGGGTTCTTCTTAAATCTAGACCTCCTTCGGCTACTTTTATATTGGTTATAAAAATGCGTTCCTTTCCATCCTTGAAATTGTTCATATGAAATTTCAAAGTTTTTAATACGGTCCCAGGAGGCACAATTCTGGGGATATCGATGTGCTTTTCTTCATTTACCCAAAGCCGAAATCGCTCCTTGTTTACTGCAATGGATATATGGGGTCTATTAAGTACTTCTTCACGCAGGTCGGCCCTCACCGTACTATAAATTTCACGTTTATTATTAATGTGGTTTGACATGGTAATTCCAATCGCGGAATATTGACAGAAAGGAAGGTGGGCATGAACAAAGTTGGCACCATCCTTAAATTTATCGTCATCGCTCAAAGCAACCCGCAATAATGAAGTAGAGGAAGTCCTATTATCCAAGCCCAAGGCCATTACATCAAACTCTATTGTGTATTCCTCAGGTAAAGCTGGAACATCGGGTATAAAATAAATACCATAGCCCGAAATTAATTCCAACCATTTTTCTGGCGAATCGTTCATGGTAACAATTTCACCACCTCCATTGGTATTCCATTTCGAAGGAAAATCACCAATAAAGTCGTTCGAAAAGTCATCAAAAAACAACATTTTATCTCCAGGCACAAAATCGAACTTACTGTATACCGTAATCGATTTAGGACCGCTCTCGCTGGCCTGCATTTCTGAATTACCCCCTGCTTGATTTTGATTCGGGGCGCCAGAGTCTGTTTTAGGAGCGTTAACAGACGGAATAGGATCTGATTCTCCCGTCTTGGGGGTTGGTGCTTTCTTCTGACCAGGTTCTAGAATGCTATCTAGCACTTGGTCCGTTTTTTCCGTGGCTTCTTTGTCGACCCTACGTTCAATAGTTCGTTCCGCAGCCCTTTCTGCCCGCTTTCCAAGCTTTTTCAACAATTGTCCGTTTACAGGAATAAACGCGAACAGCAGCAACAGAGGAATAACAAGACGTATGAGACGGGGAATAGCTTCCATGGTATTTGTTTTAGTATTTTAAAGTAATAAAAATTAATGAGGTATGAAAGTGTTTTTCCAACCTCAAAGTGCTAAAAAAGAGGAGTTTGTAAGTTTTTTTAAAAGGAATTACTATCCCTGTAACTCTTTTCTTACCTGCTTTTTGCGCCTAAACTAAAAGTAACCCATGCGACTTGATATAAATGTGATTTTTGTACAATCGGGAAGTTTTTTTGTATAAACTGCAGTTAAACATGTACCGGTCTAAAGATCGAATGACAGCTGGTCGGGTAAAAGGCGGAAACTTTTACGATGGTATTTTGTAGTCCCAAATTCTCGAATGGCGCTACGGTGTTCGCGAGTGGGATAGCCCTTATTCTTTTTCCAATTATACATGGGATATTCTTCATGTATTTTTGCCATATACGCATCGCGATACGTTTTTGCGAG
Source organism: uncultured Kriegella sp. (assembly GCA_965368185.1). Lineage (GTDB taxonomy): Bacteria > Bacteroidota > Bacteroidia > Flavobacteriales > Flavobacteriaceae > Kriegella. The sequence continues at coordinate 16,183 of CBDULZ010000094.1, forward strand.
TACAGACGCCGCTGCGATACTCATGAATTTACTGTCGCCTTTAATGATGCATTCATATGGAATATCTTGATATGGTCTAAACCGGTTACCGTCAACAATAATGAATTTCGGAGATGGGGTTAATTGATCTACGGCCTTGTGCATGGCCTTTATTGAAGCATTTAGAATATTTATTTCATCTATTTCCGTAGGAAATATATGTGCTACCCCAAAACTTAGACTTTCTTCTTCGATAAGTGGTCTCAAATAAATTCGCTTCTTATGTGACAGTAACTTTGAATCGTTTAGTACTTCATTCGAGAAATCTTCGGGCAGCAGAACGGCTGCGGCAGTCACCGGACCCGCTAGGCAGCCTCTGCCCGCTTCGTCGGTACCAACTTCGTCAACAAATTTATGATATGGTCTTAACAAGCTATGTGAAAAGTTAATTTGTGGCAAGATAGTATGAATCGTACAAATCGCCAATTGATGACATTCCCCTAAGTAGCGTTTAACATGTACCTAAACTTTCACATTTCATTAGCAACAAAAAAATTACCTTTGTTACTATAATTATTTTAAACACTGCCTTTGACTGTTTTTGAAATAAGTCAACCGACTTGAGATGTAGATAAATACTGAGTAGGTTTATCGGTTGAATTAATCCCGCCGGCACGTGCAAGTTGAAAGGGCATCTGCCGGGAATTTACTTAATGTCCCGCTGGGCAATTAATTTTTTTAATGAGATATATCCTCTTTTTTCTTCTTTTTGTTTTTTTGACCCCATTGATATTCGCCCAAGAAGATACTATTCCGCCTGATAATAATCGAAATCCTTCTGAGCTTCGCAAAAGAAACGGCCAAGAGCAAGCTGTAAAAGGGCAACGGTCGATTCCCGATGAAAAGACCATTACGATTAAAGATTACAAGATTATCTCACACGCCCGCGACACTACCTTTTTAGATACAACTTTGACCATACAGAAGGAATATAGGTATAACTATCTTCGAAAAGATGATTTTGAATTGATGCCTTTTGCAAACGTGGGGCAACCTTATACGAAATTGGGCGTCGATTTCGAACGTTTCGATATGTATCCTAAAATAGGGGCAAGGGCTAAGAACTCCAATTATATGGAGATTGAGGGCATTGATTACTATAATGTTGCCACACCGATGACCGACCTTTTTTTTAAGACAACCTTTGAGCAGGGGCAGTTGTTAGATGCCATGTTGACTTTTAATACTTCGGAGCGACTTAACTTTTCACTTCATTATAAAGGCTTTCGGTCCATGGGTAAATATCAATATAGTCAAGCAGAATCTGGTAACTTCAGAACGACCACCAACTATGTGACCAAAAATGGGAAGTATCGATTGAGAGCACATATTGCCGCACAAGATATAGAAACCGAGGAGAATGGGGGATTGATTAATAAAGAAGAGCAATTTGAGTCGGGAGACGAGAATTTTACCAATAGAATAAGAGTAGATGTTAGGTTTTCCGATGCCAATAGTAAGATATTGGGAAAACGCTACTACTTAGACCATAGTTATAAATTGCTGAGAAGCCAGAAAGATTCTAGTGCTACAGAAAAAACAGCATTGTCAATTGGGCATCAATTTAACTACGAGACAAAGTACTATGAATATCGGCAAACTGCTCAAAACGAATATTTTGGAGATGCTCTTTTAAGCAGTATTGACGATAAGGCCAACCTTAAGACAATGTTCAATGAGTTTAATGTTGAATTTAATAATTTGACCCTGGGTAGGCTGCAGGGAAATATTAGTCTTTACAATTACGATTATTTTTTCAATAGTATATTGGTTACCGATACACAACGTATTGAAAATCAATTAAGGGGTGAAGAAATAGCTTTGGGGGGCAATTACTCAAAGCAGTTCGGTAAACTGGGCATAGAAGGAAAGGTCAAATACAATCTCGTCGGCGATCTCACGGGAAGTATTCTAGATGCTTCGGCTACTTATACGTTTGATGAAAAAAACAAATTTAAATTCAGTGTACATTCATCGACGGCGATGCCCGACTTTAACTTTTTATTGTATCAAAGTGAGTACGTTAATTATAATTGGCAGAACAATTCAATTTTTGAAAAGGAGAAGGTGAACGGACTGCGAGCTAATATAGACTCAGAGGTTTGGGGTAATTTATTGCTAGATTATACCACGGTTGGTAATTATTCCTATTTTGCCTCGACGCCTGGTATATTGTTAGTAGATGGGCAGGAACAAGCGACAATAAAGCCCTTTCAGGAAAATAATATACTGAATCATACAAAAATACAGTACCGCAAAGAGTTTAAGGTCGGTAGCTTTGCCCTGAACAATACGATTATGTATCAAAACGTCTCACAGGCCAACAAGGTTTTGAACCTGCCCCAATTTGTAACCAGAAACACTCTGTATTTTTCTTCCGATGTTTTTAGGAAGGCCATGTTCTTGCAAACAGGTATTACCTTTAAATATTTTACGGCTTATAATATAGATGCCTATAACCCTGTTTTGGGTGAGTTTTACATTCAGAACGACGAAAAATTGGGAGGCTTCCCCTTATTGGACTTCTTTATCAATGCCCGAATACAGCAAACGCGAATCTATTTAAAGGCAGAGCATTTCAATTCATCCTTCGGTAAGAGTTATAATTTCTATGCCGCACCAAATTACCCCTACCGTGATTTTGTTATTCGTTTTGGGTTGGTCTGGAACTTCTTCTCCTAATTGAGCGCTAGGGCTTTGTTTTATCCAAGCGGCACTGATAAAGAGCATCCGTGTTCCATTGTGATGTTGTTCCTTTTTTGTGTGAATGCTCAATTTTTTATATTTAGCACTCAATTTAAGAGATAGCCTCCGTTTCTTCAATCAGATTATATTTTCGAGCGTTTTTTTTATTCCAAGAGCGTAGCTATTTGTAATTCAGAGACATAGATCTTAGTGCTGTCGATTGAATGATTGTTCCGTCTTCATGTTTTACGAATAATACTATTGCTGTTGAATAAGAAATCGCATTGAATAATTCTTTTTTTAATTTTTTTTCCTTGTAGGGTTGGTTGATATTCAGTATATTAGAATTCTTTTTTTCGAAATCATTAAAAACCTTTTAAAAAAGTGTTGCACAGTATATAAAAGGTCGTAGATTTGCAGCCCGAAACGATTT
>CBDULZ010000095.1:0-19213 GCA_965368185.1 uncultured Kriegella sp.
CTGTTAATCAGAGGGTCCTTGGTTCGAGCCCAAGAGGGGGAGCTTCCAAGAGCAAAGGCTTTGCAGAAATGCGAGGCCTTTCTTTTTGGCAGGGGTGAAACAAATATTTTTTTGCATGTATCTTCTTATCTTCAGAATCAAACATCACACCAATTAATTGAGCTATATCTATGTTTGTTTCCAATGGTTCAAAATATAGAAAGGCAGACGCAAGTCTGCCTTTGTGAATCAATTTTCAATTCGCATGTGCTTTTTGTTGCTGAAACTATACCTCCACTTTTTGGTTCCAAACCCCAGTAGCGGCCGTTTCCTTCACATAATCTGAAAAATCCTTTGGTTTCCTTTTTAGCACCTTTTCAATATCATGACTAATTTCAGAAATTCGAGGGTCACCCAATACCTCAGAGAACAGATAATCGATCAACCAAATATAATCGGAGGGTACACCGTGTTGTTCCAACATATCTGTATAGGCTGGTAGCGTGATAGGGATATAGGCAATATCGCGCCCGGTTACTTTTGCTATTTCGGTCGTTACATCTTGAAATGTAAGTAATTTAGTGCCGGTCAATTCGTAAATCTTGCCATTGTGCTCGTTGTGTAAAAGAGCCTCCACCGCTACATCGGCAATATCGCTAGTATCCACATAGGGTACTTTAGCCTCCCCATTGGGCAAGGCAACATGCCCGGCCAGAATTGGATCCAGAAAGAAACTCTCACTAAAATTCTGGTTAAACCAACTTGCTCTTACAATGGTATGATCCAACCCGGAATGAATGACCACTTGCTCACACAGTTCAGCTTCACGTTCACCTTTGCCCGAAAGGAGCACCAACTTCTTGACGCCGCTTACTCTTGCCTGCTTCACCAAGGTCTCGATGGCATCCAATGCTCCGGGAACTGCAAGGTCAGGTTGAAAAGTGATGTATATCTTGTCGATGCCGTCAAAGACCGCTGGCCAAGTTTCGGTATGTTGCCAGTCGAACGGAATCTTCGCATTACGCGAACCTATTCGCACTTTTTGATTGAGTCGACTCAAACTTTCTGCGACTTTACGTCCTGTTTTTCCTGTTCCTCCAATAATTAAAAAATGTTCAGTTTTCATTTGATTTGTTTTTATAATTGATATTAACTATTTGTACAATAGACACGTAAGTATCAACAGCATGAATGATAGTGCTGCGGAAATCGCCCGTATAAGGTGTAAGTTGTTCCATTTAACCTCGAACTGCTCCCTAAGGGCCCGTGCATTTTCAACACTGATGTTAGACAAGTCCGTTTTATCCAGTATTTCATTTAAGGGAATATTTCCCATCAACGTTACGAGGACCAAGCCTAAAAAGTAGATAATAGTCGCAGCGACTAAAATCCAGAACAAGTTTGATTGTAACCTGAGCAGGAAAGCACCAAATCCACTAAACAAAAAAGGGGTAAGGAAAATGAGCAGAAATAACGGATTTATTATTGTTCTATTCATATGTTGAAAGGCCTGCAAATATCCTATATCATCCATGCGTCCGATTCCAGGGGTAATGGCATTCGTCCATGTGAAGCAGAGTCCGGCCGAAAGTCCCGTGAAAAGTGTTGCTAAAAACAGCGTAGCGATTTTCAATGTTGGTTCCATAATTCAGAATTTTATTGTTACGATTTTTATGCTCTTATAAGTGAAGGTCTAACCTTGATACGCCAATAGAGTATGATGACCATTAGGTACTCGAAAGCGATCAACCAGAAAGCCGGTGCGCTAAAAAAGTCTTGGAAGTTTCCTCCTTGCGGTACGATTATATAGGGAACCGTGATAGTTGCATCCAATAGAATTGCCGTGAGCACCGCTATGGCACCAAATGTTAATCCATGCATGTTAGCCCCTTTATAGTAGATGCGGGCTCCGAGCCATGCATTGGGAATAATTGCCAGCGCCAATACAAGGTTCGCTTGTAATTCCTGATCCTCGAGAAAAGGAAATAGATAAGAGGCGGTATAGAAACTTGATCCAAGTATCCAAATAAAACCTCCGACGATAATTGCTCTGATCTTGCTCATTTTTTTGTTTTTAATTATTAATGAGACAAAGATGTTACCTTTTAGAAAGGATGATCGGTCGTAGAAGTATTTAGATTTGTTCGAAAAGGATTATCCCTTTATTTGACTGGGCCGGTATCCGAATTTTTTGGCAAAGGCATTAGAGAAAGAACTGAGACTATCGTAACCAACGTGCCAAGCGGCCTCTTGCACGGTAGCCTCTTGTTTACGCAAAAGCTGATGCGCTTGGGTAAGGCGCTCGTTTTGTAGGTATTTAAAAACAGGAACCCCAAAGAGTTCTTTAAAATTTTTCTTGAGTTTGAAAGTGTTGAGGCCAATCTGTTTTGATAATTCGGATAGTGAAGGCGGCGTATCCAGATTTTTGGAAAGAATCTCCTTGGCCAAGTACAGTTTTTCTCGTTCCCTCTCCTTGACGGTTTCAATGTTCAACGTAGCCAATTGTCCAAAGAAATGCGATAACAGGGTGGTCATTTGACTGCGAAAGAACATCATTTTTGTCTTCCCATGATATTGAATATGAAAGACCGAATCTACGATGGACAGCATTTCGGGGGTCATAAAAAACTGCGGGCCCTCAACATAGTGATCCCTCGGATTAACTAATTCGTTCAAGAGATGCGAAAAAATCTCCCCTTCTTCGTTGGGCATACTTTCCAAGTTTCGGTGCGAGGTGGCAATTACGATGCATTCAAGCGGTTTGTCTGGCGATACAGAATGCTCGAACTCCACTTCTCCATCGGCATAAAACGACATGGCGAGACCTTTGGTATTATGAAAAACTTTTTGGGTATTACCGTACTTTACTGATAAATCCACATTTCCGGAACCATAGAAAGCCACAGCTATCAATGGCTCTTCAAAACGACAGGAATCCACAGTAATTTCATCGGTGGATGCTGTCTCAACCAAAATGGTAAAATCGTTGATATCTATGATGTCCCTTGTCATTTTCTTGATTGTAAATTACAAAAAATATAAGATAGGTCTTCGTCACAATATTCAATAGTGATCTGAACAAAAGTTACAGGAACGAACAAAGTAAAAAATATAAAGTACCTACGTCAAGTTGCGGTATGCAGTTAAGAAAACAAGCTTCCCAAAAAGGGGTGATACTACATATTCTTTAGAATTACTAAAGAATTAGAACCTACATTTATTCCCTAAATTTAGGGAATGAAAATCTTGATAGCCGAAGACGAGATTGAACTTCAAAAATCGATGGCCACCTATCTGGAGCATGATGGTAACGTGTGCGAAACCGCATCCGATTATAGGGAGGCCCTGTCTAAAGTAAATTTGTATGAGTATGATATTTTGATAGTGGACATCAATCTTATTACCGGCAGCGGTTTGGACATCCTTAAAGAACTTAAAAAACATCGTAAGAATACGGCAACGATTATCATTTCCGCGAATAGTTCGCTAGACGATAAATTGGAAGGTCTTGACCTTGGTGCTGACGATTATTTGACCAAGCCCTTCCATTTGGCCGAATTGAACTCCAGGATTAAGGCTGTTTTGCGAAGGGGAAAATTCGGTGGTACAGAGCGAATTACGTTCAATGAGATTTCCATAGATACGAGGTCTAGAACCGTTTTTGTTGACGAAAATCCGATGGCACTTACCCGCAAGGAATACGATTTACTGCTATTTTTTATTACCAATAAGGGCAGGGTGCTTTCCAAGGCAATCATCGCCGAACATTTATGGGGCGATAACAGTGATTTGGTAGATAACTACGATTTTATCTATGTACACATTAATAACCTACGCAAGAAATTGACCCATGCCGGTGCCAAGTATATTAAGACGGCCAATGGCAGCGGCTATAAATTTATGGAAGATTAGCCCATGGGCGAGAAAACAAAAAAATACGGCTATTACGAAAAACTTCTAAAACTTTTCTTTGGGTCAGTTTTATTTTGATGCTGGTCAGCACTATAGTCCTCTATTTTTATGTGAGAAATCTGTTGCAGGGCGAGGTTGAGGAAGAATTAAGATCAACCGAGGCGCGTATAGAAAGCGTTATAAGGGAAAACAAGCCAATTTATCAACTTCCGCCCGTTGTGGAAATCGAGCGTGTATCGTTGTTAGGGGTGGAACGTTTAAAGGACACGCTTATTTTCGACCCATCGCAAGACGAGTTGGAAGAATTTCGCGAGTTGACCACATATTCCGATATAGACGGGAAAAAATATCGCATCACCGTTCGAACATTGGTTGAAGAATCGGAGGATATTTTGGTTGCCGTTGTAGTTTCCTACCTTGTCATTATTCTACTGGTGTTCATTTTTCTATTTTACTTTAATAAAGCTTGGAACCAGAAATTGTGGTTTCCATTTTTCAACAACTTGGAACAAATGAAACGGTTTTCACTGACATCCGATAGACCTATTGCTTTTATGGATAGTGATATTTTGGAGTTTTCTGAGCTGAACTATGAAATTACCGCCTTGACCGATAAAGTACGTTCCGACTATAAAAATCTGAAGAAGTATAGCGAAGATGTATCCCGCGAAATGCAGACCCCATTACCAATTATTCAGGCGAAAATTGAAAATATTTTTAATGGCGATAACCTAAGTGATGTTCAATTCGAACATTTGACCTCCATTCAAAAAGATATTCAACGGCTTACCCAAATGAACAAGCGGTTGACCTTACTGACCAAAATAGAGAACCAACAATTTTCAAACCCTCAACTACTTGATTTTAATTTACAAGTTAAGCAACGAATTGAGAATTTTAGTGAAATTTATCCTTCCAAGATAAATTTGAATGAAAAAAGTCAAATGCAGCTTACAATGGACACATATCTCGCCGATGTGCTGATTGACAATTTGCTCTCCAATGCATTAAAACATACAATAGAACCGGGTTTGGTGACCATTACTATTGAGGAAGACATATTTTCAGTAACCAATGAAGGCGCACAAGGTATACTGAACCCCAAAAAGCTATTCCCTAGGTTTTATAGTGAAACCAGCCACAAAAAATCTATGGGTCTTGGCTTGGCCATTGTAAAGAAAATATGCGATTTATATGGTTTTGGTGTTACCTATGTTTTTAAGGAGGGAAAGCACGTTTTTACAATTGACATTAATTACGAATGATACTGGACAGCTATGCTTAAGAATATCAATCCAAAATTACCCATGCGTAACAAAGCTACTACAAGGGATTTTTATCTGAACAAATTAAACTCTCAGGAATTTGGTAGTGCCGATTACGATGGATATTTAATGGTGCAAAAAGACAGTATTCAAATTCATTTTTTTGAATTTACCTCCCTAGATCCAAAAGAAAATTACGGTCAGGTATACATACGTACCGATAAAATAGACGAACTGTATCGTCGGTTCTTGGATAAAAAAGTCGATATCCACCCCAATGGGGCATTACAAAACAAACCCTGGGGCCAGCGGGAATTCTCGATACTTGACCCCGACAACAATCTGCTAACTTTTGGCCAAAGTTTGGAATGATACCGGGTAATCGATAGAAAGAGATAACGAAATATGTCATAGCACTTCTTTTTCTTCTGCCATTACTATTTTTTGGGGTATTTGCGTATGTACTTTTTCTCCTTCAAAAACTTGTGTAGCTAAATAGCTTCATTTATATTTGTAGTCAAATAACTTCATAATGAAATTAAGACGGGATATATTTCAGGCCATTTCAGACCCAACACGACGGACCATATTGGTATTGTTGACGACACAGACAATGACCGCGGGAGAAATTGCTTCGAAATTTGAGGCGGCGAGACCGACCATTTCTAAACATATTCAGATTTTGAACGAATGTGATTTAGTGGAAGCAAACCAAAAGGGTCGCGAAATTTACTACCAGCTTAAAATCGACAAAATGAAGGAAATCGATAAATGGCTGGAACAATTTAGAAAAGTATGGGAAAACCGTTTCTCCAAACTTGATAGTTTATTGACAACAATTAAAAACAAAGAAAATGAAAAGTAATCTGCAATTCGACTTCCTTGTTGATAAGGAAAAAAGCACCATCACCATCAATCGTGAATTTAAGGCAGGCCGACCTTTGGTTTGGGATTGCTATACTAAAAGTGAACTTCTAGATCAATGGTTTGCCCCTGAACCCTTAAAGACCAAAACGAAATCGATGGATTTTAAGGAGGGAGGCCATTGGCATTATGCTATGGTTGAACCGAACGGAACCGAATATTGGGGATGGACGGATTATCTTACTATCAAGCCAATCGATTATTACACCACTTTGGATGCTTTTAGTGACGAAAACGGGACAATAAACGAGCAACTGCCCAGGGCAAAATGGACAGTTACTTTTACCGATAAAGGCGATAATGCTATTGTACAGACCATCGTAACCTACAATTCGCTTGAAGATTTGGAAGCCGTTATCAATATGGGAATGAAAGATGGATTGATTTCCACATTGGAACGATTAGACAAATTATTACCGACCTTAAACAAAGAGTAAAGTAAAGTCTCCTATGGGAGGAGAGGAAAATAGTGCTCTTTATATGAAAAACTAGAGCGAACTTTAAATTCTCTTAAGGTTTTAGCCTTAGTTTTGGCCGAGAATACAAAATGCCTTTTTAATGCAAAAGATTATAGTGTTTTTAGCTGTTTTCATTTTCTCCTCCATTTTACTTTCCCAAGAAAAGATTACGCTCGGCGGACAGATGCTCAATGCCGAGACCCAAGAGGCCTTGCCCTTTGCAAATGTGGCCGTTCATGATTTCTTGACCAATGCCCTGATCACGGGGGCGATTACAGATGTTGACGGCCGTTTTGAGATTTTTGAAATCCCGTTTGGAAAATACAAGCTCAATTTTTCGTTTATAGGATATGCGAACAAAGAACAGATTTTTGTGGCCGGCGGATTGAACCCCATTTTTGATTTGGGGAAAATTGAACTTGCCCCGAGTGCAGAAAATCTAGAGGAAGTTGAGGTTATCGGAAAACAGGCTACTACCAACGCCGACCTGAACAAAAAATCGTTCAGTTTGGAAGACAATATTGCCCAATCGGGTGGTTCGGTGCTTGATGCCATGAAGACCCTGCCCGGGGTAACTTTTGATCAGGATGGCAAGGTCGTTTTACGAGGAAGCGATAAAGTGGTGGTACTTATTGATGGAAAGCAAAGTAGTTTGACGGGTTTTGGAAACCAAAAGGGCTTGGCGAACATTCCTGCCTCGAACATCGAAAAAATCGAGATAATCAACAATCCCTCTGCAAAGTACGATGCCAATGGTTTTGCTGGAATCGTCAATATCATTTACAAAAAGGAAAAACAAACAGGACTAAACGGAGACGTCGGACTTTCCTTCGGTTTGGGTGCTTTGGGAAAACGTAGGGCGGATACCCCTACCGATTTGGGTAGTTTTTCGACCAACCCAAAATTGATTCCGAGTATTAACTTGAACTATAAAAAGGAGAAGATCAATTACTTTCTGCAGTCAGAATTTATCTTGCAAGAAGCCTTACCGAACAATGAATTTACCACACGAAATTATGACGATGGGCGTAACCTAATTTCCCAAGTACCGGAAAACAGGAAGCAATTCCGCGCTATAATAAATGCAGGAATCGACTTTGATCTCGACGAGAACAACAGCTTTACTTTTTCCGGACTCTACGACCGTGAAAAACATATCGATACGGCCCAAGTTGCCTTTATCGATTTGAACACGAATTCCCGAAATCGTTATTATAATTGGCGTGAAGAAGAAGTAACCCGCTATATAAACGCTGCAGTCAATTATCGGCATAAATTCGAACAAAGGGGACATACATTGAGTGCCAACGTACAGTATACCCAAGGTTTGGAAGATGAGACTTATTCATTGAACGATAGCTCTTCGGTACGTGTCGGGCGAGACAAAACGAACATCCGAGCTATTGAGAATACGACGAGTCTTTCAACAGACTATGTGCGCCCTTTAAAATCAGGTCGAGTCGAATTGGGTACCAAACTGCGTATCAGAAGATTGCCCGTCGATTATACGATTACACCAGGTAACCAATCCATTATTTATCCCGGTTTGGGTACTTTTTCCGATTGGGGCGAAAACCTATATGCGGGCTATGTGAACTATCTATTGGAAAAAGAGAAATACGATGTCGAAGCCGGGCTTAGGGCGGAACAAACCGATGTGTTTTACGATCTTGACCCTGTAAATGCATACTATCCCGATAATGATAAATACAATTATTTTGAACTTTTTCCCAGTGTGCGTTTTACTTATAAAATGAACGATAACAACAAACTATCGATATTTTATAACCGAAGAATTGACCGCCCTGGCGAACCCGAACTCCGTGTTTTTCCAAAGTACGATGACCCTGAGCTTTTAAAAGTAGGCAATCCGTATTTGCGACCCCAGTTTACAGATGCCTTTGAATTGGCCCATAAATATTCATGGGTCTCAGGTTCTTTATTTTCCGCCGTATACCATAGGATGATTCAAGATCAATACATGCGAATTTTCAGTATTGATGACTCCAATTCCGATTATGATATTGTGAACCGTATCTATCAAAATACAGGGAAAGCCACTAATACCGGTGTAGAACTATTGTTAAGTCAAGATATTTCGAACGACTGGAAGGTCTCCGGCACGTTGAATTGGTATGCAAACACCATTGACTCATATCAAGGCACTTTGCTTTTTCCCTTTGAGCGAACCTTTGATATTCAAAAATCCACGGCCAATGCCTGGGATGCCAAAGTAAATACTGAGTTTGTTTTGCCAAAAAACGTAACGTTTCAATTGACAGGCGTATACTATTCCGACCGTAATATTCCCCAAGGTGAAGAATTGGCCCGTTCTTCGATTGATTTAGGTATCAAAAAAAGTTTATGGAACAAAAAAGCGGATTTGACGTTCTCTGCCAGCGATATTTTTAACCGCTTCGGTATCCGACAACGCTTAACCAATGAGGGGTTTACTGCCCTTTATCAAAATTATTTCGAGACCCAGATATTCCGATTGGGCTTCAAGTACAAAATTTAAATCCTCATAAAATGGGTACTTTGAATAAGGTTGCTAAGATTACCTTGCTTTTTTGGTTGATGAAAATCGTTGCCACTACCTTGGGCGAGACCTTTGGCGATTTTATCGCGCAGACTTTAGGTCTTGGCTACACTATCGGAATTCTGATAACGTTGGCATTTTTCGGTATTGTTTTGGGAATTCAATTGACGAGAAAAAGTATATCCCTGTTTGGTTTTGGAGTTGCCAGCCCGCTTACTTTTTATTAAGACTATTCAAAATATCCAATCTTCGCGATATGAGGATAATTCAGTAGCTTTATTCGAATGTTTAGCTTTAAAATGATCCTAATTGGATTGTTCAAATAATAAGTTATAATGGAAAAAGTTGCACACGACATTTTTTTTGAGCAAATCTTCCACCAGTACTATTCCCCCCTATGTAATTATGCGTTAAAAATGGTCAAAGATCCTGATTTGGCCGAAGATCTAGTACAACAATTGTTTCTGCAATTATATGAGAAGCAGGCACTTTCTAAGGTCGATTATCCCGAGCGATATTTATTGCGCTGCACTAAATTTAAATGTATCGACTATCATCGAACCAAAAAAATCAAGAGAGAGATCAGATTGGAAACGATTCCTGATACGACCTTAGACCGATCTTCCGATATTGACGAGGAAGATATCGAGCCGCTACTCCATTATTTTGCCTCTAAACTTCCGCCTAAGACCCGTGAAGTATTCCTGCTGAGTAGGAATTCGGGCATGACCTACATAGAAATTGCCAAGCAATTGAATATTTCCATAAAGACCGTGGAAGCCCAAATGGGCAGGGCTTTACGACAGATGAGGAGTCTTCTGAAGGCCCAAAACTTCCTTTCACTTATCCCTTTTTTATAAAATAGCTCTCTGTTGAGTAGGGGTGTCCCTGATTTTTATCGACAATTGGGTATAAGAATGATCGAATCATGGAAAACATTTATCCAATTTTAGCGAAGCATTTTTTAAAGGAGGCTTCCCTCGATGAGGAAAAGGAGGTGGCCAAATTTAAACGAACAAATTCCAAGGAATATGCCATATTAAGATCGCTTTGGAACAATCGGAACATTTCGGTTCATGATTTTGATTCGCAAAAGGCTTGGAAAGTGGTTATTGATCAAAGAGATAAACGTGCTGTCAGAGTAATTCCGCTGTTCGGAAAAATACGAAATATCGCTGCTGCGGTGGCCTTTTTGATTATGGGCACCTTTGCCGTTTTATATTTTACCAACATACTCCCGAAATCCGATGTAGTCTTGGTAGCGAATACCGATTCCCACATCTTAGAACAACGTTTGGCCGACGGTTCGGTGGTTTGGTTGAATCGAGGATCGTCCATAGAATATCCCAAGGAATTTAAAACTGATAGGGACGTATCTCTACATGGCGAGGCTTTTTTTGAGGTGGCCAAAGATAGCGTGCATCCCTTCGTGGTAACATCTGACTATTCGACCGTTACGGTATTGGGCACCTCTTTTAACATTGATACAAACGACCAACGGACGTTGATATCTGTTCAGACCGGAAAAGTGGCGGTAGCCTCAACATCGAGCGACGAAAAAGTGGTGTTACTTCAAGACCAGTCCGCCCTGGTTTCCGAAAAGGGCCTATTGAACAAAAATGGTGTTGACCCTAACTACCTCTCCTGGAAAACGGGAGTCTTTAGATTTACCGATACGCCTATTGCGCAGGTGGTAGCGCAACTGAACACCTATTACCAGGATAGTTTGATTATTGATTCCGGTAAACCGTTCGACTGTAACTTAAGCGCCAAGTTTGATCAGGCTCCGCTTGACGATATCGTGGAGATTATCGAAGCCACTTGCGGTGCCTCCATCAAAAAAAGAGGGAATGGTTATTTGATCGGACAATAGCTGTTCGGACTTTTTAAGAAGAAAGGTCGGTCACTTAAAAAAAATAGGGTAAGAACAGCAATTGAAGCTATATGGAATGAGCAATAACACAAAGTTGATACCATGCGAAACCGCAGGTTCATGAAATCCTTTAAAAAACAATAGATAAGGATATGAATCATTACAGTTGACCTTTTAATCAAATAAATACCAACAGATGAAAAAACGTATTGCGACAATATTGCTTCTGACGGTTGTCTTGGGCAAGCTTTATGCCCAAGAACGAATTTTGGACAAGAAGGTATCCATTGTTTTTGACAATGTGGCCCTATCAGAGGCTATCGGTCAACTTGAAGGGGCATCGAATGTTCGCTTTGCGTTCAATAGCAAACTGCCCGGCATGAACGAAAGGATTAGTGGCAATTTTGACAATCTATCCATTGCCGAAATTCTCGATTCGATTTTGGATGGCGAGGTGCTGGGCTACAAGATTATCGGCAACCAGATCACGATCAGTAAAAAAAAAGAAAACTCGGACCATGATTCCGATAAGAACAATTCAATAAAAGGTCGGGTTTTGGATGAGGCTACTCAAGAACCGTTGTCAGGTGCCAATGTCGTGGTCAAGGGATCGAATATTGGAACAATAACCGATTTTGAAGGGCGCTTTGCCCTAACGAACCTATCTGCAGGCACGTACGATATTGTTTTAACTTCCATGGGATATGTGGCCCAGAATGTGAAAGGAATTAAACTGGAAAAAGGGCAGGCTTTCGATTTAGGCACGCTGACCATTGATGAGGAAGCCATAAACCTGAACGAAGTCACCGTAACTCCGGGTTCATTTTCGGTAATGGGCAAAGTGCCTTTGTCCCAGCAGACGCTCACAGCCCAAAATATTGAAAATATGGCATGGGCTGAAGATATTACCCGTGCTGTAGCTCGTTTGCCGGGAATTTCCGCCAGTGATTATTCAAGCAAATTCGCTATTCGGGGTGGTGAGGCCGATGAGGTCTTGATTTCTTTGGATGGCATGGAACTCTATGAACCTTTTCATCAACGTGACTATTCAGGGGGGCTCTTCAGCATCATTGATGTAGAAGCCGTAGGCGGTATCGATTTGATGACAGGAGGCTTTTCTGCGGAAAATGGAAATAGGCTTAGTGGCGTGTTTGGTATGAAGAGCAAAAGCGTAGATCATGACACAGATAATATTTCCCTCGGCCTGAGCATAATGAACGCACGTGTTTATTCCGATGGTAAATTTGGAAACAATAGGGGCAGTTATCTCATTTCCGCCCGAAGGAGTATGCTCGAGCTAAGCCTCAAGGCCGTAGGAAACGATGAATATTTTCCTGAATATTATGACGGTCTTGCAAAAATAGAATATCAACTGAACGATAAGAATATTTTATCGGTACACATGCTTCATTCGGGAGATCAAGCATTTATCAATAATTCGCCTGATGGAGACGAGTTCGACCAGTATGAAACAAGATATTATAATACGTATTGTTGGCTTACCCTAAAATCTTTCTACTCTGATCGGTTGTACTCACGAACGATTTTAAGCGGGGGCAACCAAAATCATTTGCGAAGCGGAGGTTTTGATAAATACGATAATTCAGACAAGGGTTCTTTTGCAGTGAGCGACAAACGGGACTTCAATTTTTTCGGCCTCAAACAAGATTGGAACTATAAACTGAACGATGATTTTCACTTTAGTATAGGGTTTGATGCTAAAATGCTCAAGGCGAACTATAACTATGTCAATTCCATAGATGAACTAAGGGTCAATTCCAATGAAGAGCTTTATAACTTTATAAGTAATGTTGATCTAAAGTTAAGTCCTTCAGGAACGCAGTTGGGCACTTATATCAATACCCGATTCAAGATTTTTCCCAAACTAATCGCGGAAACCGGATTGCGATATGATCATACCTCTTATACCGGTGACCGTAATTGGGGTCCAAGAGCCAGTTTAGCGTACGGCTTTGCCAAACAAACCTTTCTCAGGGTGGGATGGGGGCATTACTACCAATCGCAATTTCTCTACAATTTGGACGTGAACAACGGGAACACTGATTTCAATACTGCAGAATTGGCCAAACATTATGTGCTCGGCTTTGAGCATCAATTCGAAAATGGAATCAGTCTCCGCACAGAAGCCTATTACAAAGATTTGAGCAATATAAGTCCGATGTGGCAAAACTTAAGGGACCATTTGGAAAATTATCCGGAGGCGAGAAACGATAACGCAAGGATAATTTTCAATGGAATGACCGCCAAGGGCATTGAACTATTTTTAAAATATGACCAGGGTAAAGAACTCTCTTGGTGGTTCAGTTATGCGCTGGCCCAGGCCACGGATGATATCAAGGACATTGAATTCGATGGCCTTTTGACCAAAAGGACCGGAAAGGCGCCAAGATTGAACGACCAGCGACATACGGTCTATGCCGATATCAATTATCGGCCCAATAAAAAATGGCATTTCAGCACCTCGTGGCAGTTCTATCAAGGATGGCCCCGCACCGATTATACCTATCGCTATACCGAGCTGCCGAACGGCGACTTGCATTTCTATCAAGTCCACGGCGAATTCAATGCTACGCTCTATCCCGCCTATCATCGCCTGGATATTCGGGCGAACAGAACCTTCGACCTTTGGGGAGGGGAACTTACCGCCTTCCTTCATTTTGTAAATGTTTATAATCGACAGAATCTTAAAAAATTCGATTTGGATACTCGTAACGACCAAGGAATGGAGTCGATCGATGCCAACGGAAATTACATGCCCTTTGAAGATAACAAATATTGGTTGGGTTTTTTGCCTGTGTTCGGTGTCAAATGGGAAATCGGTAAAAAGAGTAGCACGATTACCGAATCTGGCTCCCAATTCAATATTGGAAACTAACGGGTCAGGAGATTGTTGAAATAGCCCAGCTCATTATAATTAATAGGAAAAGCAGACCCTGTATAAAAGCAAGAAACAGGAACTAGGGCCAAAACCACTTGGCGGAACTCTAAATGAAAATAGAAATGAAACGGTACGGTACCTTTATATTCCTCTTGATGATCGGTTTCCAATCGTTCTCTCAAAACAGCCATACCATCAATGGTACGGTCACTGACGCTAATACGGGTGAGTTTCTTATTGGGGCGAACGTCTACATCACTTCCACCCGTGAAGGAGCCATCACCAATGACTACGGCTTCTATTCTTTGACCGTTGCCGACCGCGACAGTATCGGTATTCAATATTCATATCTGGGGTTCAAACCGCAAATAAAGAAGGTCGTTTTTGATGGCAATATCCGTTTAAATATTGAATTGGAGCCTGTTAGTCAGATTATGGACGAAGTTGTTGTGACAGCCGAAAAACGCGATAAAAATATAAGGGAAACGCAGATGGGTGTTCTCGATATTCCACCTTCGAAAATCAAGGAACTGCCCGTTATATTAGGAGAGCCCGATGTTCTTAAGGTAATTCAGTTATTGCCCGGAGTTCAGGCTGGTAACGAGGGTACGACCGGCTATTTTGTAAGAGGTGGGAATGCAGATCAAAATCTGGTTCTGTTGGACGAGGCGATCGTCTACAATCCGAATCACTTGGTGGGTATCGTAAGTGCATTCAATTCAAGGGCCATCAATAATGTGACCTTGGTCAAAGGAGGATTCCCTTCGCAGTACGGAGGCCGTTTGTCCTCTATTTTGGATATTAATATGAAGGAGGGGAACATGAAAAAATTCACTGGCGAAGGCGGTATCGGGCTTATTTCCTCCCAATTGACCTTGGAAGGCCCCTTAAAAAAAGATCAATCCTCTTTTATAATTTCGGGAAGACGATCTTATTTCGATGTGCTGGTCAAACCGTTCTTATCAAAGAGTGTAAGAACCAATTATGTGTTGTACGATGTCAATGCCAAGTTAAATTATAAATTGGGAGCGAACGATAGAATTTACCTCAGCGGATTCCTTTCGAAAGACGATGCCTTTTACGCCCAAGACAATATTGAATACAATCTGCTGATCGAGAATAAGGCGGCTACTTTGCGCTGGAACCATATTTTCGGTCCAAAATTGTTCGCCAACTCCTCGTTGATTTATAATCGATACAATCAAGACGTTTCAGCACTACAAGACAATGCGTATGCAAGTACGCTTTCGGGCATCGAAGATCTGAGCGCAAAATTTGATATGGATTATTATCCGAATCAAAAACAGAGCATAAAGTTGGGTTTGCAGTACTTCAATCACACTTTTCGTTCTCTTGGCGATTCGCGCACATTTGCCAATGCGCCCCAAGATCCGAGTATTCAGAAAGACTCCGTTCCCTTAAAGCGGTTCAGTGAAATTGTGTTCTTCGTCAATGACGAGATAAGGTTTGCCGATAATTTCTCGGTGAACTTGGGGATAAGGATACCTTCTTTTTTTAACAATACTGCCAACTACACTAAGTTGGAGCCCCGGGTAGGGCTTAGGATTGGCCTTAATAAAACTACCTCCATCAAGGCTGCATACACGATGATGAACCAATTCATTCATCAAGTCCCAAGTGCCGCGGCGGCCATCCCCACCGATATCTGGGTGCCGGCTACGGCAAAGACCGAACCACAAGCTTCACAACAGTATTCGTTTGGATTGTTCAAAAATTTTGACAACAACAGCCTCGAAAGTAGCATGGAACTGTATTACAAAACGATGGATGACCAGATTTTTTTCAGGGAAGGGAATCAACTAATAAGCAGCCTTGATGTTGACGATCTCTTGGTCTATGGCAAGGGATGGAGTTATGGTGCTGAACTTTTTCTAAAAAAGAAAACGGGGAAACTTACTGGATGGATATCCTATACCCTTTCTTGGACGTACCAGCAATTTCCCGAACTCAATTTTGGGAAGAAATTCCCGTTTCGGTTTGATCGTAGACACGACCTTTCAGTAGTTGGCAATTATGAGTTTAATGACCGATGGAGCTTGTCGAGCACTTTTGTACTCTCCTCGGGCAGTGCCTATACAGTTCCTGTGGGTCGTACTGCTGTGGTTCAAGGGGGTACGATTTTCGAGGGCAACTACTTTATTTATGAAGAAAGGAACAACGCTCGCCTGAATCCCTTCCACAGGCTCAATGTAGCGGCCACCTATAAAAAGCCAAGAACCTTGTTCGGTAAAAAATATGATAGTGAATGGGTCTTCGGAGTCTATAATCTGTACAGTCGCCAAAACGCATATTTTGTGTATTTTGATATCGATCCGATCAACGAGAAACCTAGGGCGCGACAGGTTTCGCTATTGCCTATCATTCCATCGATTTCGTTCAATTTTAAATTTTAAGAAAATGGAAAAGTACTTATTTATACTACTAGCCTTCGTCGGTATTTATTCATGTACAAAAGATATTTCGTTTGACGGGAGCACTTTGAACGGCAAGGAAGAATTGTTTATAGAAGGAATTCTGTATCCGCAGGAGACCGCTAAGATATACGTCAGCCTTTCTGTTCCGTTTTTTAATGAAAAAGTGTTGCCACAGGAAATATTCGCTCGTAGTGCGCGGGTAATTTTGTCGACCGATTCTTGGTCGGAGGAACTACAGAAAGATTCGATATTTGAAAAATTCCGATGTAGATGGATTCCTTTTTTTGGAGGAACAAACCCAATCGAGTACGGCAAAACCTATGATTTACAGGTCGATTACGAAGGAGAGACCTTTTCTGCCAGCACTACGATCGACCAGCCCAAAGTGAACCTGATCGACGTGGAATACGTTGAGAACTTTTACGATGTGTATGGCGGCCACGACGGGGTCATTATAAAATATCAAGACCCTCCGGGGTCGGGCAATTACTATCGGTTTCAGATGGACCGGATGATGGACAATACCCGGTTTCATGCCCATGTGCTCGATGGTATTCCGAACAACTGTACACAACCAGGGGAATTGTTCTTTACACGAGATTTAGGCAGGGTCATTTTCAGCGATATTGGCTATGATGGGACAATAGCAGAGGAGAACGTCGAAGTGTCTTACGAGTATCGACAGGGAGACGAGACAACGGTGTATTTGTTATCGCTCGACCAAAAGTCCGCCACTTTCTTTAAAGACCTTGATGATCAATTGCAGTCTATCTTAAATCCGTTCGTAGAACCTACTTTCTTACATTCCACTATCGAAGGGACCTTGGGTGTCTTTGGTTCTGCCGTGCAGTCGGATCCTTTTCCATTTACATATCCGCAGGATAACCCATAGACGGATAGAAAATTCAACCAACGACTTTGCCATGCCAATAAATAGACACTACCCCAACTTTAAAATTGCTTTAGATTACCATCTTATATTTAAACAAAATAACTTGAGATTGGTCGCTAAATATTCGATAAACCTTAAAATGAACGCAACTTTTTTACGAAGATATGTGTTTGTTCTGGCTGTATCGATGTTGTTCGGTCTGCATTGCGAAAAGATATGGGGGCAAAGCAAGACAGTTGAAAACACTGGTGATGTATTGCTCTTTGCCTTACCGGCCTCTGCATTGACGTGTTCGTTAATTGTTGGGCGTTACCTATAAATTTTAAGAATGAAAATAATTGTTCCAATTTTGTGTTTTTTGCTTCTTGGTTCGTCCTTCGGATTCGGCCAAAAAGATTCTACACTTCAAAAAACGCAAAGTAATTTATTTGAAAAAAGCATCGTACCCTTATCGCTAATAGGCACAGGTGTTTTACTATCCGATAGTGGTTTTGAAAAGTCGTTCAATACCACGACTAGGAATTGGGTGGGGAACGACTTTGAAACGAACTTGGATGATTATACAAGGTACGTACCTATAGCGACCATGTATATTGCTAATATAGCTGGTGTGCGGGCCAAAAACCATTGGTTCGATCAAACCAAGAATTTGACGATTTCCTTGGCAGTGACCGATGTACTCACAAAGTTGTTGAAAAGGAATATTTTCAAAATTAGGCCCAACAGGTTCAACGCAAAGGCCTTTCCTTCCGGTCATACTTCGATTGCTTTTTCCTCCGGTGCGGTGGTTTATGAGGAATTTAAACACTCCAGCCCATTATTGGCGTATTCCGGATATGGTTTTGCGACCGTCACGGGCGGTCTGCGGTTAGCCAATAACAAGCATTGGATTTCCGATGTTTTGGCCGGTGCCGGTCTAGGTATCCTTGTGACTAAATTGGTCTACCATTATGATTACCTATTTAAATGGAATCCATTTCTAAAGGCAAAAAATATCGCTTTGATTCCAAGATATTCAAATGGAGCGGTCGGACTCTATTTCTCCAAAACGTTCTAATGACAATATAAACTAGACCATAACCATTTCACACGATAGCATATGAGAACTGTACTTTTTAGTGTAATCCTACTCCTGTTCAAAGTCACAATGGCACAGCAAATAGATTCCCCCAATGAAATTCGGATGGAAACCAGTATCGAACGCATAGGGGATTACGCCCAATTTGCACCCACGGTCTTCTCACTGATTACAACAATAGCAAAGGGGGACAAGGAAGGATTTTGGCAATTGGGAAAATCGGTAGGTGCAAATTTAACCGCTACTTGGGTATTGAAATATGCCATTGATAAACCTCGGCCGGAAGGTCGTATAGATGGCCATGCTTTTCCGTCAGGGCATACTTCTTTTGCCTTTCAGGGTGCCTCTTTTTTGCAACGGAGATACGGGTGGAAATACGGTGTTCCGGCCTATATTGTAGCAGGTTATGTTGGTTTTAGCAGGTTGGAGGGGGTCAACGACCGACATGACGGGTGGGATGTATTGGCGGGTGTTGTGGTCGGCATCGGTAGTACTTATTTGTTTACTACACCCTACATGGAAAAACATTTTGAATTGCGTTTTGAAAGTGGGGGTGGTACTTATGCCTTGGGTATGGTATATAAGTTTTAAAGTGCTAGCCTGTAAAAAATATTGGGTATTCCCAACCCTAAATTGCTTTTGGATGCGAACTATGCTGTTGAAGACTAAAAACGCCGACTTACTACCTCGCTCTCTTTCCAGCCGAGTCGAATAGCAACAGCTTGCAGTGTTTTCTTTGGATTTTTGATAGGTTTTGAATATAAGTGCCATTCGCTCTCACCTTCCCTTTTATAGGCAATCGATGCCCCTGGCGAACCACATGAAATTGTAACGTCGCCATTTTCCAGAGAAAATTCGGGTGTTTTGGTTTGGGGCTGAACACCGTTCGGTGGCCATAATTTACGAATAAGCTCCGACTCGGGAATCATTCCCAAATCACCGTAGGTGGCGACAAATTC
>CBDULZ010000096.1:0-18784 GCA_965368185.1 uncultured Kriegella sp.
AACTTTATATTTAAATTTGTTCATGAACAATACCATATCGCTTCGCGTTGCAGATTTTTTAAAGAACTTTCCCCCTTTCAGTTTTTTGGGTCAAAAAGACTTGGAAGCACTGGCTGGAGAAATCTCCATCATTTACCGCGACAAAGAAAGTACCGTATTTCAGGAAAACGAAAATCCCCACCAAAGTTTTTATGTAGTTCATAAAGGGGCCGTCATCCTAAAGAATAAAGGAAGCAATACCATAATCGACATGTGCGATGAAGGCGATATATTCGGACTCCGCCCTTTGATTGCCAACGAAAGTTACAAAATGGATGCCTCTGCCTACGAAGAAAGCATTCTATACGCCATCCCTTTAAACACTTTTCGAACCCTCACCCAAAATTACGAGGCGGTAGGCAATTTTCTTATGGAAAGTTTTGCTTCGAATACACAAAATCCGTATTCCATAAAACCAAAAGCACCCCCGGAAAGTACTGGTGTATTGCAAGAAGGCAGTACACCCAATTCGGCGCTATTCGGTTTGCAACAGGTAACCTACTCAAAAAAGTTGGTGAGTTGCACCAAAACCACGTCTATAAAGACCATTGCCCAAAGAATGACCAAAAAAAAGGTAGGCGCCATGCTGGTCTTGGAAAAGCAATTGCCCATAGGCATCATCACCGATAAAGACATTCGCAATAAGGTGGCAACCGGGGCATTTCCGATTACTGCCAAGGCCTCGGCAATTATGTCATCTCCCGTAATTACCTACCCCAAGAAGATGACCATTGCCCAAGCACAAATGGCCATGATGAAAAGTAATATCAGTCATCTGTGTCTTACCGCAGACGGTACGGCCAATAGTGCCGCCGAGGGTATACTTTCAAAGCATGATGTGATGCTGACCTTGGGGAATAACCCGGCGGTTTTAATGAAGGCCATAAAAAGAGCCGGGAAAGTCAAAAAAATTAAACTGATACGTAAGGGCATCATGCAATTGTTACAAGGTTATTTGAATCAGAATATTCCGCTGACCCTCATCTCACGCATTATTTCTGAACTGAACGACGCCTGTATCAAACAGGTTATAGCCTTGTCGCTAGAAGAAATGGACACTCCCCCACCCGTTAAATTTGCGTGGCTCGCCATGGGAAGCCAGGGTCGCAGCGAGCAATTGTTGCATACCGATCAAGATAATGCGCTTATCTTTGAGGATGTTTCCGAAGAAAAATTACCGCAAACTACCGGCTATTTTGTAAAACTGGCCAAAAGCATTACCAAAGGGCTAATGGAAATAGGCTACGAATATTGTCCTGCGGACATGATGGCATCCAATCCAGAATGGTGTCTCAGCCTATCGCAGTGGAAAGCCTCGGTTTCGCACTGGATTGCAAATCCCGGTCCCGATGAAGTATTGCTATCTTCCATATTCTTTGATTACAACTTGGCGTATGGCGAAAAAGAACTCGTCGATCAATTGACGGGGCATATCTTCGAGGAAACCTCAAAATATCCCATCTTTTTTCTTCATTTGGCAAGTGGGGCATTACAAAACCCATCCCCATCCGGATTTTTCAGGTCGTTTCTTGTTGAAGAAGATGGTGCCCACAAAGATTTTTTTGATTTAAAACGCAGGGCACTAATGCCGTTGGTCGATGCTGCCCGAGTACTTATTCTTTCCCATAAAATTAAATCGATAAATAATACATCCGAACGATTTGAACGATTGGCCGAACTGGAACCCAATAACCAAGAGCTCTTTTTAGCCTGTTCGTATGCTACAAAGGCATTGCTCAAGTTTAGAACCAAACAAGGCTTGCTTCACAACGATTCGGGACGCTTTATAGCATTGGACAAATTAAGTAAGGAAGAAAAAATCAAACTTAAGCGTACCTTCAAGACTATCAAAGAGTTACAAGAATTAATTAAAGTGCGGTTTAAGGTTGCAAATCTCTTAGGATAATGCGGATTTTTAAAAAGAAAAAAATACACTATCCTGATTTTTGGCACGAATACGAAAGCACCTTCAAACAAAAACAGGCTACTGACCTGAACGAGGTGCGCTTTGTTGTACTCGATACGGAAACGACCGGTTTTGACTTTGGGGAAGACCGTATGCTTAGCATCGGTGCCTTATCGCTAAAAAATAGCACGATTGCCGTTCGTGATACCTTTGAGGTCTTTTTAGATCAATATTTTTATCATGCCACCAACGTAGCGATTCATGGAATTTTAAGGGATGAACGGAAAGACCGCGTTACCGAACTCGAGGCACTGCAAAAATTTTTGGCCTTTGTAGGCGATTCGGTCATAGTAGCGCATCATGCCGCTTTTGACATCACCATGATCAATTGTGCCCTCAAACGGCATGGTATGCCAAAACTTTTGAACAAGGTATTGGACACTTCGACACTATATAAAAGAACCTTGATCCAATCGCCCTTGTTAAAGAAAAAGGAGCAATATTCTTTGGATGAATTGGCCGATAAGTTCGACATTTCAAAAAAAGACCGCCACACTGCTTTGGGTGACACCTATATAACGGCCCTTGCATTCTTAAAAATTCTGGAAAAACTTAAAAAGAAAGGAACGTTCAGCGTAAAAAAGTTAGTTCGGTGACCCTAAACCGTTACTGCTTCAAATAGTTCAAAACGTTTTTAGAGATGCGTTCTTGAATGTTTGAAATATCGGCCTTTACAAAAGTTTCCCCCGTAATGTTCTCGTAGAGTTCTATATAACGGTCTGAAACAGAATCAATATAATCGTCGGTCATTTCGGGTAAAGTTTGCCCTTCCAATCCTTGAAAACCATTGCTGATCAACCACTGGCGTACGAATTCTTTCGAAAGTTGCTTTTGGCCTTCCCCCCTATCTTGACGTTCTTGATAGCCTTCCGCATAAAAATACCGGGAAGAATCGGGGGTATGAATCTCATCGATCAATACTATCGTACCGTCTTTGGTTTTTCCGAATTCGTATTTGGTATCTACCAAAATCAACCCGCGTTTGGCCGCAATCTCGGTACCTCTTTTAAACAAGGCCTTTGTATATTTTTCAAGGATGTTGTAATCGGCTTCTTCGACTATATTTCGGCTAAGAATCGCCTCCCGTGATATATCTTCGTCATGATCGCCCATTTCCGCTTTCGTGGCCGGGGTTATGATCGGTTCCGGAAATTTATCATTTTCCTTCATCCCTTCAGGCATCGGAACCCCACAAAGCATTCGTTTACCTAGTTTGTATTCCCGGGCCGCATGACCCGATAAATAGCCACGGATAACCATTTCGACCTTAAAAGGCTCACAGGCATGCCCCACCGCCACATTGGGGTCAGGAGTACCCAATAACCAATTTGGAACGATATCCACGGTATCGGCCATCATCTTAGTGGCAATCTGGTTTAGAATTTGACCTTTATAAGGAATTCCTTTGGGCATCACAACATCAAAAGCAGACAACCGATCTGTAGCAACCATCACCAAAACATCATTTTCTAAAGTATAGACTTCACGAACTTTTCCTTTGTAAACACGTTTTTGCCCTGGAAAATTAAAATCGGTGCTGGTAATAGTATTGCTCATTCTATTGTGCTATTCGGTTGCTGTATTTTAAATAAGTGCCTTTATCCCCGCACCCAAAGTTGTTTAGTTCTGATGCTCAATATTTTTGTAGGCATCAATTACCTTTTTGACCAGCCTATGTCGTATGACATCTTTATCATCGAGATATATAATATCGATTCCTTCTACATTGTTTAGTACCAAAAGTGCTTCCTTGAGTCCCGAAATAATCCTTCGCGGCAAATCAATTTGCCCCGGGTCGCCTGTAATCAGAAATTTGGCATTTTTTCCCATTCGTGTCAAGAACATTTTCATTTGTGCATGCGTGGTATTTTGGGCCTCGTCGAGAATCACAAAAGCATGATCCAAGGTTCTGCCCCGCATGAATGCCATAGGTGCAATTTGAATGGTTCCGTTTTCAATATAATGCGCCAATTTTTCAGGAGCGATCATATCACGTAGGGCATCGTACAGGGGTTGCATATAGGGATCCAATTTTTCCTTGAGATCACCGGGAAGAAACCCTAAATTCTCGCCTGCTTCGACCGCAGGTCTTGTTAAGATAATTCGTCTTACTTGCTTGTCCTTCAACGCTTTGACTGCCAATGCGACACCCGTATAGGTTTTCCCCGTACCGGCCGGACCAATGGCAAATACCATGTCGTTCTTTTTAGAGGCATCGACCAATTTCCTTTGGTTGACCGTTCTTGCCTTGATCAGCCTACCGCTGACCCCATGAACCAACGTCTCCCCACTTTCCTCGGAAGATTCGTAATCTTGCTCTGTATTGCTGGTAAGTACCCTTTCGATTACATTTTCATCCAACTTATTGTATTTGGTCACATGTGCCGTCAACATATTAAAACGCCTATCGAACTCGTTGAGCAATTCGTCATCGCCATAGACCTTTATTTTATTTCCCCTTGCTACAATTTTTAACTTCGGAAAATACTTTTTTAACAAATCAATATTTTCGTTCTGTTGCCCAAAAAACTCTCTTGGGCTTATTTCAGTAAGTTCTAGAATAAGTTCGTTCAAAAATTGCAAGATTTAAATTAAACCCATTGAATATTAATTTCGCAAGGCTGTTTTTTTGTTTAATTTTGTTTAACAAACTTAAGTAAAATTTCAGCTTGCATAACGAAAAACATATCAACATTGCTGTATGGCAATAATCACGCTAACGACCGATTTTGGACTTAAGGATTATTTTGTAGGCACCCTGAAAGGTACGATTTACAAAGAATTGCCGGATGCCAAAATTGTAGACATTTCCCACAACATTAGTCCGTTCAATATTCAAGAATGTGCCTATATTCTTGAGAATTCGTATAAAAGTTTTCCTGAAGGAACCATTCATATTGTGGGTGTCGATGCTGAACCCACACCCGAAAATCAGCATATTGCCGTGTTGGTTGACGGACACTATTTTATTACCGCGAACAACGGTGTTATTGGTCTGATAACTTCCGAAATTCAACCCGAAAAAGTGGTGGAAATCAAGATTCCGAATCCCGATCATGGTTCTTTTCCTGTTATGGACGTTTTCGTTAAAGTGGCATGCCATATTGCACGCGGGGGAACCTTGGAAGTGGTAGGCAAGCACTTTGATGACTTGCGAGATCTCCGAGGGTTCTCGCCCAGCGTTACCGATAATGGAAATAAGATAAGTGGCAGTGTTATTTACATTGATAATTATGGCAATGTCGTTACCAATATTCATAAAAATTTCTTTGAAGCCTATAGAAAGGGACGATCTTTTGAATTAAGTGCACGGACTACTAAAATCAAACAGATACATCATACGTACAGCGATATAATCAATTTTGATCTGGAAAAAAGCAAGCGTAAGGGGGCAGGCGATGTGTTGGCAATCTTCAACTCGGCGAATTATATCGAGTTGGCCATATACAAAAGTGATTTAAATACGGTTGGCGGAGCTTCCACCCTTCTCGGGCTTGATTATAGGGACACCATAACAATCAATTTTATATAAATGCTGGTACGAATCGTAAAACTGATATTTAAAAAGGAAAATATTACTAGTTTTGAACAGATTTTTCGGAAAACAAAGCAGGAAATTCGCTCTTTTGACGGATGTAACTTTCTGGAACTGTATCAAGACAAAACCGATGCCCGAGTATTCTTTACCTACAGTTATTGGGAAAATGAGCAAAGTTTGGAGGCGTATCGCGCTTCCCCTTTTTTCAGGGAAGTGTGGAGCCAGACCAAACCGTTGTTTTCTGCAAAACCGGAAGCATGGAGCGTTAATCGAATAGAGACCTTAAACTGATAAAAGTGCTCGCAATTTTTAAAAGGGAAATACGATCGTTCTTTATATCTCCAATCGCTTACCTGGTAATTGGGCTCTTTTTGGTTCTAAACGGACTATTCCTTTGGGTGTTCAAAGGCCCTTTCAATATATTTGACTACGGCTTTGCTGATTTGGGCAACTTTTTTTTATTGGTGCCTTGGGTGTTTCTATTCCTTATTCCGGCCATAACCATGAAAAGCTTTTCGGAAGAAAAAAAATTGGGGACCTTGGAACTTTTACTCATCAAACCATTGACCGTATGGCAATTGGTACTGGGCAAGTTTTTCGGAAACTTGGTGCTGATTTTAATCGCTTTGGTACCCACCTTGATTTATGTATACACGGTTTCGCAACTGGGAACTACTACAGGCAATCTTGACATGGGTTTGGTAATAGGTTCTTATTTCGGTATCTTTTTTCTTGCTGCATGCTATACCGCAATTGGTCTGTTCACCTCTACCCTATCTGAAAATCAGATCGTGGCATTTATCTTGGCCGTATTGGTTTGTTTTTTGCTCTATTACGGTTTTGAAGCCTTGTCAACCATTCTTGCTGGCGGTGACACATCCGTTTTTATTCAGAACCTAGGAATGAAAGCGCATTTCGAAAGTGTTGCACGGGGGGTTATCGATAGTGCCGATCTAATTTACTTCTTAAGTTTGGCGTTATTTTTTCTGTTTTTGGCCGTCATTCAATTAAAAACTACCAATAGCCGATGAACAAGAACGTACAGCCTGTCTTGAAGGCTATTGTCGGCCTAATTCTAATCAACGTATTGGCAGGTTTTTTGCGGTTTCGTTTCGACCTTACAGAGGACAAGCGGTATACCTTGTCCGAGCCCGCAGTGAATGCCGTACTCGATTTCGAAACCCCGGTTGTTATCGATGTACTGTTGGCCGGAGACCTACCCCCGGAATTTGTCAGGTTACAGACCGAAACACGTCAACTTTTAGCGGAATTTGCTTCAAACAACAACAATATAAAATTCACGTTTGTGAATCCTTTGGAAGATTCCGAACAGACCGATGCGACTATAGCAGACCTTCAATCCTTAGGACTTACCCCCGCCCAGATTACTGTCGAAGACAATAGCAAACGCTCCCAGAACATAGTTTTTCCCTGGGCGATGGTCAATTACAACAATGCTACCGTTAAAGTTCCGTTGCTCAAGAATAAATTGGGTGCATCATCGGAAGAGCGCATAAACAATTCGGTTCAAAATTTGGAATATGCTTTTGCCGATGCCTTCACCAAACTACGGATTAAAGAGAAAAAACGCGTTGCGGTCATCAAGGGCAACGGGGAACTTGACGATATTTTCTTGGGTGATTTTCTGACCTCGATTAGAGACTATTACAATATCGGGGCCATTACCCTTGATTCGGTTGCGACCAATCCGCAAAATACGCTAGACCGATTAAAAGAATTCGACTTGGCCCTGATAGCAAAGCCTACCGAGGCTTTTTCCGATGGGGAGAAGTACATCATGGACCAGTATGTAGTAAATGGGGGGAAAACGGTTTGGCTGATAGATCAGGTAAATATGGAGCTTGACAGTCTTTTTAATGAAACCGGCACGGCAATGGCATTGCCCCGAAACCTGAATTTAAACGATTTCTTTTTTAGTTATGGTGTCCGTATCGACCCCGTATTGGTCAATGACATGTATTTTACCCAAATCGTATTGGCAAGTGGCGAGGGAAACGATTCACAATACAATCCTGTGCCCTGGTTTTATAATCCGATGGTGTTCTCAAAAAATAACCATCCCATAAATACCAATTTGGAAGCGCTTCGCTTTCAATTTACAAGTGCCATGGATACGTTGGCAAATTCGAATAGAAAAACGGTCGTTTTGAGCAGTTCCCCGCTTTCAAAGGTCGATGGTACTCCAAAACAAATCGGTCTCGATATTATTGACGTTCCACCCAAAAAAGAAGAATATACTGATGGAAACAAGCCGCTGGCGGTATTGATAGAAGGGAAATTCAAATCTGCCTTCTATAATAGAGTGAAACCCTTAAAATTAAATGGTGTTCTAGATAATGGTGTTGACAATAAAATGTTGGTCATCGCCGACGGAGATATCATTAAAAACCAATTGCGAAATGGGCGTCCATTAGAATTGGGGTATGACAAATGGACCAATAACCATTATGGCAATAAAGAATTTCTAATAAATAGCTTAAATTATCTATTAGACGATTCAGGACTTATAAACATACGAAATAAGACCGTCAGTATTCCGATGCTGGATGTTAAAAGGATTGAAGAACAAAAAACGAAGTGGCAGTTAATAAACATTGGTATTCCCGTTGTTTTTATTTTAATTTTAGGACTGATTTTCGGCTATATCCGAAGCAAAAAATACGGGGTCTAAGTGTTAATAAGTTTGTTTCCTAAAAAAGGACAATTAAAATATCTTTGTTCGAGGTGGATTCGAGGATTATTTCATCTCCCAATGGCTTTTTAAACCTTAAATTCCCGTTGAAACGAGAAAAACTATAACAAAACGCGTAACGAATGAAATTCATAGTATCGAGCACATATTTATTAAAGCAACTACAAGTTTTGGGAGGTGTAATCAATAACAGTAATACACTGCCCATTTTAGACAATTTTCTATTTGACCTTAAGCAAGATAAGCTGACTGTTTCGGCTTCCGACCTTGAAACCACCATAAGTTCTGTTTTAGATGTCGATTCCGACAACGAAGGTACTATTGCCGTGCCCGCCCGGTTGTTGCTTGAAACTTTGAAGACTTTTCCAGAACAGCCCTTGACATTCGTCGTAGAAGACAACAATACAGTTGAAATAAGCTCGAATCATGGAAAATACGCGTTGGCCTATGCCGACGGTGCCGAATTTCCAAAAGCCGTTGAATTGGCCAACCCAAGTGAAACCACCCTACTTGGTGACATTTTGGCCTCGGCCATAAACAAAACAATATTTGCCGCAGGAAACGATGACCTAAGACCTGTAATGAGTGGTGTATTTTTTCAATTCTCCCCAGAGAATCTGACCTTCGTAGCAACGGATGCCCACAAATTGGTCAAGTATCAGCGCAGCGATGTTTCGGCCTCCCAGGTAGCGGAATTTATCATGCCAAAAAAACCATTGACACTTTTAAAGGGTATTTTGGCGGGAAGCGAATCCGATGTACTTATAGAGTACAACGATAGCAATGCTAAATTCTCTTTTGACAATACCGAGCTTATCTGTCGGTTGATAGACGGAAAATATCCGAATTACGAGGCGGTGATTCCGAAAGAAAATCCGAACAAATTAACCATTTCAAGAAATCAATTTTTAAGTTCGGTGCGACGTGTTTCGATATTTTCGAATAAGACTACGCACCAAATACGCTTGAAGATTGCAGGAGCCGAACTAAACATTTCTGCTGAAGATATAGATTACAGCAATAAAGCGGAAGAACGGTTGACCTGTTCGTATCAAGGCGACGATATGCAAATTGGTTTCAACTCTAGGTTCTTAACCGAGATGTTGAACAACCTGAATGCCGATGAAGTTTCGTTGGAAATGAGTCTACCAAATAGAGCCGGTATTCTTACTCCCGTTGACGGACTGGATGAAGGCGAGAACGTTACCATGTTGGTCATGCCCGTGATGTTGAACAATTAAATACTTACTTACAATAGGATTACCTGACAATTTGTAGCTAACAAACAAGAACATTTAGTCAAAATCTCATACTTAAGGAGGACGTTTTCTATTTAAAATGTAAGATTTAACGCTTATCCCAAGAGGATGCCGTTTTCTTTTGCATTTTATCGAAATTCTGGCCCTGTAAATTGCTGGTTTTCATAATTTAAATGATTAACAATCAACTTTAATCCAAACAAATTATGAGAAACATTACCACATTGCTAGTGTGTGTCTGCCTTATCTTTTTCTCCTGTGATGTTGAAAAAGTAGGCGAACAAGAAGTTTTACAAGACGTACCTGGTAAAGCAAAGAAGGTTAAACTGAAGACCGATGGACCCAAAATCATCAAAGAATGTATAGTTGTCGACGCTGATCGCTGTCCTATTGGTGATAGGCAGCCTTCTGCCAATTTCTGGTGGCCCAAAATATGGTCGGACCTTGACGAGCCTTCCGCGTTTTACTCCAGTATCGATGGTCATCAGTTGACATTTGTAGAATATGATGACGGTACTGCCAACATCAAAGGAACTACCTCGAACGGAACTTGTGTTGTAGCAGTAGATGTTTGGTTGATTAATAGAAAATCATGGACAGAATGGGATGCCATTGGTGGTGAGCACAAAAAACAAGGTTGTGCCGGGGAGGCTTCGAATTCCGAGGACATGCATTTTTATGTAATCGATTCAGAGCGTAGCTCCATTACGGCGTCAGGTACCGATTGTACCGCCGAAGGTACCTTCGGTCTTGAACAACGCCCCGACCCTTCTGATACCAACACACCCAATTTAGGTTCACATGTCGGCCCTGGGGGTGCTAATTTCGACTCTGAAATTGGGGCTTACGGAGTTAGCACTTGGGGCTGGGTTTTGGACTCCGAGACGAAGGAACGACTTTACGTAATGGATTTCAACTTTAAGACCGAATGTAAAAGAGACTGTGAAACTGCCTTTGCAAGAGGTGTAGACGGCGCAACATGCTTTATTGGAGAGGGTTTTAACCGATGGGGATGGACCATAGGTCCGCTTGCTGAAGGAAATTACACTTATGATGTATATGCTGGTGCCGGACAATGTGATATCTCAAAAGGTGAATTGGTAGGTACGGTAGATGTAAGTTACCAAAATGGGGATGTGGATGTCACCTATAATATTGACCCTTCTTTCGAGGTAACGGAAACTCATACCTATGCGGGCAATGCCATGTATCCAACTAAAAATGGTAGCCCAACAGTGGCTCCAGGACAATACGCAGTCGATACAAACCTTTCAGGCAATATCTATGTCATCGCACATGCTGTAGTCTGTAAAGATTAAAATCCACCATGTCTAAAGGCAAAAGGCCCTTCAATTGAAGGGCCTTTTTATATTTAAGGAATCGTGTCTCAAGGTTGGAAAAAACATAAATAATACATATTAGATTAGGTGGTGGGTCTATACAACCATTCTGCCGCTAGAAAGGAAATTGAAAAAGTTTTCCTACAAACTTTAATAAAGAGCCAAACTATAAATAAAAGTCGAACCCCTGTTATTTTTAACTTACACAGTTATTGCAATAGTGTCTTTTCCTATTATGTATAAACTCTGTTAGTGTTACACGAACTTTATACTCATCGGATAATGTGGGGCCTCTCCGTTACTGGCCTTAACCGCATTTACAATTGGGAATACGAAGTACAGCACTCCTAATACCAAAAACCCTAAAAGTCCGAGTCCGAATAACAAAATTAAGGGTATGCACAGCAATACATAAAGAAACATACTGATTCTGAAGTTGATGATGGCCTTGCCATTTTCATCCATATCGATAACCTTGTCCCTTTGGGTAAGCCATAATACCAGAGGTACGATTAGACCTCCGATTCCTGTTACGAAATCTAACAATTGACTCAAATGTGTGGCCGCTAAAAGTGTTCTATTTTCTGTTTGCATGATTGTGTTTTTAATTGATGTATCTATATGACGCACAACCAACTAATTTGTTACAATACATGTTGTGAAATTGGTAACGCTATTGCTTGCGTTCCAATTTTCTGAGCTTTTCTATGTCCTTGGCCAGACCCGAACGTAGCTTTTCAATTTTCTTATTCGTTTTGGCCACGTCATTTGGTGAAAGTTTACCTTTGATTTTATCAAGTTCCATTTTCTCACGAAGCTTTACCAATTTTTTCTCGTCTTTGGCGATTGATTTTCGCTTAGATTTTATATCGTCCATCAGCTTTTCACGCTTCTTGACCTCTTGCTCAGCTTTCTTTTGTGCTTTCTCCGCTTTCTTCTGTGCCTTTTCAGCCTTCTTAATTTCTTTCTCTATTCTTTTCTGCTCTTTAAGTTCTTGGGCCTGTTTTTCTGCAGCGACCTCGGCCAGCACCATCGAATCTTGTGCTTGCTCAACAACTTGGGCATTAGTCATCAAATTGAAGACCAAGACTGCAACGAATGTAAATAGTATCTTTCTCATTTTTTGAGGGAATTAGTTAGTGTTTTTTTAATAGTATTTGAATTATTCATTACTATAAAATTAATCAAATAACGTACCATTCCCGCATAAATACACATCAAAACAATACTTGGGTTTTCCTACCTCCATTTTGATTATTTTTACGCGATGATTCCAAATGACACTATAATTGCTTTGGCCACACCCTCAGGCGCGGGTGCTATTGCCGTAATACGTATCTCAGGAAGCAATGCAATCGCGTTGGCTGGCGATTACTTTAAATCCGTACGGGGCAAAAAGCTTATCAATCAAAAAACACATACCATTCATCTGGGACATATTATTGAAGATAAGCGTGTTATGGATGAAGTTTTGCTATCACTCTTTAAGGGTCCGCATTCGTATACCGGAGAAGATGTGGTAGAAATCTCTTGTCATGGTTCGCCCTACATTCAGCAACAAATCATTCAATTATTTTTGCGAAAGGGCTGCCGTATGGCCGATGCGGGAGAGTTTACTTTACGCGCTTTTTTAAACGGAAAGCTCGATTTAAGCCAAGCCGAAGCAGTTGCAGACCTTATTGCTTCCGATAACGAGGCCAGCCATCAAATTGCGATACAACAAATGCGTGGTGGATTCAGTAATGAAATCAAATTACTACGTGGGGAACTTTTAAACTTTGCTTCGCTTATTGAGTTGGAACTCGATTTTTCGGAAGAAGATGTTGAATTCGCCGATCGTAGCCAGTTTAAAGAACTCTTACAGCGCATTCAAACCGTTTTAAAAGGGCTTATCGACTCATTCGCGGTTGGTAATGCTATTAAAAATGGAATCCCTGTAGCGATTGTCGGAGAACCCAACGTAGGGAAGTCGACTTTGCTAAATGCCCTTTTAAACGAAGAACGCGCCATTGTCAGTGACATAGCCGGTACCACACGTGATACTATTGAAGATGAAATTTCAATTGGCGGAATCGGATTCCGTTTTATAGATACGGCAGGCATTCGGGAGACCCAAGATGTGGTCGAAAGCATAGGCATCAAAAGAACCTTTGAAAAAATTGAACAGGCACACGTAGTTTTGTATTTGGTAGATGGATGGCAGTTAACAACTGACGGGGCCATAGCTTCTTTAAAAATCGAAATAGAGAAAATAAAAAATAAGTTCCCCTTAAAGTCGATCGTACTACTTATCAATAAATTGGACAGGTTAAGCGAGAATCAGCGGTTTAAGTTCAAGCAAGAACTGCCCGATGATGACAAGCGACAAACGACCTTATTTATTTCCGCTAAAACCAGGGAAGGTATTGCCGACTTGGAAAACAAGTTGTTGGAATTTGTAAATACAGGTGCCTTACGCAACAATGAAACCATAGTGACCAATACCAGGCACTATAATGCCTTATTAAAGGCGTTGGAAGAAATCGAGAAAGTACAATTTGGGATGGACGAAGACCTTCCTAGCGATTTAATGGCCATTGATGTTCGGGAAGCACTTTATCACTTGGGGCTTATCACCGGACAAGTCACAAATGACGAGCTTTTAGGCAACATTTTTAGTAATTTTTGCATCGGGAAGTAGATTTTAATTTTATATGATTTCATTTGTATTCAAATAGCTATATATCAAATATTTATAAAAATTACCATTTCTTTATTTTTCCTTTTTATTCTGATTCCCTTACATTTTTTATTTCCCTTGTGATGTCTCATGATTAAACGAGACGTATCAACACGACTTGGGCCTCGAGAAATTCGTACTACTGAAATCTATACTAAGATAATCGATGCAAAAATGAAGGAGGCATCGAATTTGATTCCTGAATTAAGCCTGACCGCAACTATTTAGTGGCATATACCGTTTTTGAACCAATACTAATTATGAATAAATGGAAGTTTTTGCCTTATTAGGTTTGACCTCCTGACCTACTCCCATTATTAGGTACCGCTCATAACTAGAGAATTCGGGCGTTTTGACCTTCACCAATTTTTAAAAGTTCGATTAGGCGTTTGGCTTACCAATTGCTGCTTAACTATTTCTTTTTATCCCAAAGTCTATTCTCTAAAATGGATTTAAATGTAGCGTCTTTTAATCTACGGCTGATAGGTATTTTATTTCGCCCTATTTTAATCAGATTACCCTCTATTTCAGATATTTTCGATTTTGAAACAATAAAGGATTTATGTACCTGAATGAACTCGCCTTCCGGCAGGTAACCAAAGATCACTTTTAACGGCATCAAGACCATAAATTTATTTTCCTGGGTATGTATATTTATATAGTTCTGAACCGATTCGACGAATAATATGTCCTTCACGAATATCTTAATCAGTTTTCCATCCACTTTTGCGAAGAAGTATGGCGGAGGTACGTTTCGATGCTTTTTAAAGCTTATCAATCTGTTACCCTTGTTAACCGCTTGCAGAAAACGTTCAAAAGTGATAGGTTTCACCAGATAATCAATGACATCGAACTCAAAACTTTCTAGCGCATATTGAGAGTAGGCCGTGGTGAATATTATGAAAGGTGCCGATTTGTAGGAACGAAGAAAATCAATTCCTGTTATTTTAGGCATTTCTATGTCTAAAAAAAGTAGATCGATCTCATACCGAGCCATTAAATCCTGTGCTTGTAGGGCATTTTTGCAGATTCCTCTAAGGTCAAGAAAATCGATTTGCCTGACATAGTTTTCCAGTCCTTCGCGGGCCAAGGCCTCATCATCGACTATTAAACAACTGATCTTATTCATGTAATGCCAAATTTAAACTTACATTGTATACATTATTTTGGTTTTTGATTTGGAGCGAATGTTGTTCTGGATAAAGTAGTTTTAAACGTTCCCTTACATTGGCCAAACCAATTCCCTTTTTCAACTGCTCTTTCACTTCAGGTCCGTCTTGCGAATCGGTTGAGTTCTCAACAATAAAATACAACTTATTTTCATCGATGGAAGCCCGACATCTTATAAAATTACGATCCTTCTCGTTATGATTGCTAACATGTTTGAATGCATTTTCTACAAACGGAATTAACAAAAGAGGAGCTATTTTATAATTCCCCGTGTTATCAATTGTATAATCATAATTGATTTCAATATCGGTGCCCTTCCTAATCTTTTCCAGATTAAAGTAATTTTCGAGAAAAAGCAATTCGCGCGAGAGGAGTATCTCATCATCTGAACATTCATAAATTTGATACCGCAAGATTTCCGAGAAACCGACCAAAACTTCTTTCGCTTTTTCCTTGTCCTTATCAATTAAATGATAAATACTGTTTATACCGTTAAAGAGGGTGTGGGGATTAATCTGAGCTTTTAAAAATTTGACCTCTGCTTCGAGTTTTTCCCTTTCCAGTTGTTCTTTTAACGACCTGTTCCGAATAGTCTGGATAGGTAATATATAGGCAAAGGAAAGAAACCAAAATAGCACATGTACATAAATATTGTCTATGACAAAAGCAATATAGGTCAAAAGGGGCAGGTTTTCTTCCAAGTCAAATTCAAGATCCTCTCCCTTCATTTCATTGAAGGTACTTTCAAAATTCGCTTCCAACAAACCGATCTGCTTTGCATAAAAATAATCTACACCCGCCTCCAGAAAACTGATACCCAAGATGAGAAGTAGCGCTAAAAACCAATACTTAACCTTTGAAGCACGCATTTTTGGGTAGAGAAACAACGCATTTAAGTAAACCAGGAATGCATTGAAGAAATTTCCATAGAGGGAGGCAAGGAACATAGAACCATCTGCCGTATTAAACCCTTGCCACGATAAGTTACCCGTATTGAGAAAAAAAAGGATAACTCCCCAAATAAGAAAGTGAAATAGGATGTGTTTTGCTCTTTTCAAAACTTTAACTGCTTTATCAAATATAACATGGATTTGGCTGTCAAGGTATTCTTATTTATGACCGGGCCAATTTAATTGATAAATGGTTTCTTAGTGGCCGAACATCAACTGGTTTCTTCCGTTTGTCAATCATAATTTTCTTTCCGGCCCTACATGATTCTATTTGTATAAAATTTTAAAAAACAAACAAATGAAAAATCTAAGATTATGTTTTGTAGCCATGATTATTGGCGGAACAACCCTTACGGGCTGTCATAAGGATGATGATGACCTTCGATTCGAGCCCGTGACGACCGACAATCCCATGGCATCTGATATGGATCGATCAATAGATCAAAACTTTCGGGCCTATATTGAAAACACAAGGCACATTGGTTTGAGCATTGCACTTATTGATGGGGCAAAAACCAGTTTCTATAATTATGGCGAGACCAATAAAGGCAATAAAACCTTGCCCACGGAAAACAGCCTGTATGAAATAGGTTCGATTACGAAGACATTCACAGCGGAAGTGGCAACAAAATTAATGCTTGACAATAACATTTCAGCCGACACTCCCATAAACCACTTGTTACCGGCCGATTTTAAACAAATGTCATTTCAGGGCCAAAAAATAGAGCTAAAACATCTGTTTGATCATACTTCTGGACTTCCTCGGGTTCCAGACGATTTTGAATCATACGAGGGATTTGAAATATCCAACCCGTATGGCAATTACGATTACGAAAAGCTCCTGAATTTTTTGAATAATTATAGTTTGACAAGAGTGCCCGGCACTGAATATGAGTATTCTAATCTCGGGTATCTGCTTCTAAGCACAATTATCGAGTATCAATCCGATGTGTCCTTAGCCAATCATATAGAATCATTTATAACCGAGCCTCTTGGAATGAACAATACCCATATGAATATGAGTCGAATCGTTGATTCCAATCCAAATGTTATGGGTGCTTACGATGAAAATGGAATTCATAGTAGGTACTGGACCTGGAGTATTTGGGAAGGTATTGGGGGCCAATATTCCAATCTTGTCGATCTTGAAAGATTTGTACGTGCCCATTTTAATAGCTTTAACTCCAATGAAGAATTAAAGGAAGTCATAGCCATCAATACCACCGAATCCTATTCCAACGAGCTATTTAGCGTAGGAAGGGCTTGGCATATCGTAAAATCAAATGGTAATGAAATTATCAACCATGCTGGGGGCACTGGCGGTTTTGGTTCTGTTGTACTCATTGAACCACATAAAGAGAAAGCAATCATCGTACTCGCCAATAATTTTAATTCGGCTGCCACCTTACAGGAAATAAGTCTGTCACTTATGAATGATCTCTTGAAATAAGATTACGGAATGAACCATAAATTATTTATATGAACACTCTTATCCGCATTTTGATTTTGATACTCCTTTCGGCTTTATTGGTCAGCTGTCTTTCAGTAAAAACAACACTATCGGAAAATGGAAATGATACCTATCAATATGTGCTTCAAGGCTCTGGCAAGTACACCATAATTCTTGAGAGTGGCTTGGGGGATGGCATGAAAACCTGGGATCCCATTTTCAACAAATTGTCAAAGTTGACCCGCACCTTTGCGTACAATCGTTCAGGTTATGGCAAGGCAAAAATGAACCGAGATGGTAAGGATGCTTTCTCGGTCGCCACGAATCTATATAAGCTACTGAAAAGCGAAAATATTGAGGGTCCTTATATTTTAATCGGCCATTCATTGGGAGGGCAATATACCATGGCCTTTTCAAAATTATATCCGGAGAAAGTAGTAGGCAATATCCTTTTGGATACCAGGCATCCAAAATTTACAACCTGGTGCAAAGAAAGAAATGCCGGCAATTGTGAAATTCCGAAAATCATGTATTCCTTATTGCCCCAACGGACCAAAAGGGAGTATGACGACTCAATGAGGTACAATGAAAGTCAGTTGGAAGACCTATCTGCCCTAGAATCCATTCCATTAACCGTTATAACTAGAACAATGGAGCGGGGAATGGAATCACAAGGGTTTAAAAATCTATGGATTGAAACGCAAAAAGATTTGATAACCTTATCTGATAGGGGAAGTTACCATGAAATATCCAATAGCGGCCATTATGTACATAAAGATCGGCCGAATAAGGTTTTGGAAATAATTGAAGACACCATTGATCAATTATAAAACTCATGATTTCTAGATTTAAGGTAAACTTAATCCATGTACCACTAGTGATTTCGAGCTGTACAAGGTGCAAAGCAAACGACATTTTGCTCCCGAATTGTTCATGGCTCAACCGGTACTTACAAACAAGAAAATGAAAAAAAATCTATTATACATATTGGGAATTTTTCTTTTTACGAAATTGGATGCTCAAGACATAGGTATTCCATTAAATAATTTCCGTGATAAGGAACTAGGTAAAGTTAGTATCCCAAATTTGGAAGTATTGATCGTAAATAAGGACTCAATTTTACACTCAAAATCAATAGGGAACTTATCGCCTAATGCCTCTTATTACATTGGCTCTGTCAGTAAATCATTAACAGCATATGCCATTCTACAATTTATTGATCAAGGGAAATTAGAATTTAATTCTAAAGTAGAAAAAATATTACCTGAAATTGTGAGCATTCCCCTATTTATGGGACAGGTTCTGCATTAAATCAAGTTCCGGTTCATATTGATTTAAGCTGCTTTTTGTTGTTTTTTCTGATATCGTTCTGCAGGAATTTGGTTATCGATTTCCTGATGTCTACGTTTGGTATTGTACCCTATAAGGTAAGTATCCATTTACCGGTATAGATCTATCCCAGAATCCGGGGGATTCAGGTAGATACTTTCATATTTGGTCCTTCTCCAGAGGCGTTCTATAAACACATTGTCGATAACCCTTCCTTTTCCATCCATACTGAGTTTTATTCCATTTTATAAAACATAGTGGGTAAATACCTCAGAGGTGAATCGGCTTCCCTGGACCGTATTGATAATCTC
>CBDULZ010000097.1:0-18050 GCA_965368185.1 uncultured Kriegella sp.
GCAAGTTCAAACTCAGGATGGTAATGCCATACTCTTAAAAAATTAGCATAACGATTATGGGCAACCCTAAGCGATTCATTTTCGATGCAAGATCTGTTCAGCAAATGAAGCTTCATTTTTGTGATTTGAATCTGTTCATTGAATTAATTTGATACCAATGTATCTGGAATTGTTTTGGTCACCTCGTACCGACCGATCGGCAATTTCCACGGCAATATTTATTTTTTTTGTTTGATCATTAAAGCTGAATACATTAGCCCAACTTCCGTTTTTATGACAATTGTTTTTACTTAAGTGCTGTTCGCGCTTGTGAAAAACAACTTTCAGGAGGATTCTCTGGCAATGCTTCTTGGAAAGCCTCTAGTTTACCGAGAAGTTCCTTGACCTTTTCAGGGTTTTCACCGGAAACATCCTTTTTTTCTTCCCAATCAGAATCAATATTATAGAGTTCGGTCCTGCCGAGCTTGACATTAGTGAACAACTTCCAGTTTTTCTCTTGAACCGCTGCACTTGGCCAAAATTCAGGGCGATTATTGGAAAAACGCCAATCCCAAAAAATGGGTTTATCACGCTTAAAAGCTTTTCCCATCAGAGCGGATGCAATACTGACCCCATCAGGCTCGTAATTCCCTGTATCTTTCGCTTTTGCCAATTCTAAAAATGTCGGCAACAAGTCTATCGCAGCCAATTCAGTAGTCTTATCGACTATTCCTGCTGGAACTTTTCCCGGCCAGCGAACCAGAAAAGGGATGCGAACGCCACCAGCAAATAGCGAGCGCTTTCGCCCTTTGAGGCCTCCAGTTTCACCCACGGAATAGAACGTTCCCAAACCGGGGCCGGTTGAATTATCATCGGTTTTTCGATTTTTTCCCGTTATTTCAGGTCCGTTATCGGAAGAGAAAACTACCAACGTATTGTTATCAATACCCAAATCTTTTAAGACTGCGAACACTTCTCCGATACGGGCATCATATTCGGCAACCACGGCTGCATACACTTGCTCTTGCTCGTCTAAATGGGCGAATTTTTCCATGTATTCTTCCTTCGGATAATGAGGTGTATGAGTTGCATGGATCCATGCATTTACAAAAAACGGTTTCTCCTTATTTCTTTTTACAAAATCAATTGTCTTGTGTAAGGTAGAA
This sequence comes from uncultured Kriegella sp., assembly GCA_965368185.1. Lineage (GTDB taxonomy): Bacteria > Bacteroidota > Bacteroidia > Flavobacteriales > Flavobacteriaceae > Kriegella. The sequence continues at coordinate 1,146 of CBDULZ010000097.1, forward strand.
TCGGCATGCATTTGATGTAGTCTGCTTGGTAAATTAAACGCGGCAAACTCGTCATATCCATATTCCAAAGGGGAAGGAGCATCTTCAACATGGGTATTGGAAAGATGCCATTTGCCAAAATGTGCGGTCGTATACCCTACATCTTTTAACATCTTAGGAAGTAAAGGTGCTTGGGGATTCAACCAGTCGGGCATATCCCTTTTTATATGTGATTCGACGGAAGCAAAGTGACCGTGCACACTTTGACGTGCCGGAAATTGACCAGTCATTACCGCTACCCTACTTGGGGAACAAACCGGATTAACTACCGAGAAATTTTGGAAATCGATGCCTTCGGCAGCCATTTTATCAAGATTCGGGGTCTGACAGAACGTGCTGCCATGAACTCCCAAGTCTCCATATCCCCAATCATCGGCAAAAATGAATATGATATTAGGCCTAGTCTCTTGACTAGCTTGCTCCTCTTTTTTGGTATTTTGTTTGCCAACACACGATAGGATTATCAAGCCACTAAACAACAGGATTTTTGTTCCTATTTTCATTTCTCAGTTTTCATTTTATGTTGTCGGACTAATAAACAGCGTAGAAAATCGGACCTAGATCGAAACATCCATTAACCAAACTGTTATTGGACAAACCTACAGCCCCACCCCAGAAAAGGATTTCTCAGTTCGATCTTTTTTTTGCTTATTTCAACCATTTTGAAAGAAAAAGGACAAAGTTTGCTTTTTCTAGAGGATCATGGCTTGAACCATTTGGGCATTCCCCAATTCTTTTTGACATACGGTTGTGGACTACCCGATGTAGTTCTACCGTCTTCAATGATTTTTGATATCTCTTTGGTAAGTCTGCTTACTACATCGGGATGCTTAAAATATAAGTTCGTCGTTTCCCCTGGATCTTCTTCAATATTATAAAGTTCAAAGATTGCCTCACCTTTTAAAGGTTCAACAATTCTAGGTTTTAAAGAACCGCCCGAACCGCGTAACATATTCAATTTCCATTTTCCATCGCGAATAGCGAAATGGCCCGATACGGCATGATGGATAACCGGCCCCCGTACCGCCTCATCATAACGTTCCCCACTTAAAATTGGCAACAAACTGTAACTGTCCTCACCTGCATTATCGGGAAGCTTTACTCCTATAATATCGGCAATGGTCGCCAAATAATCGGTCTGGCATACTGGCACATTTGCTTTTCTCCCTGCTTCAATCATGTTGGGCCAACGCATCAAAAATGGTACGCGGTGCCCTCCTTCGTATATGTCTCGCTTACCGCCCTTAAAATTCAGGCTACTATAATGTCCATACTCTTCCCGTTGATAAACATAGTTGGTTTCGGCGCCATTATCCGAAGAAAAAATGACCAATGTATTTTCATCGATACCATTGGCTTTTAAAGCATCAAGTACCTGCCCTACCCTAAAGTCGGTTTCTTCCATAAAATCACCATAGTTACCACAGTCGCTACGCCCTTGAAAATCGGGATGTGTGCAATGTGGCAGGTGCGGACTTGTCAAGGGCAAGTATAAAAAAAAGGGCTTCCCTTCTTTGGCTTCACTTGCGGCATCGGCTATATATTCCACGGCCTTCTTGGCAAATGTCTGCAACACTAGTTCATCATTAAACGATGCAGCTACTTCGACCCACCCGTTTGAACCTTTCTTAGGTTGATTCTCATAGGGAGGTGTCATTCTATAACCCTTTGGGGTAATGGTGTCGCTGAACGTACGAGGGTTGTTGTCATCTTTCTTTTTAGTCCATAAAACCGGTGGGTCCAAAACCCTGTCATTTTCTAAATACGTTAGAATACCGTAATTCATAGAGGCGGGAATGCCGAAAAAATAATCAAAGCCCTTGTCAATAGGTCCATCGCTAAATGGCTTTGACCAATCACGGTCTTTACCCAAACTTCCTTCAAACTCCATTTGAAGATGCCATTTTCCTACCATGGCGGTATTGTAACCATTTTTTTTAAGCAAGGAGGCTATTGTCATTCTATCCTTCTCGACCAAACAAGGTCCATCGGCTCCTAAGACTCCTTTTTTTAACGACGTACGCCAACTATAACGCCCTGTTAACAAAGAATACCTGGATGGGGTACACACGGCATCGCTACTATGGCCATCGGTAAAAATTATTCCCTCGTTGGCCAATTTGTCCATATTGGGTGTTTTGAATTTCGCATCAGGGTTAAGAGCGCTTACATCACCATAACCCTGGTCATCGGTGTATATGATGATGATATTCGGTTTTTTAACGTTTTGTGCAGCCGTGGCAATTGAAAACAACAATAACAAGACTCCAATAAAATGTTTTGACAAATGCATCATCTTTTTTAAAATTAATTTTTACAATAGTTATTCCTCAGGTATCATCTGACGAACTTTCCGCAATAGCTTAAGCGATGCAGGTGATACAGAACCGTCTTCGTACATTTCAAGATTTATGGAAAGTGGATACCGATTTTCTCGTGCATGTCTGATTCTTCCGGCAAGTTCTTCAAACGAATATTTTGGCGCACCAATTTTGGTATTTTTATCAATATGCCCCCATCTCTTCTCAAGGGGGAAACAAGTATGCGCCTGCAGCCCCTTAAAATTTCCTTCAGGAAAGACACCATCCTTCAATACTGTAAATTGTTTTAGCCCTTCTCCTGCATAATAATCTTGATATTCTGTAACCCTGGGCAAAATCCATGAATTATAGGTAATCAAGCGCCGAGGATTGCCTGTTTTGGCTACTTGACTTATTTCTTTGAAATTGGCCGACGCAATGCCTCCAACCGTACCATCGAAATGTGTGTCATAATAACGCTGTGCGCCATCAAAAAACCATCCGTTCAACTTTTTCCCGTAGCGATTACCGACCTCGGTCAAAATAGTATTTATGTTTCGGTACAATTCCGTTTTATCGGCCTTATATCCACCTGCAGCCTTCAACCAAGTGGAATCTTTGGAATGATAGCAATCATAGCCGTAGTGATAATAAAAAATCAGTTTAATTCCTTTTTCATAAAGCCGATCAGCCATTTCACCGAGTAAATCGCGTTTGGTAGTCCGACCTTTTATTATTTTGTCAAGGGATTGAATAGGTGCCGAAAGATACTGTTGCCCCCAAGTAATGGACCAAATGACATATGCCGCCCCCGATTTTTCAACCAGATCGACAAATTTTTCGACATCAAAATCGTTGACTTTTTCTTCCCATGGCTTAACAGCATCTCCTTTTTCCGGTGTTGCACGGTTGGTCCACTGAAACATCAAGCCGTAACCGGCATCTTTGAACCAGTCTGCTTTTTGCCTTAATCTCAGTGCTTCTTCATCTATTTGAGCTCCATAAGTAGGTTCTATTAACTTCAATGCGGATAGTTTGAACTTTTGGTTCGACTCAATTTTTAACTGCAAATTGTTCACCCCTTTTTTTAATTCAATAGTACCAAGTTTTAATTCAGACCACTCTTTTTCATTACTTGCAAAATCATGACTTTTTCCATTACTGGTTAATATCCCCTTAACATCTTCCCCAAAGATTCTAGCCACGACTTCAAAACTTTCAGCCTTCGATGATTGTACACTCCATCTCATTATATATGGACCAGGAGCCTCGGATTCTATCCATTGGAACATAAAATTTAAAACCGTAGTTTTTAGGTTTGCACTTTTTTCCGCAAGACCTCCGGAAAGCACATTAATCTGTTTGCTGTTTACCACTATGGGTTCAACAACATTTTGAACACCATTATGTCCAGTTTCGGCATAGGGGTCAGGACTATCTTGACCTTGGGACTGCAAAGTTATCACTGATAACCACACTATAAACCAGCAGCACTTTGAAAGACACTTGATAAAATTGCCCATACTATGATTTTTTGATTGAACCAAGATTCTTTTTCCCATCACAAACTATCCTAATCATTATAATTTTATAACATCAATGGCTTTAGGCAGGTTGGATGCTCTACAAAAATAAAACTCATTATTCAGTTGGAATTTCTCCATCCGTTCGAAAAGGGTATGCCGGCAAATTCACACCATTGACCAAATTCACATCCGGTTTTCCGGCAAACGCGTAACGCACGTAACGGGGTTGCTTTATTTCATTACTGGAAAGAATAACCGTTTCACCGTCTATATTCGCTTCGGCAACTTTCCATTGCAACGATTCATCGGAAACCCAGAAACCGGAAGGCGCTTTTCCATCAATAGTTTTTAAACCTTTTGCATTTTTAAAGTGAACTACCAGCGTATTCTTATGAGCTTTGACCTCATCTAGAACGGGCCCTTCAGCAACAATATCTTTTTTGAGCACATATTTTTGCGCGAGAAGCGCAAGTCTCTCGCCAATCGGAAGCTTATCCTTGGGGTGAATATTAGTTTCATCCCCAAGATCAATAGTGTTAGCCACACTGGTATGGGGCAAATCCAATACTTTCAATTGCGACTCCCGCATCCAAGACCAAGACAAGGCTGTAGGGCTTTTGGGATCGATATCCGGATTATTTTCAGTTCCCTTTCCGTAGCCCGGAAGCATGACAACTGCGAAATGCATTTTGTCGTTATTCCATTCTTTTCGATAACGCCTCACCCATGATTTTAGCACATCGCCATATTCCGTCATTCCAATGACCCTATGATACCAATTGGCATCGGTGACCTCAGGCACGCCCGAAATATAACGCGTATTGCGTTCCCCTTGATACCAAACCAACCCGCTACAAGCGTATGGAACCAAAGGCTTGATCATCGCATTATAAAGAATATTGGGTTGTCGGCGCATGAAGATATCCTCTTTATTGGACCAACCTTCGGGAGAATTAAGCGAGGCTTTTATGCTATCATGGGTTGAAGTATCGGCATCAAAAGCATCCATTAAATCCTTAAAATAAGGAAATTCTTCTGCCATGTCGCGCGGCATCCACGCTTCAAGTGACGAACTTCCCCAAGAAGCATGTATTATTCCCACGGGAATCTCTTCGGCTTTCTCAAGAAAATAGGCAAAACCAAATGCAACGGCACTACTTGGGGGAATAGCGGCCCATTTTCCGCTGACCTTGTCTTCTTCTTTAAAGGAAACCGTTCGTTTCACTTCAAAACTTCTTATGTTTTTGGCAGTGGGCATCAACGCTTCCAATTCGGGAACATTGGCAGCCGAAAATTGCATGTTCGACTGTCCAGAACATATCCATACCTCACCAACGACCACATTGGACAAGACTATTTCGGTATTTCCGGAAATAATCATTTCCCTAGGGGTTTTCGACGCTTGCAATGGCGCTAACTTAACCATCCACTTACCATCCTTTCCACTTTTTGTCGTGGTGCTTTGATCCGCAAATTTTACCGTTATTTTTTCGTTCGGCTTTGCTTTTCCCCATACGGGAACGGGCATCCCTCGTTGCAAAACCATATTATCGCAAAATAAATTGGATGGCTTTAATTCTTGGGAAAAAGCAATCGTAACATTGAATAAAAGGGAAATAATAACTACTGTAATCGAGGTGTTTTTCATCATTGATAGTCGTGTTATATAAGCAGGCTGAATGACCATTTCTTCTACGAAATTGAACTCCGATTTAGAATGCCCTCCCGTTTTAACTGCTTATCATAAAGCGGGTATAAAGCAAAGTACCTTCTTGCCTCTTCTGCTATATTTACCTCTCAAACCTACAAACTTTTACCCATATATTTCAATTACGGCTTACTCCATACTCCCTTCAGGGGTTAATCGTATTTCTTTGAGACTGGCGCCCTTCCTATTTCCGTCTACCAAGGAAACGGTAATTGTATGTTTTCCAGGCTTTTCAAATTTCAATAGTCCCATTTCATAGTAATTATAAACAGCCGATGAATTCTGTTGATTCTGAACAACGGCATCTTCATCCGAAGTAATATTCCAAACCAAACGGCCTTCTCCGGCATAATTGAGTTCCGTTTGGTAATAGCCGGGTTCCATTATTTCTATTTCCCAAGAGACCTGACCATTATCCCTCCAGTCCTGGGCTTGTTCTATATGCTTCCATTCCCCAAATTTTTCCATCCATTTTTTTTCTGCTATCTCAACATTTTTTGCCGTGGCAAAATTTACGGGAAGTATCGTAGCAAATACTGGATCAATACTATTGGAAATCATAACATCTGCTTGCCCAACAATATCCAATTCTATTACCGATACGGTTTTTTCAGAACGCCTTACAGGAAGTTCCAAACTTACCCAATCTTCATTTTTACTGGTATCCAATTGCAAAGCTTTTCTATCTTCAAGCAGCTTTGCTGATTTAATTTTGTTCTTTAAGCCCGGAAGCCACAATTTACCATCAAGGGGCCATTGATAAACACAAAGATTTAATTTACCATCCGATGACACCGTAACATCACCCCAAGGCAAGGCATGGCCCCAGGGTGAAGCGCCCGCCTTATAAACCACTTGCGGATATCGCTCTATCCAATCCCCCGAAGCCCTTAATGATTGTTGGGCTTCAATAGGAATCGTACCGTCGGGTGCCGGGCCGACATTTAACATATAGGTACCCCCTCTGGCCACTGTCGAAATCACACTCTTCAAAATTCGTTTTGGACTTTTCCAATTTTCGTCATACCAGGCATAGCCCCAAGAGTCATTGGTCACATCGACGGTCTCCCAAAGTCCGTCTATATTCTTAATGGGAATGTTCATGTCGCCCAAAGACTTATAATCTCCCAATCCGTGACCTGCCCGCCCTGAAATCATAGCATTCGGCTGGTGTTTTCGAACTACCTGCACCAATTCTTCAACGTACTTTTTTTCCATATCCCCCGGTGTATCGAACCACACCATTGCGATATCACCATATTCCGTCACAATTTCCTTTACCTGCGGAAGGCATTTGTTTTCGAAGTAGTAATCGAACCCCACTTCTTTCCCTTTTTCATTGACTTTCGGCCCCCCGTTTCCTCCCGGAAATGTCCAATCTTGATTGTGCGAGTAGTAAAAACCGAAGCCTAAGCCCAGTTCTTTGCATGCCTTTGCCAATTCTTTCATAGGGTCTCTGGCGAAAGGCGTAGCCTTTACGATATTAAAGTCATTGCTTTTGGAATCATACATAGCAAAACCATCGTGGTGTTTGCTTGTAATAACGATATATTTCATGCCAGCATCTTTAGCCAGTTGGGCGATGGCAAGAGCATTAAAATTCTCAGGATTGAAGTTTTTTGCTTCGGCTTTATATTCTTCGACAGGAATGTTCGCCCTTCTCGGATTCATAATCCATTCGCTAATTCCATAATACGTACTGTCTTTCCATTTATTGGCGATATTGGAGTATAGTCCCCAATGTATAAACATAGCATAATTACCTTCGTCAAATAAGGCGGTTCTCGAGGCTGGTGCATCAGCGCCAAGGCTTTTTTGTTCGCCCCACATCTCGTCCATTCCTTTTTCTTTTTTCTTCACTTGTGCCAACAAAAAACCACTTTGCAATATAAAAGCTACGAATAGCACTACGAGATTTTTTTTCCTATTTTTTAAATTCATTGTTCGTTTTAGATTATAGATGTATCACCATTTAGTCAAGTCGGTGTATTTTTGAATGCTGAAGTCCCACAGGATTATCGTTCTTGACGAATCGCATCGGCGAACTATACATAATTCCTTCTGAATCCACTATATTGATAAAATAAGCAACTGCATCTTCGGGTAAATTTGCTGAAATCGATTTTCTTGACCGAAAGAGCCTTGCCTTAGCTTGTTTCCAACTGTAATTATCCCTGCCCCAATCAGCGGTATCAATGGTGAAATAGAGCAGCGCTTTCTCAACCTTTCCCATGTACGAATACCGTAGTTTATTTTTTTTATTTAAAGCTTTAAACTCGGGCATTAGAGGTGTTTCACCCTTTTTTGTCATATAATCGGCAAAAGCATAAATTGTTTCTGGAGCCCATCCCGCTTGATGTCCGTGTTTCATGTCGTGTTCGACATACAGATATTTTTCATTGGAGGATGCTTCGTATGTTTTGGTAAAGCTGTTCATCGTAAAATGAAAATCGTTTGTACCATTCGCAAAAAGCGTAGGCTGTTTTTGCAATGGAACATAGAGGGAAGGTTCCCAATTATCTAAATAAAATGCCTGTTGTGTTTTGGTCAGCTTTCCGAGCATTTCACTGTAGTGTGGCGTTTCCTGTAAAAAACCACAGCCATATACTGGTATGGCAAAAGCAAAGCGATTGTCGATCCCCGTGATTACATTGGTAAGTATACCTCCCCAAGAAATACCAGTGATGCCTATTTTGTCAGTATCTACTTCCGGAAAGCTCTTTAACAAACTAACGGACAGCATAACATCTGCAACAGCGTGGTAGAACCATTGGTCATGCAATTTTTCGGAAACAACATCTTCGAAAAATCCTATTCTTCTTGGCCCTGAATAATCAAAGGTCGGCCAAAATTTTTCGCCTTTATTATTTTCAATTTTTTCACCTGGAATCTGACCTTCCAAAGCTACTGAAATAGCAATATAGCCTCTATCGGTCCATTCTTGTACCCATTCGGGGAACGCTGTGCCGCCACCCCCGTGAACCAATACCACGGCAGGTGCTTTTTCACCTTTTTTAAGGGTTTCAGGCTTACTGTACCAACAAAATACCTTGGTTTGTTTTCCTTTGAAGGGCAGCCCCTTAAAAAATAACCCTTTGATATTCGCAAATTTTCTATGACTATCAAAAGCATCGGTGAATTCGTATTCAGGGACACTCAACACACCGCTTTTGACAAGTGTACTTTTAACCCAAGAAGGTCCGTGTTGCTGTTGAAAATTTTCCAAAGAATGCCCTAAAGCACTTGGTTGGCCAACAACATCAACGCAAATGGTCATAAATAGTACTACGTACCAAATAATATGATTCGTTCTTATAATTCTACGACGCCGTGCTGGCATATAATTTACATATTGAGTTCTAGATATCACCTCTTTCGATCGCCGAGACATTTATTGGATTTTGGTATCTCATCTGCCATTCGGTCAAAATTAATGAGGTAGACCAATGAAACCCTTCTCTTTTCGACCAATCCTTTGCTTATTTCACCCAAGCTGGTTTTTGGTAGCTTTTGGGAACCACCATATCACGAACGGAAAGAGTTAAAGTCGACAATTTACATAGAACGTATTGTCAATGGATGATGAAGTTGTTGATCGTCTCCTTTTTAAAACCAAGGAAAAGCCACTTTACTTTTGCTTGCTAAATTCAGACGGAGAAACCCCGTGCAGTTTTTTAAACGACGTAGAGAAATAAGAATTTGATTCTATACCTATTTGATACATTACTTCGGCCACATTAAAGCCTTCGTTATTTCCCAGTAGTTCGGCAGCTCGCTGTAACCTAAAATTTCTTAAATACACATTGGGAACCTGCCCTGTGAGTTGTTTTAGGCGTCTATAAAAATGGGAAGTGCTCAAACCAATTTCGGAAGCCAGTTCCTCTACGCCAAAATTAGAATCGGAAATATTTTTTTCAATAGCATCTATCGTATTTTTCAAAAATTCTTTGTCCCTAGTCGAGATTTCAAGGTCCTCCTTGGGGAGCCTACTATTTTTTGAAAAATAGTGCCGTAATTTCTTTTTATTTTGAATCAACCGTTCAATTCGAAGTTCTAAATGCCTTAACGAAAAAGGTTTGCTTATATATTCATCGGCGCCATATTCAAGCCCCTTTATCAAATCCTCTTTATCTCCCAAAGCCGTCAATAGTAGAACGGAGATATGGGCAAGTTCACCATCCGATTTTATACGCTCACAAAGTTCAAACCCATCCATTTCGGGCATCATCACATCACTAATGACCAAATCGGGCTCTTTTTGTTTAATTTTTTCCAGTCCTTCTACGCCATTATTCGCTATGATAATATTATACTTTTGAGATAAGGTACTGGTCAAGAAGGTCTGTACATCTACTTCGTTCTCTACAATCAAAATTGAATATTCTTTGGCCGGTCCACTTTTTTCAGTCAATAAACTATCCTGAATTATATTGGGTGCCAAGGGAATCCAATCTTTTATGAAAGACTTTTCAGAGCGGCTAATGCTATCCGTACCGAATTCGGAAATGGGTTTTGAAGGTAGCATCACGGAAAAACGCGTTTCTACACCTGGGTTACTCGTTGCCGAAATTTCCCCTCCCAATAACGTAACCAATGATTTACAAAAAGACAGACCAATTCCCCCGCCACTGACACTTCCCGATTTATTTCCCAATTGATAAAAGCGTTCGAAAATATTTTCCAAATCTTCCTTTGGAATACCCTTGCCGTTGTCAATAACATCGATATGAATCATTTTTTGACCAGAATCAAAAGTAATTCTAGATTCAACACTAATGCTGCCTTTTGGCGGGGTGTTTTTAAAGGAATTGGAAAGTAAGTTGAAAATAATGCGCTCCGTTTTTTCGACATCGATAACAATTTCCTCATCGGGCGTATTTACTTTATAGTAGAAGTTGATATCTTTTTCAACGGCGTAATTCTCGAATCCCTCCGTCGTAGGATACATAAAGCCGCCCAACGTATCTTTATTCAATTGTAAATTGAGATGGCCTTGTTCGGCCTGGCGAAAAGTAATTAATTGATCCACCAAACTCAGCAGCCTTTTCGTGTTCTTTCGTATTATTTCTAAATATTTATTGTTTCCGGCATCCGAATTATGGGAAATCATATACTCCAAGGGTCCGGCGATCAAGGTCAAAGGTGTTCTAAATTCATGCGACAGGTTTGTAAAATAACGGAACTTGCCCTGATTGATCGTATCTTGCCTTTCCTTATCCAACTTCTCATATTTAAGGCGCTGTTTTAATTTCTCATGTTGCGAAAAATAAACGACTACGCCTATACCGGCACCAACTACCAGAATCGTAAACAAAAGATAACTCCACCAAGTTTGATACCAAGGGGGCAATATTTCAACATGCAATACCTTCGCCTCCGTATTCCAGATACCATCACCATTGGCTGCTTTTACCTTAAAAACATAGCTTCCCGCGGAAAGATTGGTGTACGTGACCGTAGTTTTACCCGTGTTTTCTTCTATCCAAATATCATTAAAACCTTCAAGCTTGTATGCCAACCGATTTTTCGAAGGGGTGGAAGTATGCTCTACCGCCAAATTAAAAGCTATAATCTGTTGTTTTTGACTTATCGAAATACTTTCGGTCTCTGAGATGGACTTCTCGAGCACCACATCATTATTTAGTTTTTCACCAATAGTTACCGGTTCATTGGCGACCAACAAATCTGTTATCAGAATTTCTGGGGGCTGGGTGTTTAATGTTATGTCTTCGGGTTTAAAAACAGTCAGGCCATTTAATCCACCAAAATAGAAATAGCCCGAGTTTCCCTTAAAATAAGCACCCTGCCGAAAATTATTCTGGGGAAGGCCGTCTCTTACATCAAATACATCGATTTTTTGGTCGGGAAGATCAAACCTGACCAACCCCATATCGGTACTCATCCAGAGATAATTTTCACCCTCTTGCAAGATGCCATATATTGCATCGTCGGGTAAAAAGTCGTTTTTTCTGAAATACTCCATTTTTGTGGGAACTCCTTGATCATCCACAGACATTTTATTAAGACCCCCGCCAAAGGTTCCCACCCAAATGGCCCCGTCATTATCTTCCAAAAGTGAAAAGACATTCCGATAGGTTAACGTTATGCCATTTGTACTTTCTTCAGAAATCTTTTTATCTATGACCATCTTTTCGCCATCAAATTTACCGTGCAGCAGCCCCTTATTGGTTCCGAACCAAAATGAACCTGCATCAACTTCAAGCAATGCCTGTACATTTTCTGATTCTAGATCCAAGCTGGATTTTACCGCTAACCGCGAGATTTTATCTTTATTTATCACAGGCCAAGGGTGGGTTACCACGGCAATTTGAGTTCCGGCCAAAAGCATATTGGTTTCATCGATCTGGTAAATTTTACGGATTTTTTCAATCCCCAATTTATTCCCTTCCTTTTCCAATATAATTTCCTTGAATTGATCACTTGAAGGATTATAAACGACTACTTTTAAGTCAGTACCGATCCATATATGACCTCTCTTATCTTCATAGATAGACCGAACAACATCCTTATTGGTCAACGGGAACCTCGCCTCTAAATCTTCAAACTCAAGCTTGTCTACGGTAGCATCAGTGACCGCAGTAGTACTTCGAAACAGGGGCTTGTTATAACCCGACAGCCATAATTTACCCTGACTGTCTTCAAGGATAGCCATCAATAAATTATCGGAAAGCGAACTTTTCTCGTAAGGGTTATGGGAATAATTGACAAACTTCTTTTGCGTCAAGTCAAGTTTATTAATCCCCGCTTGTGCCGTACCGATCCATAAAACGTCAAATTCGTCTTGATAAATGGCGTTAATATGTTTACTGCTTAAACCAGAACTGTTTTGTGGATCATAGGCAAAATGTTTGAAACTGTCATTTTCGTATTTGAAGAGTCCGTCGTCCTTCGTTCCGACCCATAAGGCTCCGGCATTATCTTCAAAGAGGGTATGGACCACAACATCGGCATCAAGTGATTCCGGACTGCCCAACTGCTCAAACGTTCCAATGATATGAACCTTATCTTCATCAAATGTTGTCTTGTACAATCCATCTTCGGTTCTTATCCAAAAAATTCCGTTTTTGTCTAAAATATCGGTAACAAGCTTATTGGCAAAAGTTTCAAAGACAGCGGAAGTCTTAATCGTAGGTAAGGCATTTGAGCCTATTTCATTCAATCGTAATAAGTTCAAACCTTGGGATGTCGCCAAGAGCAATGAACCATCATCCTTAAAACTGAAATCATTGATATGCCTGATATCAGGCAATGTTTTTAAGAGATTTTCAGAAGTATGGAATGTGCCATTTTCTATGTTCTTTAGCTCGCAAACATAGAGTTTATTTTCTCCCGTGAACCAAATTTGCCCATTTGGCCTAGAGCCAATACTACTAATATGCAACTTGTTCGGTAACGGAACCGTAAAGAATTTTTCCAATGATGGTACATATACATTCAGCCCCAAATTGGTGCCGATCCACAGTATGCCATTATCATCATTGTACAACTGCGTTATGTAGTTGCTAAGAATATTTCCGTTGGTATCCGATTGGGTGGTATAGGTCTTGAATTCATAACCATCGTATCGTATGAGGCCGTTTGGGGTACCGTACCACAAATAGCCATATTGGTCTTGTTCAATGGTGTAGATGGTATTTTGGTTGAATCCTTCTTTATTGGAAAATCGCTCAAACTTTTGAGAATAAACAGATTGTGAAATGATAAGCGTCAAAAATACCATTTCGAGAAAGAGTACTAAAGTCTTTCGTTTTATAAATTTTCCCATACGACCTCGTCAAGCTTGACCTCCATTTTTCAATTGCAAACGTCGACCAATATAAGTAAACAAAAAGACACTTTTTTTTTACGCTTGGTTTTTGACTCTTAATGGGACACCACTTTTAAGCCTACAATCGACCCGATAAGCGTTACGATAAAGAAAATCCTCCAAAAATTTGCTGGGTCTTTGAATACAAAAATGCCCATTAAAACGGTGCCGACAGCGCCAATACCTGTCCATACGGCGTACGCTGTGCCAATCGGCAATTCTTGGGTGGCCCTTATGAGCAACAACATACTTATGGTCAAACAAACCAAAAACCCGGCATACCACCAATACGCTTCATTTCCCGAGGCATCTTTTGCTTTTCCCAAACAGGACGCAAAAGCGACCTCGAACAGTCCTGCCACTATTAAGATAATCCAATTCATAAGTTTTGCTTCTACTGTAACATATATTAAAAACAGAAAATCGAGCCTTACAGCACATATTTCTTAAAAAGGTCTTCCAGTTCCTTTTCGGGATCATGGCATAGCCCAGGGTGTGGTTTCGAACTCTGAATAATCGTGCTTCGAGATGCGGTCAACCAGCGGAATCTAGACGCCAAATCGAGCTTTCCGATGGCGCCTCCTTCCGGTTCTCCGTTACAAATTAACTTCCAAGCTTTTAAGTAGGCATTGAGCGCTTCTGTATCTATTTCTTTTGAAAAGGCCTCAAGACGATTTCGATCTATTTCAAATTTCATATCCAGAAACTTTTTCCGTTTGGAAAAGAGTATCGCACCAACATTCATAAACTCTTCCCGCTCTACTTTGGGAACGATTCTAATAATCGCAAATTCATAGGTACATCTATCTTGCATCTTCCGCTTCTTTAACCAGTATATCTATCTTAGAAAGTCGCACCTGTATAAATTCAACGTACGCCGCCAGCATTTCATCGGGTGTCATAGCTACGGACTCATCAAATAACCAATCATCGGGAATCTTCGAAACGATTTCCCGTATACGATCTTCGTTCAACGACCGCCGAATTTCCTGTGCCGCCTCGGTCAAATGGGCCGCACGGTCTAAAAGCACATGGTCTTTAATCGCAGGAAATGTTCGGGTGAGGTGCGTTTGCCACGTTTCCCAATTATGATGAAAATAAAAGCTTGACCCGTGATCGATAAGCCACAATTCGTTGTGCCAATTTAATAAATTGGTGTTTTTTGCGGTTCGGTCAATGTTGCTAATGATAGCATCCAACACCACCACTTTTGATGCGGTCATGGCATCCGCTATCGAAACCAAGGGGTCATAAACAATAGCGCCCGATAAAAAATGTAGTCCCAAGTTAAGGCCGACACTAAATCTAAGCAAGTCTTGAATTTCTTCATCGGGTTCGGTCTTACTGAACGAATCATCTAGATTCATAAATACGATTTCAGGTACTTTTAGACCAATTGCCCGTGCCAGCTCACCACCGAGAAGTTCGGCAATCAAGGCTCTTTTGCCTTGCCCTGCTCCTCGAAATTTGAGTACATAGAGAAACTCATCATCGGCCTTGACGATAGCCGGTAGCGAACCTCCCTCGCGTAATGGTTTGATATATTGAACGACATCAACGGTACGAATATCAATTTTATTCATGGTTTCGAAGATAGTAAAAGTCCCGATGCCTTGCTTATAATGGGCCTATAATATGGGAGGTTATCGCATACGGCGGTAAAATTCGTTTAACCTTCTTATGTAAATGAAAAAAACCGCTATTAGCGGCTTATTTTGATTCTCCATTTCGTTGACCAATGGCTTATGCGACCGTTACTTGTTACCACCCTACATTTTCCTCCATATTATATTTAATGTCCGTAATTTTTAGTTTTAACCAAGTCCAATTGCCTGTATCCAATTTCCAATCGGCCGTCAATTCAACTGGAATATTTATCCCATTTCGAAGTTCGGTTTTGGTTGCGGTCACGGTCCATTCCGTGGGTTTTGTATCCTGAACATCTTTGTAACGCATTGCCATAAATTTCACGAAATTTCCCATTCCATCAAATTGAAATACACCGGAACCTTTAGTTCCGTTAAATTCCATGGTAGCTTTTGCGGAAGTATCGTCTATTTGCTCCCAAACAATATAAGGACTTAAAGCAGCAGAAGGAAACCAAACTATTTCAGCCAAATATCTTTGTAATGTCGCCTGATTTACCTTATCCTCATTTTTTGCATTTGCGATTGAAACGAGCGAAAACATCTTAATCGTCATTTCGCCTTTTCCATTTTCAAATTTGTCCCTACCAACGACCTCTAACAATGGATTCATTTTTAGGTTTACCGACCAATTAAAAGCAGGCGGGTAAGTTGTAAAATATTGTTTGGCTTTTGCATTGCTCCAATCTTTTTGCTCTGGTTTCATCAATAGCTGTAAGTCTTGTTCCAGGTAAACATTTCGAACCGTTTCTTTTCCGATTGCCCCACTATTTAGCAACCACTTTTGGACTATTGTTGGCAAGTCGGTAATCAATTGTTCCGAAAGGACCTTTTTAGTGGTATTGTCCGTATTTTCAAACATTTTAGTTATTTCATCGCTATTATTTTTATTAAAACTAAAAGCGGCATAGGCCAGTATTGCTGAAACCAGTATTATTAAATTTAGAATTGTGCCGAATTTTGCGTCACTCCAATAGTTGATAATTAAAAACTGGGAAAGTAGTACCCCTACCATTGCGATGATCCACCAATAATTCGATTGAACAATCATTAGTATTATGGTAATCGCAAATAAAACAAAGGTCAATAACCATAGTATTCCGAATGGTTTGGATATCGGTTGGGCAATTGCATTGAATTCAGATATGCCAAATGCCTTAAAAAATCCGAATAAATGGATAATTCCATGCATTCCAATCAATAGGGCTAAGGCTATTCGCATTGTTTTCTCTATTTGTTGTTAGCTAAATCGGGCAAACTGCCTTTCAATACAGTTTCGGTTTGCTTATGTGTATACTTTTCCTTTATCAGTTTTTTAAATTCCTTCAATTTTACTGCTCTTTCAATTTGGCCACCTCAATCGGAATAAATTTCGGCAAATAACTTGGGGTACAATTTCTGGGTACAACTTCATCTTTGTACAAGC
Organism: uncultured Kriegella sp.; assembly: GCA_965368185.1. GTDB lineage: Bacteria > Bacteroidota > Bacteroidia > Flavobacteriales > Flavobacteriaceae > Kriegella. Next base: position 17,619 of record CBDULZ010000097.1, read on the forward strand.
CTGTTTCTTCCCCAATGGAAATACATCTGGCACGATACGCTTCTTGCCATTTGCCTATTTGGCCAGCCGTATAATTCATTGCCCATTGCACTTCGGGTTGTTCATTCATTAGGTTCTTTTCGATTGAAGATAGAAGGTATTCCGTATTTGAGTGGTCGGTATTTCCCATCCATCTTAATCGGGCCTGATAATACCAAAAAACTCTTCGTTGTAATATTGAAGGGCTATTTTCCCATGATTCCATCAAGGCAATCGTTTTCTTGTCTTTGGAAAGCTGGTTGGCCATCAACCAGTCTATTAGATGGTTGCGTTCATCAAATATATGATCTTGAATGTCTTTCGTAAGTTGGTCTATTCGTTCTTGCGATAAAAGTTTAGTGTCCATGATTAGAATTGCCAATTGACGCGGCATAAACTCACCCGTAGACCACA
>CBDULZ010000098.1:0-17663 GCA_965368185.1 uncultured Kriegella sp.
AGGTGAATTGGAGGCCTACACGGTGGCGCGGCTACGGGGCAAGGAATATATCGGGGACGTTCCCGAGATTTCGGAAGCGGTGGAGTATCCGGAGTTGGTTTTTTGAAAAGAAGTTCAAATTTGATAGCTTCCTAAAAGAGTCGGCATACTGCTTTTTTGCATTCCAATTATTAATTCAAAAAAGACTATTACATTTTAGATAGCTTCAAATTAATTTTATATATTTGAGTAACAGCATATTACCAATAATATTCAGTTAGTAATTTTCAGGCCCAAGGCGGCATAATTATAGTGTGCAAATAATGCCTTCGGCAACTTCCCCCACCCTTTAGACACAAACCCCCGAGAAATTTTAACCCTTGTTGCGCGCAGATCTTTTGTGAATATTTAACCTAGTGCTATAGTTTGAAAAGCATCATTGATGCTATCCCTTTGTTTGCAGGCATTGAAAAAATTGAATTTCAAACTTAAATAGAAAAATATGATACGATCAACTGCAACTCTAATCCTTTTGGTTATTATTTCTTCTTGCTCTAATCCGAGTGTTGATCAAGAAGCCGAAGCTGAAAAAATTATGGAACTTTCCAGAGAGTGGGCTAAAACAGCTCAAAGTTCGGATTTGGAAAAAACGCTTAGTTATTGGGCAAAAGATGCTATTGTCATGTCACCAGGTCAACCTGCAACTATTGGTCATGAAGAATTAAGGAAAATGTTAGAACACAGTGGTGAAATACCAGGATTTGAAATTAACTGGGAGCCCAAGAGCGCATTTGTGTCTAAAAGTGGAGACATGGGGTACGCGATAGGTGTTAACTCTGTTACCATGCAAGATTCTTTAGAGAATAAAATCACAATGTTTAATAAGAGCGTTGAGATATGGAAAAAACAGGATGATGGCTCATGGAAGTGTGTTGTTGATATATTTAATTCAGATCCCTCGGTGACTTCAATAAAATAGTAACGCCCTACAACAAGTCGTGTATAGCAAATGCTGCCCGCGGGACACGTGCCATACATATACCGATATCCGGAGTTGGTTTTCTGATAAAATATCCAATTTAATAGCTTCTTAAAAAGAGTAGGCAATATATATTCTGGTTTTCAATCTAAAAAAGACTATTGCATTTTAGATAGCACCAAATTATTTTTATACATTTGAGTAACAGCACATTACCTATAATATCCTGTTAGTAATTTTCAGGCCCAAGGCTGCATAATTATAGTGTGCAAATAGTGCATTCGGCAACTACCCCCCCGGTTGAACAACAAAACCCCCGTTAAATTTTAACCCTTGTTGCGCGCAGATCTTTAGTGGATATTTAACCTAGCGCTATAGTTTGAATAGCATCATTGATGCTATCCCTGTGTTGCTGTACATTAGACAAAACGAAGAAATGAGTACTTAAGCCTCAAAGATAAAACATGAAAAACTACATAGATGGCTTTGTTTTACCAATTCCCCGAATTCATTTGGACGAATACAAAAAGGCGGCTGAAAAAGTAGCTGAAATTTGGAAAGAGTATGGTGCTACTGCTTACTTCGAATTCGTTGGTGACGATTTATCTTTAGAAGGCACGAAATCCTTTATAGAAACGGTAGATGCAAAAGAAGACGAGGAAATTGTATTTGGTTGGGTTGTGTTTCCTTCAAAAGAAATACGTGACGTAGCCAACAAAAAAGTTCCTAAAGACCTAAGAATGGCAGAATTAGTTGTACCCCTAACTGACCCTAAAAAGTTAATATTTGATGTCAGTAGAATGGTTTATGGAGGCTTTAAATCACTTGTTCAACTGAATGAATAGATTTGAAGTATAAAGTAAAAGAACGTGCTACCTTTTAAGCGGTGTATAAGTAATAAAACGAAAGTAAAAACATAAATTTATTGTCAGTTCTAAACTGAAAAGATAGTGAGAAAAAATCCGCTACTACTCATACACAAGACCATTGGCAGGCATTTCGAAACAGCTTAAAATAATTACGAAAATGGCTAAAAATAAAACCGCGGAAACAGAAGTGGACGTCTTTGATTTTATTGAATCATATGTAGACAATGATCAAAAGAAAGCTGATAGTCATAAATTAATAGAATTAATGAGTGAATGGTCAGGTTTTGAACCAAAAATGTGGGGGCCCACAATAATAGGTTTTGGAAGCTATCACTATAAATATGCTAGTGGTCATGAAGGTGATGCGCCATTGCTAGGTTTCTCACCACGAAAAACACAGTTTTCACTCTATGTCTATTCGAAAAACGAAAAAAGTGATACTCTTTTGATGGATTTAGGCAAATTCAAAATGGGGAAGGCTTGTATTTATTTTAAGAAACTAGCTGACATAAATATTCCGATTGTAGAAAAACTCAGCATGGAAACAATTGCATATTTAAATAAACACCATGAGTGTGCTTGTAGAAATTAACAACGACCAGCCAACAAAGAAGTTTATAGTACATGGCTTCCTTCGTCAGCCATTACACCATACAGTGGCCGTTTGGCAAATACTTATTTACTGCAGCAATGTAAAATTGAGATTTTTGAGAATTTGAGAGATATCTAGTAGGACAAAAATAGGAAGCATGGAATGTATTAGGGAATTATATTTCAAAAGACTGAAATTGAGATTCATAAGTTTTCTTAAAACCAGCAACAATCCCATTAGGACCTCACTGCTAACTATGGTTTTAGGGTTTTATGCAGTATTTGGACAAACCTATAATCTCTCTGAACTCTCTACGGTGGAGTTTGATGCGCTGGACCGTGAAACTACTGTGATTATAATCCCAACGGGGGTACTGGAAGAACATGGGCCGCACCTCCCATTATTTACGGATGGCTATTGGAGCGAATGGCTAACGCGACAATTGGCCGAAGAAATTGTAGCACAACGGGGTAGACAGGTGGTGATCTTCCCAACCTTTCCAATTGGGGTCGGAGAACCGGAGGAGTTTGCTCCCCGTAAACGTTTCCCCGGGTCTTATGCGGTCAGACCCTCGACACAACGAGCCGTATTCATGGACATTGCAACAGGTCTAGGTGAAGATGGCTTCAAATGGGTATTTGTAATTTCGGTTCATGGCCCATTACTTCAAAGTAGTTCCATCGAACAGGCTTGCTCATATTTCGCCGATGTATATGGAGGGACGATGGTGAACCTGAATGGCGTAATTCATCCGGATCCTCCTGCAAAAATGAATCCACTTTCAGAGAAAGAAATCGCCGCCGCCGGGCTAGAAGTTCATGCCGGCTTATTCGAGACTTCAATAATGCTTTTTGTGCGACCGCATTTGGTTCATCCAGATTATAAGAATCTAAAAACATTAACCCCCAATACGTGGGAAGAACTTCATACAATTGCCCAAGAATCGGACTGGCCCGGATATTTCGGGGCCCCAAATATGGCAAGGGCTGATATAGGGGCAAACCAAACACGGACCCAAGCTGAAAATATAAATGATCTTGCACTTAAAATATTGGATGGGTTGGAGCCATCAAGTCTTTCCAGTCGAACCGAGTCGCAAAATCCGGCATTATTAAAATTAGACGAAGAGATTCTCAAACTGGAACGGATTTATACCGAAAAACAAGACAAATGGCTCAAATCAAAAGGATACAAATAAAAAGAGCACATTTTATTTGACCGCTATTTTTATTCTAAATCGAATTGTTCCTTTAAACAATTAAAATCTGTGTAAAACAAAAGGAATAAACAAAGGTGATTCCATACATTCGAGAAAGCGGCAGGCTCATTTAAAACCTTATAGGTCATTTGTGAACATAGTCTCAAAACTAAAAAATCCAACAATGAATACCATTACGCAAATAGAAGATTATAGCAAAGAGGAATTCTCTTGTACTTTGCGGAACAACAAAGTTTCAACACATAATATTTATACGTTAGGTAAGGGGAAGAAAATAGTAGTTATAATCCAGGAACTGCCCGGCATTGGACAAGAAACCCTTTCCTTGGCCGACAAATTCGTGGGAGAGGGATATACCGTTGTATTGCCGCATTTATTCGGCCCGATCGGAAAAACGGCAACGGCAAGAAATCTTATTCAGGTTTTATGCATGCGGCGGGAATTCAAAATATTCGCTAAAAACGAATCAAGTCCCATTGTCGATTTCCTATCTGAATTGTGCAGTTCATTGAAAGCTAAATATCAAGTAAAGGGCGTTGCCGTAATTGGAATGTGTTTAACCGGCAATTTTGCCATTTCCCTTCTGGCTAATGAAGATGTGTTGGCTGGTTTCGCAAGTCAACCCTCTTTGGCTATTTTAAGCCAGAAATCTTTACATATGAGTCCGGGTGAAGTCCAAAATATTAAAAGAAATATTGACAAGGTCGGTGCCATGCATTGTGGACGCTTTGAAAAGGATAGATTGTGTACCCATAAAAAAATAGCATTCTTAGACACAACGTTTAATGAAGAAAATCGGCAAAGAATTGTCTTTCATGAATTACCAGGTAAAGGGCATGCTATCTTGACATTGGATTTTATAGACAAAAAGGGACATCCGACACACAGTACATTAAATGATATTTTTAAATATTTCGATGAGCAATTGGATGGTTAGGGTTTTATACTGCCTTATTTTTAAAAAAAGTTAGAATCGGATGGGTAGTATTTGAATCTAAAATGCCTCGGGGCTCTGCTCGGGGGTTTACTATTTACCTCTCCTTGGGAACGGTCCGATTCCGATTTTAACGGAATTAGGGTGGGGCAAAATAGCGTTCCGAAAGCTTTCGGGACGGTTTTTTTGATCCCCAAGGGCAAAATGAAACCGGCGAAACCAGTCAGAACGACAATTGTCGGGCTAGTACCCCTATGGCCCTGCCTAAGTGATAGTCGGTTTCAAAAGATTCTTTATTCACTTTGCAAACAAAAAAAGGGGCGAGCCCCGTTTTTTTGTTTTGCTTTATATCCGCCAAAATATTTTACTAGTCTTATTTCTCAGCCAATTTTGCCAGTGAGAATGCCCCTATGGCCATTACGAGATCCCTGACAGCGATATCTAGGTAGCTTCCCGACAACAATAAGGTCAATGCTATCAATGTCAGCCATGCCGATACGACGAAGCCACCGATGAACGGACGAATCAAAACCAAGATTCCCGCTCCTATTTCAATTACCCCGACAACGTTCATAAAAGTTCCGGTAGCGAAGGGCAACAAATCCGCCATTCCGGTCGATACATATTGGGTCCAATCGGTAAGTAGGTTTGTAAATTTATCTAAACCTGCAACAATTGGAACCAAACCAAAAGTATATTTTAATAAAATTTGTACGAACTGCACATTACTTTGTTTCATGATTTTTTCTTTTAGAAGTTTAACACCTTTTTGATGCAGCGACTTACCCTCGGTTACAAAAATTGTAACCTTTTTTTTAAGCTGAAGACTTAATTTAGGATTGACTATTTTCTGTGTTTAAGATTTGAGATACGCCCCATCACTTTTTCAACCACGCTGTCACATTTATGGTTTCCGAATTCAAAAACACTTCGCGTATTCGTACGCTTAAAGATGTATTCTTTCATCATGTTACGCGCCCTATGCAGTCTGACCTTTACATTGCTGTTGGAAAGCTCGAGACTCTTTGATATTTCCGATACGTCCATCCCCTGCACTTCCCTAAGCATATACACGACTTTGTATTTAGTGGGCAAGGCGTCGATCGCCTTTTCAATAAAAGCTGTTGACTCCCTATGAATAGTGTTACTTTCTGGATTCATAATAGACGTATCTGCAATTTGTATAACTCCAGAATCGGCAGTTATATCAATTGTTCTGTATTTTTTTGATTTTCGTTTGCGCTGTAGGGCCTCATTGATTCCAATCCGAACCAACCAAGTTGAGAACATCGCTTCATTTTTAAACTGATACAACTTTTGAAAGGCCTTTACATATGTATCTTGCATAGTATCTTCCACATCGACCTCGCGATTCAAATAACTGCGAATTGTTCTATATAGTAATTCGTTATAGCGTCTCATCAAAATTTCGAATAATTCGGTCTCCCCCTTCAAAACCTTTTCAACAACAACTTGATCGGATAAGGTGTGGGTAGGATCCTCCTTCTTTATTCTTTCGGTGCTACATTGGTTCATATTAGCATAGTTTACTTATTTGATGCAGTATCATCGATACGGTTACAAAATTGCAACCCATAAACCGAATTTTCATCCAATATTCAGTTTGGCCTGAATGGCTTTCTATCAGCCATCCCGATAAAACAAACATTATCATTATGTTATAAACCTATAGTCGTTCTAGTATCCAATTTATTACGGGCCTTATAAAGCAAAACTATTTTGAATCAAATCGTAAAAATTACGGAAAAAGGTTGCCTATCGCACGACATCCGCCTGCTTCTGGAAAAACCGAGAGCTTATAAATATACTATTGGCTAGGCTATTGAACATCGGTACTTCTACCCATGCGAATCTGATGCCTCCATAGAGAGCGTCAAGGGAAAACATAAGTTTGGGAGCCAAAAAAAATAGCACTACAAGGCCTGGTTGCTATCTCCGAAAGTATCAAAACAATAAGATTAAGAAAGATTTCATGGAATCGTTCGATTAATTTTTGTAACCACAAATTGATTAATGCATCCAATTTGTAAAATCAATAATACCCCAGTACGATGAAAACAATATCGAGTTTACTATGTATCGGATTTGTCAGTTTTTTTTCCTACGGACAAGACAAAACCGAATTATCGGATCCCGAAGTGGCGTCGGTCGCCGTTGTTGCCAACCAGATCGATATCAGCTATGCACAGATTGCCTTGAAGAAGTCCAAGAGCCAAGAAATAATCGACTTTGCCAACACAATGACCAAAGACCACAAGGCAATTATAGCGCGGGCGATCGCCTTGTCCGAAAAATTGGGCGTTGTACCGAAAGATAATGCGGTAAGCCAATCTCTTTTGGACGCGGCCGAAAAAACAAAAAAAGAACTTAAAAAAGCATCAAAGAATCAGTTTGACAAAAAGTACATTGATAATGAAGTGGTGTATCACAAAGCGGTCATTGCAGCGGTCAAAGGTCTTTTAATTCCCGAGACCGAGAATGTCGAACTAAGGGAATTGTTGGAAGTGGTTGTCCCCGCCTTGGAAGCACATTTGGGACATGCGGAGATGGTACAGGATAAAGTTGCAAAAGGATGAAACCTTCATCCTTACGAACAATAGTGTTGATGGGAGCATTGACCATTTTCTCCCTTGGTTCGGTGATGTATACTGGTTTTGGGAACAACGGGGAAAAACCGATAAGGCATACGGTCAAAATTTCACACATGAAGTTTATACCCGCTAATCTAATAGTAAAAAAGGGCGATACCGTAGTCTGGGAGAATAAGGATTTTTTTTCTCACGATGTAACCGACGAAAAGAAAAACTGGGGTTCTGGCCCATTCGAACAAAATGAAAGTTGGAGCAAGGTCATTACCGAACATGAGAACTATTTCTGCAACCTACATAAGGTCATGAAGGGTACGATAACAATAGAAAAACAATAACAATTTAAGAACAAAGAAATAAAGTTAAAACGCAAAACTTAGAAATTATGGAAAAAAAGTTTATGATTATGACGCTGCTACTTATTGCGACATTTGGTCTTTTTAGTTGTGTTCACGATGATTATGTCCACATCCCTGAGATTCCTCCAGGTGAGGGCGATTTACATTTACCTCCATTGGATCAGCAATTGGTAGAAGAAGGTCGTCAAGTATTTCGATATGACACTTTTGGCGATGAATCATTTTGGACAGATGTGTTGCAAATGAACGAAGTTATAGAAACCGCAGTCAGCCCCGCTACAGCTTTAAGTGTGGGTTTAAAGGTAGATGCCGAAGCTTTACCTCCCGCTGTTGTTGCTGGTATTGAAGATGGGTCGATTAGCCTTGATGACCCTCAATCCACACTTGCCTTGATATCATTAGATGCTGTTCTTGGGGTAAAGGGAACTGTAAGTACAGGTGAAGATGGCAAATTAAAATTGGATAGAATGGGGATTTCCTGCGCGTTATGTCATTCAACTGTGGATAACTCTTTCGCACCCGGTATAGGGAGTCGTTTGGACGGTTGGCCAAATAGAGATCTGGATCCAGGTTTGATTATCTCATTGTCACCGGCCTTAGACCAAGCTGCAAAAGATGTTTACGCTTCTTGGGGGCCTGGCATATACGACCCGAGATTTAGCAATGATGGCATGAATAACCCTGTAGTCATTCCACCTGCATATGGTTTATACGGACTTCCAAAAGCAATTTTCACTGGAGATGGTGATGTTGAACATGAACCTGTAGGGCCCGTGGCTTACTGGAATAGGTATGTCGCTGTTACCCAAATGCGTGGACATGGTTATTTTGAAGATGCACGTCTTGATTTGGTAGTTGATCATCGAGAAAATGATGATTTAGTAACGGATAAACTCCCGGCCTTACAGGCATATCAATATTCTTTATCGGCACCCACTCCGCCGGCTGGTTCTTTTGATACCGCTGCCGCTGCCCGAGGAAAAAAGCTTTTCTCAGGAAAAGCACAGTGTGCAACTTGCCATTCCGGACCCTTGTTCAGCGATGTTATTGATGATGGGAAACTGCATCCCCAAAGTGCATCTGTAGCCGTGGATAAGGATTACGTCAAAAGATCGGCCACTAAGCAATGGAGGGTTACACCACTGAAAGGTATTTGGCAACACCCTCCTTATTTTCACGATGGTTCCGCGAAGACCTTGGCAGATGTGGTAGCAAGATATGATCAAGAGAGAAATCTAGACTTAAGTACTGCTGAACAGGCTGATCTTACCGAATACCTAAAATCCCTATAAAAATCGGTTGTATAAAAAGTACAATAGATCAACTAATAAAGACATTTTGCCTTTAAAGGCCTCTCTTTTAGGGTAGCAGTTCCTGAAGGAATCGCGCTCTAAAGAGGTCTTTTTTTGAGGTTCCATCCTGAAATAAAGTATATGGTTTAAAAGTAGTTATCTCTGAATAGGCACCAAGTGCATAAACTAAAGATTGATAAAATATGTGCTAATAATCACACGTCTAAAAAAACCCTATTGGCTTATGGTTCAGGTGGAGCATCATCACTCCCAGTTACGGATTCTTCTGCTTGTCGGCAGTGTTGAGCACGATTCCATTAGTTCCATTCCTTGCAAAATCCACTAAAAAATAGATCGTTACATCAAGGAAATGACGATAGACAATGTAACGGCTCTAGCCGTTGGAATCCTTGCCCATGCCGTAGGTACTATTCTGAGAGGAATGTGGACTACCAAGAGTTGGTAAAAGTACTGGAGCTCTTACCACAGGGACACCCGGGTATTTTTATCGGTTATATTTTATGCTGAAATTGGCATCACGGTACATGACAAGGTTTATTGTTTTGCGGAGTTCCAAACATTCATTCCCGATTTCACACAGGTTATCCTCTTCCGCATCGGCATGTGTGTCAATATTGAAGGCTTTTGATTCCCCGAACTAGTTTAAGAAGTCATTGGTGAACTCCAAATCCGCATAATCAATTTCGTTTTATTCATTTTCTTCCAAAAGCAAACCGTCGTCGGATAAATTGACTCTAAATCCAAAATTACGTTTTTTGCCCATGGTTGCCGGATAACGTAAAATACTGACGTTCCATAGGTATTACTTTACCATTAGCCTCTTAGAATTTATATCCTGTTTGGATGTGTCCTCTTTTAGCACCCAATTTTAACAAATTGCATCTTACTTCCTGTTCAAATACTTTGGGTCCGCAGATATAAAAATATTGATTTAAGTTTGTTATTCGTTTCTTAAGAAAATAGAAATCGACCCTACCTGACGCCTTGTTCTTTTCTTTGTCCGTACTCAATACATTTACATAATTGTTGCCGAAAAACCGTTTTAACTCTGTCTTAAAGAGGATGTCTTCTTTTCCCTTGTTGGCATATATCATTGTATGATCCATTTTTAGGTTAATACCGTCGATTGCAATTTGCTTTAAAATAGGAATAAAGGGTGTTATGCCAGATCCAGCGGCAATAAAAGCACCACTACCCTTATATTTATAGGTATCCCAAGGCTCGGTTATTTGTAGAACATCCCCTCTATCCAACCTCGCCAAACCATATGTCAAACTATTTTTGTCAGGACGAATTTTAATAATCAGCTCTAAAATGGAACTGCCCACATCACTGACAATGGTAAAAGGAGCTACTTCAAGTTCGTATCCCGGTTGGTCAATGCTTAAATCTATGGCTTGTCCAGAAGTGAATGTATAACCATAAGGTCTTTCGATATGAAAGCGCATTACATTGTGATTAATCTCCTGTTTGTGCAAGACCTTGGCTCTGTAAGGGAAGATAAAACCTTTCATAGTATGGTAGTCATATTCTTGTATATATTTGATTACCATACTATCATTGGGTTACAATTTTTATTATTATTCCAATCCAAACGCTATCGCAACGCTGAAAAAATTGGCTATAATAAAGTTCTTGTTTACCTTGTTTTGAGAGACAAAAAATTAGTACTAACACAGTAAACAGTCCGGTTAACAGTTTTATAGGATTTACCGTCTAAAAGCGCTAAAATTCGAGGTTTTTCTCAAGCCCAAAATCCGAAGGGAATGCTTCAAAACACCAATGCCCCTCTTAGTTCTTAAAAGAGTATAACTATCCCATTAAACCCTATAAGTATTTAGCTCATCAGGTTTTGATTTATTGATCGGTTTTAAGTTCATGTCAATGGATGCCAACTTGCCGCATACCACTTCCCTACTCTTTCAACATGAAAAAGTTTCAACGCTTATATAAGTCTTTAGACCTTTTATATTTTACAAAATCCTTCCTTTATCTTTAATTAGAAATTCAAATGTTATTAAAGCTTTTATAGACCTGGGAATTAGATTATTAATTTCCAATTATTACGTTCAGTACATGTCACTGCATTGTATCGGGGCAAGGGATTACCCTATGACTGGTCTTAGATCTATTTCAAGGTTTCTACTTTCAGTTCCACCAACCCTTCAAACCATGTGTGGAAGAAGTACTACATTTCGAAGTCAAAGTCATTCATCAAATCTGGTACGATAGATAGGACATCTCTGTTCAAATCCTGTTGCCCTGCCGAACCTTTTTCAAAGTCTTTCTGTTTTCAATACATTGGGCATATTGAACTATTTTGTTACCCGAATTCTTGACTATTTAGGAAAATATTAAGGCTAAAAAAGACCTTTATGAAAACGCAACAAAAAAACAAAACCTGACAACCATTTGGTTATCAGGGTTAAAATGTTAACAAAATGTTAAATTCAGAGTGGCAGGGTTACACCCCTACCCCATAATATTTTAAAAATCAATCAGTTATATATTTCAAAACTCAACTGTTATCCGATTTGTTGACGATACTACAAATGAACTTAAAGTAAAATGCTTTACTTTCTGATGGTACTACTATATTGTTCATTACATTTCAATCCTATTTAAAAGTGAAGAAATTTTAATATATAAAGCTAAGGCTATATCTTCCCCATAAATGGTGTAGAAGGAAATTGATTACACTGCTAAAGTTAAAAAAATAGGAGACCTTTTATATTGCTTAAACTTGCCATTCTACATCCTATCTTTTGTGGGTTTATACTCTATTTAGTCTGTTTAAAAAAGCATCCTTTCTCCTCCGCGAAATGTCAACGTGGTGATTATCGGTTAGTATTACATAACCTCCTTCCCCCTTAACATATTTTTGCACATGCTGCATATTAATGAGATATGAATGGTGTACCCTACAAAAACCGGAGTCGAACAAGAGACTTTGAAAATCCTTTAGGTTTTTGGAAGCTAGCTGTCTTTTATGACCGACCAAATAAAGGGTCGTATAGTTGCCTTCGGCCTGAAAGTAAATTATATCATCGGTATTAAAAAAATCGATGCGATCCAACGTAGAAATAGCAAGCCTCTTTATTTTTCCTTGATCATACTGTATATTGTTCAATACAGATTGATATCGGAAAGATTTTCTATTTCGCTGCATCTCATTCTTGGTTCTGTCGACTGCGGCAATCAGGTCGTCCACATCGATAGGCTTCAGTAGGTAATCTACAGCACTAAATTTAATTGCCTTGATTGCATAATGGTCGTATGAAGTAACAAAGATTACCTCAAAACCTATAGGGGCAAGTCGTTGTAACATTTCAAAACCTGACATTTTTGGCATCTGCACATCGAGAAATACCAAATCTGGCTTTAGGCCTTTTATTATTTCCATACCCTGTTCCGGACCCTCGGCTATCGCCACTATTTCCACATCTTGACAATACTGTTCCAGCGCTTGTTTAACGGCCTCGCGACCATCGTACTCATCATCAACAATAATAGCTCTAATCATAATTTTAAGATATAGGTATATTCACTTTCACTCGAGTTCCCAATGTACGTCCTACTACATCTTTTAAATCAGATATCTGAATAAATTTTCCATGTAACTTTTTACTGAACAGACTCAGCCGTTCTTCCGTAATTTTCAGCCCCAAAGATTTACTTTTCCACATCGATTTGCGTTGTTCTTCAGAGACCCCATTTCTACCCACGCCGTTATCTTCGATCAAACATACCAATTGATCCTTAATTTGTTCTATCGATATGGTTATGAGTCCATCTTCCTGTTTAGGAAGCAAGCCATGCCAGATTGCATTTTCAACAAAAGGTTGTAATATCATTGAAGGTACATAGGTGCCTTGTTGGTCAATGTCCTCTGTGACATTCATCTGATATTTAATCTTTCCCTTGAAACGAAGGGTTTCAAGTTGCATATAAGCTTCCAGCATACTCAATTCATCTTTTAGGGAAATTTCGGCTTCTTCGGCATTCTCCAATATCAAGCGCACAAGTTTGCCTAGTTTGGTCAAGTATTTTGACGCATTTTGATAATCATGGGCTAAAATCATCTGGTTGATAGAATTCATACAATTGAAAACAAAATGTGGATTCATTTGGGCCTGTAAAACTTTCATCCGAAGCTCAGATAGTTGTCTTTTGAAATTAACTTCTTTGATCTCATTATTTTTGGCGACCAAGGCTTTCTGATTTTTTAACCTTTGATATAGTGCATAAACGATGAGGCCGGCAATCAACAAAAGCAGTAGGGAACCTAAAACAAGGTTTCTTCTGATAGCGGTTTGACGAAGCACCTCATTTTCCTGCAATTCTTTTTCCTTGGCCAAGAGGGCTATTTGCTTGTCTTTTTCCGCAGTTTCGTATTTCGTTTGCAATTCCTCTATTTGTGCCATTCTCGTTTCACTAAAAATACTATCCTTAATTTCATGATAAAGTTGTCCGTATTCATAGGCTTTTCTATAATTTCCGGTCTCGGCATAGAGTTCGGTCAAATATCCGCAGGCGTCGCTTATAACTTGTTTAGCCTCTACCTCTCGGGCCATCCGCAATCCTTTTAATAGATACTGTTCTGCCTGCTTATATTTTTTCAGTTTAAAATAGGTGTAACCCAGTTCGATCAAACTATATGAAAATGCATTTTTTTCGGATGATTTTTCTCTGTATTCCACGGCTTTTAATTGTTCCGTCAAGGCCTCTTCATAGCGCTGCATTAAATTATATGTTTTGCCTATCGCGGTCAGATTTCCGGCAATGGCATAATCGTTGTTCGCCCTCTTAGCAAGTTCAAGGCTGTTTTGGTACCAACCGAGGGCTTGATCATACTGTTTTAATTCAGCATATGCATTACCCATATTGTGTGAAATGTAGGTGAGGTCTCTATTCAGGCCATATTTGTCATTAACCTCTATTGCTTTTGTGTAACTCTTTATCGCCTCCCCATATTTTCCGATTCTCTTGTAAATAATTCCTATGCTGTTCATGCTTGCCACGTACCCGTGCCAGTTTTCGTTCTCTTCATGGATTTTCAAAATATACTCGTGGGCCGCAAGGCTTTTATCATAATCTCCCATTAATTGATATACAGCTCCCATCTGGAACCATCCCGGGACTTCCTTGGATAAATTTTTATTCCTTTTGTGATATTCGACATAGGTTTTGAGGTGTTCCAAAGCTTCGGCATAATTATCCTCATATCTATTGACCATCCCATAGGAAAGATGGGCATCGATAATTCCTTCCTCATAGCCCAATTTTTCGGAAAGCCATAAGGCGCTATCGGCATACGCTCGGGTCTTGGCCATTTCAGTACGCAGACCTCCATAATTCCAGCACAATCTACTGTAGGTGTTTACTTTACTGGTATCCTCTTTTGCGGTCTGGAGTACGATCAGCAAGCTGTCGATCTTTTTTTGATATTGAGCAAGAAGGGGCAGGTGAAAAAGGACGGAAATCACCAATATGACTTGAGGGTAATAGGAAGATTTCATAGTCATAAAATTTTAGGCAATGAAGTCATCTTGACATTTTCGCTCTTCGGCGCCGTCCGGCACCTTCGACAAATTGGGCCCGAGGTTAATCCGGGACAGATTCAACAGGTCTGGGGGAGGTACAGCTACAAGGGGGCGATTTGACTAAAGGAATTAATCACTTGGGTAATAGGGAAATTGGCTATGCACCATTTTACTTGTTTTCAATCCTCTTCAATGACGTATTAAAGATAAACATTTTACAGTTGATGCCTTTTGTAAATTATTTCCAGTTTATTGGATTTATTCCATAATTTTTTTCATTGCTGAAAAATCAAGAAATAGCAGTACTATATGCCAATCTAAGCTTTCTATAAAATTCGGCATATTTTGAAGTGAGTATTACACAAAGTCCCTTACAGTATTGCAAGGGACTTTGTTAAAAATTAATGAGGACAATGGGCGAGGTTTAAACTCTCTTGAAATATTTCAAAACAGTCTCTATTATCAAGTAATCGTATAATGAAATATGATTATGAGGTCCTTCACCACATCTAGGCGCAACCGCTTGTGCCCATTTTCATCTGTACCCAATGGATCTATTATATCACCCTCTTGTACAGCTATTTCCCATGCTCCGGGTATTTCGACAAGCGGTATGGAAGATGCCTGATGCAATTGACCTGCTAAGTCTTCTGCGGTGACAAGTGTTATCCCCTCGGTTTCCACATTATTTATGTCTACCGATTGCAATGCATCTCCTGAGGGCATGGTAACATGGAGTTTTAACTCGTGATTGTCATCAGTGTACCCATCGTCAATGACCATCAGCATTTCCAAACTGTTGATTTTAATATCTTCGTTCCTGAACATAAACGGAAACTTCTCACTTCCCATGGATAGCAGTACGCTCTGACCGTCTTGGTCTTCGGGCGGATTTAAAAAGCGGTGCCATTCGTTTGAAAATTCATGTTTTAGGCTGAACATTCGGGTCAAGCCTTGATTATCCGACCCTAAGGCCATATTCGTCAAAGCTTCTTCCAAAGCGGCATTGGCGTTATCCTTTAACAGATTTCCGCCGTCCTTTGCGGTATAGTTCAGTTGCATAATCACATCGGATATGGTATTATAATCAAAAGACCTAATCTTAGAAGGGATTTCCAATTGCCAATTACTAATGGCCCCTGCACCTTCAAAAGGCAGGTACCTTTCGTCGTTGAAATTCAATTGGAACATACCGCTATCGTTTTGCCCGGAGCTGGTCGCTATGGATTGCGTTCCCCCGGTATTATAAACAAATCGCGGATCGTAGCCATCGTTATCGTCTTGGTTTTCTGGATAATCACCGCTGGTGTCTTTGCGCCATTTGTTGTCAAGCAAAGTAAGTTTGCAGTTTATGGAGGTGTAGGGTCCGGTCACACAGGGTATGGTCAATTGCACCGATTTCAATCGTCTCAGATAGTGCCCGGGATGATCTAAATCAAAAAGCACTTCCGGCAGATTGATATAACAAGTTCCGTTCTCGCGAAGTTGAACCAGTGCCATGGGATCTAGCATCGTCAGCGATACCGATTTGGTCAGTTCAAAGGTTCGCTTGCTTTGTTCTAGGTAGGCCACCTCCATACGCCGTAGGTCATATTGGAGTTTATCCCCTGCCAATAGTCCTTTCTTAAGACTATCCCAATATCCGAACTCAATAAAAGTCTGATCGGAGGCGAGTTCGTACTGAAAACTCTTTTGCGCCCTCTTGGCCAGGTCATAGGCCATTTGGTAGCTTTGGAAATATAAGCTAGAGAGTTGACCGCCCATCCAATCGTACAATTCCTTGTTGGTGAATTTATTGGTCATAAAGTTGCTTACTTCCTTGCTGTTTTCTGTCTGGATAGCGTGATTTTCTACCTCTTTCTGCATAATTGCCACCCGTATTTCGGCGGCAAGGATTTGCTTATCGATATGGTCCAGTTCGCGGGCAGCTAATTTTTCCTGGAGTTTCCAGTCGTCCCAACGCCGGTCGTGTCCTGCCTCGATAGACGCTTTATTGGCCTGATAGGACTCTATGGAAGATAGAAAGCGGTAAAAACTTCCATAAAAATTCAATGCTTGGCCTAAGTTCGCTCCACCAAAGGTCGCTGCAGGCGGTACACTAACCTCGGCCTCAGGTATCATGCGACTGATATTAGCGGCCAAATCATAGCCTTGTCCGATAGATTGTAGTATTTGCGCGGCTTCCAGCTTATTGAGTTGCAGCGCCTCTTTGGCACTCAATTTTTCGATTTTCACATAGTAGTCATGTCTCGCCTCGGTTATCTTTCGCATGGTTTTTAAGGCAGTCAGGTTTTCTTCGGCCTCATCTAGTTGTAGTTTTTTTACTTCTTCAACGACCTGGAGCAATTTCAACTCGTGCCCGGCCCGTACCAAAGCCATTTCTTCGGCATCCTTTTTTTCCAAGATACTTAGCAGGGCATTTCCCATAGCCTTGACATCGGCGCAAAATTCCAAGGCCTTTTGCCACATTACCCTATACCGATAATGGGGCAACGGCGCATATAAATCGTTCAAGACACTGCCAATGCTCAGTCCGGCGGCACGGGCCTTTACCAATAAAGCCGGATCGATTGGTGGCTGGAACAGCGGCAACTGTCTTACTATTCCCTCGATATTCATACAATGCCGGATCTTAAACAATCTGTCTTCTACCGTATCCCAATAGGCCAACAAGGTGGGATTGTTGGGAATACAGAAATATAGATTGTTGGGCAATAGCTCCGTTTCCGGAGAAGAACCGGTATAGGAACTTTCACTGTTGTAGACATTTTCCAGGGTCACCAATGCATTTGAAAACGCGTCCATTTCTCCGACCTCATCGATCAATTCGTTATAGGTACGGGCCTCGGTCTCCTCTACAGGAATCAGCTCAGGCCTCTTGCCCAGTATCTGGGCCGCCAAAATATAAACCTGGGTAGCCTCGTTGATCGATTCGGTGGTATCTTGCTGGAATAGGTGGTCGCCCCAGTGGATCAAATTGTCGATATACTTCATGACAATTGATTTCATATACGCCACAGGGCGCAATGCTGCGATGGCATGGGGATCGAATGGGCTTTTTAGCCATACCTCGATTTGCTGTTCTACCTCCAATTTTTTATCGAGCAAATCACTATCGGTGCCACTATAGCTCAGCGCATACATCAAATTATAAATTGAATCCTGTGCGCCGCTTTCCCCAGGCCCATATTCCTCGAAAAAGGGTTTGAACTGCCAGAATTTATTTGGTGTTTCCTCGGAGGAACGATCTAAGGGATTGAAGATATA
>CBDULZ010000099.1:0-17323 GCA_965368185.1 uncultured Kriegella sp.
GTGTTCACTTTCGTGTTCAAACGAAATTGTTTCATTAAAAGAAGCCATAAAAAAACGGTTTAGAGTGAACTAAACCGTTGATTTTGGTGATTTTACCTGTGTAGCGAGAGGGGGACTTGAACCCCCGACCTCAGGGTTATGAATCCTGCGCTCTAACCACCTGAGCTACCTCGCCGAATACGTTTTAAATCGATGTCTTTAGTTTTGCAAAAGACATGTTTTGCTGTTTCGTTTTTAACTTGCCCGATCGGTATTAAAATCACCTTTTGAATTGGGCAACTTGGCGGCAGTAATCGAGATAAAATGATTTGGCCTCCTGTTTAAACGGCTGCAAATATAAAATTTAATTTCCGCTCCGTCAACATTACTAGATTAAAAAATATTCTTATGTAAATATTTTTTTATCATATTTAAATATATATATTGCTCAACGTAAATACGCTTTGAATGAATGATAAAATCAAATTTGAACTTGAGTTCGTAATACAGTCTTCGCCACAACTGCTATATCAGTATTTGTCGACTCCGTCAGGTCTGTCTGAGTGGTTTGCCGATAACGTTAACTCAAGGGGTGAAATATTCACTTTCATTTGGGACGGATCGGAAGAGGAGGCCAAGCTTTTAAAAAGGAAAAACGACGAATTCGTAAAATTTGCCTGGGAAGAGAATGATGATGATAGTTTTTTCGAGTTGAAAATTATTGTTGATGAAATTACCAAAGATGTTTCTTTGTTCATAACAGATTTTGCGGAGGAGGATGAAGTAGATGAAGCAAAAATGCTTTGGGAGAATCAAGTCTCTGACCTAAAGCAAGTCTTGGGTTCTAAATAATACCTTTCTGAAATTAATAATATATTGGGCCTTGATTTTTCAAGGCTTTTTCATTGGGCCGATTTAATTTGCGTAGCGGTTTCAATAAAAGATTATCCTCTTTTTACCACAAAATCTACATAGTAGTCTGTTTAAGGCCTGTTTTATATGCAATTTTTGAATCCATACGTTAACCAAAAAAATAGTCGGTAGCTTTGTTTTCCGACTGAATAGATAATGCAGATGAGCGCAGAAATTAATTTTAATGGAGATTTACGACCAAAAGACTCATTTTACCTGAATCATGAAAATCGCGGTTTGCGCTATGGTGATGGTGTTTTCGAGACGCTGAGGGCCCTGCATGGAAAACTAATTTTTTGGGAAGATCATTACCTTCGCCTTATGGCTTCGATGCGCATTTTGCGCATGGAAATTCCGATGAACTTTACAATGGAGTTTTTAGAGGAGGAATTGTTGAGAACACTGCGTCAAAATACCTTGATCGACAAACCTGCAAGAGTACGTTTTAGTGTTTTTAGGAATGATGGCGGATTGTACACTCCCTTGACCAACGATATCTCGTTCATAATCGAAGCGGTTGCCCTAGACGCACCATTTTATCAAATAGTTGATGGTCGGTACGAGGTAGAATTATTCAAAGATTTTTATTGCAATCCCGATATGCTCGCTACGCTTAAGACCAATAACAAAATATTGAACGTAGTGGGCAGTATCTATGCCAAAGAGAACGGATACGACAATTGTCTACTTCTAAATCAAGACAAACGGGTAACGGAGGCCTTGAACGGCAATATATTCTTGGTCAAAAATGGAGTTGTTAAAACACCGCCATTAAAAGATGGCTGCTTGAACGGCATTGTTCGAAAAAAGCTAATTGAGATTGTAACTAAAACGGAAGATTACGTTTTAGAAGAGGCCTCTATTTCACCTTTTGAACTGCAAAAGGCCGACGAACTTTTTGTTACGAATACCGTGATCGGTATTCGACCCATAACCAAATACCGCAAAAAGGAATTTAGTAGCACCGTGGCGGTGCAATTGCTGGGCAAGCTAAATGCCTTGGCCAGATTGACATAAGGCTAGTGTAGAAAGGGGCAAAAGAAAATAATTGATAAATTTCAAAACAGGCTCTTAGTTCAAGCTTGGGTTTTCCGGGGCATTGGACCATAAGAGGTAGTTTCCGCCCAATTGCACCATTTTCTCCTTCCAAAAGGCATTCGAAGATTTTTGAATAATGGCGCTTTCATGGTCGTTTTGGACCACTACCCATGATTTGGAGGTCAATTCTTGATCTAACTGAAGCGATGACCAGCCAGAATATCCCAAAAAGAAACGAATATCATCCTCTGAGATTACTTTTTGGTTGATCAAGTTTACGGCATTGTCAAAATCGCCTCCCCAATAAATTCCATCCGATATTTCGATGCTATTGGCAATCAAGTCGGGAACCTTATGTATAAAATAGAGATTATCTTGTTCAACCGGTCCTCCGTTATACACTTGAAAAGGAATTTCTATTTCTGTAATCAAGTCACTAATGGTGTACTCCAAAGGTTTGTTAAGAATAAACCCTACGGAACCATCTTCGTTGTGTTCCGCTAAAAGAACGACAGACCGATTGAAAGATACATCACCGGTAAGTGTAGGCTCTGCAATTAATAGTTTACCTTTCTCTGGTTTTAAAATTACCATAGTATAATGGACTTGTTGTCTCTAAAATAAGACAATTCTCATAAAAAGCAAAAAGGCGGGTAAAAAAAAACGCCTCCGATAAAGAGACGTTTTTTAAGTATTGATTACGTACTACTAGTTTACTGAACTAGCTAAATCAGAACCTGCTTTAAACTTTACTACGTTTTTAGCGGCAATTTGAATAGTTTTTCCAGTAGAAGGGTTTCTTCCTTCTCTCGCATTTCTTTTTGATACGGCCCATGACCCAAACCCTACCAAAGATACTCGGTCTCCTTTTTTAAGGGATTTTTCAACATTTCCCAAGAAAGATTCCAAAGATTTTTTTGCTGCTGCTTTAGTGATGCCGGCATCAGCGGCCATTGCATCGATTAATTCTGTTTTGTTCATAATGTAACTAAATTAATTGTTGTTAAAATATTAAACCTTAAACAAATTTATACGGATTTACCGTCAACGCAAGTAAAATAGGGGGAAATTGCCATTTTTGTTGATAACTTAAAGCGTTTGTTGATAAAGTAGGGTTTTTTTTACGTTTCTCGCAGCCCAATGGTGGTGGGGCTTTAGAGAACATGCGCAGATTTTGACAATTTAAGTCCGTTCAATACCTCATAAGTCTTCATTTTTCTTTTGCCCGGTAATTGAATTTCAGTAGGTAAAATAAACCCATTTTTCACGGCAATTTTTATTTCTTTTTTGTCAAAAAAAATCGATCCTATTTTAAAGTCATGGCTTTCCTCAATTTTAATGGCACCATATATTTTCAGGAAGATATTTTCGTCTTCGTTTACCAGTGTTGTCCATGCTGTGGGGTAGGGGCTAAGCCCACGAATATGATCGAATACTTCGTTTAGTGGTTTTTGCCAGTTGATTCGACATGTTTCCTTATCGATTTTATGAGCCATTTTTAGTTTGCCCGTGCTCTTTTGCTTCCTTTTTTCAATACTTCCATTTTCAATTTGAGCAACGGTTTTTAGAACGAGGTTGGCACCCAAGTGCATTAGTTTATCATGAAGTGTGCCCGCCGTATCAATTTCATCGATGTAAGTTTTTTCTTGTAAAATAATTTCACCAGTGTCTATTTTGTCATCGATATAAAATGTGGAAACCCCTGTTTCGGTCTCGCCGTTCATCAAGGCCCAATTTATCGGGGCGGCACCCCGGTAGTCGGGCAAAAGCGAGGCGTGTAGGTTGAAAGTGCCGTATTTGGGCATAGCCCAGACTACTTTGGGCAACATTCGAAAAGCTACAACAATTTGCAGATTGGCTTCCAAAGATTTGAGTTCTTCCAAAAAGGAGGTGCTTTTGAGGTTGGTGGGCTGTAGCACTTTAAGGTTTTGCTCGAGGACATATTTTTTTACCGCTGATTCCTGCAGTTTCCTGCCTCTGCCCGCAGGACGATCAGGAGCCGTTATCACTCCGACCACAGTGTACCCGTGATCGACCAAGGCTTTTAGCGTTGCTACCGCAAAATCGGGAGTACCCATAAATACTATTCGCAATTTTTCCATTTATTTCAATTTTTTCTATCAGTAATCTTTTTATTGCTAGACAAATTAGACACATCCTACAAGCTGCATTGGTTAACAAAGCGTACAATTCTTATATCAGTTTACGTCAAGTATGCAGGCGTTCATATTCGTTTCTCGAATTTATTACAATGCTTCCAGTTTCCAAAAGCTGCTTAATAACATCGAGCACTTCATGTTCGCGGTAGTTCAGCGTGGCGATCAATTCGCGAGAGGTTCTATTTTTAACTTCCAAAGCGGATAAAATAGCGGTGGAAATTGATTTTAATAGGATAGTTTCGGGTTTTAACCTGTTTATACATACATCACAGATTCCACAATCATTCGAGCTGTTCTCACCAAAATAAGAGAGTAATTGCTTGCTTCTGCAAGTGTGGTCATTCTTCACATAGTTTAAAATAAATTCGACTTTAGCTGCTTTAAGTTGTTGCTGCTGTTTTATTTTATGCGCAAATATATTGATGGTTCGGTCGTCCTCCCTTGGAACCAAAAAAGTGATACTAAGGTCATTATGCTGGGCAACATATTCAATAATGCCATCGTCTTGCAATTGTTGCAATATTGCATATATTTTCTTTTCAGGTATGGTCGATTTTTTCGAAAGTAACGCGGTGTTTATTTTGGTGTCATGATCGAAAATTCCACCGTAAGTTCTTAGTATGGCCTGAATCGTCGGGGCAATCACCTTATGTTTTTCCAAGTAATCGAATAATTGCTCTTTACCGGCTATAAAACGCACTGTTGTTCTTTTAGAAAAGGATTCTGATAATGAAATGACCGAATTTTGATCAAGTATACGCAAGGCATTGTAGGTCATCATTATGTTCAGCGAATAGGTATCGCAGAACTTGTTAAAGTTCAATTGAAAGGTTTCGTCATGTCCTTCTCCATACGATATTTGAAAATAGTTGTTCAGTCTTTTATAAATCTCCTTTAAAAATGGCACATCGGGCAGAACGCTTAAAAATTGGTTTCTAACCTGCGATTCATCCGCTTTGTTCGTTAAAAGTACTGCCTTGGCGGACTCACCGTTCCGACCTGCCCGGCCTGCCTCCTGAAAATAGTTTTCAATACAATCGGGAATTTGGTAATGTACCACGAGTGCCACATCGGCTTTGTCAATACCCATTCCGAAGGCATTTGTGGCCACCATAACTTGTACTTTGTTCTGTAGCCAACGGTTTAGTTTTTTTTCCTTATCCGCTTTGGTAATTCCCCCATGAAAATAGTCCGCAGAACAGTTGTTTTCGTTTAAATAAATGGCCAACTCTTGGGTCAGGCGCCTAGTTCGAACATACAAGATAATACTTCCATGAACCCCAGAGCAGAGTTGTTTTAAGCGATACCGTTTGTCTTCACTCCAGACAACTTTAAAGGCGATATTGGGTCTTGAAAATGAATCCTTAAAAATGCGGGGGTCCGTAAACTTCAGGTTATCCACTATATCACGGGTGACCTGTTCCGTAGCCGTGGCAGTCAAAGCAATTATGGGGGCTCCGGGTGCAATTTCCCGTAATTTGGAACATTCCAAATATGCCGGTCGAAAATCGTGGCCCCATTGTGATATGCAATGTGCTTCGTCTATGGCAATGAGGTTTACATTCATCTGCCGTATGCGTTCTTGTACAATATCTTGGTGCAGTCGCTCAGGAGATAGATACAGAAATTTATAATTACCATACACGCAATTATCAAGTAAATTGTTGAGTTCGGTAAACGGTATGCCTCCTGTTAGGGCAATGGCCTTGATATTACGTTGAAGTAAACTATCGACTTGGTTTTGGATCAGGGCTATCAAGGGCGATACCACAATGCATATACCTTCCTTTGCCATTGCAGTTATTTGAAAGCACAGTGATTTACCTCCACCTGTAGGCAATAGGGCGAGTACATCTTGCCCGTTCAATACGGTTTCGATTATTTCATGTTGTGACCCTCTAAATTCCGAATAACCCCAGTGTTTTTTTAGAATTTCCGTTGGGCTTTCTGGCATTATATTTTGTTTATCCTATCTAAAATAAAGTTCACTCTGTCGACTACACTTATTTTGGGCACGACTATGGGATCATATCCAAAATTTTTATAGACCGAGACAAGACAAGTATCGATTTGAAGCGATTCTTCAAAATTTTCAAATCGTTCAGTATCTACCTGATGTATATCCTCCCAAGGAGGCATGAGAAAAACAAAATCATACCTAAGCTTTTTTCCGGCTTGTTCAAAGGTGTCACCGTACTGCTGTCCGAAACATTGCATATACCCCATAACATCGGGAATGCCCCTATCAAAAAATACGATTTCTTCGTTTGAGTCTTCGGCAGAAATATACTGTGCTATGCGTTGTTCAAGAAGGTTTAGATTGAATTTTAATGGGTCTGAAACCGAGATAATGGGGTTCGTAACAAAGGCTGCCGAGTCTTCTTCTAGAAGTTTGTCGGCCGTCATTTTGCGAACGACTTCTTCCATGCAACAGTAACCCTGCCGCTCAAGTTCTTGAATGACCGCAGTTTTTCCTGTGCTAGGTCCTCCAGTAATGACAATTTTTTTGGGATTCAATAGTTAAGTATATAGGTGCAAAAGTAATCAATAGCTGTAAGGTTTAAAAATTATGGTTTTAGCTTTACCTTTACAAAAAAATTACATGGAATCGGAAAAATCGGAAGAATTCTATATAAGATTGAAAGAACAACTTGAGGAAAGCACGAGCTGGCCCTCAGATTATCTCTATAAGTTTATCGTATTGACGGATGTCGAAAAAATAAATAAGATTCATGATATTTTCGACAATACGGGAGCGGTAATCGAATCGAAAAAATCAAAAAAAGGCAAATATACCAGCCTTTCAATAACAGTTAACCTGAAAAATGCCGATGAAGTAATCGTGAAGTATAAAGAAGTAGGGCAGGTAGAAGGGGTAATATCCTTATAAAATAGTTTTTAACCTAAAAATTTCTTATTTTGCGGTCTCTATAGAGTACTTTCCAATATATATTTTAAGCAAAAATACTTCAATTTGAATTTAGTAGAAAACCTAGAGTACAATACCGAGCGTCCTAAGCTCATTATTCCGGAATATGGAAGACATTTTCAAAAAATGGTCGACCATGCCGTATCCATTAAAGACAGTGCGGAACGAAACAGGGTCGCCCAGGCCATCATTAGTGTAATGGGGAACTTACAGCCCCATTTAAGGGATGTTCCTGATTTTCAGCATAAACTTTGGGACCAACTGTTTATCATGTCCGATTTTAAATTGGATGTAGAATCGCCTTTTCCGATAACTTCCAAAGAAGTGTTGCAACAGCGACCAGAAGCACTTGAGTATCCGCAGAATTTTCCAAAATACCGGTTTTATGGCAACAACATCAAGCGAATGATCGATGTGGCCGTAAAATGGGAAAAAGGGGATATGCGCGATGGACTGGAATATGCGATTGCCAATCACATGAAGAAGTGCTATCTCAATTGGAACAAAGACACCGTTGATGACAAAGCTATTTTCAAACACTTGTTCGAATTGAGCGATGGTCAGATAGATTTGGCTTCAGAGGGTGAAAACCTAACGGATAGTGGACAATTCTTAAAAAACAGGGGAATTAAATCTACACGAAGCAGCAATTCGAATACGGGCAAGAAAAATCAAAGAAACAATAACCGCGGCAAAAAACGCTACTAATATTCTCAATCTTTCATGGGAACATTTAAAATTGAGGGAGGTCACCGTCTTTCAGGTGAAATAACTCCCCAGGGCGCCAAAAACGAGGCATTGCAGATTCTCTGCGCTGTTCTTTTGACCCCAGACCCGATAACCATTCATAACATTCCCGATATTGTAGACGTAAATAAACTTATTGAGCTACTACAAGATTTAGGAGTTAAGGTCCAAAAAGAGAAAAAGGGTTCGTATCGTTTTCAAGCCGACGAAATTGATTTGGACTATTTGCAATCGGCTAAATTTAAAGAGGATGGAAGAGGCCTTCGTGGGTCGATAATGTTAGTAGGTCCCTTATTGGCACGTTTTGGCAAAGGGTATATACCGAAGCCTGGCGGTGATAAAATAGGCCGACGCAGATTGGATACGCATTTTGAAGGGTTTATCAAGCTAGGGGCTCAATTTCGTTATAATAAGGAAGAACATTTCTACGGTGTAGAAGCAGAAGAACTTAAGGGCACCTATATGCTCTTAGACGAGGCTTCGGTTACCGGAACGGCAAATATCGTCATGGCGGCGGTATTGGCTACCGGGAAAACGACCATATATAATGCGGCTTGCGAACCCTATCTGCAGCAATTATGCAAGATGTTGAATCGCATGGGCGCAAAAATTACAGGGGTCGGTTCCAACCTTTTGGAAATTGAAGGCGTCAAAGAACTTGGAGGTACCGAGCATACCATGCTTCCTGACATGATTGAAATCGGAAGTTGGATCGGACTTGCGGCGATGACCAAAAGTGAATTGACCATCAAGAATGTCAGTTGGGACGACTTAGGTCAAATCCCGACAATCTTTAGAAAGTTGGGTATTACTATTGAACGAAAAGATGATGATATCTTTATTCCCGTTCACAGTGACGGGTATGTTATTCAGAACTTTATTGATGGGTCTATTCTAACTATTGCCGATGCACCATGGCCTGGGCTTACTCCTGATTTATTAAGCATAATTTTGGTTGTTGCCACTCAAGCCAAAGGAGAGGTGTTGATACACCAAAAAATGTTCGAGAGTCGTTTATTCTTTGTAGACAAATTATTGGACATGGGAGCTAAAGTGATTCTTTGTGACCCGCATAGGGCAACCGTTATCGGCCATGATTTTAAATCCACTTTAAAAGCAACGACGATGACTTCTCCAGATATTAGGGCAGGTGTATCACTTTTGATTGCGGCTTTATCGGCTAAAGGCACATCGATTATTCACAATATTGAACAAATCGATAGGGGTTATGAGGATATTGATACGCGACTGAGGGCTATCGGTGCCAAAATTGAAAGACTCTAAGCGATGTTGTTTTAATTTATTCGGTTGGAGAAACAAAAAAGCAATAGATTCATACCAACTAAAGAATTCCGAAATTATCTTTTTCACCAGTTCTTCAAAGGAACAAGTGTAGGACTAGAGGTCATCATTTCTAATGTTGTGCGTTGTTTACCTCGATCCAGTATCCCTCTGGGTCCCGTAGGTAGATTTGACGCACCCCATCGGCACGTAGGGTTACGGCATCTTTTTTTCCGGGCCAATCCTCATAGGAGATAGCGTGTTTTTTTAAATGGGATATAAATGCATCTAAATCTGGTGTAGAAAGGCATAAATGCATTGATTTATGCTTCTTCATTTGTACCGTATCCTTATAGATTAAATGCAATTGTGAATTTCCTTGTACTTGAAACCAACGGAATCCCGGCGCGTTGGTCGGATGCGGGATTTCCTTAAGTTTTAATACATCAGCATAAAAATCACCCGAACTTTTCAAGTCGTTGACGATAAGGGAAGAGTGATCTATCTCAAAATCGAATTCCTGGGCCGATAACATCACACAAGACATAAGGAAGAGCATTAAGAACAGTTTATTCATACGATTCAATTTTTTAAGTTTGGAATATAGGGCTTTTGAGGCTAAAAGAATCAATTCTTTTTCATGTTTTCATACAACAGCCCCGTGACAATTAAAAACTGCGCTGTGGCGTAGGTTCCCATAACTGCAAAAGAAGACCAAGGTACGTCGAACATAAATTTATCTATGGCGAGTAGGGTGTCGGAAGCTATAAAGAAAAGTGCACCCAAAAACACTAGGTTAAAACTGATGGCGTTTACTTTTTCACGGCGACCATATGCGGAAACGGCCATAGCCAAAATTGCCAAAATATAAATGATTACAGGTAATTTGAGTTGGTCTAAACTGTCTTTGAGCAGTACGAATAAGGTCAAGCCGTACCCAAAAAATAGTAGCGTAATCAACCATGAACCCAAAGATTTTTTGCGGCTCGACTGTAGTAGGAAGACAATACTATATAAAATGTGGGCGAATAAGAATGAGACAAGTCCGAAAATAAAATAAAGGTTTGATAAATGGTCGAACATTAAAAAAATATCGCCCAATAATGATAACAATAACGCAGATAAGGTGAGGTAATAAGTCGATTTTATCAATTGCTTACCGTTGCCAATAAAATAAGCGATTAAAGCGATGAGTATCATCGGTTTCGTTATAAAACGACAACCGGAAAAGGCACTCGCCCCGACAATACTATCGGCAAGAACTAGAAAAATAAACAACCATATGAAATATGTAGGGCGAAAGTGCATTATAAACGCTGTGTTCGTTTTCTCAGTACGATTACAAGAAGTGTGGTTTGAATTATAACAGCAATACAATTGGAAAGCCACAGGGCAAGGGTTCCAAATCTAAGGCCGTACAATGCCCAGAATAAATAAATAAATATCCAACCGATGAGAAACCCCATGGAAAGACTGCTCGGTATCTTTGATCTATATTCTTTGTAGACTTGAATGGCGATAACCAAACAACCACAAAAACCAAAGATGACACCGAAGGTTTCAAAAATTGATTCAGGAATTTGAAAGAGTAGGTCCATGTTAGAGTTCTTTGGCTATTTTACAAGGGTTTCCAAATGCCAGAACATCGTCGGGTATATTTTTTGTTACCACGGAACCGGCGCCGATAGTGACATTATTACCAATCGTAATTCCCGGCATGATGACTGTGTTCCCACCAATCCATACATTATCACCTATTGAAACGGCACTTGTCGAGGTGAGGTAACTCGGGCCATTTGCACCTTGCACAATTCGTTCGGAAGACTTTAAAGGATGTTTGGCGGTGTATATTTGAACATAAGGCCCTAAAAGGCAGTTTTTCCCAATGCTGATTAAATTGTTATCTAAGAAAAAACAGTTTGCATTTATAAAGGTATGTGAACCAATGGTGATATTTTCACCATAATCGCAATAGAACGGCGCTTCGATCCAAACTCCCTCGCCTTTATGGTGCAAAAGCTCCTCGAGAATTTCGTGGCGTCTTATGGTTTGTGTCGATTCAATACGGTTGTATTCTTGGAACAGTTTTCGAGCTTTATGATACAGTACTAATAACTCAGGGTCGCGAGAACCATAGTGTTGTCCTGCGAGCATTTTTTCCTTTTCGGTCATCTATACCTTTGTTTTTCGATATTCGGGTTCCAATAAAACTGCGCAATTTTAAGGAAATGCAAGCAATGTACTTCATTCCCGATATTCTGGTCGAACCTCTTTGCTATTTGCAAAGCATACATTGCTGTCATCCGTGTTGCTGACCGAATTCGGCACATTTAATTGCCAAGATACTCCAAACTTATCTTGTACCCAAGCATAGCATTTGCTGAAACCATAATTGCCAATGGGCTTGTGTGTTTTTCCATTTTCCGATAGCGCCGCAAAAACACTTTCTAATTCAGAAACGGATGCTATCGAGATGAACATGGATAAGGATGGGGTGAAAGTAAAGTCGTGTTGCTCCAGGGTATCGCCGCACATGAATTCTTGTCCACACAATGAAAAAGAAGCTCTAAAAATGGAAGTCCTGTTATTCGGATTTTGCCCTTTTTTATGGTACTCGATTATGGAAACCTTCGAATCGGGGAATATGGAGACATAAAAGTTTAGGGCTTTTTCTGCCTGACCTTCAAACAGTAAGAAAGGAATGATACGCTGAATCATACAAATGCTGCATCAAGCTTTGAAATTGATCGAATTATGTGTACCGTCGCAGTAAGGTTTGTTGCCGGAAGCCCCACAGCGGCAAAAAGCGGTCACCTTCTTTTTTATTTCGCTCTTGCCATCACTATGTTTGACATTAAGTTCACCATGAACAAGTAAAGGACCATTGCGAAGTGCTTCAACTTTGGTTTCGACCGCTTCCGAAATGTTATTATCTTGATTTTTTATTGTATAACTTAATGCTCCTGAGGGGCATTTTCCAATTTGTGATTTTAGGGCGTCGATAGAAGCATTTTCGGCTTTTATCCATGGCTTTTCCTTTGGGTTGTATACCTCGGGAAGGGTTTGTACACAAATGCCCGAATGAATGCATAATTTAGGCTTCCAAAGTACGGTCAAATCTCCGTTCGTATACTTCTTGGTAATTTCGGGCTCTGTCATAACTATTGAATATTAATTCCTTTTAAAACCAATTTTTTCCACTCAGGATGTCGTTTGATATATGCAGCCACGAACGGACACATGGGGACCAAAACCAAATTCTTGCGCTCCACGTCTTCCAAGGCCTTTTTTACCATGGCCGAGGCAATTCCTTTTCCCTCAAGCTCCGAAGGTACTTCGGTATGTGTCAAATAAATTTTGTTTTTTGCGAGAATATATTCTATACGGGCAACAAAACCATCGATATGCAATTCATATCGCTTCTCTTCGCTGTTGTTTTTTAAGTGATAGTTTTCCATAGTGCCACTGAAGTAGAATTCAGTTTAAATATACAAAATTGCCTATTGATTTTGAACTAGATGGACTAAAAGAGCACAATGATTATTGCAACGCTTCTTTGTACACTTTCAAACAACGTTCCCTAGCTGTTTTATGGTCTACCATTTTTTCGGGATATGACTCAGGGTCTTGCCATTCGGGTACCCATTTATTTATGTACTTCTTATGCTTGTCAAATTTATCGACTTGGGTCATCGGATTAAAAATTCGGAAATAAGGGGCGGCATCGACACCGCTTCCCGCGGCCCATTGCCAATTGCCCACATTGCTGCTCATTTCGTAGTCAAGTAGTTTTTCGGAAAAATAGGCCTCCCCCCAACGCCAATCGATCAACAAATGCTTGCACAAAAAACTAGCGACCAGCATGCGTACGCGGTTGTGCATATAGCCGGTGCTGTTGAGCTCGCGCATACCGGCATCGACCAAAACATAGCCCGTTTGGCCAGTTTTCCATTTTTTAAACTCCGCTTCATTGTTGCGCCAATCGATTCGGTCATATTTACTTTTAAAGGCTGCGGAGACCGTTTCGGGGTAGTGCCAAAGAATTTGCATAAAGAATTCACGCCATATGAGCTCGTTCCAAAAAACTTCGTTTTTTTCTGCAATTGCTTTTTTAATTATTTTGCGGATGGAAACCGTTCCGAAACGAAGATGTGGACCTAGATGGGAGGTGCCATTTTTTTTGGCAGGAAAATTTCGGGTAGCCTCGTAATTTTGTATTAAGGTCGGCGTAACGTCGTATGCCGGCACCTTTATCATAGCTGTTTCAAAATCGATGTCGGATAATGATAGGTTCGGAAGCCGACTGTGCGCTATTAGATTTTTTAAATATCTACTGGTATAATGGATAGTCAAGTGCTCATCGGCATTGAATTTCTCTTTCCACTTGTTCCTGAACGGAGTGTAAACCACATATGGGTCGCCATCGGCCTTAACCACCTCACTTTTTTCAAAGATGACCTGATCTTTAAAGGTTTTGAAGGCAATAGTATGCTGCTCTAAAAACTCTTTAATCGATAAGTCGCGTTTTTTGGCGTAGGGTTCGTAATCGTGATTCGTAAAAACCGTTTGAATGTCGTACTCGGTAATAAGTATTTTAAAAATGTCTTTAGGTTTTCCTAAGTATAGAGCTATGGAACTTTCGTGTTTTTTTTGCAGCGTATTTCGCATTTCTTGCAATGTGTTGTGGATAAATGTAACCCGCGCATCATCTTTTGGCAGTTCTTGTAAAATTTCCGTATCAAAAATAAAAATGGGAAGTACTGGAAAACCGGATTTCAATGCCTGTAAAAAGCCAACATTGTCATCAAGCCGTAAATCTCTTCTGAACCAAAAAACGGAAACTTTTTTTCTCATGTCAACTAATGTTTAGGGTGCTCATTCCACCATCGATGTTAATTACCTGTCCTGTCATCCAATCGCTTTTTGAATCCAATAGAAAGGTAACCATATTGGCAATATCTTCCGGATGGCCAATTCGCTTTAAAGGATGGCGTTGTGCCATAGCTTCTTTTTTCCTATCATTGTTCAATAGCCGTTTGGCCAATGGGGTGGCGGTCAACGACGGTGCCACTACGTTTACCCTCAGTTTCGGGGCATATTCCGCAGCCATTGCTTTAGCAAAACCTTCAATTGCGCCTTTTGAAGCAGCAACGCTGGTGTGAAAGGGCATTCCTATGCTAACAGCGACGGTGCTAAAAAATACCATACTAGCACCTTCGGCCAAATTTGGAATAACTGTTTTCAGGACCTTAATCAATCCAAAAAAATTAAGCTGCATATCCGCTTCAAAAGTTTCTAGGTTTAGCATCTTGAACGGTTTCAAATCGATGCTCCCTGGGCAGTAAACAAAACCGTCAATTTTATCGGGAAGCAATGAAGTATCCAAAGTATCTGTCAATACATCAAATGGAATGTGCGTGCCATTGATATCATGCAATCCGTCTTTGGTTCTAGAAGCAATGTATAGGGAATGGCGTTCTTGTAGTTGTTTTGCAACGGCAAGCCCGATGCCGTAAGATCCGCCTATAAGGAGTATGTTTTTTTTCATGAGAAACTAAATTGATTTGAAATGAAGCGCATGTGTACTATTTCCGTATTTACCGAACAACTGTAAAAGTTGCTGTTCCCGGTAGTAAAATATGTATTCCAACTGTTTCTTTACCGCAAAGGCGTGTGCCCAATGACCTAGAAAACCAAAGGGAAGTTTATAATCGATTAAATCTTCCATTTCTACACCTCCCTCAATGGGTTTTAAAAAATGCTTGTGGTGCCAAAGGGCATAGGGACCGAAGCGTTGCTCGTCGACAAAGTATTCACCCTCTTTCACATGGGTTATTTCGGTAACCCATTTGGTTGAATAGAAAGGAAGCGGCGATACCTTATACGAAATAATTTGACCCGCATACATTGGCCTATCTCCACCGGAGAGAACGGTAAAGGCCATGTGCTTTGGCGTAATAATTTTCAGGTTATTGGGATTGGATAAAAATTTCCATGCCTTTTTTTGGGAGATTGGGAGTGCCTGTTTTGCATGTAGTTGATATAGTTTCATAGGAAATGAATTCTATCAAAGATACAAAATGTTTAATAATAATATAAAAAGATTAAACAAAAATTGAATAACGCTTCCGATGAAACCCTACTGACTTATTGATTTAAGAATTTATTAACAAAAGCAAGTGGGGTTTATCTCTAGATTTGTGAAAACTAAAAAACTTAGAACAATGAAAAAATTAGTAGTAGTATTTTGTGCTTTTATGGTTTCGTTTGCCATTGAGGCCCAAATTAATACCCCGGCACCCAGTCCATTTTCTAAAATGGAGCAAAAAGTCGGGTTGACAGATGTATCTGTGGAGTATTCTAGACCTTCAATGCGGGGCAGAACTATTTTTGGAGATTTAGTACCCTATGACAAATTGTGGCGTACAGGTGCCAATGCGCGTACAAAGATCACGTTCAGTGAAGATGTAACGGTTGATGGCCAAACATTAAAAGCAGGTTCGTACGCTAT
Source organism: uncultured Kriegella sp. (assembly GCA_965368185.1). Taxonomy (GTDB): domain Bacteria; phylum Bacteroidota; class Bacteroidia; order Flavobacteriales; family Flavobacteriaceae; genus Kriegella. The sequence continues at coordinate 15,557 of CBDULZ010000099.1, forward strand.
TTTCACCAAGCCTTCCCAGAACTCATGGGAGGTGTATTTCTACACCGAACATCAAGGGGGGGGAGCACCTCAAAATTTGGATGAAGGTAAGGTTGCCGCCAAAACCACGGCACAGGTTTACCCCATACCAATGCCGATAGAGACATTTACCATTTCCATAGACGATTTGACCAACGATGGGGCTGTATTGGGAATGATGTGGGAAAAGACGTATGTGGGTGTCAAGTTTGAAGTGCCTACCGATGCTGCGGTAGCCAAGAATATCGATGCCGCCCTAAACGGTCCATCTGCAGATGACTATTATACCGCCGCTGTATATTATCTTTCAGCAGATAAAGACATCAAGAAGGCTAATGAATGGATGGAAAAGGCCATGTCGATGACCGAAAAGCCAGCGTTTTGGCAACTGCGTCAACAGTCGTTGATCCAAGCTAAAGCAGGTGATAAAAAAGCAGCTATAGAAACTGCTAAAAAATCGTTGGCCGCCGCTGAAGCAGCTAAAAATGCCGATTATATCAAAATGAACCAAGACTCGCTCAAGGAGTGGGGAGCTAAGTAATCGATAGAAATTTTAATCTTTATAGTTGGGCCCGTGAAATCACTTCACGGGCCTTTGTTTTTAATAGTCTATGCTATTTCGGATAGTTTTCCAAGTCGCTGCGGGAATATTGTATTCCTCTTTTAGAGCCTCTGAATCTATTCCATTGGAAAAGAGGATTAGCGCCAATTTATTTTGGCCTGTCGCTTCCAATTTTGAGCGCATTTGCCCAATTTCATTTTCCTTACCCAATTTTTTTAAGGCTAAAAGTCCAAAGAGATGATTGATTCCAGGGCGATCGATATGCTCATTGGTATAGGCCACAACTTTGTTCAAGAGTTCATCCCTTTTGTCAACCTGGTTTGTTTGACCGAAGCTAATGGCCAATAAATAATCTTGAAGACGTTCGTCGGGTCCGTATGGTTTTCCTACACCTATATTTTCGGGCCACTTTTTTGATTGTTCCAAAATTGTAATTGCTTTTTTAAAGTTCTTTTTGCCTATGTATGATTGGGCTAAACCAATATGTGCACCTTCATAGATTTTCCGGCTTTCACTGGCATGTTCGTAAGGCAATACTCGTATCTTTTCTAAAACATTGATTACTTCGGTGTAGCGCTCCCTATTCAATAATGATTTGGCATGTGCCAAACCAATATTATAGTTGGCCAGGAACTTCTTATAGGCATTGGTTGAAGTTTTGATTGCAGCTTCGTAATCTTTGTTTTTTAAATAAAATTGAATGAGCTCCTCCCAGATTTTCCAATCATTAGGACTTAATTCTTGCGCTTTCAGGTAATCCTTTTCTTGATCAGAGACATCGACGTCATCGAGTATTTTCGCCCTAAATAGATAAAATGTGGCCGTATCGGGTACATAGCCCAAAGATTTCAAAAGTGCCTTGCCCTTTTGGGCTAAACCTGCGGTAAGATAATTCTGGGCGAGATAATATTGAAGTTTCCAATCGGTATTTTGCTTTGAGGCCCATTCAAGAACCGGGATAGTTTCCCTGCGATACGGAAAGACGAATTCTGTTGAAAAACTTACTACCTGGTCAAGCAAGGTTTTACTTTTGTCATCATTTTTTTGACGTAAGATATAGGCACTCCATAGTAAATTCTTTGTGCTTTTAGGATGTAGTTGCAGTACCTTCAGTGCTTCTTCCAATAATCCAAGGGATTGATATTGTAGCGCTAGATTTAAACTTGTTTCCGCTGGAAATTCGTTGG
>CBDULZ010000100.1:0-17319 GCA_965368185.1 uncultured Kriegella sp.
CCACCAGTAACTACTGCCGATTTATTCTTTAGATTAAATTTCATTTGCTACTTATTTTTTAACGCTAATTCTTCCTTCCAAAAACTCCCGTTAGGAAAACTGAATTCTTCTATGGATTCAGGTTTCATGGTAATGCTATAACCTGCCATAGTTGGTGGCATGTATGCGCCCTTTTTGATTGTAACAGGGTCAAAAAAGTGTTCGTGCAAATGATCAACAAATTCTATAATTCGATTCTCCAATGAACCGCTGATAGCAATATAATCGATCATCGATAAGTGCTGAACGTATTCGCAAAGCCCTACACCACCTGCATGCGGACAAACCGGGATATTAAATTTCGCCGCCATCAACAGAATGGCCAATATCTCATTGACACCACCTACCCTACAACTATCGATTTGACAAATACCAATGGCATTCGCCTGCATCAACTGTTTGAATACCACTCTATTCTGACAATGCTCGCCAGTCGCTACTTTAATTGGAGCAACCGCCTTCGCTATCTTGGCATGGCCCAAAACGTCATCCGGACTGGTAGGTTCCTCAATCCAGTACGGGTCGAATTTTTTGAGTTCCGCCATATTATCGATGGCCTCATTAACATCCCATTTTTGGTTGGCATCCATCATCAATCTCAAATCAGGGCCTATTTCTTCGCGAATAATAGCGGCTCGGCGCATATCATCCTGCAAATCAGAACCTACTTTAATTTTCATATGATCAAAACCAGCTTCTTTGGCCTCTCGGCAAAGCCTTCTCATTTTATCATCGGAATAACCAAGCCAACCGGCTGAAGTTGTATATGCAGGATAACCATCTTGTTTCAATTTAGCGATACGCTCTGGTTTCGAGCTCTCCTTTTCTTTCAACATTTTTAAAGCTTCCGATGGAGTAATGGCATCCGTGATATAGGTGAAATCTACACAACGCACCAACTCTTCAGGAGTCATATCGGCCAATAGTTTCCATAAAGGTTTTCCTTCCGCTTTCGCATATAGGTCCCATACCGCATTGACAACCGCTCCGGTAGCCAAATGAATAACTCCTTTTTCAGGGCCTAACCAACGCAACTGGCTATCGCCAGTTATCATTTTCCAGAAACCGCCCATATCTGCAGTAAAACTATCCAAGGTTTTACCTATGATCAAGGGAGCCAAAGAATTGATGGCGGCAGCACATAACTCGTTGCCCCTACCGATAGTAAACGTAAGACCATGGCCTTCTAGCCCATTATCGGCATCAGTCTTAAGAATTACGTAGGCAGCAGAATAATCTGGATCCGGGTTCATGGCATCGGAGCCATCAAGCGACTTACTGGTAGGAAAACGAACGTCTTTTATTACAACATCCGTTATGGTTATTTTCTTTGACATAAATTCTATTTTAATAGTGCAAAATTAAGTCCTCATGTATATCAAAACCACCAAATAAAACACTTAGACCGATACTATTTTTGCCGTTTTGTATTTTTTATTTGATATTCAATATATAATTCATCAAAAAGTGAAGTGAAAAAGTACGCTAACGCACCTAATCACCCTAGAGATCAATGGGATGTATTATCCTTTCCCCCCTGTATCAAACATCTTAAAGTGTTATTGTTCACACCAAAAAGAAATCCTGATTTGTCTTTTCCTTCCAGTTTGATCGGGACTATAACTTTCACCTCACCGTCGATCAATAGGCCACTTTCGTTCATCGGTACCGGATTAAAACCTTTTTTTCCATCATTCTGTAGTACAAGTCCAATACTGGCGTCAGATCTCGGGGTTTCCACCTCCGTATCGTACAAGTTACCAGCGACCAACAAATCGGGGAAATCATCTTGGTTATAATCAAAAACGGCAATGTCATTTATTGATGAAAATTGTGCCTCTATGGGAAGCTCATGCATTTCAAATGTACCATTTCCTTTGTTTTCAAACCATTGATGTGCAAAAGTATTTATGGTTTTATGAATTGAATTCTCCAACATTCCTTTACCATAGATATCGTCTAAATCTGCAGCGGCAAATGAGGCATAGGTCTCGAAATTTTTTTTAATCATTGGTATCTGCTGTGAAGAACATTCCCTTCCCCTAACGGGAAGTTTAACTCCTTTTTTGGTGACACTAAGAACGATATCTTGTCGGTTATTTTCATCAAAATCGTTTACGTAAATCTCAAACGGAGATTCTTTTGAACTTTTATACTTACTATTCAGACCAAGATTACCGGCCACAAGATCTAAGTCTCCATCATTGTCAAAATCGGCAGTTTCAATGGTATTCCACCATCCAACCGTATTTTTAAAATTTAGTTTTTCAGTGACATTTCTCAACTGTTTGCCATTATTTTCAAAAAAGGTAATAGGCATCCATTCACCGGTTATAATTAAGTCGTTATTGCCATCATCATTGTAATCAAACGACATCGCATCAGTTACCATACCCAAATTCCGTAAATCAGGGGCCACCTTTTCGGTCACATCTTTAAACTTTAAGGCAGTATCTTTTCCACCTTGGTTCTCTAGTAGATAACTTAGGGGTGGATGAAGATAGTAACCCGGACGAATTCTTCCGCCAAGAAAGATGTCCAAATCACCATCACCATCAAAATCGAAGGGTAAAACTTTGAGTCCACTTGAACTTATGTTCGGTAATACTCTTTCTGATTTCAGAAAGCCATCATTGGTGTTTATATAAAGGCGATCTTGGTAATGTTCTTTATTAATTGCTGCATCGTTACCACCGCTTACAACATAAAGGTCTTGGTCTCCGTCATTATCAAAATCGGCAAAAATTGCACCCACATCTTCAAAATTTTGATCATCGGCCCAAGGCCCATGCAACTCTCTAAAAATACCGCTCTCATTTTGTATATATAATGCCCCTTTTCCATTCTTGGCATTACCGATAAAAAAATCGTCGAAACCGTCATTGTTAATATCCCCAACCGTTAACCCCGGCCCCAACTGTGAGTTTTGATGTGGCAGCAAAGGCTCTACCAAAAAATCATCATAAAGGTCTTCCTTGTGTTTAAAATTTAATCCCGACTTTTCGGTTATATCTGAAAATAATCTGTGCTCTAATTTATTAGGAGTCTCTTTTTCGCGCGCATCTTCATATAAGAGCTCAATCGACTGATTTACGCGAATATTTTTCTTGATTTGCACTTTACCGTCTGGCCATATGACTTCAATAGCGACTGTATCTTTCTGCCCCAAACCGAAATGGATTATTGGCTCAACACTTGATTGAAATCCTCTTGTCAGACTTTGCTCCATCCATTGTACCGTATCGCCCGTTGTGGCCTTTACCTTCGCACCAAGACCGAATGTGTTATCCTTGGCACCTTTTAATATTACCCTCAAAAAGTTAGCGCCTTGATTATTGTTTTTTAACAAACTGGCTTGTTGGTCAATATTGTTGATTACCATGTCTAAATCGCCGTCGTTATCAAGGTCGCCATAGGCAACACCGTTTGAAAACCCTTTAATGTTACCATTCCATGCCTCTGAAACATCTTCAAATTCGTAGTTCCCCTTATTTCTGTAGATAAAATTCTCGATTGGAGTTGACGGGGCGTCGTTCATATCAATTTTAACGGGCACTAAATTGCTTTCTTTCTCCCTACTTAATAAATCATTATTGTTAACATCTAAACGCATGCCATTGGTTATCACGACATCTTTTAATCCATCATTATCAAAATCGGCAAAAAGAGGGGCCCAGCTCCAATCTGTAGTTGCAATACCAGTAAGTCTAGCCACATTGCTCAGAATTGGAATGCCATTTTCATCAATGCCATTATTGACCTGAAGACTATTTTGCATGTATTGATAATGAAACCCAAAATTCACCATGGAGTAAAAAGATGAGGGATTCATGCTCGCCATGTTGGTTTTTGAACGAAAATGATCGTTAGGTGTCATATCCACCTGAATTAAATCCATTAAACCATCATTGTTAAAATCGGCTGCATCAACACCCATACCGAACATTGAAATTTGTCTGGTGGCTTCTTTGAGCCTTTCAGTAAATGTTCCGTCTCCATTATTTAGATAAAAATAATCGGGTACATTAAAATCATTGGATACATATAAATCTTTCCATCCATCATTATTAAAATCTGAAGCCACAACACCCAGTGAGAGTCCGAAATTGAGCAATTTAGATTCTTCTGTAACGTCTTCAAATTTTCCATTTCCGTTATTTCGGTATAAATGACCAGATTCCTTAGCACTACGGAATTGCATTTTTTCGTAGTAATAATCATTAGGCATGGTCAATGGAATAATTGGATAGTTCGCCACGTAAAGATCTAGATCACCATCATTGTCGTAGTCGAAAAATGTCGACTGTATGGAATTACTGCTATCGGCGATACCAAATTCCTCTGCCATTTCAACAAAGGTAGAATCACCCTTATTTATAAAAAGTTGATTTTGTGTATGTTTGCCAAGACCAGAAACGCATAAATAAATATCCAACCATCCGTCGCTGTTTATATCAACCATGCTGACCCCTGTGTACCATCTTGAATCACCGGCTATGGACATATTTTCGCTTATATCCTTAAATTTCAGATTGCCTTTGTTCAGGTATAATTTGTTGGGGGTCATGTTACCCGTTAGAAAAACATCGGATAGCCCATCATTGTTAATATCGCCAACGGCTACACCACCACCCATATAGATGTACGGAAACGTATTGTAATTGAAAGTATCGGATATTTCAATGGTATTGCTGAATTCTATGCCAGATTGTACGCCATCTATTTCTTCAAACCCCACCGCTTTTAATTCTTGATTGTCATGTCTATCCGCACAACCCACACACAGTACCAACAAGAATACCGCCACTATTTTGACTGTCTTAAGTAAATACTTCATAACATTCCAACACTCGAATACAATATTAGATTTTCTTTACAAATTACGAATCCCTATGTATCTTAGAAAAGCAAACTTAAATTTTAAGACTTAAGGCCTTTACCCGTACATTAAAAAACGTGGTAAAATGCCTTCAACGCCTGCAAAGTCTAGGAAATAGAAAAACAAGATAATCCCCAGCGCAAACTGAGGATTACCTTCAACTCTAAACTAACTCAAAAAACTACTCAAATTCTTACCAACCTGGATTTTGATTTAAATTGGGGTTTGATTCTACGTCTTGGGCAGGAATGGGCAAATATTCATGTCTTCCCCTTATAAAAACGCCTAAACTGTTTGATCTGAATTCCGGGTGTTGCTCAAACCTATCGGCAGCAATTCCCCATCTATTTAAGTCGAACATCCTATTGCCTTCAATAGCAAGTTCTTTGACCCTTTCATCCCTTATTGCCTGTCTCAATTGATCTTGATCAAGACCGACAATTGCCGGCATATTTACTCTCGCACGTACCTCATTCAAGGCATCAAAAGCACTTTGTGAAGCACCATTCACTTCATTTTCGGCTTCGGCGTACATTAACAATACATCGGCATATCTGAATATTTTCCAATTATTGGTAGCACCTTGCCATGAACCGGGTGTAAGTGAGTTCTCTCGACGAAAATTAAGGTATTTTCTCGCCCACACCCGCTCTAAATCGTCTCCTAGCATTGTCTCTGCAAAAACATCTTGATAAATCATTGCACCGGGGTAGTTCCATAAAATAGTAGCTTTTGCCCTTGGATCCTCGCCTCCGTCAACAGTCTGCTCGTTTAGGAAAAGATCTAAAACCCATTGGTTTACGCTAAAACTTTGCTGACTACTGTAATTTCGCGGTGCGACATCTGCTTCCCAGGCCTGCGCACGATATACATTGCCGCCGGCACCGCCCCAACCCCCGGTTTCGTTACCGTCGTATTGAATTTCAAATAACGATTCTTTGGTATTCTTAATCTCTTCGGTAAAATTATCGTTGTAATTTTCGTTAAGCTCATAGATGTTTGAATCCATTACCTTTTTAAATTCAACAGCAGCTTTGGCATTATCATGTATAGACAAATAGGATCTTCCCAAGAAGGCCGTGGCAGCGCCCCATGTCGCTCTTCCTACCTCGCCTTTTGGCGGTTTACCGTCTTGAGGTAAGTTGGCTTGTGCAATAATAAAATCACTTATAACCGACGCATAGGTCTGCTCAACAGTGGAATTGGGCAAGAACAGCTCATCCAACCCACTTGGTTCTTCAAGGCTCAAAGGAGAGGTCCCCCATAAGTTTACGATATAGAAATAAGCCATGCCCCGAAGAAAATGGGCTTCGCCCATAATTTCTTTCTTTCTTGTGGCATCCATATCAATACCAGGAACTCGGTTTATAACTTGGTTGGCCCTTGCTACCATATTATAGAACTCACTGTATATTTCCCTATTTCTGGGATTTTCCGGTCTGATGGACAATGCCCCTGCATCGTTTACATTTGACTGCGGAAAAGGGTTGGCAATATCCGACCTATGAATAAGGTGAATACCTGTCAATATTCTTCCAAACAAAGGAATAGTAGGAAGCGGTGCATATACCGCCGTCAATCCTCCTTCGGCGTGCTCTTCATTTTGCCAAAAACTTTCAGGTGTCGGGCTATTGGGATTCGTTATATCCAAGTCATCGGTACAGTTACTTGTAAATAAACCGACGATAGCCAATGCTAGGTAAATTTTTATATTATTTTTCATTTTATGCTTTTTTATTTTCATCTAAAAACCAATCTGGACTCCAAATAGGAAGTTTTTGTTATTGGGATAGGCTCTTCTATCAACCCCACCATCAAAAAGACTACCATCTCCATCTAAAGGTCTTCCCAATTCAGGATCGTAGCTCTTGTAGTCTGTAAATGTCAGCAAGTTTTGCCCGCTTACATAAAACCTAAGATTGGAGACGTAAAACCTTTCAGTAAAGTCACCAGGTAAAGTATAACCTACTTGGAGTGTTTTCAGTCGAAGATATGAACCATCTTCCACCAAATAATCGGAGGGTCTTTTGTTTAGGGCTAAATCTCTAATTGTCGCTCTTGGCACGGTTGTATTTGTGTTTTGGGGTGTCCAAGCATTCAAGGCTTCCGTAGTCTTAATACCCCTTGTACCATCTAAAACATAGTGGTATCGTTTACCGTTCCATAATTCGTTGCCTTCCACTCCTTGTATAAATAAAGATAAATCAAAGTTCTTATAGTCCATATTGAACGCCAAACTATATTCGAAGTCGGGAATAGGGTTCCCCAAATAGGTCTGATCATCATCATCTATATCTCCATCGCCGTCTAAATCAACAAAGTTCATATCCCCAAGCACGGCATCATTCCTCCCATCGGCATCTATCTCGGCCTGTGTCTGATAAACTCCTTCGGTTTTCAAACCATAAAAACTGGCAACGGGCTGCCCTACATCAGTTCGTGTTGCCTGATAACCTCCTTGGGTATATCCTCCTCCAGTTATTGGGTTTACGCCGTCACCTAAAGCAATTACTTCATTATCCAGGGTATTGAAATTTAATGTCACATCGAAGTTTAGTCCATCATTTAAAGAAAAATGTCGATATGAACCTCCAAACTCAAAACCTTTGTTGTCGATGGTCGCCGCATTGCTCGGCAATGTAGCACCAAGACCACCACTAAGTGGAATAGGCACACTCACCAGAATATCTTCTGATCTTTTTTTGAAATATTCTGCGGAAAAACTAATCTTCCCATCTAAGAACTCCGCATCAAAGCCGTAGTTCTGAATGGTCGTTGTTTCCCATTTTAAATCAGGATTCGCCAAATTGGTTACAATGGAGCCACCATAAACGAGTCCTCCCAAATTATAGAAGTTACTGGTGTTCAAAACACTTGAGGTCACATAGTTGCCCACGTTCTGAGAACCTAATAGACCATAGCTGCCCCTAAGTTTTAGATTACTGACAAAACCATCTTGGGGGAAAAAGCCTTCTTTACTAACTCTCCATCCGAGGGAACCGGAAGGAAATACACCCCATCTATTATCCTCCTTGAATCTAGAGGAACCATCACGACGAATGGTGCCGCTTAAGATGTACTTTCCGTCGTAATCATAATCGACACGAGCCAGATAAGATGTTAAGGCATTTTCCTGTAAATTACCAGTAGTATCATCGGTATTGTCGTCTGCTGCGTCGAGTACCCTAAAATCGTTAAAGATAAAATTGGTGCCAACACCTCCTGCAGAGCGAGCCTTGATGGACTGGGTCGTAAAACCTGCCAAAAGGGTCACACCATGTTTACCAAAGGTATTTGAGTATTCCAGTGTGTTTTCCATTAATGAACTTAAGGAACGTATGTAGTTTTCGTTCAATCTTGCGATAGTCTCCGAAGCCTCTTGCGAAGTACTTTGAAAGAAAGTCGGTTGAAAAGCATAATTATGGACCAACGAATAATCGATACCCAAATTCATTTTATAGGTAAGGTTCTTACTCAGTTGAAATTTGGGCTGAACAGAACCGACAAGACGATCTGTTGTTATTAAATTTTCATGTAAAATTGCCCTACCGTACCAATTGATGCCTCTGGCAAGCCCATGTAAATTTGGATCAAGACCAGCAAAGCCACCCTCATTGTTTGCATCATAAACCGGAATGGTTGGAGGAACGGCCCCTTCCCTAATAAAGAAATTATTGGGATTACTCTCTTCTCTCGACAACAATAGGCTTTGGGTCATTGAAAAAATACCTTTGTTAAAGCTGGTATTTGCCGTTACATTGTACCTCTTGAAATCGGAGTCAACTACAACACCCTTCTGATCCAAAACTTGGCCCGACACGTAGAACCGAGCATTTTTAGAACCTCCTGAAACGTTCAAATTATATTCTTTATATAACGCGGGATTAAGGGAAAGGTCTTGCCAATCAGTGTCTATGTTGGGGTTAAAACCGGTATCGTTAGGCACGGCCCTGGCATCACCATCATTGTCTCTGGCCATATTATGCCAGTTTGCGTATTCCCTAGCGTTTAAGAAATCTAAATATTTAGTAGGCGTTTGATAACCGATTTTTGTCTCCAAATTAATCTGCACATCACCTACACTTCCTTTTTTTGTGGTAATCAAGACCACCCCGTTAGATGCCCTGCTACCGTAAATGGCCGCTGAAGAAGCATCTTTTAAAACACTTATCGTTTCAATATCGTTGGGATTCAAAAATGACATCGAGCCGACAATGTTTCCATCAACCACATATAAGGGTTGGTCATTACCGAATGAACCTGTTCCCCTAATAACAACATTTACTCCTGCACCGGGAGCACCACCATTGGTTTCAACTTTAACACCGGGGACGCGCCCCTGCAATACTCCTGCACTATTAGCATACGTAACTTTTTTAACTTCGTCGCTTTTTACAATACCTACTGAGCCGGTCAACAGCGCCTCTTTTTGGGTACCGTAACCGATAACAACGACCTCGTCTAAACTTGCCGCGTCAATTTCCATAGTAACGTTTACAACATTCGAATTACCGACAGTAACCGATTGGGTCTTCATACCGATATAGGAAAAAATGAGCACATTACCCGTGCTTGCATCTAAAGCATAGTTTCCGTCAAAATCAGTCTGTGTACCTTTTAGGGTTCCTTCAATAACGACATTGACACCAGCAAGCGGAACCCCCGTATCATCTAACACGGTTCCTGTAATTTGCTGTTGCATCATTTTTATTGTCGGAGGGGCATTGGTTCTATCGGAGATGGCCCGAACATTAATATGGGCCGAAAAAGTGACTATCATGAATAGTGCAAACCACTTTTTCCGATTTGCCCATTGGGCTGCATCTATTTCATTGCAAACCGAAATTCGTTTTTTCATTTTTTTTGGTTTAGGTTGGTTATAACAATTTAATCTCAATTTTTCAATAATATCAAAAAATACATAAAAATTTAAACTTAACATCAATACAATAGGCGAAATTATGCGAATAACACATATTTAACCACCTCAAAATAAACCAATAGCAATACTATTTTTGCATCAATTTCCTGAAAAATATGCATGTTGGTAATTTTTCACCTGAATAATACCATAGGGCATTTATGTACCGATTTTAAATAAGTTGTCAAAAATTCCGGGATTATATTTTATAAAAAATCAATTTTTTTTTAAATTTTATGTCACACATTCATAACTTTTCTATATATACATAATAAGCAGGGTGCACCCTATTATCCTTGTCGATCAATTGGGCTTCCATGTTATATTTTCCTGCTGAAATATTTGCAGTGAAAGACACTTCTTTTTGTCCTGTTTCGATTTTTTCGGATTTTTCCAAATCGGCAACAAAAATATAAGCGCTTTCAAAATCAGATTTTATACTGGCCGGCATGAAGCGGTCTAACTCCACCCTTTTTTCTTGCTCAGGGAAGGTTGCGTTTATGGCAAGGCCACTTTCCCTAGGAAACCGACATAAACTAATCTTGTACTCACCATCTTCTACAAATTGAATTTTCCAGCTTCCCGTAGCTTGAACCGCACTAGCTGCGCCATACTGGTGCCACATATGCGTAAACTTACCGGTCAACATATCATGGGCCGATATGCGACTGGGATTTTCTTGCGGCGTGCCGACCTTAATATATGCGTAGCGTTCGTTTACACCCTCATCTGTTATAGATTGCCACCATTTTTCATAACCAAGGGCCAACTTTTCAACAACTTCCGGATGCTGATCAAAAACATTTGTGGTCTGACTGCGGTCTTGGTTCATGTCATAGAGTTCCGTACCGTTTACAAGACGCCAATCGTCATCCATTACTGAATACTTTCTGTATTTCACCAAATTTTGCAAGCGTTGCGTATCCATATATAATGTTCTATTGGGCCACGCTTCGGCAGTATCATAAAACAAAGGTTTTAGACTTTTACCATCGAGTGGTTTAACTGGATTAAAATCCAAGTCCAAAACATCTACAAAAGTCGGCAACAGATCATAATGCGCAACCAACTTATCTATATCCTTACCCCCTGTAAGTTCGCCGTCGGGCCATCGAATCAAAAACGGTACACGATGACCGCCTTCGTATTCACTGCCTTTAGCGCCCCTCAAACCGGCATCAAAAATTCTATTCCCTCCTGCTGTTCCATTGTCGGTCGTAAAGATCAGAATGGTATTATCGGCAATATCCAATTCCGCCAACTTTTCTTCCAATAGCTTAAAATTATCGTCGATATTGGTAATCATTCCATAAAACCGTTGGAACCGTTCCTCCAAGTCTTTTACCCCTTTGTACATATTCAAATACTTTTCTGGTACGTTTAATGGGCCATGCGGAGCATTGGTAGCTATATAACAGAAAAAGGGATTGTCTTTATTGGTTTCTATGAAATTTATCGCTTCCGAAAAGAAGACATCCGTACAGTACCCTTCGTATTTTTCCGTTTCCCCGTTATGCCAATAGGTATCGTCAAAATAATCATTGCCCCAATAATCCGGTCCTTGCGTAATGCCACCGCCTCCATGGCGTACTACTTCATGAAAACCCCTATCTTCAGGTCGATACGGATAATTATCCCCCAAATGCCACTTACCGAACATGCCGTTGGTGTAACCGTTTTGGGCGAAAATCTGGGGCAGAATTACTTCATCTTCAAAAAGTAGGGAACGCCCTGCAATAGTGTGAAATACATTTAAGCGGTTGGTATGTCTCCCAGTCATTATGGCTCCCCTGCTCGGCGCACAAGTTGTGGACACATGATAATTAGTCAACCGTACTGCGTCTTTATAGAATTTATCGATGTTCGGAGTCTTTATATACGGATTTCCATAACACCCCAAATCGCCCATACCTTGGTCATCGGTAATCACTACAATAACATTCGGTTTTTCCTTGGATGGACTTTGCGCTTGTAAAACCATTGACGAGGCACTAGCAACAACCACCAAAATTGAAAGACATTTTATTGCCATACGACTGTATACTTCAACAAAGGCCTTTTTTTTAGTCAATACTTTATTTACCATTTTACCATTTTATTTTACGTAATCTATTATTCTTTCTATCGATAATCAAACTTCTGATGAAAATTATCGGTTTGGTGACCCTATTAGCATCGAAAAGATCTTATCAATACCCGGTGTTTTGAACCAAGTTTTCATTGTTGCGAAGTTCGTCGGTGGGAATAGGAAACAGCAATTCACGTTCGGTCAGTGTTGGACCGTATATGAATTCATGTCCGACAAAATCATCAAAATTGCCCGTTGTAACATTAAATGCCTTTCTAAGCCTTACCATATCGAACCATGTAACATTTTCATAACTGAGCTCGTGCCATTTTTCCTTCCAAACGGCTTCCCGAAATTGTTCTTGACTTAAACCCGATAAGTCAGCGAGTTCCGCACGACCCCTAATTTCATTAATGGCTGCATACGTCTCGGTGGTCGGTCCTGATACTTCATTTGCGGCCTCTGCATAAATCAGCAGTACTTCGGCATATCGAATCAGATCCCAATTTAAATCACTGCTGGCCGTTTCAAGATTGGCAGTGATGTCAAAGTGCTTGTATAAAAAATGCCCCCCTAAAACGATGGTATCGTTCCTATCGAATTTTGAGGTATAGGTCGTATAATAAAATTCTTTTTCCTCAGCTCTTTTGTCACCTTCATCATAGGAATTCACAAATTCTTGATTAGCGTAAATCGCCCCGGTCTGTGCAGAATAGGCCGAAATATTCATATTATACGGAATAATCAACGGCTGCCAATCTGAGGGATCTACAAAAGCCTCGTATTGAACCATAAAAACATTCTCCCCGATATTGTTTTTAGCAGGATCGTGTAGGTCGGCGTACTCGGGAAACAGACTATACTCTCCCGAATCGATAACTTCTTTCGCCTTGTCCGCCGCTCTTTGATAATATTCAGCCCCTTTTTGCAAGGGGTTACCCGCCATGGTAAGGTATACACTGGACAATAAAGACTTTACTGCGCCCAAGGTTACTCTTCCCGAGGTATCGTTAAAAGGCAGACCAGATGCTTCGGCACTAATTAAATCTTCGACAATCAGCGTGTAAATATTCTCCACTGTTTCTTGGGTGGCATACAGATTTTCAGAACTTAAATCTATAGGGTCTGTAATCAAAGGAACCATGCCAAAAATTCTAACTAGATTATAGTAATAATAAGCCCTTAAAAACTTAGCCTCACCCAACAACCTGTTTTTTTGACCTTCGTCCATGGCGATATCCGGGATATTCGCAATGGCCAAATTCGCATTGGCGATACCTTGATAACTACTATCCCAATACGTCTTACCATAAGCATTATCTGAAGTATTGGTCAAATTTCTAATGATGTTACTATTATCGGCCTGCCCGAGATCACTGTCCGCAAGTCCGGTAGCAAACTCCAACATCAACCAAGGGCTTCCACCATAGGCACCCCCACGTACAGATCTTAGGTTCGAATAAACGGAATAAATTGAGGTTTCGGCATGTTCAGCAGTTTTAAAATAGCTGTCTGCAGTTATATTGGAGGGGTCTGTTTCTTCGAGAAAATCGGAACATCCCGATCCCATAAGCAGTGAGGATCCCATTAACAATACTTGGATTCTATTTTTTATCGTATTTTTCATGTTTGTCATTTTTTAGTTAAAAGGATGCATTTAACCCGATCATGAATACTCTAGGCTTTGGATATTGGTCAAAGTTCACCTCTCCTTGACCAAAAGTCGTATCACTGGTTTGAACCTCGGGATCGTAACCTTGATATTTTGTGCTTACAAAGAAGTTTTGGGCAGAAGTGTATATCTTCAACCGGCTCAACCTTAATTTCTCGGCTATTTCGGGCGAGAAATTGTAGCCTAATAAAAGATTTCTACCTCTAATAAAAGAACCGTCTTGGATCATGTGCGAAGTATCTAAATTATCATAACCTGCTGATACAGGCCTCCACTGTGCTATGGGTGTGTCTTGATTTTCCGGTGTCCATCCATTTAATACCGTAGATAAGCTATTTGCTATACCCTGACGGTTTTCTTGTGGGCGAGTGGTAATGTACATCACATCGTTACCGTATTGAAACTGTAAATCGACCAACAATTCGAAATTCTTGTAATGGAACGTATTTATCAAGCTTCCGTA
This sequence comes from uncultured Kriegella sp., assembly GCA_965368185.1. Classification (GTDB taxonomy): domain Bacteria; phylum Bacteroidota; class Bacteroidia; order Flavobacteriales; family Flavobacteriaceae; genus Kriegella. The sequence goes on from CBDULZ010000100.1 coordinate 14,043, forward strand.
GCCATCGGGAATACCCTTACCGATGATCGTTCTATCGGCCTGATTGATAACCCCATCATTATTTCGATCTTCTATTTTAACATCTCCGGGCAACCGGAAATATGTTGCCGCTTCATCAGCTTCATCGGTGCCCCATGTTCCCAAGTGGACCAATCCGAAAAATGACCCCACGGGTTCCCCTTCACGGATTATCGTTCGGCTCGAAAAAATATCACTTCCTCCTGAAAGCGCCACTACCTCGTTTTTGTTCAAGGCAATGTTAAAGTCCGTTTCCCAAGAAAAATCGGTATTCAATATATTCTTGGTGCTCAAAGAAAATTCAAGTCCCTTGTTCTCCATACTTCCGATGTTACGGAAAACCGAGGCATAACCACTACTGGTCGGTACCGGTGAATTCAAAAGCATATCGTCGGTCAACTTGCGATAAACATCTGCTTCCAAGGAAATCCTTCCATTAAAAAGACCTAATTCGATGCCCGCATCTACTTGCTTCGTTTTTTCCCATTTTAAGTTGGGATTCGCCAACCGATCGATACCGATACCGTTAACAATAACATCGTTCACAACATAAGCATAGTTTCCGAGACCCGATAAGGCTCCGTACGCTGGTATTTCAGAGTTGCCGGTTACCCCATAACTTGCACGCAATTTCAGGTTGGAAATAGTCGATGATTCTTTTAAGAAATCTTCTTCGGAAACCTTCCAAGCCAACGCTGCTGAAGGAAAGAACGCGTACCTGTTCGTATCACCAAATTTTGACGATCCATCGACGCGCCCGGTAACCGTCAAAAGGTATTTATTCATTAATCCATAATTGATCCTGCCGAAATACGAATTCAGACCGTAAGCAAAGGCATTGGAGCTCGGGGTTCTGACCACAGACCCGGCACCGAGGTTATCGAAGCCGAAGAAATCATCGGAAAAATTCTCTGAACCGGCACTAAATCCGGTATTGTCGATATGTTGCCACGAAATCCCCAAGAGTCCGGTAATCGAATGGATTTCGGCAATATCCTTAGTATAGGTCAGGTAATTTTCAAATTGCCAAGAGGTATATTCATTTGATGCCCTTGTAGCATATCCATTCGTATTCGTACCAATAAAACTGAGTTCCCGACCGGCATATTCATCGGTTTTTTGCTCCACGTTATTTACACCAATGGAAGTTCTTAAATCAAGACCTTTGGCCAAGGTGACATTGGCAAAAATGTTACCTAGAATGGTATTGGTTCGTAAATAACGTTTATACTCTTCGGCCACCCGCACAGGGTTAGGGCCTCCTTCCATACCTGGATAATCGGCATTGCTGGCCCAACTTCCATCAGGATATTTGACCGGAATTATGGGAATATTCTCTATCATATTTCTTCCGACCCAAGACGCATGAATCACTCTTTCCTTTTGATTGTTATAGCTAAGACTACCGCCGACCTTTAACCAGTCCCTAATATTGGCGTCGAAAACAAATCGGCCAGAGTAGCGCTTTAACCATGAATCTTTCATGATACCCTCTTCGTTCATATATCCAAGAAAAGCCCCGAAACTACCTTTCTCGTTACCGCCTGTAAACGACAGTTGATGGTTTTGGGTAAAAGCAGCACGCGTCACTTCATCTTGCCAGTCGGTATCATAGAGCGGATTGCCTTCGGCGTCGAAAAGTCTTGGATCGTCCCTCTTTGTGGCAGGATCGGTATATTTACCATTGGCAAACCCGATAGCATCGTATTTTTCGGCATTCTGATAGGCAACCTCCTCTATCATCAAAAATTGTTCGGAGTTCAATACACCCACTTTTTTCGAAAGGTTTCCTAAGCTATAATAACTATCATAACTAATTCTTCCTCCTGCTTGACTTCCCCTTTTCGTTGAGACCAAGATAACCCCGTTGGCTCCCCTTGAACCATAAATTGCGGTTGCCGAAGCATCTTTTAGTACCTCGATCGACGCAATATCGTTAGGGTTGATATAATCGATAGGGGTGCTGTTATTCGCCAGTCCGGTAGAGACCAATATAACGCCATCTACAACGTACAAGGGATCATTGGACAGACTAACCGATGAATTTCCACGAATTCTAATATTCGATTTACCCCCCGGTCTACCCGAATTTATGGATACACTAACTCCCGGCATCTTACCCGATAGCGATTGGGTAAGGGAAGCCGCAGGACGCTCTTGCAACTCGTCTGCCGAAACAGAACCGACTGCGCCGGTCAGGTCACTTTTCTTTTGCGTACCATAACCGATAACGACCACCTCATCTAAACTTGCCGCATCTTCTTCCATCGTAATGTTGATATTGTTCGATTGGCCAACCGCTACTGACTTGGTTTTCATTCCTATATAGGAAAAAACCAATTCATCACCAGTACTCGCGGCAATGGTATATTTTCCATCAAAATCAGTTTGCGTACCCGTTGTGGTTCCTTCAATCAGTACATTAACACCGGCAAGCGGCACTCCTGACCCATCTTGAACGGTACCATTGATTTGCTGCTGCACATTTTCAAAATTGGCTGCAGTGATATTTGGAAAGTTGCCCGCATATAGATGTGAAATAAATACGGGTAAAATAAATGCCAGGTAGCGGGCCTTAAGAAGCTTCTTTGGGCATGCCCAAAAGAAATAAATTCTAATTTTCCATTTTTTCATTTTCTTACAGTTTTTATTTGGTTAATTATATTAAGATCTTCACTTTTCTTTGGCGCGAACACGCAAACACCGCACTTTTCGTCTTTTTTCAAACCTAGTAGCCTTTATGCATATGGTTTTTCAAATAAGACGAAGGAGATGCTCCATGTATACTTCTAAACTGCCTATTAAAATTTGAAATATTATTGAATCCCGACATATAGGCGATGGAAGTAATACTTTCATTATTTTCCAACAGAAGCTTACAGGCATAACCCACCCTTATTTCATTCAGATAAGCCGTGAACGACTTTTTGTGCGTTCTTGCAAAAAAACGGCTGAACGACGATTTATTCATATCGGCTATCTCGGCCACATCACTGGAACTGATCGGTTTATTAAAATTTTCAAAAACGTATTCGTATATTTTATCCAAACGTCTATTCTCGGTCTTATGAAAGCCATTCACAAAACTGCTACTCGACAAAAACTCTACATCTTCGTGCTTTGCCAAAAGAAATAGCACTTCAATCATTTTAAAAATACGGGTGGTCGAATCATGATTTTTCAGGTCCACAATCTTCGTCACAAGAACTTGTTCTAAATTGCGAAACTTAATACCGCGGCCCGCCCTATCCAAAAGGTT
>CBDULZ010000101.1:0-17267 GCA_965368185.1 uncultured Kriegella sp.
TTGGATGATCAGATCACCGGTGAGGACGATGGTGACTGGACTCAGACCGGAGGAGCTTCCGTTGGGGCTATTCCTGGTAACAATCGTATTGATTTTGATGGTATGGCGACCGGTCAATATGTATTTACTTATACGACAAATACGGCTACGGGGGCTTGCGTCGAAGATACGGCAACCGTTACCGTTACAGTTATCGAATGTTGTGATGCGGGCAGTACAGGCCCACAATTGGTATCGAACCCACCGGCCACGACTTATTGTGACGCCTTTCCCGACGATTTGAGTTTAAACGACTTTACGAATTCTACTCCTCCAAATACTACCGTATTAAAATGGACTACAGATTCGAGTGATCCTGCCGATTCGAGTTCACATCTTACCAATACGCGTATAAACAACCCGCTCCCGGGTACTTACTATGCACTTTTTTATGATGAGGACAATGATTGTTCTAGTCCACTTTTGGAAGTCACCTTAGCGCTTAATGAGACCCCATCAATAACGGCTACCGAGGGCGATATACGGTGTGGTCCGGGAGAAGTAGAACTTACGGCAACGGCAACGGGAAATGCCACGATCAGTTGGTACACCACCGAAACAGGGGGTTCTCCAGTTGACACAGGAGCTAGTTTTAAACCAACAGTCTCACAAGGTTCAAATCTTGATCCAAGAAGCCATTCTTTTTGGGTTGCGGCAACGGAAAACGGCTGTACCACACCTAGGGTCGAAGTGATTGCCACGGTTGTTCCACAGCCTTCCCCCGGTATACCAAGCGATACTTCTTCGTGTAATGATTCCCGATTTGGAATAACCACACTGAACTTAGCCGGCCAATTGGCGGGTGAAGATGCCGGGGTTTGGGCCGTAACTTCTCAACCGGCAGGAGGTAGTTTGGGTAGTCCGACAAATGGTACGGGCACTGTCGATTTTCAGGGGCAACCAGATGGGGATTATGTTTTTACCTTTACTACAACAGGGGCACAGGCACCTTGTGAAAATGAATCTATACAGCTCACCGTTTCGGTCAGTAGTTGTGATACTGACGATGATGGTGATAGGCTGTTTGGAGGAGACGAACAGGCATTGGGTACAGATCCAAATAATCCGGATACAGATGGTGATGGAATCAATGACGGCGACGAAGTGGGAGATTCTATTGCTGCGCCTTTGGATGAGGATAATGACGGCATTATCGATGCTTTAGAGTCTAGTATATTAGATTTTGATAATGACGGGGTGAACGACCAACAGGATCCGGCCAACGATAATCCGTGTATACCTGATAATTCACATAACCTCTGTGATACAGATGGTGATGGTATCACCGACGGTGATGAAGAGGCAAACGGTTCAGATCCATTGGATCCGTGTGATCCTAACCTTACTCCCGATTGTGAACCAGATCCGATAGATCTGGAAATTACAAAAGTGGTTGATAATGAGAATGCCCTTGTCGGTGAGCGGGTAACGTTTACTATTAATGTTAAGAACCTTTCAGATAGTAGGGTGCTGGGCGTGAAAATCGGGGATTTGTTGGAAACCGGTTTTGACTATATAGCGCACGCGGCTTCTTTAGGTAGTTATGATCCGGATACCGGTGTCTGGGATATTTTTGAGATGCAGCCCTTGGCCAACACTACTTTGGAAGTTACCGTAGATGTACTTGAAGGTGGGGTGTACTCGAATAGGGCGGAACTTTTAGATTCTTTTCCTATCGATAACAACGACAGCAACGATACATCTGAAGTTACTTTAAATATAGATTTACCCGAAGGAATTAATCTTATTGTCGAGAAAACCGCAAGAATAGCCAATAACGAGAACACCGTAAGTGTTGCAGGCCGGGTCAGCCCTTTGGTAGGCGAAGAAGTTATTTTTATGATTAAGGTCACCAATAAATCTAACGAGGATACTGTTTCCCGCATCGTGGTACGTGATTCGATAACGACGACCAGTGATTTAAGTTTTACACTTCTTGGTTCTACTACGGACAATGGTACTTTCAACGAAAATTCAGGCATCTGGGTCATTGAAAGCTTAGCAGTGGATGAAGAAGCAGTACTTGAGGTGAGCCTTATTTTTGAGGAAGCGGGAACGCTTTTCAATACGGCCACGATTGAAAACTCTTCTCCTCATGAAAGTGAAATAGACGACAAAGACAGTCAATCGACTATTGAGGTTGAAGTCAGTGAGCGTAGTCCATTAGACATAGGGATTATCTTTAATCAATTTTCGCCAAATGCCGACGGAACCAATGATGAACTTAAAATAAACCGAATAGACAGTGAAACGAACGCCGTAGCGGATATTGTTTATTCCATTAAAATATTCAATAGGTACGGTGCCTTGGTCTTCGAGGGCGATGATATGACCGAAGAAGTAATTTGGGATGGCAGTTGGAAGGGTGAAGACGCGCCTGATGGAACCTATTTTTATGTCTTGGATGTTGTTCTGGACAGTGGTGAGACCCCTAAAACCCAAAAAGGCTGGATACAGCTTATCAGATAACGATAATCAATGGCATATAATATAGACAAACCTGTATATAGTTACCTGTATTTTTTAATCGGTCTTGCGTTTTGCAACGTGTATATGGGTTATTCGCAAAAAGAACCTCAATATACCCAATACATGTATAATATAGGAAGCTTTAACCCCGCCTATGTGGGTACTGTTGAAACTCCCGAAATAATAGGATTATATAGGGCGCAATGGTTAGATATTCCAGGTTCGCCGAGAACAATGCGGTTCGGTGTAAATATTCCATTTTCGAACGATAAGCACGGGCTCGGTTTTAACGTAGTGAACGATGAACTTGGTCCGGTTACACAGACCTATGTTGATCTCGCATATTCGTATCAGTTTCAGGTTTCCGAAAGGACCAAGCTTTCTTTTGGAATGGATGTTGGCGGTGGCTTTCTGAACGTTGATTTTTCTAAAGGTACTTTTGAAAATCCCGGGGAGCCGGTTTTGGGCCGTACACCCGTTAAAAAGTTTTACCCCACCGTAGGAGCAGGTATGTTCCTTTATGGTGAAGATGTCTGGTATCTGGGGGTTTCGATTCCCAATTTCTTGACCGATGGTATTTATGATGATGATGTAGCTTCGATTGTAGAAGACAAAATACATTTTAATTTTATTGGGGGCTATGTTTTCGATTTATCCGAAACCCTAAAATTTAAACCGGCTTTTTTGGTAAACTATCTTAAGGGGTCTCCGGTGAATGCAAATGTCTCGACCAATTTTTTATTTAACGAAAGGTTTACGTTGGGTGCTTCCTATCGCATCGGAAATGCGGTTAGTGGTTTGGCCGGTTTTCAGATTGGCAGCGGTACGTTCATTGGGTACTCCTACGATTATGATACGAACCCTCTAGGGCAATTCAATAGCGGCTCCCATGAAGTCATATTGAAATTTTATTTGGGTAAAGGTAATAGTGGGTCAAGCGGTAATACTGGCACTAGCGGTAAGCGAACTAAACTTGACAAAGGCCAGCCAAAACAAATAGATACGCCAAGATTCTTTTAAATGTAGGTTTGCGAAAATCGGATTGAACGATTCAATGGCTAGAATGATAATATGTTGATCGGAGAAGAATGTCCGACCTTCAAAACAAACAATAGCGACAGATGAAACTAAAGATATTTTTATTGCTCTTTGGTCTGTTTTGGGGACTTTCCCATGCACAGGAAACAAAATCACGGGCCGACAAATATTTCTATAGTTATGCCTATGCCGATGCCATTCGAGAATATCGGAAAGAAATGACCGAAGGGACATTGACCAATGAACAGCGTCTTAATTTGGCCGATGCCTATTTTAAAACAAAAGACTATGCCAATGCCTCAAAAATTTACTTAGACGTTAATAAAGGCGATTCGACCATGTCAAACCATCGCTTTAATAAGATGTTGCAAAGTTTGGCCCAGACTTCCGAGCTAGACCAAGTAAAAACATTGTTGAAGGCAAAGCGTGGATCATTGCGTAATGAACTTTTAGAGAATGCTGATTTTAACTTTGAATTGTTGGAAACTACAACGAATGCTAGTGCTAATTTTCAGGTGTTCAATATTAAGGGAAACAGTGCGCAAGCCGATTTTTCACCTACCTTTTACAAAGATGAGCTTCTTTTCAGTAGTGGAAGGACGCAAAAAGCGAAGGCTGTTTATGCCCCTTCGGGAGAATCGTATCTCGATATCTACCGGGGTAAACTTGAATCCAACGGTGATGTTGTAAGCATTAGTGAGTTTACGGGCATTCCTGATTCGAAATATCATGAAGCAACCCCGTATTTTTCCGATAAATTGAACCAGATATTCTATATCGCTTCCAATGAAGATCGTGGTAAACTTTTGTTCGATGAAAAAGGAAAGAATGCACTGGCCATCGTTATTGCTAAAAATGGGTCGGGCGCAGACCAGCCTTTTAATTATCTTTTGAGAGATTTAAGTGTTTCTTTTTATTATCCATTTTATGACGAGCCTTCTGACCGCCTATATTTTTCTGCTAATTTTGATGATGGATATGGAGGGACTGACCTTTATTATGTAAGTACCTTCAACGGTCAAATAATGTCGCAACCCGTGAATTTAGGTCCGCGTGTTAATTCTGCAGCGAACGAGATAGCGCCATTTATTTTTGATGGCAGTCTGTATTTTTCCTCGGATGTTTTTTATGGATTGGGTGGAATGGACATCTATAAAGCGAACCAGCGACCCGATAATACATTTAGCATACCCGTAAACCTGGGCGAAGGTGTAAATTCATATGCCGATGATTTCGGATTCATTATTAAAGAAAACGGAGGTAGTGGATATTCAGGCTTTTTCTCATCAAATAGACCTGGAGGGAAGGGCAATGATGATATTTATGGATTCAAGGTGAATGAAAAACCGGGCTTGAAAACTTTCGCAATTAAGGGTACGGTTTTAAAACCTCGAAGCAGTCAGGGTATAGCGGAAGCTTCCGTAAAAATATTAGATAAGGAAGGGAATACGATTAAAGAGGTTCTTACCCAAGCTAACGGAAACTATCAATTGGAAATCCCTTGGAGGGAGACCGTGGTATTGGAAATTTCCAAGAAAAAACATTCGATTTTCAGCAAAAGATACGATACTGCCGAACAAGAAGAGGTACAGAAAAAACCACTGGTAATCGAAATGTCTTATTTAGAGGATGTCGTTGAACCGAAAGAGAATAAAACAATATTAAAATTGCAAAAAATAAAGTTTGCCAAGGCCAAAAGCGATTTGACCCCCGAGACTTTGGTGCAGCTTGATAAAGTGGTGGATTTGCTTCTTAAGTTTCCGAAAATGCGGATAAAAATAGAATCGCATACCGATAGCCGTGGCAGTAGTTACAGCAATAAAAAAATCTCACAACAACGTGCAGAGGCACTATATTCCTATATAATGAAAAAAGGAGTGCCTCAAGAGAGTATTGTAGGTGTCGTCGGCTTTGGGGAAGAGCAAATAACGAACAGCTGTACCAACGGAGCTTTCTGTCTTGATTTCCTGCATGATCAAAATGTACGCAGTCTGTTTGTTGTGGCTAACTATGATGAATTGTTAAATCAATAGGATTCACGAAATAATTCAAACAACGGTTTGATAGTTGACCTTTATACAAGCAGGGGTCTTCGCAATTTAAACTCCGGGGCGCCATTCCGTGTTCGTAATTCGTACAAATGCTTAGAAAACGACCATCCAAAAATATAGGATAGAAAAAAAGGAAAGAAAAACAATGCCCGCATAGGTCAAAAGCTGAAGTCCCTTTTTCGGTCTATGTTCTACTGGCAGTTCCGGGCTCATAACATTTTTAAGATTCATGTATCCGATAATAGGTGCTACCACAAAAGATACAAAAGTGGCTAGGGCTACCAATTGCCCCATGTTGGCGCTAAAGGCACTGACGACAATATAATTGATAAGGGAAAGAACCACTATGCCCAACGCATAATAGATTTTCTTTTTTTGAGCTTTTACTTTTGAAAAGAGTAGGCCAATAATATCTAGGCTAACCCTGGCTATGGCATCATGAGCGGTCATACAAGTACTAAACATCGTGGCAAAGGCCGCTATGGCTATGAAAATATAGGTCCAAGCTCCAATATTCGCAGTAAACAGTTGTATTATTTGATCAGCAAAGGTAACAGCATTGTCGCTAAGCTCAGTGTTGGTGCCATATAGGGTCATGCATCCTATAGTCAAAAAGAAAATGGCCAAAATACTTGTTAGAATGTAACCGATGTTGAATTCTTGAAGCGACTCTTGTAAGTTGGGTTTATCCTTGGTTTTCCATTTTTCAACACTCCAAAGGCTTACCCAACTCGATGCCTCTACCGTTGTCGGCATCCAGCCCATGAGCCCAATTAAAAATAGAATTCCGACATCATTAAAAATGGGTAGAGGCTTAAAATCCGCTACAGATGCCACTTGGCCTTTTAAAACCACCAAGAATGTCGTAATGACTAGCGCGACAAATAAAATGGTAACGACCAATTTTAGGGAGCGTTCTAAAAATGTATAGCGTCCGACGATAAGTAATAGGCTGATAAATGCAAATAACCCTAACGCTACCAGACTAATCGGAGTGTCGGGTATATGTATCAAGTTGATAAACAGTCCGGCGGTGACTGTATACAATGCAGCTAAGATGGTAAATGTCGATATCAATGTGATTATCGCATAAAACCACAAATAGCCTTTGCCTCGATTGAGATAACCTTCTATTAAGGTTTTGTTGGTTACGTTGGTATAGCGTACCCCAAACTCAAAAAACGGATATTTAAAAAGGTTCGCCAATATAATGGGCAGCACCATTACCCAACCATACTGTGCACCAGCCTTGGTAGATAGTACCAGGTGGGAAGTTCCAATAGCCATACTCGCAAATAACAGTCCAGGACCAAGATTATTGAGCAGCCTTTTGGTTTTAGACATCATTAGTTCACTTTTGGGGCCAAAATACTTTTTTTAAATGACTTTTAAAGTCTTTGCTCATTAATGCCGTTTTTTGTTTTCATTTTGGCCTATGTACGGTGTTGCTATTAGCACTCCAGTTCAAGTTTAGTAGGAAATATCTGTAGTTGTAGGTTAAATCAGTAATTTGTTGATGATTATTTAACATATTTTTACTTTAATGCAAAAAACTTAACATTAAAAACACCCTGTGAAGTAGTTTGAGCCTATATATTTACTGTATGAAATATTGAAATTTGAATGAATCTAAAGTGCATTTAATGCCTTAAACTAGTAATCATTTGATTTCAAATTAATTAGGGAGCCTTTGGCGCTATTGAATAGGGCTTATAGAAAATTAGTAAAAACTCCTCATTTGAGAAACAATAGACTATGAAAAAAGAATATCACAATAGTGCTTTGACCTATGTCAAAAGTTTTGGAATTTCTTCCCTTTGCCTATTGACCTTGGTTTGTACGAATAAAGCGAATGCTAGCAATACGGTTTCGACAACGATTTACCGCAGTGCCTTGGTTATAAATTCTCCAGCACTTTTTGTGGTATCGCAAAAACGTACGGTTCAAGGCCTGATATCTGATGAGACCGGGCAACCATTACCTGGAGCGACTGTTCAAATAAAAGGTACATCTTCTGGTGTTACCACCGATTTTGATGGTAATTATTCTATTGAAGTTGCTGGTGTAGACGCTGTGTTAGTGGTATCTTATCTCGGGTATGCCACAAGAGAAGTGGTGGTAGGAAACCAGTCTACCATTAATATTTCATTGGAACCCGATGCCTCCCAATTGGATGAGGTTTTTGTGGTCGGATACGGAACTACGGCTAAAAAGGATGTTACCGGGGCCATTTCTTCAGTAGATGGTGATGATTTTAAAAACTTACCGGTGGCCAGTGTTGACAAAGTGCTTCAAGGACGATTGGCGGGGGTTCAAGTTGTCAATAATGGTGGCGCTCCGGGTGCTGGCGCATCGATTCGTATTCGAGGAACAGGTACAGTCAATAATTCGGATCCACTTTATGTGATTGATGGTGTTCCGACGGGAAGCATTGCTGGGATCAACCAAAACAATATTGAGTCTATCGAAGTTTTGAAAGATGCTTCCGCTTCAGCGATATATGGAACTCGAGCTGCGAATGGTGTAGTGATAATTACAACAAAAAAGGGACGAAGAGGCCAAAAAACGCAGATGACACTTGATGCCTACACCGGTTTTTCCAATGTAGTTAAGACCATCGATGTGCTTGAAGCTCCTGCCCTGGCGGAGATTAAAAGAGAACGGTATGCCAACGATGGTATTCCAGTTGATGAAATTTGGAACGATTCTCAATACCTTACCCAGCAGACCAATTGGCAAAATGAGCTTTTTAGAACGGGTACGACCCAAAATGTAGATTTGACCGTAACCGGTTCAAGCGAAAAATCATCTTTCTTGTTTGGTTTGGGCTACTACGATGAGCAGGGAGTTATTGAAAAGGCAAAAGCGAACCGGTTGAGTTTACAAATGAACTCTGACCATAGAATAAACGATTGGTTGAAAATCGAACAAAATCTTTCGCTGTCGACACGGGCCGATAATGCGTTTAATACGACTTCGGCACAATCTGGCCTAATTTGGAGCGCTATTCGCTTTCATCCGGGACTTCCGGTTCGTAATTCTGATGGCAGCTACAGCTCTTCACAGGTAAGCAGTGAATTTGGTGATATCAACAATCCCATCTACACAGTTAATATCGACGATGCAAAAGATAGAAAAACACGAATTTTATCGAATGTTGCCGCTGAAATCTCTTTTACGCCTGAGCTGAAATTTAAAGCAAATTTTGGTGTTGATGCTGAAATACGCGACCAAAGATCGTATGACGCCCAGATTTTGGATCAGATTAGACAACGAGGTACAAGTAGTCGATATCGAGGGTATGAGGAAACTTATTCCTTTCTGATGGAATACTTCCTTTCGTACAACAAGGTTTTTGGAGACCATGTGGTCGGGGGAGTTGCAGGTTACACCGAACAGTCATTCGATTCACAAGGATTTAACGCTAGAACTTTCAATGTAGAGCCTGGGGAGAGCCAGAAACTATTGACAAATGGCGATGCAGATACAGCAGCCGAGTTTCGTTCGCACGATGGCCTGAAGTCCATATTCGGAAGACTCAATTATTCCTATAAAGATAAATATTTGGTTACGGCTACGCTCAGATCTGATGAGTCCTCTCGATTCGCCGAGGGCAACCAAAGGGGAACATTCCCGGCCTTTTCATTGGGTTGGAGGGTTTCTGAAGAACCTTTTTTTGATGTTCCTTTGATTAGCGACCTTAAATTAACCGGAGGTTGGGGCGAACTAGGTAACCAGAATATTTCACGCTTACAGTACTTGGCGCGATTGAGCGGTGGTAGAAGATATTCTTTCGGTCTTGACGGTAGTAATCAAGTAGAAGGTGTGGCACAGGCAAGTTATGCCAATCCTGATGTTACTTGGGAAACCGTTGTGATGACGAACTTCGGATTGAATATCGGATTTGCCGATAACAGACTTACCACAAACTTCAACTATTTTATCAAGAATACCGAAGACATGCTATTGCAGCCACCTGCCATTGGCAGTCAAGGTACTATTTCTTCCCCTTTCCAAAATGTTGGTGAGGTGGAGAATAAAGGTTTGGAAATCGAGTTGAACTGGCAAGATGCCAAAGGCGATTTAAGTTACGGTGTCGGTGCCAACGCTTCGTTTGTTAAAAATAAGGTAATCAAATTGGTCGATGGTAATTTCTTGGCATCCAGTTTTTATGGGCGGCCCAATCAAGAACTTTCCCGAACTTTTGAAGGAGAGCCGATTGCTACCTTCTACGGGTGGAAAGCCAATGGTCTCTTTCAAACACAAGCCGATATTGATAGTCATGCTACCCAAGAGGGTGCCGTACCCGGTGATGTCCGATTTGTTGATATCAATGAAGATGGGGTAATCGACGATGAAGACCGAAGCATAATTGGAAGTCCACATCCCGATATGACATACGGTATCAATGCCAATATAGCGTACAAAGGATTTGATGTTACGGCCTTCTTCCTAGGGGCTGCCGGGGTCGAAATCTACAATGCGGATAGAATGCAGGGCTTGGATGCTTCATATCCCTTTAATGTATATTCAGATATACAGGGAAGATGGACAGGCGCAGGCACTAGTAACTCTATACCTAGAGTATCCACACTGCGAACGAATTTAAACCACAGAACTTCCGATTTGTTTATTGAGTCTGGCGATTATTTCCGGTTAAAGAATTTAACGGTAGGTTATTCGCTGCCGGTTGATTACGTCGAAAAAATTAATTTGAGTCGCTTACGATTGTACGTAACAGCGCAGAACTTATTTACCATTACAGGATATTCCGGTATGGATCCCGAATTAGGGCTCACCGATGGTAATTTACAGCAAAATGTAGATTTTGCACAATTTCCACAGGCAAGAACATTTTTACTTGGTGTAAATCTTAACTTTTGATTTTAGCTAATAAAAAGAAACTATGAAAAATACGATTAGACAAAAGTTGCTGCCCTTTCTCGCAGTTATAGGGATGTTAAGTAGCTGTAACGATGAAGTGCTTGATACGATACCCTACGGAGAATCGACATCGGCAGAGTTTTGGCGTAATGGCACGGATGCCGTTGCGGCATCTACGGCGATGTACGAACCTTTGCGTTGGGAAGATATGTATGGCCACAGTGAAAACGTATTCGACAATTGCTCCGATGATATCTTTAGGGCGGGTGATCATGGCTACGAAGAAGCTATGGAGAATTTTACTTTCGATCCCAGTAATGATGGTTTTCGGTATGGTTGGGGCGCGAAATACGAGATTATTTCAAGAGCCAATTCGGTATTGATCAACGTTCCCAATATCGAGGACATCGATGCTGCCCTTAAAGACAGAATATTGGGTGAAGCCCATTTTTTGAGGGCTTTCGCGTACTGGCGTTTTTCAGTGCTCTATGGGGAAGTTCCTTTGATTTTAGAAGCCAATGCTATCGAAGGTAATTTTAATGTTCCCAAATCGTCTTTGGCCGATATTCGGGCACAAGTAGAATCTGATTTGGTCATGGCGGCTGGCCTATTACCCGAAATCCATGATGCCGAAAATTTGGGTAGGGTCAATAAGGGGTCGGCAAACGGACTTTTGGCAAAACTATACCTCTATGAAGAGGAATTTCAGAAGAGTATTGACGCTGGTGAAGCGGTTATTAACGGACCGTATCCTTTAGCGGATAATTTCAGGGATAATTTTGTACCGGCAACCGAGAATAACCCCGAGATGCTGTTTTCTGTGCAAGGAGAAGAGAATTGGGGCGATGTTCCTAAAATGTTCGATGCGCCCAGACCATGGGGTGGTTGGGATTTTCATGACCCGGTTCAAAATGTAGTTGATGAATTTGAGGAAGGGGATACCCGGTTGGCTTCTTCGATTTTAAGTCCTGGTGACATGGTCGACCGAGGCGAAAGCGGCATTGTAGAATTTACTCCTGATTTGACACAAACAGGTTTCAGTTTGACCAAATATGCGAACTATAAGGCAGATGGTAATTTAGATGGCGATCAAAATGTACCGGTATTGCGGGTTGCCGATGTGTATCTATTGGTTGCTGAGGCGAAAATTAGATTAAACGGACCTGGTTCTGGTGATTTTGAAATTAATGAAGTGCGAAGAAGGGCAGGGCTTGCACCGATCGAAAATGCAGATATGCCCGAACTTATCCATGAAAGGCGTGTAGAACTTGTAGGAGAGAACCAACGACATCAAGACTTAATGCGCTGGGATAAGGCGAACATTGTCGATATTGTAGCTATTTATGCCGAAGATAGGGGGCAGTTTGACCCTCCTCGAACATTTGTCAGACCAAAACATTATTATTTTCCTATCCCCCAACGGGAAATCGATTTGAGTAATGGTGTGTTGATTCAAAATGAGAATTATTAGTAAACGATTCTTAGGAATCGAAAGGGTCGAAGGGAACGCTTCTAGTCGATTTTAAAATATTGAATACTCATCAAATGGTTTTCGTAAGGGTTTTTCTTCCTTGGGAAAACCATTTGGTTTTTAAAGGGATATTATTTTCTTTTACTTAAAATTGGGCCGGACCGAATAGTAGGAAAAGATGGGATGCCAAAATTAGTAGAGATGAAGAGTCGCCAATATTGTATTAGTATAGCCATTTGTGTTTTGTTCCTTCAGTGCGCTGATAACAAAGAGTCGAATCAGAACAAGGAAGCGTCTACGGAGGTATCTCGGCCGCTTTTTACCATCTTACCACCAAGCGAAACACAATTGAATTTCGTGAATATTATTAATGAAAGTCCTACGATTAACGGAGTGTTATATGAATATCTGTACAATGGAGGAGGGGTTTCGGTCGGTGATGTGAATAACGATGGCTTACAAGACCTTTATTTTATATCTAACTTATATAGCAACAAGCTTTTTCTCAATAAGGGAGATTTAGTTTTTGAAGAGAAGACGACCGAAGCCGGTTTAAAAGGCAAGACCGGGTTTCCTACAGGGGTTACCATGGTCGATATTAATTCAGATGGACTCCTCGATATTTATATTTCGAAATCGGGAAATTACCCGAATCCTGAACATCGTAAAAATGAACTTTACATTAATCAAGGGATTAGTGACAAAGGGGTTCCTGAATTTGTTGAGGAAGCAAACAAGTATGGGCTCGATTTGCCCCATTATACTACCCAAGCGGCATTTTTTGATTATGACAAAGACGGTGACCTTGATATGTTTCTGCTAAATCACGGTATCGACCCCGCAGAAACCGAATCGAAAATTGACAAACTCCTTGGTCAAAAATCGGAATATAGCAGCAGTAAATTGTTTCAGAACAACGAAGGTAAGTATGTCGATGTTTCAGAAAAGAGTGGGATTATCGATAATGGCATTGGTTACGGTCTCGGTATAGCCATTGGCGATTTGAATAATGATCAATGGCCCGATATGGTTGTTGGTATGGACTATTCCGAGAGAGACCACCTGTATATTAATCAAAAAGACGGAACCTTTAAAGAGGTGATACGCGAGGCTACGAATCATATTTCCAATTTTTCGATGGGTAATGATATTGCCGATATTAATAATGATGGCCATTTCGATTTTATATCTGTCGATATGGTTTCGAATAACAACTATGATTTAAAGACCAATATGAGCGGTATGAATCCCAAACGATTTCATGAGCTTGTGGGTAAGGGGTTGCACCATCAATATATGTTCAATACGCTACAATTGAACAATGGCAATATGTTGCAAAAGGGTACGGTGCCCGCTTTTTCGGATATTGCACAATTTGCCGGACTTTCAAAGACCAATTGGAGTTGGGCTCCCTTGTTTTTCGATATGAATAACGACGGGTGGCAAGATGTATTTGTTTCCAATGGTGTGCTGCGTTCATTTCGGAACAACGATTTTGTTATTTACAAAAGGCGGCGCGTAGCGAAATTATACGACGATATGGAAAAATATCGGAATAAAGATTCGTTGATTGCAACTTATTACAAAGATCTTCTGTCGGTCATGCCGGAAAAGAAGGAAGTAAACCTGCTCTATTTGAACAACAAAGATTTTACTTTCTCCGAGATGAACCAAGCTTGGCAATTGAATGCACCTACCGCAACCAATGGTGCCGTTTACGCTGATCTAGACAACGACGGTGATTTGGATATAATCGGAAACAATATCAACGATCCGGCGATTATTTATCGGAATAACAGTCGTGAATTGGAACCTGGTAATAATTATTTGACCATCAACTTAAAGGGCAAAAATGGGAATGTAAATGGCATTGGTGCTAGAGTTTCATTGCACTACGGTGGGGTAGAGCAATCCAAAGAGTTATACATGTCAAGAGGTTTTCAGTCTTCGGTAAGTAGTAGGTTGCATTATGGTATCGGCCAAATAGATACCATCGACAAGATCTCGATTACATGGTCTGATGGAAAATACCAGTCCATTCAAGATGTGTCTGTAAATCAAGAGTTGCTATTGAACTATGATGATGCGCAAGTAGTTCTAGCGCACGACGGTTCAAAGGATGCTGCTTTTATTTTTAAGGATGTATCACACGATTTGGGTAGTGTTTATAGGCATAAAGAAAACGATTTTGACGACTTTCAGAGAGAAACACTACTTCCCCATAAGTTTTCACAGAATGGTCCCGCTTTAGCCGTTGGAGATGTCAATAATGACGGTTTAGATGATTTTTATATTGGAGGAGCGAAAGATGAGGCTTCCGAACTATGGGTGCAACAACAAGATATGGCCTTTAAACTGGTAGACAGTCCATGGAAAAATGATAAAGCACACGAGGATATTGCAGCTGAATTTGTAGATGCAGATGGTGATGGTGACCTCGATTTGTATGTGGTTTCAGGGGGCAATGAGGCCAAAGCGAACGATGCCTATTATCAAGATCGTTTTTATGAAAATATGGGGGAAGGTAATTTCTCAAAGCGCTCGAATGCCATTCCCAAAATAGAAACAAGCGGATCATGTGTAAGGGTAGGGGATTTCGATAATGATGGAGACCTAGATCTTTTTGTTGGAGGAAAATTAGTGCCCGGCAAATATCCTTTTCCCACCAAAAGTTATTTGCTAAAGAATGAAAGTAAGGCTGGCACTATTGCATTTGTAGATGTTACGCCGGATATAGCTCCCTTTATGTCTGAATTCGGCATGGTTTCCGATGCACAATGGGTCGATGTAGACAATGATAAAGACCTTGATTTAATGGTCGTAGGGGAGTGGATGACCGTGAAAATTATCGAAAACAGCAAAGGTGAATTCCTTGATAGTACAGTGAAAGCAGGTCTCGATGATCAAGTAGGGTGGTGGTTCAGCGTTGCTTCGGAAGATTTTGATAAAGATGGCGATATAGACTTTATCGTGGGTAACTTGGGTGAAAATTACAAATACAAAGCTTCCGTTGAAGCCCCTTTTGAAGTTTTTGCCAGCGATTTTGACAAAAACGGCACCCAAGACATTGTTCTTGGTTATCACGAAGAAGGAAAGGTTTACCCCTTGCGGGGGCGACAATGTTCTTCCGATCAGATGCCGTTTATCAAAAAGAAATTTCCGAGTTACGATGATTTCGGTGCGGCCGACCTATCAGCCGTTTATGGTGAAGACGAATTAAAAAATGCATTGCATTACAGGGCTACCACTTTTGCGACCTCTTATATAGAGAATTTAGGTGATTTTAAGTTCGAAGTGCATAAACTTGATGAATTGGCCCAGTTCTCATCGGTCAATAGCATAGTAATCGATGATTTTAACAATGATGGTCATACCGATGCCCTGCTGTCAGGCAATCTATACCAATCGGAAGTTGAAACCCCGCGGAATGATGCGAGTTATGCCAATTTGCTTTTAGGAAACGGAGAAGGAGGGCTTGAGTCTCTGTTTCCATATGAAAGTGGATTGTTTGTCAAAGGAGATGTCAAAAATGCGGCCCTCATGAATTCGAGCTCCTTAGGTCGCAAGCGTATCGTATTTGCTAAAAATGATACGGCACTTCAGGTGCTGGAATATACTTCGAAATAGGTGACCCGGGAAAATTTAAGGTATCCACTGTAAATTTCGACTATTTGATTTCCACTTTTTCGCCATAAAAGCGCGGTTGGGTATTCATGAGCAAATCTAAAAACACTTTTACCCGCGCAAAATATTCCCGTAGTTGCACTTTAAAACCTTCCGATCCCGAAATATCGGTAGCATTAAACCCGATAGCCTTCAGACCCTTTTTTTCGGCCAAATAAATGGCACGTTCGTTATGGAACTGCTGCGAGATAATAGTTACTTCCGTTAAGCCAAAAATCTCCTTTGCCCGTACCATTGAGTCCAAAGTCCGGAAACCCGCATAGTCCAGGTATATTTTTTCTTTGGGAATACCCAAGGCGATTAAATCTTTTTTTATCGTATTTGGCTCGTTATAGTAAATTGAGCCGTTATCACCACTGACCAGTATATAGTCTATTTTACCCGCCGTATAGAGTTGTACGGTAGCTTTTATCCTAAATGAATAGTACGGGTTGGGATGCCCGCTTCTGATTCTTTTTGAAGTGCCTAAAACGAGACCTACGCGATTAGTTGGTATTTCTTCAAGGTTGAAATAGGTCTTGCCATCGGCATTGGAGTCAATCACCGTATTACATAAAATAAGGCCGAAAAAGAAAACAATGACCATTGGTACAAGAATCCATATAACCTTTTTCTTCATTGGTCGAACAAACTAAAACTAAAGGTAAGCAAATTCAAAGCGATTTCACCCGTGTGCCTTCAAAATCCACCGAGCCATCCTTGGGAATCCATCGAAAACCTCGAAGTTCCTTCCAATTGAATATATCGAGTTACGGCGTTCTTTGGGTATTGCGTTTTGAGGGTCTGGTATAAACTTGTACCCCTAAAATATGAGTTGCCATAACCTCATAATTTTATAGTGTTGTAAATTATGCAACAATTGATGGGAAAAATGTAATCTTTCTTATAAAATAGGCTAGAATTTTTAGTGATGTCTTAGTTTTGCGCCCTTTGGGGAACGGTATTCCCCGAACCAAGGGCTGTTATAATCAACCAAAACCACCTACCGATATGAAAATAGGCATACTGAAAGAGACCCATGATGGTGAAAGGCGGGTCGCCATCACCCCGGCCATCGCGGAAAAACTGATTGCTGCGGGGTTCGAGGTGCTGGCCGAGGAAGGCGCAGGGGAGAACTCCTCCTTTACCGATTCGGACTACACTGGGGCCAACGTTGCCATCGAAAAAAGGGCGGTAATCTTCCATGAGGCTCAGATACTTTTGAAGATTAACCCCTTCGACGAAGAAGACTTGAAATTGGTCGACGAAGGACAGGTGCTGATCAGCAAACTGTACCATAAATCAGATCCCGGGCTCATCAAGGCCATTGCGGCACGTGGGGCCACGGCTTTTTCCATGGATGCCATCCCAAGGATTTCACGGGCCCAGGATATGGACGTACTCAGTTCACAGAACAACCTGGCCGGTTACAAGGCCGTAATCTTGGGCGCTTTTGAAATGACCAAGATATTTCCCTTAATGATGACCTCCGCAGGCACTATCGCACCGTCGCGGGTGTTGATTTTCGGCGTCGGGGTGGCGGGGCTGCAGGCCATCGCCACCGCAAAGCGTCTAGGGGCGGTCGTTGAGGCGACAGACATCCGGTCGGAGACCAAGGAGCAGGCCGAATCCCTAGGCGCAAAATTCATTCT
>CBDULZ010000102.1:0-17175 GCA_965368185.1 uncultured Kriegella sp.
CACTATTTTTAAAAGATTCCGGTTACTTAAGCGGTTTTTCATATTTGTTATCATTGCAATTTTTAGATGCCGGCTTTTATCAAAGTTGAAAGTTGAAAAAATGTTTTTTGGTTGTGGACTCCATATAGCACCTGAATTAGCAAAAAATCGGCAAAAGGAAGTACAACTAAATCTTTGCGATTTTCAAAATTTCCCTAAAAATAGAAAAATGAACTTTAATCTATTGTTAAGACTGCTTCAATTTTAATTTTTAAATATGATCTTGCAACCGAAAAATATGCAGCTTTGATTTTAAAGAGAATAAAACCCAATTATGTAAAGTACGGAGGTATTGCCATTCTTTCGGCAATGGTCCTGGTATTTATTTTTTTCTTGAGTATCTATTTTGGTGCTTGGGGCGCTTTGCCGAAGAAAACTGAGCTTTCCGATTTCAAATATCAAAGGGCTTCTGAAGTGTACACCGCCGATAGTGTACTTATCGGAAAATTTTATTTATTCGACAGACAGCCCATTGCCTACGAAGATTTCCCCCAACATCTTAT
Organism: uncultured Kriegella sp.; assembly: GCA_965368185.1. Classification (GTDB taxonomy): domain Bacteria; phylum Bacteroidota; class Bacteroidia; order Flavobacteriales; family Flavobacteriaceae; genus Kriegella. The sequence goes on from CBDULZ010000102.1 coordinate 543, forward strand.
AGATGCACTTGTCGCTATTGAGGACGAACGTTTTTATAATCATTCAGGAATTGACTACACCAGCCTGATGCGCGTGGCCGTGAAAACATTGTTGATGCAAGATCAATCGTCAGGTGGTGGTAGTACCCTCACCCAGCAATTGGCTAAAAATCTTTATCCCCGAAAAGATCGTAAAAAAGCCAATATAGCAGTAAACAAGGTAAAGGAAATGATTATTGCCATAAGGTTGGAGGCTCTCTATTCAAAAGAAGATATCCTGACACACTACCTTAATACTGTATCCTTTGGAGATAATGTATTTGGTGTGGAAAGTGCTTCCTTGAAATTTTTCAATAAACGAACAAGGCAATTAACCGTTGAAGAGGCGGCCGTTTTGGTCGGCATGCTCAAGGCGACCTACGGGTACAATCCGAGAATATTCCCGGAAAACAGTCTCACCCGAAGAAATCTCGTTATTCAGTCGATGCATTCAAACGAGTTTATTTCCGAATCCCAAAAAGACAGTCTAATTCAAATACCTCTTAAATTAGATTATAAGGAGTATGACCATAATAGTGGACTAGCGCCATACTTTCGCGAAGAAGTGCGCAAACAAATGATCAAATGGGTCAAAGCACAAAAAGAAAAAGGCAACGACTACAATATTTACACTTCCGGGTTGAAGATATATACAACCTTAAATTATAAAATGCAGGTTATTGCAGAAGATGTTATGCGAATTCATATGAAATCACTGCAACAAAGTTTTGAAAAAAGCTATGGTAAAAATGCACCATGGAAAACTGACAAAACCCTGCTTAATAAATTAGCAAAGAAAACATCGACTTTTCAAAGATTGAAAAAAAATGGACTCGCCGATAAATCCATTATGGATTCACTTGCCAAAAAAAGAAAAATGACATTTGTCGACTGGGAAGGGGAAAAATCGCTAGAGGCCAGTACTTTAGATAGTATTCAACATTATATGAAGTTTCTGAATACCGGTTCTTTGGCCATTGATTCTAAAACGGGGGCCGTTCAGACCTGGATCGGAGGTGTTGACTTCGAACATTTCAAATACGACCATGTGGCTCAAAGCAAACGCCAAGTGGGTTCTACCTTTAAACCCATTGTATATACCGCCGCATTGGAAATCGGCATCGAGCCCTGTACCTATTTTTCGGCCCAGGAAGTAGAATACAAAAATTTAAAAGGATGGTCGCCTAGCAACTCCGGAAAAAAAGACGAAGCATACCTCAACTATTCCATGGAAGAGGCACTAAGTAACTCCGTAAATACGGTAGCCGTAAAAGTATTGGAACAAACCGGAATCGACAATGTAATCGTTCAGGCCAAGAATATGGGTATTTTCTCCGAATTGCCGCGCCAACCTTCGTTGGCCTTGGGAACCGGAGAAATATACCTTAACGAACTTGCTGGGGCCTATGCGAGTTATGTTAATGGAGGTAAAGCGGTGTATCCGTATTTGATAAGGGAAATCACCAACCAAAAAGATTCCATTTTAGATCATTTTGAACCCAAAAGAGCAAGAAAAAGCGCCTTTTCAGAAGAAAATAGGCAGATTATGGTAGAAATCATGAAATCTACCATAAATTCTGGAACCGCCTCGCGAATTCGCTCCAGCTACAAATTGAACAATGACATTGCCGGTAAAACGGGTACGACCCAGAACAATAAAGACGCATGGTTTGTTGCCCTAACTCCGAAATTGGTGCATGTAACCTGGGTCGGGCTAGACAATCACGAAATAGGTTTTCGAAGTACCAGTCTTGGGCAAGGTGCCAATGCCGCTTTGCCCCTCTTTGCACTTTGGATGCAAAAACTCAACAAAGATCCGGAATTCGATGAAATCACCAAAGCTCGATTTAGACGCCCAAATGCCAGTGTATTGGAAAAATTGGACTGTGAACCGGTCAAACGTGATGGCTTCTTCAAACGCCTCTTTAAAAACCCGAATAAAAAGAAAAAATTCCGCACAAGAGATTCCAACCCCTAGTCTGAAGGCAATTTCAAAAAATTTGGTTCTTATGTTTGCCCATATTTCGATGCAGTCATTGTCATCATTAGAAAATCAATAAGACTATATTGCCCTAATTGTCCACACAAAAATCCCCATAAGGGATAAGAAACCTCCGTCCTACGGCTCAACGAAGCTATTTTCAAAACCATTGAAAAATGGACTTCCGATGAGTTCAGAAGTACCAATGCACAAATGGAATGGATGCTGAGGAAAAGTCTTAAAGAAGCCAAAAGAGACCCAAAGAAATATAGGATTGAGTGGCGAACGCCCTTTCTATTATAAAATCCTTTAAATTTGAAATACCGACCGACCAGAAACAATGATAAAAAAATGCTGCCTTATTGCCACTTTCTTATTTGCAGCGGCCATTTATGGGCAGAACCATGTAAAATCATTCACTGTACCGTACAGTTCCGATTTTCTTAAAATTGATGGTATTCTCGATGAACCCATTTGGAACGACATTGAAGGTGCCAAAGATTTTCATCAATATTTTCCTACCGATTCCATTTTGGCAGACCAGCCTACCGAAATAAAAATGGCGTATAACGAGCATACGCTTTATATAGGAATTGTTGTAAATTCCATTGGTAATGATTGGGTCATACCTTCATTGGAACGTGATTTTCGGGCAGGAGGAAATGATAACATAACATTGATGTTCGATACTTTCAATGACGGAACTACTGCTTTTTTGTTCGGCACCAACCCATTGGGCGTGCTACGTGAAGCCCTTATTTCTGGTGGAGGTGCCGAAGACAAGGATTTTAATACTTCATGGGATGTTAAATGGAGAGGCGAATCAAAAAGCTACGACGACCATTATGTTGTAGAACTGGCCATCCCCTTGACATCATTCAAATTTAAAGAAGGAACTACCAAATGGCGATTTCAGAGCTATCGGTTCGATATGCAGACGAACGAACGCAGCGCCTGGGTTAAAATTCCACAGAACCAGAATATTTTCAGTCTTGCCTTTATGGGTGATATGATTTTCGAAAAACCTTTGGGAAGGTCTCGAACACCGCTGGCACTAATTCCATATTTTAATACCATTGCTGAAAAAGATTTCACCAAAGACAAAGGCCGTTCACAACTTAAGGTGGGTGGCGATGCTAAGGTAGCCATAGGAAACGGGATGAATTTGGATATTACCCTAAACCCCGATTTTTCAAACGTCGAAGTAGACGATATATTCACGAACTTGACACGTTTCGAAGTTTCGCTTCCCGAAAAACGCCAATTCTTTATTGACAATAGTGATTTGTTCGGAAGTTTCGGAGGCAACCGCGATGCCAATCCATTTTTTTCACGCAGAATAGGAATAGCTCAAGACAGTGCTGGCAACTCTATAGAAAACCGGATAATCGGGGGACTTAGACTTAGTGGAAAATTAAATGAAAATTGGCGTTTGGGCGTATTAAGTATTCAGACTGAAGAGGACCTCGAGAACAAAATCGCCTCCAATAACAATACGATGCTAACCCTACAAAAAAAGGTTTTTGCTCGGTCGAACATCGGTATGTTCTTTATCAATAGGGAATCGTTTAAAACGTACGATTTTATCGCGTCTAAAGACGAATATAACCGGGTACTCGGTATCGACTATAACCTGGCTTCGGACGACAATACTTGGAACGGTAAATTTTACACCCATAAATCGTTTCAACCCAATGACCACAATGGAAATTTTTCGCTAGGTGCATTTCTTGGATTTAATTCAAAAAAATACAATGTTTTTTCTGATATCGTCTATATCGATAATGATTTCACATCAGATCTTGGTTTCATAAGACGTACCGATATCGTAAAATTGGCAACTGGTATAGAACGTGTATTCTGGCCCAAAAGCGGTATTATAAACAATCATAGTTTTGAACTCTTCCCCATAATAACTTGGCAACCCAGTTTAGACTATAAGAAAACCGACTACAACATCATGGGTACCTGGACCGCTGAATTCAAAGATCAATCAGAATTCGAGACAACCTTCTATGGCGAATATATTTATTTAACAGCTGATTTTGACCCCACCGACACGGAAGGAGGAATACCCTTACCCCGAAACAACGGTTATCATTTCAACAGTATTGCGGTTAACTATAAATCAAACACTGCAAGAAAAATTGCTTTTGAAGGAGGTACTCAAATTGGTCGTTTCTTTAACGGTAACTTATTTTCTTTCGAAGGCGAAGCCACCCTTCGGTTACAACCTAAAGTTAGGGCTTCGTTGGCCGTTATTTATAACAAGATAAGGCTGCCAGAACCCTATTCCAGTGCTCGTTTTTGGTTGCTAAGCCCAAAAATCAATGTTACTTTTAGTAAATCACTTTTTTGGTCAACCTTAATACAATATAGTAATCAGGGTAATAATTTGGGACTAAATTCGAGATTGCAGTGGCGTTTTGCGCCACTTTCAGATTTATTTATCGTTTATAACGACAACTATTTCGTTAATAGTTTTGAACCCCGCTATCGCTCCATAAATTTGAAACTTACCTATTGGCTAAATATTTAAAAACCTGTAGCTTGCGCTTTATTTTAATTATCACGCCACTTGCAGAAATAGTGGGTATCAAAAAAAAGTGCAGTGTATTATAAAATTTTATGTTCCGATTTAGACGGTACGTTGCTTTCGACCAAAAGTGATGTATCAGACTTTACCATTGCAGAAATTTCAAGAATCCGAAAAAATATAAAAATTGTTTTAGTCTCGGCCCGTATGCCACGATCTATGACCTATTTACAACGTCGTCTCGGTATTCACCACGAACCCATCATATGTTATAATGGCGCATTAATCTTAGACGGGGAAACCGAAATTGCATCCACACTTATCGATTTGGAACATGTCGCGCAAATACATGCGATGGCAAATGAAATGCATATAAAACTCGGACTTTACCATAAAGACGAATGGTATGTCGAGGAAGATAGTGAACGGGTACAAAAAGAAATACGGTATACCAAAGCAACTCCCGTATTCAGGGCTACATCACAAACCATTTCTGACTGGAAAGATAGAAAGGTAAGCGCGCACAAAATCATGCTAATGGGAGCTAAAGAAACTACTGATTTATTATATCCCATGCTCGTTGATAACTTTTCCGAAAGCCTAAATCTGTATCGGTCAAACGACACATTGATCGAAGTAGCCCCAAAATCCGTTTCCAAACTTTCCGCTATTAAAAGGTTATTAAACGATGGGAATACTTTGAACGATGTTATTTCATTTGGTGACAATTATAACGACATAGAAATGCTACAGTATTCAGGTTACGGAGTAGCCATGGGTAATGCGCGGGAAGAAGTAAAAGCAATTGCAAAAAGTACTACTTTAAAAAATACAGAACATGGGGTAGCACATTTTATCAAAGAACATCTGCTTTGATTATATTTGAAAAATAAGCATCCCCTTTATGAACAAAAACCTTTTGCCTGAACCGTTGTTTACAGATGATACCGTTGTTTTTGGAATACTTACACTTTGCTTGGGATTTATTTTTTATACCGCATCTTTAAAAACTGGTTTTTGGAGTAAGTTTTATGGTATTGTTCCAGCGGTATTGATGTGTTATCTATTACCGGGAGTGCTTTCTTCTTTTGGTATTGTAGCCGAAAAATGGGAAACCGTTAATGCTTCCGGTGATTTGGTGGTTCACGAATCCAGATTGTACTATATGGCCAGTCGCTATCTCTTGCCGGCTGCACTGGTACTGATGACTTTGAGCATTGATCTAAAGGCCATCGCTAATCTGGGATCGAAAGCATTGATTATGTTTTTGACCGGCACTGTGGGCATCATACTTGGCGGGCCGATTGCCATTTTAATCGTGTCCATATTTTCCCCCGAAGCCGTTGGGGGAAACGATTTTGATGCCATCTGGCGCGGACTTTCCACTATCGCCGGCAGCTGGATAGGCGGAGGTGCAAATCAAGCTGCGATGTTCGAGATTTTTAAGTATACCCCGGAAAAATACGGTGCAATGGTGTTGATTGATATCGTTGTAGCCAATATTTGGATGGCCATTATCCTTTTAGGGGTCGGACGCACCAAACAGATTGATCGCTGGCTCAAAGCAGATACTTCATCCATAGAAACCTTAAAAATAAAAGTAACCGCTTTCGCGGAAAAAATTACGCGCGTGCCCACGCTCAAAGATTATATGGTAATGCTCTCTTTTGCTTTCACGGCCGTGGGGGTAGCACATTTTTTTGGAGGACACATCAGTACATTTTTAATCGACTCTTTTGAAACCGTAAGTGACAAAAAGAGCTTTTTGTCTTTTCTAGGATCTGCTTTTTTTTGGATGGTAGTTATCGCGACAACCGTGGGCATTGTATTGTCGTTTACCAATGCCAAGAACTATGAAGGTGCAGGTGCCAGTAAAATCGGGGGCATGTTCATTTATATTCTGGTGGCGACCATCGGCATGAAGATGGATCTCGGTAAGGTCTTGGAAAACCCCGGACTCATTGCCATCGGCTTTATTTGGATTTCTATACATGCCGTACTTTTGATCTTTGTCGCAAAACTGATCAAAGCCCCCTATTTCTTTTTGGCGGTCGGAAGTCAGGCAAACGTTGGTGGTGCCGCATCGGCGCCTGTCGTGGCAGCTGAATTCCACCCTTCATTGACCTCTGTCGGTGTTCTATTGGCCGTTTTTGGATATGTAGTCGGAACCGGTGGCGCCCTACTTTGCGCATACCTTATGGAAATTGCCTCAAAGGTGTAAATTGGCTATAAAGCTTATTAATATTTGCAGAACATAGACCAAAAATGAAGAATATCTTCTTTTTTAGTTTACTCACATTTGTCCTTTATCCCTAAAAAAAGCTCCCAACTAAACGAATGTCACAAGCACAACGAAATGCTCAAAAATAAAACATCATACGACTATGGTCATGGTAGATTTGCCCAATTGAGTTAGAGGAAAACTTTTGCCCTACCGCCAAATGATGCGGTCATCAAATATTTCATACTATTTCGATCAGGAAGTTCTCAGTAGCACCATTGGCTAATCATCTTTTTAGTAAAGCCTTGTAAAATTGTTCGTACGGCTTCGATGCCAATAGAAAAAAAGACCTGGAAAACATTGGAAAACTAGAGGAATCTCAAAAAATTTGAAAGACAATTCTTATTCATCGTACCGAAAATAGAACTTTTTATCCATACCGTAAGCATATTTCCTATCTTTAGATAACACTATTGCAAATTGACTAGCATGGAATCAAACTATATGCAGAAAAAATTTCCCTTGGTCGGTGTCGGTGCATCTGCCGGAGGTTTAGATTCCTTTCAAAAATTTCTAAAGGCCATTCCTGCAAACTCCGGAATGGCCTATATACTGGTACAGCACCTCTCCCCTTCGCACCAGAGCATTCTTCCCGAGATTCTATCCAAAGCGACCAGTATTCCAGTTCAGGAAATTAGCGATGATTGCAATATTAAGCCAGACCATATCTATGTGATTCCGGAAAATCAAATGCTTGAGATAACGGATTATTCGTTAAAACTTTCGCCTCGTAAACAAAATGTACAAAACATGCCCATAGATGTGTTCTTCTCCTCACTTGCTAGGGTACATGGTACGTATGCAATAGGTATAGTGCTATCGGGTACTGCCCGTGATGGAACAGTGGGGTTAAAGGAAATTAAGGAACACGGTGGCATAACCTTCGCCGAGGATCCAAACTCTGCCACATGGGACGGGATGCCCAAAAACGCCATTGATGCCGGTGTGGTTGACTTCGTCCTTCCCGTTGGGGAAATCCCTGCTAAACTGGTAAATGTCTATGCACTATACGAAAGTGATGCGGTTGGTGACGACGACCAAAATCCAAATACTAACGAAAGTAGGATAAGAAAAATCCTTTCTGTCGTCCAACAGCATAGCGGGGTAGACTTTAGTTTTTATAAACGACCAACGGTGCTTAGGCGAATCGATCGTAGAATGGCGATCAATCAAATTTCGGAACATCATGATTATTTAGGATTTCTTATTGACAACAGGGTTGAGCGAGAATCCCTTTTCCAAGACCTTCTTATAAAAGTCACCTCTTTTTTTCGAGATCCCGAGATCTTCGAGGAACTTGTCGATACAGTCATTCCCCAGATTCTGAAGAATCAAGATCCTGAAGACCCCGTCCGTATCTGGATTCCTGCATGCTGTACCGGGGAAGAGGCATACTCGTTGGCCATTATCCTTTTTGACGCACTAGGGGGGCTTACAGCGGGACATAACCTTCTTAGAACCAAAATTCAGATATTCGCTTCCGATATCTCAGAGGTCGCCATAAAAAAGGCCCGTACCGGCATTTACAGTGCCGCCGAAGTAGAACCACTTTCGGAAAACCAACTAGAAGATTATTTTACAAGGACTGATGGCAGTTATCAGGTGGTAAAACCCATACGCGACACAATAGTGTTCGCCACGCATAATTTCCTAAAAGACCCGCCCTTTGGCAAAGTAAATCTGATCAGTTGCCGCAATGTATTCATCTATTTGGATCCTTTCTTACAACGAAAAGCACTCTCCACTTTTCATTATGCACTCAAGGAAAAAGGATTTTTACTGCTCGGCAAAACAGAGACCATTGGAACGCCTTCGGACCAATTCATACCGTTTTCCCAAGAAGAAAAAATCTATATTCGCAAACCGGGTTCAAGTCGTTTTCTCCAGTTTGCGACTACGCCAAGAACTATGAATGAAGTGCCCAATAGAGTACCTTTACCTTCTATGAGAGCATCCCGAACAGATTTCAAGAAAAGTGCGGAGGCCGTGCTGGTTTCAAGATACACCCCTGCGAGTGTCATTGTGGATGGTCATATGGAAGTAGTCCATATCAACGGCAGCGTTACCCCTTTTTTAGAGCCGTCTTCCGGAAAGCCCACCCATGAACTGATGAAAATGGCGCGCAAAGAACTGGCCTTCGAATTACGCAATGCCCTGCACAAGGCAAAGGAATCGCAAGAAGCTGTTATCAAGGAAGGTATTCCCATAATAGATAATGGCAACCGGTTTTTGGCCAGCATCGAAATCGTACCCTTGACCAATATCGTAGACCCCTACTTTCTTGTCTTATTTCAAAAGAAATCGCGGAACGCTCCTTTCTTGAAAAGGGCTTGGAAAAAACTAAAACCGACCTTTTCATCTCGGGAAAGGAATTTCACCCAACAGCGCGTTACGGCCCTTGAAATGGAACTAGAACAGGCGCGCGAGGACATGCGTAGCATCAGCGAAGAGCAAGAGGCCTACAGCGAAGAACTGCAAAGTGCCAACGAGGAACTACTGAGCAGCAACGAGGAGATGCAGAGTTTAAACGAAGAACTGGAAACATCAAAGGAAGAATTACAATCTACCAATGAGGAACTCATCATTTTAAACCGGGAACTTAATGAAAAACAGAACGAACAAAACCGCACGCTAAACTATCTTGACGCGGTCATCGCCAACTTACGGGAACCTTTTGTAGTGCTGGAACATGATTTTAAGATCCGAACCGCCAATGCCGCATACTATAAAAGATTCGATGTAGATGAAACCGAAACGCAGGGCAAATCGTTCTTTGAAATTCAAGATAAAATTTGGAACAATTCCAAACTTCACACTATGATTAAAAATGTGCTTCCTAAAACGGTGAGGATCGTCGATGAGGAAGTTGTTATCAATCAGCCCCCAAGTGGGCAATGGTGTTTTATGTTCAATGCCAGGGAAATCGTCTATGAGCAAGAATCGAATAAGTTGATTCTATTGTCAATAGAAGATATCACCGAAAGAAGTAATGCGTAACGCAGAACCGTGTCGGTCGCGAATTTAAAAAAGCACTCTTAAACTGCCAATGAAGAACTAACAAACCGAAAAATTTTACTGATATTTGTGGGCTTAAATCCAATAAATGAAGAATATATTTTTTGCTATCCTTATTCCCTTGCTATTTATTTCATGCGGTGAAGAGGATACCACCACAACCATGAAGGTCACAGGTAATGTTAAGGGCCTCAAAAAAGGAACATTGTATTTGCAACATATTCCTGATTCAACGTTGGCAACCATAGATTCTCTTCAAATCGATGGTGACGGAAACTTTTCATTTACTACGGAATTGGAGAGTCCTGAAATTTTCTATCTCTATCTTGATAAGAAAGACAACAATACGGTCAACGACCGAATTACGTTCTTTGGCGAGCCTGGTACCGTTACCATCAACACCAATTGGAATACTTTTGACACCAACGCCAAGATAACCGGTTCTGAAACCAATAAAAAATTAGAGGAATATCGCAAGGTAATGTCGGACATTAACAAAAGGGACCTTGAAATGATGCAGCAGGCTACAAATGCTGAAAAACCGTTAGATTCATTGCAACTCGACTCATTACGAATTAAAAGCAATCGTAACTTAAAAAGAGGATATGCTTATGCCCTTAATTTTGCCTTGAACAACAAAAACTCATACATCGCCCCCTATATTGCACTTTTTGAAGTAGCCGATGCAAACCCCAAATACTTAGACTCGATCAGTAATTCATTGGCTCCCGAAGTAGCCGATTCAAAATACGGCCGGGCATTGAAAACGCATTTGGAAAAGTTAAGAGCCGCAAACTAAAATGGTTCACCACAGCAAAACAGAATTTTAGGAATTAAAATATAGCGCAAAAAAAATCCCGCAGTAGCGGGATTTTTTAATTGCCAATTAATTTACTTTTTAGCCTAATTTATTCACCTCTTCGACCAAAGCAGTGGCTTCTTTCTGCAAAGTTGCACGAACTTCGGTCAAATGTTTCTTTCTATTTTCGACATCTCTCTGATTGACCTTAACGATCAAATCATCAAATGTTTCAATGGCCTTGTCAATAATTTTGATTCCTTCTTTAGAATCTTGCTTACCGTTGGCCGCTTCAACAATATATACCGCCTCGATTATATCGCCCAATACATTATTGATATCTTTTTTTAACGCTCTAATATTTGCCATGAATCTATTTTTTTTTGCAAAAGTAAGCTTTTTGGAATCAATCATCACAGAAAAATCAACCCGACATCAAAGCCAACAAACTAAAGAACTAGGAATACTGTTTAAATGGTTATCAAATGGTGACTTCCAAAAGCTTTGCCCCTGAGGTCTTTAAATGTACTTTTTTTGAATTGGCGGTAACAAGGGCGGTTTCGCCATTCTGAATAGTTACCGACCCGTGTTCGTTCGCTATGGCTACCGAACCACCAACACACATATAAATGGAAAACGAATCACGATTTGAAATATCTTGTTCCAAATCTTTTGTCAAATCGATATAATTGGTTGTAAAATACGGGCAGGTCACCATATCGTTCACAACATCTTCCTCCCTATCATAAACGACCTTGAAATCGTCTTTCTTCTCGTAGTCAATAGCATCTAAAGCCTGTTCGGTATGCAACTCACGAAGATTGCCATTTTTATCACGACGATTAAAATCAAAGACCCTGTAGGTTACATCAGAGGTCTGCTGAATTTCAGCAAGAAGCACCCCTGCACCAATAGCATGGATTTTTCCGGTATTGATAAAGAACGTATCGCCTTCTTTTACTTTTTCGTAGTTCAAAAGAGTTAAGAGCGAATCATCTTCTAGGCTTTTCGCATATTCTTCTTTAGATACATCTTTGTTAAAACCGACAATCAGACTTGCGTCTTCATCCGCATTCATAATATACCACATCTCTGTTTTCCCAAAGGAATTATGTCGCTCCCTTGCCAGTTCATCGTTCGGATGCAATTGAATGGAAAGGTCTTGCTTCGCATCTATGAATTTTATTAAGATTGGAAATTCTTTTCCAAAACGTTCCACCACGCTTTTACCCAAGACATCTTCGCCATTGTGATCGATCAATTCCTGTAATGAAGTTCCAGCCAATTCTCCGTTGGAAACAATCGATACATCACCGGGCACTGTCGATATTTCCCAACTTTCACCCGTTATTTCGTTCGGAATTTCTTTACCTAACACGTCTTTTAACTTGGTGCCTCCCCATAGGCGCTCTTTTAAGATGGGGTTAAATTTGAATGGGTACATAGGTTTGAACAGGTTTAGGTTCTTAGGTATTATTTAAAGGTCAATTATTCTGGTATTACTATATTCATTTCACCCTGCATAAGTAACAAAATTTCTTGGGGTCTCATAGAGTACAACTTCCAACTCTGTATTCGAAGGGATATGTGGGCGGAGCTTGTTCCAGATAACAACAGCAATGTTTTCGGCGGTGGGGTTAAGTTTTTTAAACTCGGGCACCTCTGCATTTAGGTTTTTGTGGTCTAGGGCATCCTCAATCTTATCCTTGATCAGCTCTTTCAATATTTTCATATCCATCACAAAGCCCGTCCGCTTGTCTATCTCCCCCAACACGCTGACTATAAGTTCGTAGTTGTGACCGTGAAAATTCGGATTGCTACATTTTCCGAAAACCGCTGCGTTTTTTTCATCGTCCCAATCGGCGCGATACAATCGATGCGCCGCATTAAAGTGGGCTTTTCTGCTAACCTTTACTTTTATGCCCATCAAAAATTCGCTTTAGAAATATGATTATAGAATTTCTCAAAAATAATTTTGAACCAAGCCGTATACAGTTGAGGATCTGAGGCAATACTTTCCTTTATTTCCTCAAGTTTCATCCATTTCCAATCGGCTACCTCGTCAGGATTGATTTTCGGCCTGCCGTTGAAGCTTCCAATCATAACGTGATCCAACTCATGCTCGGTCAATCCATTATCAAATGGTGCTTTGTAGATAAAAGAGAAAAGTTCCTCCAACTCAACGGAAAAACCCATTTCTTCTGTCAACCTTCTTTTGCCTGCTACAAGGTTGCTCTCCCCCTCCCTCTGATGACTGCAACAGGTGTTCGTCCATAATAAAGGGGAATGATATTTATCCGCTGCACGTTGCTGTAACATTGTTTCTCCCCGTTCGTTCATTATGAAGACGGAGAATGCCCTATGCAGCAATGCTTTTTCATGGGCTTCCATTTTTGCCATGGTTCCGATCTGCTCGTCCCTTTCATTGACCAAAATTACTTGTTCCTCTTCCATAGGACAAAAATAAGACCTTTACCCAATTTTACGGGTTAAGTCTATCACAAAAATAAGAAAAGTAGTGGCGAAATAGATTATACCAAAGCTATACGGTATCTAGAAGAATCTTGGAGATTTAAGATTTCCCTTGGTGCTGATAAAATCGTATCTGAGGATAACTTCGAAAGACCCATCATTAAACGCGGCATTACCCAATTCCGTAACTTCCCGATCATAGGCAATTCCAATCAGGAATTTATTTGAAATCTGAAAACCTGCCAACCCGCTAAATGCGGCATCCCAACGATATGCGCCTCCTAAAATGAATTTTTCACTAAGCATAAAATTTGCAGATATATCGACTTGCAAAGGGGCGCCCCGTACTACCTTGGTCAACAAAGCGGGTTTGAACTTCAATGATGAATTGAGGTCCCAAACATAGCCTGTGATAAAATAGAAATTCATTTGTTCTTTGGCCGTGGAAAGCGAGGCTTCATCAAAATGGGAAGTTTCAAGAAACCTTGGCACTGATAGCCCTGCATAGAACTTTTGGGTATGGTAATAAATCCCGGCACCAATATTCGGGGATAGCCTATTATCGATGTTTTGTTGTAATGTTTGATCTTGGGTATACTGGTTCAGTTCTGAAAACCGCACGTCCAACAAGTTTGCGCTGGCCTTTAATCCGAAACTTAATCTTCCCTCTACGGAGGTGTAAACGGTATATGAAAAATCAATATCAAAATTGGTCTCGGAAGTAGGGCCTATTTTATCGTTCACGATAGAGAGTCCAAGACCTACACCTCTATATCCAATAGGAGAATGTACATTAAAAGTCTGCGTTTGCGGTGCCCCATCAAGACCTATCCATTGTGATCGATGTAATGCCGCAACACTGATATGTCCACGTGAACCGGCATAAGCAGGGTTAACACTGACCGTATTGTACATATACTGTGTAAACTGCGCATCTTGTTGGGCGGACACACTCATCAGAAAAAAATAGAACAGGCCACATAACCATTTAATTTTCTTGATTGACCCACTATTTTGTTCAAACCTTTTCATGATACTATCTGTTTATATATATGTAGCCCGTTTTTGTCTTCATAGCACCATTCGCATCTTCATAATCCAAGATATAGAAATAAGTACCTACAGGTAATTTATTATCTACGTTGACAGTAACCCTTCCCTTTGAAGTACCATCGAAATAGTTATTGTCATTGTCATAGGCACTTGTTGCATATACCAATACGCCCCATCGGTTGTATATTTTAATCGTATTATTCGGGAAATTCTCAATACTATTTATTCGCAATGTATCATGGGCACCATCGCCATTAGGCGTGAGAATGTTGAAAACTTCTAAATCTTCATCTGAAACGTTGGGTTCCAAATAATCAGGAGTTCCGTCACCATCGATGTCATCGTTTATAAAATTACCGTCCTTATCTGCGTCTTCGTTGGCAGTATCCATACCATCTCCATCATCGTCGATATCTCGATAATCAACTTCGCCATCTCCATCAGTATCGGGCAAGTTATTTCGTGGATCATCAATTTCATCGTTTACATCGTCGTCAATAGTGGCAGATCCCTCATATCCATCATCTAGACCATCATTATCCTTATCCGAACCAATAAAGTTTACGTCGGGGATACCATCATGATTATGGTCATGACCTTCGATATTATCAGGAACTTTATCGCCATCACTATCATCATCTAAATAATCGGGTAAACTATCACCATCCGTATCTATTGGGAAAATGCCAATCCAACTGCTACCCTCATACGCATCATCAAGTCCATCTCCATTGCTATCGATTCCACTAGGGGGAATATAGTCTGCCGTTGATTGGGCCTCAACATTATCAGGAATTCCATCATTATCCGAATCAATGTCTAAATAATCCGGGACTCCGTCACCGTCAGAATCTGTCGGGTTGGTTGATGGATCACCATCGTCGTCTAGGTTTAAGTCTTCAAAACTATCAACAATACCATCAAAGTCGCTATCAATAATTCCGTTGGGATTGACTACTACATTTACGGTTGCTGTACTACAATTTCCGAGAGTGTCGCAAAGGGTATATGTAAACGAATCGGTTCCCAAATAGTCCGTATCTGGGATATAGGTAATGGTATCATCGGTGATATCACCTGGTGTTCCATTGTCATTAATCACAATCGTGCCGTTTGAAGGATTCGTCGTTGTCAACGTATCATCGAAAGAAATATCATTGTCATTTGCCAAAATATCAGTCTCGACAGGAGTATTTTCGGTAGTTGATATTAAATCGTCAACGCCGTCTACAATTGGAATTATTGTTACACTCACCGTGGCCGTACTACAATCACCAAACGTATTGCAAATTGTATAATCGAACGAGTCGGGACCATTATAATCGGGGTTCGGAATATAGGTTACAACATCATCGTTGGGGTCGTTCGGTGTACCATTATTATCAATATCGACCGTTCCATTTGTGGCTGCACCTGAAATGGTCAGTATTCCATTTGCTGGCAAATCGGAATCATTGCCATAAATATCCACGACAATCGGCACATCTTCATCGGTTGTAACAATATCATCGACCAAGATGGCCGATTCGTACATACATACTACAGTAAAATTGGGCAAATTAAAATCGCAACCAGCTTTCGTCACTGTTGCAGTATACTTGGTTACACTTTCTGTAGCGCTTACAACGGGTCGAATCTGATCTCCACTAACCGCAGGACTCCAACTAACGGTAGCTCCTGAGGATAGATCGACATTGGCGGTAATATCTAAAGTTACCTGATTGAAGGGAGAATTACAATTGGTCAATATAAAATAACCTGTTGCATTCGAACCACATAATGTGCCGTCATAAGTAGCAAAATACACACCCCTTTGGGTGGCTTCATAGAAGGAATCTGTACCTAAAACCGTACTTGTATCTGATGCCTCATACCACCTATAGTTTGATTCGTCGCCGCTATCAGGTGCCTGCAACAAGAATTGCGCATTGGCCATAACAACTCCCATCATTAGAAAAACAAGGCTGAGAATTAATCTCTTATATGTTCGGATAAATTTCAAATCGATTTGGGGTCGTTTTTTAATTATTTCACTACAAAAACCACGTTGATTAAGGAATTATAATCTGGCGGAGTTCCTACCACGTCGTATTGCATAATACCATCTGCGTCAATACTATCAATGTTCAGAACCGCTGGGTCTGCATAAGTGACGTAATAATAGAGCTCTGTTTTGGCATAAGTTGGTACAGCCGCAGGTGCACCCGCACTTGCCATTGTCGGGCTGCCAAATTGATCGATATATTCTTGATATAAATCGATGGTAACATTATTGACAACCGTCGAAGCATCGACCGCAATGGATGGCGGATAGAAAATACGTGCCGCTTTTGAAGTAATAGGAGCTATCGCTTGGATAACCTCTTCCACAGTTGTTTCATTTGTAGGAGACCCCACACCTCCTTCATCCACATCGAGGGGCGTTCTTAAAGGTACTTCATCGTCATATTGATCATCAGTACCCACCAAACTGGACAG
>CBDULZ010000103.1:0-16889 GCA_965368185.1 uncultured Kriegella sp.
AGTGGTGGAATTGGTAGACACGTTGGACTTAAAATCCAATGGACATTAGTCCGTATGGGTTCAAGTCCCATCTCGAGTACACAGCGAAAGCCAAGATTATTAATCTTGGCTTTTTCGTTTAAAAATGGCACTTGGCACAACAAATTAGTTTTTTCTATGGCTTCTTCAACACCACAAACTTTTCGTTGATTGCTTCTTTGCATTATGACTTATCACTTTTGTTTCGATTTTCACTAAGTAACCTCTATTATTTTTACATCATCTGATAAAATTTTTGATTTCTTTTTCTCCCTATCCACAAAAAAGTGTCCTTCGAGGGTGGATTGGACCTGAAGATTTGCGGGACCTCTACAAAGGCCTGGGATTTTATATTTCTCCTTTCTACGTAAAAAGTTCAAACCGATTCATAATTATACACGCATGTTTGTAGATACATGTATCTCATGTCTTAAATAAATATTTATTTAACCCCAGTTTCCTATTTCGATACTGTTTTTTCAAATTGAGGTGCCATTACGAACAGGCTCTATTTGATAATGAACCCGTCGGTAGTTACCAAAATTATATGTCTTGGAATCAGGGCTCAAAGGTGATTTATTGAGGTCTCAAATCTTTTTAAGGAAACGTTAAAGGATGAAACCTAAAATTCCACCGATTTATCCCTTATCGAAGACTCCCTGACGTTGAGCACTCCGTTCAACAAGACGGTTTCCGGTTGGTCAGGTCCGTCATGTATAAGTTTCAAGAGCAGTTCGGCCGTCTTTTTTCCCATTTCATAGGTCGGCTGGTACACACTGCTCAACTGAGGGGTAATCAATTCGGCCATGCGCGTTTCGGTATGCCCCATTATGGCTACATCTTCGGGCACCCTAAGCCCATTGCCTTTCAATGTTTTAATCGCTCCCATGGCTACCTGATCGTTAAAACAAAAAATGGCGTTGGGAAGATCTCTAGTATAAATAAGATCCTCAACGATCTCAATCCCGTTCTTGGCAAATAAACCTGCCTCTATTATTTTAAAATTTTCTTTTGCAATTTTATGCTTGGCCATGGCCTTTTTAAACCCTTTGGCCCTTTCCGTCGAAACACATAAAAACTTGGGTCCTGAGAGGTGATATATTTTTTTATAGCCCTGCCTGATGAGGTGCTCGGTTGCAAAAAATCCCCATTTTTCATTGTCCAAAAGCACTTTAGATGCAGGTAGGTCCTTTTCTACCCGGCTCATGAATACAATAGGGTATCCATTTTGATATTGTTTCAAATAGAAATCCATATTATTGCTTTTTAATGTAGGGGCAATAATTAATCCATCTACCATACTGTTTATCAGTGTTTTGACATTTTTTAGTTCTTGGTCCGTATTTTCATCGGATTGCATCAAGAGCACCTGAAATTTATGTGCCATAAAAACTTCCTGTATACCAATAATTATTTCGGAATAGTACTCATTGATAAACTCAGGTACGACGACACCTATATTGAAAGTCTTGTTCTGACTTAACTTTTGAGCTATTGGGTTAGGGTGGTAGCCCATCTCCGCGGCAGTTTTCAATATAAGTTCCTTGGTTTCTTTCTTAATGTCGTATTTATCATTGAAGGCTCGAGAAATCGATGATATCGAAACATTCAATCGCTTGGCTACATCTTTTATTGTTACATGTTTCATATGCTAAGATTTATTTTCCGATTTTCAGGATACTTTATTAAATTTCCGAAAATTCGGAAAATTTACCTTGAAGATAATAAAAAAGTTTTGCCGCAACTTATTTGAAAATGCTTTAAGAATGTGTCTGCCTCTAGTAAGAATCTAAATATAGTCTTTATAGAAAAAGAGTCAATGCTCCATTTATAATGGGATATTCAAGACGAAGGTGTTCTATCATAATGAAAATTCGCACAACTAATTTATATTATATTCTTTTTCGGAAACGTTTCCGAAAATTTAAAACGTTTCCGAAAGCGTTTCCGTAAAATTTTATATTCCATTTCTATTGCTCATTCGATATTGAACGTATTTTTCGGCGATTAACTTAAAAATAACCAACACACAACCAATTGATAATCTATGAAAAATAAGCATTTACTATTGATGATTTTTCTAGGCTTTAGCGCAATGCTGTGGTCTCAGGAAAAGACAATTACCGGAACGGTAACCGATTCGGAGAACGTGCCCTTGCCAGGGGTAAACGTTATTGAAGTAGGAACCACGAACGGCACACAAACCGATTTTGACGGAAATTATTCCATTGCTTTGGCGGAGGGAGCCTTGTTACAGTTTTCGTACATAGGTATGGTCACCCAAACTGTCGAAGTGGGTTCACAAACCATTATTGATCTGAAACTCGCAGAGGATGCTGCGCAACTAGATGAAGTTGTGGTTGTGGGCTATGGCACCCAAAAGGAAGTAAACCTGACCGGTTCAGTTGAAACGGTAAAGGCCGAAGAAATCACAAGACAACCTGTTGCTCAAACATCCCAAGCTCTTGCTGGTCTCGTTCCGGGACTCACGGCAACCCAGAGTAGTGGTCAACCGGGTAGTGACGGTGCGACCATACGTATTCGTGGAATCGGAACCTTGGGAAATGGCAACAAAAACAACCCGCTAATATTGGTTGATGGAATACCCGATGATATAAATGGTGTCGACCCAAGCGATATTGAGTCCATATCGGTATTAAAAGATGCCTCTGCAGCCGCTATTTATGGGTCTAGGGCATCGAACGGAGTAATCTTGATTACAACCAAAAGAGGAAAAGAGGGTAAACTCTCAACGACATATAGCACCTACACGGGAATACAGAGTATCTCCCAAAATTTAAAGTTTCTTGATGCCGTTGGCTTTATGGAAGCTTTTAACTCTGCAGAACCGGGCGCTTTCGATCAAGCCACAATCGACGCCTATAAATCAGGAGTTAACGTCGGTACAGAAGTACGACCTGATACGGACTGGGTAGATTTGCTGTTTTCCCAGGCTGGTATCCAACAGTATCATAACCTGTCGGTTCGTGGAGGTTCCGAAAAGGCCAAAATTTCTACCTCGATATCGTATATGGATCAAGATGGAAACATTCCGAACTTTAACTTTAAAAGATATAGTGGCCGTTTTAACGCCGATTTGAAGTTGGGGAAGAAAGTAGATTTGGCTTTTGACCTAAATTTTAGACGAGAAAAACAATTGGCTCCAGGAGGTTTAAATGACATCACAAGAGCAGCCTATAGACTTCAACCATTGTTCAATGCCTATAACGATGACGGTTCATGGGGCGCAGGTTTTAGTGGAGGTAATCCTGTAGCCCTAGTGAATTCAGGTAGTTTATATGATGAGACAACGAATTACTTCAGAGGGTTGATCAAAGCAACCTATAAACCTTTCGAAAATCTGTCAGTTGCCGTGACCTATGCGCCACAATTTGTCGATCGGGACAGGGACAATTTTGATGCAACTTGGCAGTATAAAGAGAATTCATCGGCTGCACCCCAAGTTCCCGCCGGCCGGTTTAATAGATTGTTCAAGGAAACTTTCACCTCTTTTCAAGATAACTTTAATGCTATAATCAACTATAGTAAGACATTCTCCGATCATTCGGTTTCAGCCTTGGTCGGATACGAATTCCTAAAGTTCAATTCAGAAATCTGGACAGCTGAACGAAGGGGTTTTGTGTTAGAGGAATTCCGGGGCCTCGATAATGGCGATGCCGACACGCAACTCAATTCAGGAAGTTCGACCTTAAATGGCCTGGAATCTATCTTTGGAAGACTAAACTACGCCTATAAGGGTAAATATTTATTGGAAGCCAACGTTCGTCGTGATGCATCTTCACGTTTTGCCCCGGGCTTCAGATCGGCAACCTTTCCTTCCTTCTCTTTGGGGTGGCGTGTTTCGCAAGAAGGTTGGTTTCCCGAAGATGCTTTTGTCACCAATCTCAAATTTAGGGCTTCGTGGGGGCAACTGGGCAATCAGTTCATTTTTGACAATGATGGCGACCCAGTCAATTTTGCCTACACTTCCCTTTTTGGCCTAGGTAATGCCAACCCTACCATCGGGGGTGTACCTATCGTCGGCGGGGCGCAATCTGTTTTGTCTAATCCGAATTTAAGATGGGAAACGGGCGAAACTTCCAACATCGCTATGGACGCTAGTCTTTTTCATGGCAAAATGTCATTGACGGCCGAATATTATGTTAGAAAAACGAAAGATATTTTACTTGGAGTGACCATTCCCACTTCTATCGGTTTCGATGCTCCCGTTCAAAATGCAGGTCAAGTTGAGAATACCGGTTACGATATTTCATTGGGCTGGCAAGATATGATCGGTGAGAATTTCAGATATGGTTTCAATGCCAATTACTCCGATTTTGTTAACGAAATCACCGATTTAGGAGGATTGGATGAACTTCCGCCTGGAAATACCATCAACCGTGTAGGCGAAGAAATAGGTGCTATTTATGGATTGAAGGTAGAAGGGTTATATCAAGAAAGTGACTTTAACAATGACGGATCTTTAATTGGTGGTTTAGCCGTTCCCCAATTCGGTGCCGTTCGCGCCGGAGACATTAAATATGAAGATTTTAACAATAATGGCGAAATCAACAACGATGACCGTACTATAATCGGCAGTAATTTGGCTACCAAGAACTGGGGCTTTGATGTTTTTGCTGAATTCAAGGGTTTAGATCTTTCGGTTTCGATACTAGGAACGGGAGGCAGGGATGTAGTATTGCAAGGCGATGCCGGTTATGCTTTTTTTAATGCAGGTAAAATTCAAGAATGGCAGGCCGATTATTGGACTCCACAGAATACCGATGCCCCTTACCCCCGTTTAACCCCAGGTAGTTCACACCCGAACTGGCGTACTAGCGAAACATGGATGTTCGATACTTCGTATGTGAGATTGCGAAATGTTACCTTGGGCTATAATCTACCACGAGATTTTGTTGAGAAAATTGGAATTGCCAATTCCCGTGTCTATTTATCTGGGCAGAATTTAGTGACTTGGGATGATATGCCCGACGGTATCGATCCGTTGATTCCTAATTTTTCCGCCGGAGCATTTTATCCGGTTACCAAAGTATATTCCTTGGGCCTAAGCATAACCTTTTAATTCGTAAAACTTGTTCAACATGAAAACTATAAAATATATAATTGCCCTGGGTATGGGGCTTCTGCTGATGACGGCATGCGAAGATACCGTTTTGAATTTGGAAGACCCTGGAAGTCCCACAGACGCCACCTTTTTTCAGACCGAGGCTCAATTAGAGGTCGCACTGGCTGGAGCCTATCAGAGTTTAAATTATGTAAGTTCGGTGCCTTTTCCGCAAATTTTAGATCATGCGACGGACTATGCCTTTAACAGGGGCAACGTCGCAGGTACGGTCGATGCTACGACCGGAGGGTTAACTTCCACGGGAAATCTCAGCAATGGATTTTGGTCTAGATTTTATACCGGAGTGCAACGTACCAATAACCTTTTGACGAATATGGGAAAGGCTGAAGCTGTCACAGATTCGGAGCGTTTCAATCAGATTCGTGGCGAAGCCTTATTTCTTAGGGCTTTTTTCTACAGCTATTTGACAGAACTTTTCGGAGACGTACCTTTTCACACCGAGGTAACGACCACTTTAGAAGACTTGGGGATAGCCAAAACGCCCAAGGCAGAAATAGCAGCAAGCCTTATAAACGATTTAGAAGAAGCGGCCGATTTATTGCCTACGGTTCAACCAAGTAGCGGAAGGGGCAGGGCATCCGCGAATGCCGCAAACGCACTGATTGCACGAATTGCTTTATATAATGGTGACTATGCTATTGCCGAAAGTGCAGCGTTAAAGGTAATGAATGCCGACCAACCGCCGAGCTTATTTCCCGATTATGAAGCCTTGTTCACCGATGCTGGAGTGGGTTCATCAGAAGTACTTTTAGATATGTCGTATACAAATGGTACCCAAACCCACGGATTGTCACAAAGACAAGGCACCCGTTTTGGAGGATGGTGTCAATATGTGCCTGCCCAGCAAACCGTAGATAGCTATGAAACAACTAACGGGCTACCGATCGATGAAGACCCGTCCTATGATCCCGCCAATCCGTTTGAGAATCGAGATCCAAGGTTAAAGGCATCTATTGTGATACCCGGGGAGGTGTGGACGGGCCATATCATTCAGCAACATAGCGACAGCATTGCAACTTGGAGGGTCGAGAATGGAGTCAATGTAGAGCGGGTTTTTAATGTAAATTCGGCCAATCCTGCGGGTAGGGAAATCGTAGACCCTGTTGACGGTGCCCAATATGTGACCGGAGGGTCTAACCGATTTACGTCCTTCAGCGGTTATTTTTGGAAAAAATTCTCCGATGAACCGTTTTTAATGGGAGAAGGTAGTCCTTTAGAATCTGAACAACCCATTTATTTAATACGCTTTGCAGAGGTACTCTTGAATTATGCAGAAGCCAAAATAGAGGCAGGAACAATCGATGCCAGCGTATTGGATGCCATCAATCAAGTGCGTGAGCGAGCCTATAATGGAAGTGGAATTTCATATCCAGAAGTAACGACGACCGATCAGGCCGAACTGAGAAGAATTGTAAGAAGGGAACGAAAAGTTGAACTGGCTGATGAAGGTTTGCGATTGTTTGATATCAGAAGATGGGGTATCGCCGAAAAAGTGATGAATACCACTTTATTGGGCGGGCCCGCAAATGGATTCAGTAAGATTGGTGGTGAGATGGGTTTTGTACCTGCCATTGACCAAGATGGTTTTATTGACTATTCTGGTGCGCCGACCCAACCAAGGGTAGAATTGGGCAATTTAGATTTTAGGGAACTTGAAGTTCGGGTTTTTAATGCCAATAGAGATTACTTATGGCCCATACCACAAGCCGAAATTGATGCGACCGATGGTGTCGTAACACAAAATTCAGGTTATTAAAGAATGTTGTTTGAGTTAGTTGTTGATATAGGGGGTGGGCAACCGCCTCCTATTCTATACAAAATAACATCCAAATTTTGAGTACTAAAGATCGTATCCTAAATCGTATTTTTTGAGAATGAAAAGAGATAAAGTCATGACCGTGATGAATAGAATCGTAATATCCATTTTTACATTTTTCCTTTTAAATAATGTAGGGGCCCAAGATATTTTATTGGAAGCTGAAAGTTTCGATAATCCGGGAGGTTGGGTCGTTGATCCGCAGTTCGTTGAACAGATGGGATCTCCCTACCTAATGGCCCATGGTATGGGAGAAACCGTGCAAAACGCGACCACCCAAGTAAGTTTTGAAAAATCGGGACAGTACCATATTTGGGTTCGTACCATGAATTGGGCTCCAGGGGAATGGGACGCACCCGGTCGGTTCAATCTAAAAATCGACGATAGGATGTTAGAGAAAACACTGGGTCTGCGTTCGGGCTGGGGCTGGGAATATGTGGGGGAAGCCAAAATCGGAAAAAATAAAAGTGCACATATTGCATTGGTCGATCTCACAGGTTTCAATGGTCGGTGCGATGCCATTTATTTTTCCACTTCTGACGAAAAACCTCCGTCATCACCGAAGAAGTTGGCAGAATGGAGAAAGACAGTTAAGGCAGAGTCCAATGCCCCCGTAGATATAAAAAATTACGACTTGGTGATTGTGGGAGGCGGTATAGCGGGTTGCGCCGCTGCCATTGCCAGTGCCGAGCAGGGTCTGAAAGTCGCCCTTGTGCATGACCGTCCGGTACTGGGTGGTAATGCCAGTAGTGAAATCAGGGTGCATACGGAGGGTATCTATGGAAACTTTGAGCGGATACTAAGGATGCTCGATACAGAGCATTACCCGAATGGGCATGTTGAAGCTGAAATTGATCAAGAAAAAAGAGACAACTACGTTAAGAGCTACGAGAATATCGATCTATTTTTGAATTGGAGGGCCTATAATGCCAAAGCGGAAAATAATACGATACAATATGTAGATGCTAGACATACTTCCGAAGGGAAGCGCATTCGTTTTACGGCACCACGTTTCGTAGATTCGACAGGTGATGGATGGATCGGTTTCTGGGCAGGGGCAGAATTCTCATACGGCCGTGAAAGTGTTGACACCTATGATGAAGCCTGGGAGGAGCATGGGGAATTATGGAGCCCGAAGGAAGCAGATAATGCCGTGATGGGATCTTCAGTATTGTGGGGGTCAAAAGAAATGGAGACTGATCAAGATTTTTCTGAAGTGCCTTGGGCAATGCCAGTGGCGAAGAGTTATAAGGAGGTAAAAGGAGAATGGCAGTGGGAGTTTAGTCGTAACGATTTGAACCAAATAGAAGATGCCGAAGAAATACGGGATCACATGTTACGGGCGATTTACGGTTCGTTTAGCAATGCAAAAAAAGAACCGGAAAATGCAAAGCGTAAATTGGAATGGGTTTCGTATTTGGTAGGCAAACGGGAATCAAGAAGATTGGTGGGCGATCATATATTTACGTTTAAGGATGCCGTTAATGAAATTAAGTTTCCTGATGCCGTGGTGGTTGAGAAGAGAGCCATCGATGTACATTATCAGACAGTTTTAGAAGATGAGAACAACCCTGATTTTATATCCGAGGCCTTATTCTATAGGGGTATCCAATATTACATACCTTATCGAAGCCTATATTCGAAAAATATCAGTAACCTTTTTATGGCCGGACGTAATTTTAGTTGCTCACATATCGGTCTTGGAGGGCCCCGTGTAATGCGCACTACGGGTCAAATGGGGGCTGCAGTAGGTTTTGCGGCTTCACTATGTGAAAAGTACGATGTTGATCCCAGAGACATTTATACAGGGTATTTGCCGGAATATTTAGAACTTATCGAATCTCAGAAATATAGGAAAATACCAGAATCGAAAAAATGAGGTATAGGTTGTTGAACTTATTTCTGTTCGTACTTTGGTACGGAAATGCTCAGTTTGCATTGACCGATATTGGTGGAGCAGGGCTGCAAGAAAATGGTCTAGACCGACAGCCTGAATTTTTTAATATGCCATGGGAATACGGAACTAAACTTGTAAAAAAGGAAACTTCAATGTTTATAGAAGTAGATTCCATAGGCAAACAGAACATAGGGGTTTTAGTCGACCAGAAAGAACGACCTAGATTATATGTCTCTGATATTGAAACACCCGTATGTGCCGACGGCGATTGCAAGTTGATGAACATTCGTTTGTATTGGACTCTTTTGGGTGACTATGCAGGTTTTGACCGTGACTCAAAGCTGCCTTTGACCAAAAATGACCATGATGAATTTTCAATGGCCGATTATTTAAAGTTACATCTATTACTTACCGATGCTAACTCCATTCTGAAACAGAGGAAAATAGATGAGTTGATAGAAAAACCAAAACCTTCGGAAGGTGATGGACCTGATGCGCTTTCTGGGGCTACGATCAAAGAGGTTAAGGAAACGGTTGTTTCGGGAGCGTTATATTCCTGTTATGTTGCCTGGCATATGGTACACGGCCAATTAAATGCTAAACTCAGGGAATATACTTCAAGCCAAGTTACCGATGAAACGGTTTTTCAGATGTTGTATAGCGCTAATAGCAATTATCAAATGTTCGCGCTTGGAAGATTCGATGAAGCAAACTATGAGGAGCATTATGCTAGAATCGCCGATATATTTGAGACGGGTATTCCCATGGTCCGTGGTTTTATTTGCAAGAACTTGCCCGAAAAATTTTGGAAAACCCCGAAATTGCAAAACCTGTTTTGGAATGCGTTCGCTGATGTTGATATCAATACACGCAGTCTTTTATTGGAACATTTGAATTCCGCTTCGACGGAGACTTTGGAGGGTATCTCTACCCAACTTGGAGTAATGACAAAAAACCAGCTGAAAATTTATCTGGAACAAATAGGGAAGAATGGATTGGTCGATCCTATTAGAAAGAACCTGGTTGTTTTTGCCAATGCAGAAAAACAGACCTACAGCTATATAGTAAATCAATTTTTAGAGGAATACGAATTATAGATTACCGCAAATGCGATACGTAAAAAATACCAAATGAGTACTATTGATATTGGAGTTATACTGGCTTTTACATTGCTCGTTTTTGTATGCGGACTGAGCTTTGCAAAGTCGGGTAAAAATATGAAGTCGTTTTTTGCTGCAGGTGGTGCATTGCCCTGGTGGATGAGCGGGCTTTCCTTGTTTATGAGTTTTTTCTCGGCGGGAACATTTGTAGTTTGGGGCTCTATTGCCTATACCAGCGGTTGGGTAGCGATTACCATACAAACAACAATGTGCATTGCGGGGTTCATCATCGGATTTATTATCGCCCCAAAATGGCAAAAGACAAAAGCGCTAACTGCGGCGGAGTTCATTACAGATCGCCTTGGCTATAAGACCCAAAAAACGTATACCTATCTTTTTTTAATCATTTCCATTTTTACTACAGGTTCATTTTTATACCCAGTCGCTAAAATCGTTGAGGTTTCGACAGGAATACCAATTTCTACAAGTATTGTTGTTCTGGGTATTATAATCTTAATCTATACGGCCGTTGGTGGTCTTTGGGCGGTAATCGTCACCGATGTACTCCAATTTGTTGTTTTGACAGCTGCGGTGTTAATTGTTGTACCACTTTCGCTTGAAAAAATAGGGGGACTGGATAATTTTATTGCAAAAGCTCCGGAAAACTTCTTTTCATTGGTCAATGAAGAATATTCGTGGGGCTTTATAGTAGCCTTCGGACTATACAATCTTTTCTTTATTGCTGGTAACTGGGCTTATGTTCAGCGCTACACTAGTGTTGCCACTCCAAAAGAGGCCAAAAAAGTCGGGTTCCTTTTCGGTGGCCTCTATTTAATAAGTCCTATAATATGGATGCTACCTCCTATGATTTACCGCGTTCTTAATCCGGATTTGGGCGGTTTGGCCGATGAAGGTGCGTACTTGCTTATGTGTAAAGAAGTGTTGCCCATCGGTATGTTAGGACTCATGCTCGGTGGGATGGTCTTTGCCACTTCAAGTTCAGTGAATACCACCTTGAATATTTCCGCGGGGGTTCTTGCCAATGATATATACAAGCATTTTCGACCTGAATCTACAGGTGATCATTTGGTAAAAGTCGGACGTTTGGCGACGATTATTCTGGGTGTTGTAACTATTATGGTTGCGCTTTTGGTGCCTTTTATGGGCGGCATCGTGGAAGTCGTTATGAGTTTGGCCGCAATTACAGGGGGAGCCATGTTCCTACCCCCCATGTGGGCCTTGTTTTCAAAATATCAAACAGGTAAAAGTGTTCTGGTCGTTACCATTATTACTTTATTGATCAATGCTTTTTTCAAATTTATAGCACCGGGCTTATTAAACTTTTCCCTAAACCGTGAAGATGAAATGGGGCTTGGGGTAGCAATTCCCATAATACTGTTGACAGTTTTTGAATTTTATGCCCGTACTAAAAAAGCTGATATTTCTCAATACACTACCTATATGAAATTGGTTGATAAAAAGGCATCCGAGCAAGTTGACGAAACTGCCGAGGGCAATAAAAGGGGAGGTCGTGTCATTGGCATCGGGGTCGCATCCACGGGACTATTAATTATTGGGTTATCCGTTATTGCGAAAACAGGACTACTTCTTGTTGCGACGATGGGTGTAATCGTACTCGTTCTGGGGGTAATAATTATTCTAAAAAATATAGATAGGAAGAAAATTAAAATAGAAATACTAAAAGAATGATAGGCGAGCGAAAGCTCATCTATAAAAATAGAATGTAATAGCGTATGATTTTAGAAAAACACAGTTCTAAGAAAAGATTGACAAAAACCGTTACTTTAATGGCTGACCTTGTTGTTATTGGCGGTGGTCTTTCAGGTGTCTGTGCCGCAATAACAGCAGCACGATCTGGTCTCAAGGTTACATTGCTGCAAGATCGTCCTGTACTTGGGGGTAACGCCTCATCGGAAGTACGTCTTTGGAGTTTGGGCGCTACTTCTCATATGGGCAACAATAACCGTTGGAGCCGCGAAGGCGGATTGATCAATGAAATCTTATTGGAAAATTTGAAACGCAACAAAGAGGGCAACCCTTTGATTTTTGATACGGTGTTGCTCGAAAAAGTTTATGAAGAAAAAAACATTACGCTATTGTTAAATACGGCCGTATATGAAGCAGAGAAGGGCGAAGATGAAAAAATAAAGAATGTTACGGGTTTTTGCAGCCAAAATTCTACTACATACATCGCAACTGCTGCCTTGTTTTGTGATGCCTCAGGGGATGGAATCGTCGCTTTTTTGGCTGGAGCTTCGTTTCGTATGGGGGCTGAGACCAAAGAAGAGTTTGATGAAGGATTTGCCCCGAATATTGAGGATTACGGTAATTTGTTGGGTCATTCACTTTATTTTTATACGAAAGATTTGGGCAAACCGGTGTCGTATACCGCACCTTCGTTTGCGATAAAGAATGCTGAAGAGCTTCCGCGTATCAAAAATTACCAATTGGGCGATCATGGTTGTAAGCTATGGTGGGTGGAGCACGGTGGTCGATTAGATACCGTACATCAATCCGAGGATATCAAATTCGAGCTTTGGAGGGTAGTTTATGGTATTTGGGATTATGTAAAGAACAGTGGTAAATTTCCGGAAGCGGAAAACCTTACTTTAGAGTGGGTAGGAACCATTCCGGGCAAACGCGAAAGTCGTCGGTTTGAAGGTGATTTCATGCTGTCTCAAAAAGATATAGTGGAACAGCGTGATTATTATGATGCCGTGGCTTTTGGTGGTTGGGCGATGGATCTTCATCCGGCTGACGGTATTTATAGTGAACTCAATTCGTGTACACAATGGCATGGCAAAGGGGTATATTCAATTCCGTACCGATGCTACTATTCAAAAAAAATCGATAACCTTTTTCTAGCAGGGCGAATCATTAGCGCGACACACGTGGCCTTTGGTTCTTCACGTGTGATGTTAACCTGTGCACATGGGGCACAGGCGGTGGGAAAAGCAGCAGCTATTTGCATTGAAGAAGCTCTACTACCCAGTGATATTGCATCCAAAGAGAAAATAACAAAATTACAATTGGCCTTGAATCGGGATGGTCAAAGTATTCCACGGTTGTCATTGGAAGATACCGATGACTTGGTAGCAAAAGCGCACATTGAAGCCAGCAGCACATTAAAGTTTAAGGGGTTTTCCCCAGTGGACGATTGGCAAACTCTAAAATTCGGTCTTGCACAAATGTTACCGCTTAAATCAAGCGCAACTTATAGTTTTGAATGTGAAGTAGATGCTTCGGAGGCTACGATATTAGAACTCCAATTAAAAAGTAGTTCGGCCTGTACCCATTTTACTCCGGATATTATTGTTGACCAGAAGGAAATCAAACTCATACAAGGAAAGCAAAAAATCACTTTTACAACTACTAAAACGCAAACGCAAAACCACTATTCGTTTTTCTGTCTTATGAAAAACGAAAAAGTAAAAGTGCGTCTTTCAAATGACCGCATAACGGGCTTAATGACGGTTGAAAATAAAATAAATAAAGCAGTTTCCAATTTTGGAAGACAAGACCCTCCTGGAGATATCAATGTTGACAGTTTTGAATTCTGGACACCTGAACGACGCCCTAAAGGGAAAAACATTGCAATTCAGTTGACAAAGGCCTTACCTATTTTTGGGGTAGATAATCTAAAAAACAGTGAAGTACGACCTAATTCAAATGGAAATACCAATGCTTGGGCGGCCAAAATTGATGACAAAAAACCAAGGCTTGTTTTTAATTGGGAGAATAAGGTTGACATTAAAATTATAAAACTCTTTTTTGACTGTGACTATGACCATGCTTTGGAGACCACGCTTATGGGGCATCCGGAAGATATCATACCCTTTGTAGTGGCAGACTATCGAGTAAAGGATGGGTCGGGCAATATTCTAAAACAGGTAAAAGGAAATTACCAAGCCATAAATACAATTGAACTTGATAAAGCTATCTCAACAGATAAACTCATATTTGAGTTTGTAAAAAGAGAAGAGCATATACCTGTTGCTGTTTTTAAGGTATCAGTTTACAACTAAATGCAATGTCATGATTAAGAACGTATTTGGGCTTTCTTTAATACTGATTTTGGGCGTTGTGGAAATTGTGGCCCAAGAAGCTAGCATTGTCGAATTCCCCGATATTGATTCATTTCAAAAGGACCTTTTTGTTCCTGAAATAACAGAAGCAGAACCCGAAGCGGGCAAAAGGGTGCGACAGACATTAAAGGCCTTCGAAAACACCAAGGTGTATCACTTGGTCTACCTTCCTATAAATTATAAGCAAGGCGAAAAATACCCGGTTATAGTTGAATTTCCGGGTAACGGTCCATATACCAGTCCTTATGGAGACATTTCAACAGGTCAGGTAGATGGTTGCAATTTGGGATATGGGGTTAGCGCGGGCAAAGATTTTATTTGGATAAGTATGCCGTTTATAAGTGTCGACGGCAAACAGAATCAGAAGTGGTGGTGGGGCGACATTGAGGCAACCAAGAAATATTGTATCGATACGGTCAATGAAGTTTGTACAAAATACGGTGGCGATGCCTCTAACGTTTTCTTATCGGGGTTTTCAAGAGGGGCCATAGCCGTAAATTATATCGGGTTGCATGATGATGAAATTTCTGGTCTTTGGCGGGCTTTCATTGCCAACTCCCATTACGATGGGTTAAAAGGTTGGAACTATCCCGATTCAGATAAAGCGTCGGCACTTGAGCGATTAAAGCGTTTGAACGGTAGACCTCAATTTATCTGTGCCGAAAAAGAAGGGACGGCAAAAAGTAAAAATCACATCAGGCAATCGGGTATTCAGGGAGACTTTACTTTTATGGACATCCCAATAAGAAACCATACCAATACGTGGGCATTATACGATTTAGAAGAGCGAAAAATTATGAGAACATGGCTGTTCGAAGTAATTCAAAAAAATAGGGGAAATATCAGGGTAAAATGAAAAAAACAATTTATAAATCAACACTCATTTTTGGTATCTTCATCATTACATGGGCATGTAACACTACTGTCGAGGAAAAAAATCAGAGCCAAACATTAAGTCATGGCAATATTGAGCTGTCATTGTTTGCAACAACAAACGGCCAGCTGGCTTTCCAAGTACACAAAGACAATAAGATTGTTCTAGACACTTCCCGCTTGGGCGTATTGGTTGGGGGTAGGCAACTGGGCAAAAATGTCGATTTAGCCCTTTTTGAACAAAAAGAAATAAAATTAAAATATCCACTTAACGGTATTAAAAGTGAAGCTTCGTATAATGGGGATTTGTATGCCTATAACGTTTTTGAAACAGATGGAACGCAATGGAATTTGGAGTTTCAACTGTCTGACGAAGGGGTAGCATATCGTTATGTGGTGCCGGGCCAGGGAACTCAGAATGTGAAAGGCGAAGAAAGTACATTTAAATTACCCCGCCAGACCAAGGTATGGTATTTTGAACGGGATAGCGACTGGAAATTGAAATCACATGCAGGTGAATGGCTTTCTGCCGACATTTCTGAAATGCCCAAGGTATCTAAAATGGGACCAATACAAGGTTTGACCCTTACATGTGAACTCCCGCAAGGTGGTTACACCTTAGTGGCCGAGGCAGGGCTTTATAATTATAGCGGCATGCGTTTAGAAGCTGTTGGCAATAACACGTTCAAGGCTAATTTTGAAGAAGGCAAAGGCGGTTTTGACGTGGAAGGAAATGTGACGACCCCATGGCGGTGTATCCTTCTAGCCGACAACCTAAACGACTTGGTCAATAACACAATGGTAGCATCATTGAACCCTGCACCAGACCCTGAACTATTTGCCAATACAAGCTGGATCAAACCTGGAAAATCCGTTTGGCACTGGTGGTCGGGGAAATATGTTGATTTTAACGAAGAACATGATATGGTCGATGATGCCGTTGCCCTAGACTTTGAATATAATATGGTCGATGATGGATGGGAAGCATGGGAAAACAAATGGGAAAAAATAACCAAATTATGTTCGTATGCAAGAGAAAAAGGAGTGGGTATTTTTGTCTGGAAACACTCTAAAGAAATAAATTTCCCTGAAAACGACTATGCTGTAATGGGCCATTTTTTAGATAGTGTAAAACAGGCCGGCGCCGTTGGGGTTAAAGTAGATTTTATGAACGGCCAAAGTAAATCTTTGATCGCTTTTGATGAAATGTTACTTAAAAAAGCTGCGGAACGCCAATTAATGGTAAATTTTCATGGCTGCCAGCAAAGTTCAGGAGAATACCGAACCTATCCGAATGAGGTCACTCGAGAAGGTATCAGAGGTTTAGAAGTAAACCACATGAAAGAAGGGCCTTTAACTGCTTCCCACAATGCAGCATTGCCATTTACAAGATACGTAACTGGCCATGGCGATTACACCCCACTTGGTTTCACTGAACCAGGTGAAACCAGTTGGGCACATCAATTGGGTACGCTGGTGGCATTCTATTCCCCGTTTAATTGTTTGGCCGAGAATACCCAGTTTCTTTTGAATGATAAAAACGTTCGCCCAGCCCTTGATTTTATTAAAGCGGTGCCTTCGGTTTGGGATGAAACAGTTGTACTCCCAGAAAGTAAGATTGGTGAATTGGCAGGAATTTCAAGACGAAAGGGAGACGACTGGTATATCGGAGTATTAAGCAGTGGGATCGATAAAGAATTGACCATCGATTGTAGTTTTTTAAAGGATGGTGAATATACTGCGGAAATTTTTTCAGATGATATCGGGGCAAAGCCTATTGATCTTGAGGGGTTGAACCAAGAAGCGGATCTCAGACAATGGGATTCGACTATTCCTTTTAAAAAAGAGACTAAGACGATTTCATCCGACTCAAAAATCACTATTGATTTGGCCGCCAACGGGGGAGCTGCTATTCAGTTTTTAAAAAAATGAA
>CBDULZ010000104.1:0-16834 GCA_965368185.1 uncultured Kriegella sp.
GAGGAAATTGCCAACAAAGAAGGCTTGAGTGGAATACCCTCCGGTTTTGACAAACTAGACCGTCTTACTTCAGGTTGGCAGCCCAGTGATCTGGTAATCGTTGCAGCAAGGCCGGGTATGGGTAAAACGGCCTTGACCCTATCCATGGCACGTAATATTGCCGTTAATTCAAATATTCCCGTAGCTTTCTTTTCGCTGGAAATGTCATCCGTTCAATTGATAACCCGTTTGATTTCTTCGGAAACCGGACTCTCCTCCGAAAAATTGCGAACGGGGAAATTGGAGAAACATGAATGGGAACAGCTCAACGTAAAAGTAAAGGCACTTGAAACGGCACCGCTGTTTATCGACGATACTCCTTCACTTTCTATTTTCGACCTTAGGGCGAAAGCAAGACGATTAGCATCACAACATGGTATTCGCATGATCATAATCGATTATTTGCAATTGATGACGGCCGGGGGAAGTCAAAAAGGAGGAAATAGGGAACAGGAGATTTCTACGATATCGCGAAACTTGAAAGCACTGGCTAAAGAACTTAATGTACCTGTTATAGCGCTGTCTCAGTTGTCTAGGGCTGTTGAAACACGCGGGGGTAGTAAAAGACCGATACTTTCCGATTTACGGGAATCTGGGGCCATTGAACAAGATGCGGATATTGTTTCCTTTATTTATAGACCTGAGTATTATAAAATTGATGAATGGGACGATGAAGAGCGTACGCCAACGCAGGGGCAAGCTGAGTTTATCGTTGCGAAACACCGTAACGGCGGATTGGAAAACATTCGTTTGAAGTTTATCGGACAGCTAGGTAAATTCGATAACTTGGATGATTTTGATTCTCCTTTTGAGTTCCAGTCAAAAATGAACGCCGACGATGAAAATCCGTTTTTGACCAAAAACCTACCGAATGCCGACGAGGCCTTTGGTAGTTCAATGAACACTGGGCTAGATGCCGACGACGATGTACCTTTCTAAGAGGTAATCATTTTTGGTCATGGCAAGCCAAAGGTTTAACGCCACTTTAAATTTAAAACACTATTTTTTCATGTAACTTTGAGATTATTCAATAGCCAGATCAACTTTGTATGCGAAAGATTTTGATTGTTTTTCTCTTTTTTACACTCACTTCACCAAGTTTAGCGAGTTCCATTCTTATTCCTATGGATGCTGAAGGCCAAAAAAATCATTTAAAGGCTTATGGAATTACCTATTGGGTGCTCTCCAAACAGCAAAAAGTACAATGGCTATTAAATTATCGTGGGGGCTCGTTTTTGTTACCCGATGGGGAGACCATTCGTAAAGAATGTCAAATACGCGGGGTTTCGTTCGAAATTTTATCAGATGCGCAGACCCAGGGAATTTTGGATGCCATTAGCAGTCCCTCACAAAATCAAGAAGCCGTAATTTTAGAGAAGGCACCAAAGGTTGCCGTATATTCCCCTAAAGGAAATCAACCTTGGGATGACGCCGTGACCATGGTGCTGACCTATGCCGAGATTCCCTATGTTACAGTATATGATGAAGAGGTATTGGATGATAAATTGGTATTGTACGATTGGCTGCATTTGCACCACGAAGATTTTACGGGACAATTTGGTAAATTCTATGGGGCCTACCGCGCAGCACCGTGGTATATAGAAGGGAAAAAAGAAGCGGAAAGTTTGGCCCAAAAGTTGGGCTTTGATAAGGTTTCCGATGAAAAGGGAGCAGTAGCCGAAAAAATTAGGAAGTATGTAATCGGAGGTGGATTTATGTTTGCGATGTGTTCGGCGACAGATAGTTTTGACATAGCCCTGGCCGCCGATGGAATTGATATTTGTGAACCCATGTTTGACGGTGACCCTTCCGATGCAGATTATCAGAGCAAGCTAGATTATAGCCGAACCTTTGCGTTTCAGGATTTTATCCTGGAGAGAAATCCACTGACTTATGAGTTTTCCTCTATCGATATGACCGACACAAGAAAAAATGTGCCCAAAGAATCCGATTATTTTTCGTTGATGGATTTCTCTGCCAAATGGGATCCGGTACCTACCATGCTATGTCAAAACCATACCGCCTTAGTCAAGGGATTTATGGGGCAGACGACAGCTTTTTCGAGGGAACAGGTCAAACCGACGGTCATGGTACTCGGTGAAAACAAACTCAACGGCGAAGCCCGGTATATTCATGGAATAAAAGGGAAAGGTTTTTTTACCTTTTACGGCGGTCACGATCCTGAAGATTATCAGCATAGGGTAGGGGACCCCAAAACGGAGTTGGAGCTGCACCCCACATCGCCCGGCTATCGTTTAATTCTGAATAACGTACTTTTTCCGGCGGCAAGAAAGAAAAAGCAAAAGACTTAAAAATAAGTTTGGCCTTTGTTTAACCACTAGTAACAATCCATCTTAATTTGTTTGCGATTTTGGTAAAAGCTCAAGTCTTTCTTCAAGTACCGATTGCAAATAGATTGAAGTTCATTGAGCACTTCCTTTTGCATCGCTATCGAACCGCAAATCATCACACAGCCTTTTTTACGTAATACTTTCGCAATTTGTTCTCCGTCTTGTTTTATTAGGTGCTGCACGTATTTCTTTTCGGTCTGGGTTCGGGAGTATGCCGGAATAAAGGTGGTTAAACCGCCACCTTCCAATGCGTTTTCGATAAAGGGTTTATAAAGTTTTAAGGAATCTTCCGTACGACCTCCCCAATATAAATGAATTTCATTTTTTCTTGAATTGCTTCTGATCATTCCCAAAAAGGGACCGATGCCAGTGCCCGTAGCGATCAATACTGTTTTCTTTGCTTTTTTTGGAAAATGGAAATTTTTGTTTTCGACCACCGAGGCGGAAAAGGTCGTACCCTTTTTTAATTGCAACAGGTAATTGGAACAAAGCCCTGCTGGATGCCTTTTTACGCTAATGGTGAAAATGTTGTTGTCTAGTTTTCCCAAAGAATACAACCGTTCCTGTCCACCAGATTCAGGAACTATGGAAAGCAGATCTCCTGAATTGGCTTGGGCACCGTTGGTGTTTTTTACGGTCAACAAAAAAGTGTCGTCTATCATATCTTGAGTTTCCGTTTTCTCTAGAACGATAAATGGAGATTTATGGATCTTCTCCAATAATTTCGTAGGTTTCGCAAGGCGGATAGTAAGTCCGACCAAATTTCCCCACATTGTGGCCCAATTAGAATACGCTTCGAAAGATCTGTCATTAACAGTATGAACTTCCATGATTAAGGCATTTGCTTTGGCATTTCGTTGTAGAAGATGGTGTGTTTCGAAGGCAAACTGACAAAAATGAGGGTAAGAAGTAGACCCAAAACCTACTACGCTAAATTGGTAGGGTCGTTTTTGAGTATGTTTCTTTAGTAAGGTTTTAAATTTAATAGCACTACTTGGCGCTTCACCTTGTCCGTAGGTTGCCGTTATGACCACAAGATGTTCCATATTTTTGAACTCCGTATAATCGTCCATCATGGTCAGGTAACTTTTCTTTCCCAAGGTCAAAAGTTGATTATGGAATAGCTGGGCATATTGCAGGGTGGTACCCCCTTCCGAGCCCACAAGAATTACAAACTGTGCCTTATCTTTTGAAACTGTATTGTTTATCTTGGTCTTGGGTCTTTTGAAATACACTGCAAAACCTGTGAACATTAAAAAGGGAACAGCCAAACTCCCAAGACCCAAGACTATGGACCATAGTATAGTACCTTGACCTGTATGGAGTACTGTCGCCCATTCGGAAACCAAGGTTACCATCGGATATTTTTTCTCACTTATGGGTTCACCTGTGTATTGGTTGAGTAAAACCTCTTTATCTCTCAGTCGAACCAAATAGTAATCTTCAACAAATTCGGAAAAAGGGTATTCGAGTTCACGCAATTCTAAAAGTGAAGTGTTTTTGAAAAGATCGAAATCAGTGTAATCGAGTAGGGGCTCTTCGTTTAAATTGTCAAAATCAATTTCGTGGGCTACCAGTTTTTCAGGAATCAACTGGAAACGGAGCAGTGAAAGATAAACACCGGAAAGAGCTAAAATTACAATAGGTATCAATACAATTCGGGAGTATACCACATGCTGGTATTGCGCATAATTTTCGCGCACTACCGAAGAGAAAAAGCGTTGGATGCCTCCTTGCCGCTTGGCAATAAGAACAATACCGGATACGGCAATGAAGAACAGGAGCAATGAGGCCAAGCCTACAAAAAGACGTCCCGGGGTCTTTAAAAAAAGAGAACGATGAAGGTTGGTGGCAAATTGATAAATAGGAGCCTTTTCTATGATATCCCCGAGTTTATCGCCAGTAGTCGGGTCTATATAAAAAGATTCATTTTTACTGTCTATAATAACCGTAGCGCTGACAAATCCGTTTGGGTCTTGCGAAACACTAATTACATCATCGTATTTGGCATTTATATTGGCAAGTGTTTCAGCAAGCGAAAGCCCTTTAGCATTTGATATGCTGTAGGGCTGTAGCTTTTTGTTTATGGGCTCCACCGACAGTATAACCCCGGTGATCGACGCCACAAGAAGAAATAGGGAAGATGAAACAGCCAAGATTAAATGGCTGTATCGCCAAATGGAAAGTGTCATGGGCTATTTATTTGGCACCATTCTAATATAACGTATATACCCCTTACCATCTACCTTGTTCTTTAAAGTGGTGGAATTGAGGACTATTTCCGCATCAACCGTATAATATTCCTGATTTTCTACCGCAGACTCAAAACGAACGGAATGGCCACTATCAATTTCGGAAGGTTCGAATGCCAATGAAATGATGTTGCGTTCCCCATTTCCTATAGTGGCACCTGTAATACCATCAATATTTTCGTTGGAGCCATTGCTAAATTTCCACCAACTTTTAAGGTCGGGAAACCATTCATCATCATCACCTTGAACGTATAGGGTTTTGACATATTTTCCTTCTGGGTCGATTAGTGACACAACGACATATGCTTTTTCTCCCGTGTAGTTGATCATTTGTATCATACACTTAAAGCTTACCGAAGGAGGGGTTTTTACAAATGAAGAAGTAATAAGGAAAATAAGCCCTAGAGCTCCAATAGCTGCAAATCTATAAGATAATCGTTTCATTTTTTTGTTTAATTAAGGAATTCCAAATTCACATTGTTCCGCGCCAAAAGTTCATTTTCTTTAGCCAAATCGAGAGCAGTTTCACCAAATTCGGTGGTAGACTTTACATCGGCACCCGATGCGATCAAGTATTTTAATACCTCGGAATTGTTGGTCTTCATTGCCGCATAATGCAAAGCCGTATTTCCTTGTTCGTCTTTCAAGTTGATATCTATACCAAAAGCGTTTATCTTTTTAAGCAATGCGATATCATTTTTGTCTACGGCCAAGTGCCAAACCGTACTTTTATCGCCTTGGGCCTTTTTGAAATCAAAACCGGCCTGTGACAATGCGTTTGCTTTTTCATCAAAATCTTTGGGGTTACCTCTTGTTTTAAGTAGGTAGTAAGCTAAGGTATTTCCCTTTTTATCTAGAATAGAGGTGTTGGCACCCCTTGATATTAGGTATTCTACAACTTCGGCACTGTTATTTTGAACGGCAAGGGCCAATGCCGAATGCCCGTCTTTATTCGTGTGATCAATACTTTTCGTTTTTTCGGACAGGTACTTGATGACTTCTAATTTATTATTTGATGCAGCGTTCAATAGGGCCGTATTCCCTTCTTCGTCAACGGCATTAGGATCGACACCCTTGTCTATAAAATATTGTAAAATAGCAAGGTCATTCGAAGAGCGGGATAGGTTGTGTAAAGGTGTGACCCCGTTTTTGGAGGTAACATTGACCTTGAGGCCGAGTCCTTCCAAATATTGGAAAACTTCCAAGCCGTTACTTCTTCCTCTTCCACCCAGACTGGCAAAAAGAATGGCATTCTCTCCCGTAGTTTCATTTTTTGAGGTCGATACCCCGCGTTTTTTTAGTTCTTTTAGAATGGCAATGTTGCCACCTTGTGCGGCATAATGGAATAGTCCGTTACCGTCATTATCGGTAGTATGGATATCAAGACCTTTCCCCAAAAAATAGTCTATTAATTTAAAATCTTTTGCCCGGGAAACTGCCACAAGAAGTATATTGGCACCGTGGTGGTCTTTTTCATTATTAAAATCGGCCCCGTTGGCTATAAAAAAATCGAAGATGGCCGGATCTTGCTGACCACCGGCTACGGCAAAAGAGCTTACCGAATAACCATGGGAATCTTTAAGATCCATTTTAGCACCCTTTTGTACTAGATATTCCATAGCCTGCAAATTTCCTCTTGAGGCTGCCCAGAAAATATAGGTACGAGAGTCGTGGGTTCTTTTATTGACATCATTTCCCTTTTCGATGAGGAATTTAATTGTTGAAATAGGGTTCTCAGCAAATAGGGCATATGTGGTCGCATCGAATCCTCCGCTATTGGCTTCGAAAATGGAATGTCCTTTGCTGATATCGGCCTCAATTTTGGCAATACTCGGTTTCGATGCCCAGTAATCACGATTTAAGAAAGGATTTTCTACTTTTTGGGCGGAAATCCAAGAAAATCCGGCCAAAATGAAAAGTAGCATGAACGTGGAACGCTTATAATTTAGTGTCATAGTATTAATGATTTTTTTGGAAATAGTCATCTTGTATTTCCGGATGTTCTGCAAATATTAATATTATTTAGAATAAATCCAATTAAAAATAGTAAAATCAAATTCATTTACTACTTGGAGCATAATCTTCGCTCCAAGTAGCTTGAAAACCATCAGTAAACGTCAATATGTAG
Organism: uncultured Kriegella sp.; assembly: GCA_965368185.1. Lineage (GTDB taxonomy): Bacteria > Bacteroidota > Bacteroidia > Flavobacteriales > Flavobacteriaceae > Kriegella. The sequence goes on from CBDULZ010000104.1 coordinate 6,771, forward strand.
GCGGCATCGGCACTTGATCATAAAACGGGGAGCTATCGGATACCGTATCAAAAGCATTTATATTTTCTAGCACACATTGGTGCAACCTGCCATAAAAATTTACTTTGATTCAATAATAATGTCAATGATCTTAAAATGCGCCTATAAAGTGGCTTCCTTCTACGTTTACTAACTCGGCACCTTTGGTTACTTCACCTGTTTCCGTATCTATTACGTAAATATTTCCGTTTTGCCCAACAGGAGCTTGGGTTACATAGATCTCACTTCCATCAACAACAAAACCTTGGTATTGGAATAGGTAAAAGTCCGCATCATAAGGGATAGCATCAATTTTTTGAGCGGTTTTTGCATTTAAATCAGCAAGGGCAAAAAATCCTTGAGCGCCTGCCACACCTTCAGCGGACCCTGCGTGTCGGTAAGCTATTACAGCTTTTCCGTTTCTTACAGGTCTCCAAGCAAGAATATAAGCGTCCTCTACGCCTAAAGCAGCGTCTAGATTGAACACATAAGAATCGTCATATTCGTTGTCTGCATCAATTTTTAAAATATGGGAACCCGCTGGATCACTTTGATTTGCCTGATAAACACTTCCGTCTAAAAGGAAAGCATTGATACTGCGATATCCATTAGTATTTCCGTGTCCTACAGTAGAGGTAATTACTGACGGATTCAATAAGGAAGGGTAATCCAATACAATAGTTTTGGAACCTAAAATTTCGTAATCACTGTCACTTTCTGCAGTAGCGGGATCAACCTTGCTTAAACGCGCACCAATATATAATTTATCTCCAGCAGCATTTAATACAGGCATGTCAATTCTAGAGATATAATAACCGTCGGCTTCTTCTTCTGCACTTAGAGTTACACTGTGCTCTTGGAATTCTTTTATTGAAGAATTCACTAAATCTAAAGTCACAACACCGATGGTTGCATCAGTACGTGTGTAATTATCGTCCTCGTCAAATTCGTTTTCTGTAGACACGTAGACGGCAGCACCTGTTTGGTCACCATCAAATAATTTTATCCATCTAGGGGCAGTCCCTACATAGGGCGCAATACTTACCTCTGAACCTGTTGGTGTGAAGGTTTGTCCGCCTTCTACAGTATATTTGGTATAGTTGCCCCCAGTATCTCCTGCGTAGCTAATATTAAAAATGGTATTTCCATCTTCAGAAGATTGTAATCGAGCAGTTCTGTTTGAAGGTGCGATAAAGCCATTGTCAAAAGGTGCAATAGACATTGTAGGGTCTTTTGCATCTTCGCTGCTTACAGCGTAAATTAACGTTCCACCGTTGCCGTCGCCCGGGGTATCTCCCATTTTAGCTGCGGCAACGGTGATCCACCTGGATTCCTCCTCGACTTCCGTTTCGGTCTCAGTTTCTGATTCCGTTTCGGTCTCCACGGTGTTGTCATCGCTACTACAAGCGGTCATTAGTCCTATTGTCAGTATCGTAACGGCTATGGTATTGAAATTTAGAAAAATTCGCTTCATCTTGATTCTATTTAAAAGGTTAGAAATTATTAGTTGTGTAATTAAATTTCAGGTAAAAGGCTCTTCCCGGTTTTTGTACGGATAAGTTGTCATATACGGGTTTATCGAATATATTTTTGATGTCGAAACTCATAACAAACTTGCTGTTTGGGAATACGTAACTAAGTCCGAAATCTTGCGCCAATTGCCGGGGTACTTCGAAAAATTCATTCCCCACCGTGTTTGAGCCCTGAGCGGTTAAGTATGAAAACTCATCAGTAAAGTACATCGTGTAGAATAGATTTAATCGTGATTTTTTTTGAATTAAATCGCTGAGGGAATAGCGTAGATTACCGTTCATGGTAAAAAACGGTGTATTTGGAACCTCTATTTCTACTCCTTGGTTCACTATATTTAAAGAAAAACGAGAAAGATTAAAATTGAGTCCGAAATTGTTATTGTATGTGTAATTCAATTGTGCGTCAATTCCTTTGGATGTTCCGCTTCCTTGATTTACATACAGTATTAATTCATCATCGATATTTAGTGACGTTTCAATGGGCAAACCAATTCTATCCTTAATATTTCGTGTAAAAACATTCGATGAAATAGTAAATTCATTCTTTTTGATTTTGAACATTCCAAACCGAAACCCTAAATTGTAGTTGTTACTTAGTTCGGGCTTTATGCTCGGATTTGCGACTACGTTATCCCCATCATTCCCGAAAACTTCGGTTTCGTTTGGTAAGCGAATGGCTTTTTCTGCAGAGGTTAATAGCGTAATATTGGGAATAATGGTATAGGAAGCTGCAAAGCCATATCCGTCATATTTCTTATTACTGTTTACAATTTCATCGACTACCACATCGTTTCCGTTGGAGTCTGTCTCAATAGCAGGATCAACACTTATTGTTCTTTGCTGGTAATGTTTTCCAAATAAACTAGTCTTTAGCTTGTCTTCAAAAGCCGTTAATTCGTAGGTTATAGAGTAGATGTTTTTATGCAGATCCCTTGTTCCTTGAAATGTATTTTCAAGTATAGATCTCAAAGCATCACTATCTTCTCTGTCAATTCCGCTATAGACATGGTTTAATAAAACTTTATGGTGGTCATTGATCGCGTAAGACAAGCCCGTTCTAATAGAGGCTACCTTCCTATTGATTTTAGCCAAAGTTGGGCCTCCTTCTTGTTGAGAACGCCAAGTGTATTGGTATTCATCTCCCCGAAAATCTACGGCCCTTTCCCCATTCCAACTGTACGCCCATGAAACCGTATCATTTACCACTCGATTTCTTTTACCGTACAAGGCATGGAGGTTTACATCCAGTCCCTCAGTAAAAAGATTTTTCTTTTGATAGGTTAAGTTTGCGAGCATGGCATCCGATTCCAAAAATCGATCTTTATAAGGCATGATGGTCATAAAAGCCCCGTGTTGAACTTCTTTATAATCATCTGACCCTGTTAAGCCAATAAAAAATTGGTCGGCCCACTTTACATCGGTATACCCGAGTTGCGCCATTCCACCTGTGGACCTATAGGCATCGTTAAACCTTTTTGCGGTTATTGGGGTTTGTACTCCTCCTAAACCCGTAACAACAACACTTCTGCCTGAAACTTTATAATCATTATCAGCGTAATTATGAAAAAGGGAAGCTTTTACGGTAAACCCGGATTTTTTAAAGCGATACAAGCCATTAACACTAGTTTGTAGCGTGTTGAACGATCCATAAGAAATGGAAGCATTAAGATTATTCATTGCTTCTTTGTGAAGAATGACATTAATGGCACCCCCCAAAGCGTCATCGGCCAAATGCCCAGGCACTACCCCTTTGTAAACTTCAATATTCTTTATCATTGATGGGGGTAAACTATTAAGGTTAAAGGAGGAACCGTAGGTGGAGATAGGAATTCCGTCTATAAATATTCGTATGGCACTGCCGGACAATCCATTTAAACTATACCGAACCTCAGAACCTAAACCTCCATTCTGGCGAATTTTTACACCGACCGTAGTGTTTAATAATTCGTTTGTTTGAATATTTCGCAGGCTAGCTTCTTTTGTTTTTATGGCATTTACCGCAAAGCCTTTGGTCTCAAGTGCTGTCTCCTTGGTCTTTCCATTGACGACTATCTCATCAAGATTTTCGGTATTTTCCGAAAGCGTAAAGTCAATGCTTATATCGGGAGTTTTATCTGTTATGGCGACTTTCTTTGAAAGTGAATTAAAACCTAAGTAGGAAACAGTAATAATATATCGACCATTGGGAACATTTTGAATTTTATAATCACCATTTTCATCGGTTTGTACTCCGTATGAGGTTTCCTTAAGAAGAACTGTTGCCCACGGCAAGGGTTGCCCGCCAATGTCACTTATTTTACCGGAAATAGCACCTTTTTGCGATTGTCCTGTGGCGGCAACCGATAGGATTAGAAGGGTAAAAACAAGGGTTTTTCGCATAATTAAATAATATCTGCTATCTTTATTAAGATTTAGTCTAAATAAATTAGATTTGCAAAACTAAACCAGGTTTATAGGTGAGGGGTAACGCAAAAGGAATTTTTAAATACGCAAAAGGAAGTAATGGGGCTAAGATTAAAGCAGCATGGAGACGAACAATATCTGCATAAAAATATCAAGGGAACAAAGCTCTTTGACAATTCATTTATTGAAAATTCAGTTCAATTCTCCATTGTGCAAAATGCATTAAAGGAGGGAAAGGTATCGGTGGATGGAGCTGCATTTTCTTATAAAATGTCGCCGGCCCGAAAGAATTTTGAAATACTTGTTTCAAGTGATTGCCCTGTTGTAAAACTCCATTTTTCGTTGGAGGGAGGGTATAACTTTGAATCTCTCAATGCGGATGAATATTCAATTCATATTCCCGAATGTCATTGCAACATTTTTTATTTGCCATGCCAGGAAGGAAAGGATGTATTTTTAAATGAAAATTCTAAAATCTTTGAAATATATGTTTCGTTTGATTATTTGCAGCGCCTGTTGTGTCCTGAATTCAAAGAATTATGCGCAAAAATGAATAGGGCCAAGACTGATTTAAAACCTTGCACCCTTTGGAAAAAAAGTAGACTTATCTCCCCGCAGATAATGAGTAAGATAAAGGAAATTGAACAATGCCCACATACGGGTCAAGTCAGAAAAAGCTATTTGGAAGGTAAACTTACAGTACTATTGATCGATTTTTTATTGGGTGAGCAAACTTCCAAAGCTCTGAATAGCAATATAAAAATACCAAAAGCGGACTATTTAGCCTTAGTGAAAGTAGAAGCATACATAAGGAAAAATTTAAGGAAGCCCCTCAATATTTTAGATTTGGCGGAAGTAGCGGGATTCAATGCCACCAAACTCAAAAGAGACTTCAAAAGAGTTTACGGTATCACCATTTTTAAACATATTACTGCCCTACGTATGGAAGAAGCTAAAAAAATGATCTTGCAAGACGGTGCTTCCATAGCGCATGCCGCCTATGAAGTAGGTTATGCCAATCCCCAACATTTTACCGCTGCTTTTAAAAGATCCATGGGCTATCTTCCTAGCCATCTTAAGCAAACAATGTAAGTGACATGTTCCCTATAGGTGGAAATAACGGTTGGTGTTCTATTGATCTTTGTTTTTAAAGGTGTTTTGGGTTGTTGGCTTTGGTATTGCTATTCGGCCACAAGTTGCCGCAGTATGTGTTCTACTCCTTGTTCATTATTGCTTAGCGTGCTATAATTGGCCGCATTTTTTACGTTTGGATGTGCATTCTCCATAGCAAAGCTAAAATCGGCCAAAGACAACATTTCCAAGTCATTGTTGTAGTCACCAAAGACCATAGTTTCCTTTGGAGTTATGTTGTACATTTTTTGCACCTTCTCCAAAGCAAAACCTTTATTGGCGTTTGGGCTTGAGATGTCTACCCAGTTTTCCCCCGAAACTTTCACCTTAAGTTCACCTTCCAAGTGTTTTACAGCAGGGTATATGTATTTCTCCGAATTCTCGAAATGATAAATGGCTATTTTTAGAATTTCCCCATCAAAAGACCTTAAATCGTCTAGTATTTCAAATTCGGTATAATATTCCTTGAGTTTGTCAACAAATTCATCGGAGGTTCCCAATAAATACGCTTTATCGCCTCCACATAATACGGGGTGTATGTTTGGTATTTTTTCCAATACTTCCAAAATCGTGTTTTTGGCACCGTTTTGCAATGGTGTGGATATAAGTTCTTGGCCATTTTTTCTGGCGAGACCTCCATTTTCGGCAATAACGATAATATCATCCTTTATTGAAGACAGCTTGTCTACAATGCTATGGTATTGTCTGCCACTGGCAGCCACGAATAGTATATCTCGCTCTTTTAATTTCTTAAAAAGCTCAAAGAATTGATCACTGACCTGATGGTCTGAATTTAGAAGCGTACCGTCCATATCGGTTACTACCATTTTAATTTGGGATAAATCCATCAAAAATAAGTTTAAGCGGCAAAGGTATTTGTTATGAATGGGATAATGGCTTAGTTTTAGAAAGTTTTACATTTTATTGATGTGCTTGAACAGGATATGAAATTTTATCAGAAAGAAATTAGATTACGGGGATACAAGAGAGGTTTTCACCTAATTACGGAAGATGTTATTAGGGCGATGCCGGAATTAAAGAACATTACGACTGGAATACTTCAGGTCTTTATCAAACATACTTCGGCCAGTTTGACCATTAATGAAAATGCCGATCCAACGGTACGTGTCGATTTTGAAAGCCACATGAACAAAATGGTACCTGAAAATGCTCCCTATTATATTCATACTTATGAGGGTCCTGACGATATGCCGGCACATATCAAAGCCTCATTGATGGGGGCCTCCGTTCAAATTCCTGTTTCGAAAGGAGCACTAAATCTAGGCATATGGCAAGGTATCTACCTATGTGAGCACCGAAACCATAATTCAGGAAGAAATTTGGTCATCACCGCTTTTGGAGAATAAAAAAATAGAGGGTATAAAAAAACCGGTCGACATGAGAGTCGACCGGTTTTTTTATGTGAGCTTACTGATGTTTTTTATGCTATTTTACTTTATCCACAATGGCCTTAAAGGCGTCGGGATGGTTCATGGCCAAATCTGCTAAAACCTTTCGGTTTAAGTCAATTTGGTTTGCTTTTACCTTTCCCATAAATTGAGAATATGACATTCCGTGTAATCGGGCACCTGCATTAATACGGGTAATCCATAAAGCGCGAAATGTTCTTTTTTTGTTTCTTCGGTCTCTGTAAGCATATTGCATTGCTTTTTCCACCGCATTTTTTGCTACTGTCCAGACGTTTTTACGTCTTCCAAAGTAACCTTTGGCTTGCTTCATCACCTTTTTTCTTCTGGCTCTAGAAGCTACTGCATTCACTGATCTTGGCATAATTTTAATTTTTTTGTAGTAGGCGGTCTATTGACACTTTTTGATTATAGGCCTAACTCCAGGGTTAATGTTAATTACCGAATTTGAACAATTATTTTAAGCACAATTGTTCTTTGATACTCTTTTCATCCGCTTTGTGTACTAAAGTGGAATGCGTCAAATTAAGTTTTCGCTTTTTAGACTTCTTTGTGAGAATGTGGCTCTTAAAAGCGTGTTTTCTCTTAATTTTTCCCGTACCCGTTAGCTTAAAGCGCTTTTTGGCACTGGACTTTGTTTTCATTTTAGGCATTTTCTATCTATTTAATCAATGATGTCCTGAAAACTATCAGGACTATTTCAGTAGCTCACCTACTAAATTTATTTTTTTGTCTTTGCCGCGATGAACATGGTCATCCGTTTTCCTTCCAATTTTGGCATCTGTTCCACCTTGCCCCATTCTTCCAATTCAGAGGCAAGTCGTAATAATAAGATTTCACCTTGATCTTTATAAACAATGGAACGGCCCTTAAAAAAAACATATGCCTTTAATTTGGCACCGTCTTTTAAAAATTTCTCGGCATGTTTCTTTTTAAATTCGTAATCATGGTCATCTGTTTGCGGACCGAAACGAATTTCCTTTACCACAACTTTAGACGCCTTGGCCTTCATGGCCTTTTCGCGTTTCTTCTGTTCGTAAAGAAATTTTTTGTAATCTATGATTTTACAAACGGGAGGGTCTGCTTTTGGTGATATCTCTACCAAATCCAACCCCATCTCTTCAGATTTATCCAAGGCTTCCCTTATAGGATAAACTCCCACTTCTACATTGTCGCCCACCAACCTGACTTTTGGGGCTAAAATTTTTTCATTGATCTTGTGAGGGTTTTTATTTTCCCTCCTAGGTTGGGGCCTAAATCTTTTTCTTATTGCTATGACTTGTACATTTTAGTTAAACATTAAATTTTTAAAACGACTTTAAGGTACTATTTATTTCTTTAGATACCAAGTCGGAAAACTGCTCTAAGGGAATGGCGCCTAAATCTTCTCCGCCATGTTTTCGAACGGATATGGTATTTGTGGCCTCCTCGCTTTCCCCGACAATCAACATATACGGGATTTTATTCATTTCTGCCTCCCGTATTTTCTTACCAACAGTTTCATTTCTGTTATCAATGAGGGCGCGAATTTCGTTATTTTCCAAGGAAATTAAAACTTTTTCGGCATATTTTTCATGTTTCTCGCTAACGGCCAATACAATAGCCTGTTCTGGAGTCAACCATAAAGGGAAATTTCCCCCGGTATGCTCCAATAAAAGTGCAATGAATCGCTCCATACTTCCAAAGGGGGCGCGATGTATCATCACGGGCCTATGTAGTTCGTTGTCACTTCCTTTGTAGGTGAGGTCGAAACGCTCGGGAAGGTTGTAATCAACTTGAATAGTTCCCAATTGCCATTGTCTTCCAAGGGCGTCTTTGATCATAAAGTCCAACTTCGGACCATAAAAGGCCGCTTCGCCGCTTTCGATAACAAAATCCAATCCCTTCGCCTTTGAGGCGTTGATGATCGCATTTTCCGCTTTCTCCCAATTTTCGACCGATCCGATGTACTTCTCCGGTTTTTCCTTATCGCGAACCGAAACTTGGGCAGTGAAATCCTCAAAGCCTAAAGAACGTAATACATATAAGGACAAATCGATGACATTTTTGAACTCTTGATCCAATTGATCGGCAGTACAGAATATATGGGCATCATCTTGTGTGAATCCGCGAACCCTTGTCAGCCCGTGAAGTTCGCCACTTTGTTCATACCTGTAAACCGTTCCAAATTCGGCAAAACGTTTGGGCAGGTCTTTGTACGAATGAGGTTTGAAATTAAAGACTTCACAATGATGCGGGCAATTCATGGGCTTTAGCAAAAACTCTTCATCCTCCTTTGGGGTATGAATGGGCTGAAAACTGTCTGCTCCATATTTTTCATAATGGCCCGAGGTAACGTATAGTTCTTTTTGACCAATATGTGGGGTCATCACCATTTCATATCCCGCTTTTTTCTGTGCCTTCTTTAAAAATTGCTCCAATCGCTCTCGCAACGCAGCGCCCTTTGGCAGCCATAGTGGCAGCCCTTGACCTACCTTTTGGGAAAAAGTGAACAATTCCAATTCTTTACCTAGTTTTCTGTGATCTCGTTTTTTGGCTTCTTCCAATAGCACAAGATATTCGGTAAGCTCTTTTTGTTTTGGAAAAGAAATGCCGTATACCCGGGTCAATTGTTTTGCGTTTTCGTCACCTTTATAATAGGCACCCGCAACACTTAGGATTTTCACGGCTTTTACAATACCTGTATTCGGTATGTGTCCACCACGGCATAGGTCTGTAAAGGTGCTGTGGTCACAGAAGGTAATAGTGCCATCTTCTAAATTACTGATAAGGTCCACTTTATATTCATTCGTACCTGTATAATAAGATAAGGCTTCGTTCTTACTTACGGCCCTCATGGAAAAATCATGTTTTCCACGGGCTATTTCCAGCATCTTATCCTCAATGGCCTTAAAGTCCTTTTCTGAAAGGGTGTCATCTCCTAAGTCGACATCATAATAGAACCCGTTATCGATGGCAGGTCCGACCCACAATTTTACATTGGGGTACAGTTCCTCCAGTGCTTGGGCCAAAATATGGGCAGATGAGTGCCAAAACGCTTTTTTGCCTTCAGGGTTGTTCCAAGTATAAACAACCAAAGACCCATCTTGCGTCAGGGGTGTTGTCGTCTCGACCACGGTGTCATTGAATTTTGCCGAAATCACATTTCGTGCCAGGCCTTCGCTGATACTTTTGGCGACATCCATGGGTGTACTGCCTGTGCTATGTTCTTTTATGGTTCCGTCTGGAAGCGTAATTTTAATCATACCTTATATATACCTCTATTATAAGGATGCAAATATACTATCTAGTATTGATGCTGACAATAATAATAAATGTGTTTTTGGGTGTATGCTATCTTATATATAGGATATGCCCAACGGTCTTATTGTGGGTTATCGGTTTTGAAGATGTGTTGTTTCGGTCTTCGCATAATTTTTTTTTAGTTTTTTTCTGTTCGTAAAACCCTATATTACAGCGTCCTCCGACAGAAGAAAATAAAAGTTTAAAAAACACCTCAAAAAAGTGTTGCACAGTATATAAAAGGTCGTAGATTTGCAGCCCGAAACGATTT
>CBDULZ010000105.1:0-16355 GCA_965368185.1 uncultured Kriegella sp.
GTGACCAAGCCCTATACCGAAGATCAGTGGAACGCAATTTACAATCTAGGTTTTGTAGTAGAGGAAGAGCTGCAACAGAATGATGTGCGACTTACTATGGGTGGGGAACCAACCTTTGTTTCCATTGATGATATGGAAGGGGAAGAATGGAATACTGCCGCAGATGGCGAACACAAACGTAAATTGGCAAGTTCACTTTCGCTACGTTTATTGGATGCATTCGGCAAAGGGGGAATGTTGCACCACGCACAAGGAAAATGGTACCCAGGGGAACCTTTACCACGTTGGCTTATAGGTATTCATTGGCGAAAAGATGGAGAATCTATATGGAAGGAACCCCAATGGTTGGCTTCGTTCTCAGAGACCCTTACTTTACCAGAGGATATTACAAGTACTTTTTTAAAGACATTGACCAAATATTTGGCATGCCCTAATGATAGTATAGTTCCTGCCTATGAAGATGCATTTTATTTTTTGTGGGAAGAAGGAAAACTGCCAATAGATGTAGAACCTAAGGATTACAAGGAAAAAGATACGGCTTTGCGACGAAAACTAGGTGAGGTCTTAGAGCAGGGCGTTGGTAAAATTGTAGGTCACGTTTTTCCGTTGGGCAAAAAAGATAACAATTGGATTACCAATACATGGGAATTTAGGGGTAAGCATTTATTTTTAACCCCGGGAAATTCACCAATCGGTCTACGCCTGCCATTGGAATCTTTACCTAAGGAGCCTGAAATACCATCAGAACCAACGGCAGAGCCCGAGTTGTTCGAGGAAAAACCACCATTAGAAGTTTATGGGGCAGACTTGCAAAAAAGATCGGATACTAAAACTTCTAAATCAGCTGCCAAAAAACAACCATTCGTACGGACGGCCATATGTGCCGAGGTGCGAGACGATAAACTTTTTCTTTTCTTACCGCCCTTAGACAGTGCAGAAGATTTCTTAGACTTGGTGGCTAGCATCGAGGCAACTGCTAAAGAATTGGAAGTTCCCATAATCATGGAAGGGTATGAACCACCTAGGGATAACCGCCTGGAAGTGTTAAAGATTACACCAGACCCCGGAGTAATTGAAGTTAATGTTCACCCTGCAAAGAACTGGCAAGAGCTCACTGACAATACCCTTAAGCTATATGCCGAAGCAAAGAAATCGCGCTTGGGCACAGAGAAGTTCATGTTAGATGGCAAGCATACGGGAACGGGCGGCGGCAACCATGTTACCTTGGGCGGGGTCACGCCTGCAGATAGTCCATTGCTTCGAAATCCACAACTGCTCCGCAGTTTGCTTACATTTTGGCAACACCACCCCGGCCTATCATATTTGTTTTCAGGAGCGTTTATTGGGCCAACAAGCCAAGCACCACGTGTCGATGAAGCGCGTCTGGAAAATTTATATGAATTGGAAATCGCTTTTTCCCAGATTCCAGAAGATAAAGAAGTTCCCTTTTGGTTGACGGACCGTTTATTTCGGCATTTGTTGACAGATATCACGGGCAATACACACAGGGCCGAGTTTTGTATCGATAAACTGTATTCACCGGATTCTTCTTCAGGGAGATTGGGTATTTTAGAATTGCGTGCTTTTGATATGCCGCCACATGCACAAATGAGTTTAATGCAAATGTTGCTGGTACGTACATTGGTTTCTTGGTTTTGGAAAAAACCGTATAAGCACGATTTGGTGCGTTGGGGTACGGAGCTACATGACAAATTCTTGTTAGAACATTACGTGAAGGAAGATTTAAGGGATATTGTTTCGCAATTGAACGATGCCGGGTATCCTTTTAAACTGGATTGGTTCGACCCATTTTTTGAATTTAGATTCCCGCTCTACGGTCTGGTAGAGATCAATTCCATGCAGATTGAACTACGCATGGCCATAGAACCATGGAACGTATTGGGCGAGGAAATGTCAGGTAGGGGAACGGCACGTTATGTAGATTCTTCTTTGGAAAGGGTGCAGATAAAAGTAAAAAACTTCACCGAAGAACGTTATAGTCTGACCTGTAACGGGGTGAAAATAGAGTTGAACTCTACGGGCACCAAAGGCGAATATGTGGCCGGAGTACGCTATAAAGCATGGGATCCCTGGTCTGCTTTGCACCCCACCATAGAGGTAGATGTTCCATTGGTTTTTGATATTATCGATAAATGGAATAAGAAATCTATTGGCGGATGTACCTATTTTGTTGCTCATCCGGGCGGCCGCTCGTACGACACTTATCCGGTGAATAGTTATGAGGCAGAATCGAGGAGGATCAACAGATTTTGGGACTTTGGGCACACCCAAGGTGAAGTCACACCGATGGAAATGGGTGCTTCATCAAATTTTACCGGTAGAATGGTAGAACGTAAGGCTGCTTCCAATACATTTGTATACAAAGAAGTTCCCGTGAATCATGAATACCCGCATGTTTTGGATTTACGAAAGAAGTAATTCACAAGTTTATGCCTATAACAAGTACCCGCTGGTTAAGTAATTATAATACCGAATATAGTAACGATGAAATGTTTACACCTCTGAATGGTGTAAAACCCTATTGGAATAAACTACTAAAGGAATTCGATAAATTAGGTGCCGACGGATTGATGGCCCGTCAAAAGGATATTGATTGGTTACTTTCCGAGAATGGGGTTACCTATAACGTGTATAACGACCCCCAAGGATTGCATCGTCCATGGAACTTAAATGTAGTTCCTTTTTTGCTACCTCAAAGCGAATGGCAAACAGTGGCGGCGGGAATTGAACAACGGGCAGAGCTGCTGAATTTGGTTTTAAAGGATATTTATGGAGAGGGTAATCTTATAAAAAATGGAATCGTTCCCTATGAAGTAATATATGGGCATCGCGGATTTTTAAGACAATGTGCCGGAATAGAGTACCCTACAGATAAATTTCTTTCTATTTATGCCGCAGATCTTTCCCGGGGTACCGATGGTAGGCTTTGGGTAGTAAATGACCGGGCGGAGGCGCCGTCAGGAATGGGGTATGCCCTAGAGAACAGGTCTACTGCCAGTAGAATTCTACCTGAGGCGTACGGTAGAATGAATGTGAAGCGCCTATCCGGTTTCTTTAAAGAATTGAATCAAATGTTAATAGATGCCTCCCCTGTAAAAAAGGAGGATCCCAACATTGTCGTATTAACGCCGGGCTCGCACAACGAGACTTATTTTGAGCATGCATACCTATCTTCCTTTTTAGGGTACCCATTGGTACAAGGCAATGACCTTGTGGTTCGAGATGGTTTTCTGTGGATGAAATCGCTAAGAGGTCTTAAGAGAATAGATGTTGTTCTGCGTAGAGTAGATGATGCTTTTGCCGATCCCTTGGAACTCCGGGAAGACTCGCATTTGGGTGTCGCTGGATTATTGGATGTGGTACGGAGAAAAAATGTTTCGGTTATCAACCCTGTGGGCAGTGGTGTAATAGAAAACCCAGGATTAATCCCTTTTATGCCCGCTATAGCCAAATACTTTCTAAATGAAGATTTGATTTTACCACAAATTGCATCATGGTGGTGCGGACAGGAACGGGAAAGAAAATATGTTTTACAGAATTTATCACATTTGGTCATCAAAAGAATTGATCGTACCAATAGGGAAAGCATTTATTTCACCGAGTTTATGGCCACGCAGCAATTGATTGACCTTAAAAAGGAAATCGAAGAAACCCCATATCGTTATGTAGCGCAAGAAAGAATTAGTTTTTCGACAGCTCCAAATCTGGTCAATGAAACTATTGAGTCTAGAAATTTGGTGACCCGTGCCTTTTGTATAGCTGCAAACAATTCATATCACGTAATGCCGGGAGGCTTGGTACGCGTGGCTCCAGATAGGGAAACTATAAGAGTGTCGAACCAACGTGGAGGCACTAGTAAGGATTTATGGGTATTGGAAGACACCCCCATTAAAGAGGACAAGGACAGGCATTGGCAAAAAAGGAGTTCCGTTGCCATATCGGGTTTAAACGATTTGCCCAGTCTTACCGCCGAAAACCTGTATTGGGCGGGCCGTTACGTTGGCCGTACTTTGGTAAATGCACGGTTTATACGTATGGTGATGCGACAAATGGCTTTAGTGCAGAACAGGAATGAAAAACCGGATTCGGTGAAACTCCAGGTTTTGTTTAAGGCGGTTACCCAATTAACAGGCACATACCCCGGTTTTGTTAAAAAAAACAAGGAAGGAAAGTCGGCAATGGACGACCCCATGCAAGAAATGTTATCGGTAATACTTGATAAAGATAGGCCAGGGAGTTTATCACATACCATTGCAATGTTCAGTAATTCCTATTATTCAATCCGTAACCTATGGTCTACCGATATGTGGCGGGTGTTCGAAAATATTCAAAAGCTCTGGCACGCTTTCGAAGAAGGAAAGGATCGCTCTATCAATAAGATTTTAAAAGTACTCAATCAGCTTATCACCCGATTGATTGCTTTTATGGGGCTTATTGAAGAGAGTATTTTGGTACAGCAGGGGCTGTTACTCTATTTTGTTGGGCTACAACTGGAACAAAGCACGCTGACAATTGCAAAATGCCGTTCACTGCTGACAATTAAATATGAAGAGCAGGTAGAGTATGATCTTTTGGAATATTTGTTGACCAGCCATGAAAGTCTTAATATCTATCGATACAGTTATCGCTCGTACATCCAATTGGAGCATGTTTTAGACTTGGTAGTGCTAGATTTGGAATACCCCAGATCTTTGACGTTTATGTTGAACAGAATACAGAAAGACATCTCACGGTTACCACATTCCCAAAATGATAAAAGCCTAAATAACTATCAAAAGAATATTTTTGATGCCTTTTCAAGGTTGCGGTTGGCAGAGTCTTCCCGTCTGGCAAAAACGAAAGCTGAAAATAATTTTTTTAGGGAAGAACTTGATGTGCTATTGGAAAAACTTTCCGAACTGTTATATCAAACCTCACAATCTATAAGTAGCACCTATTTCAATCATACCGACAAGCAAAATCAATTGGTAACGCAATCCTTTCCTTTGTAATATGGTCTTTAACGTTACGCATACTACCAAATACGAGTACAGTGCTCCGATAAGTTATTGTCATAATATTGCTACGTTGCGACCAAGGGAATCTAAAGGGCAAGAGCTATTGGATTATAAGATACAGGTGGTACCGCAGCCGACGGAAATATCGGAGCGTATAGATTTTTTTGGAAACTATATTACCCGTTTTTCCATACAAACAGAGCATAAGGAACTAAGGGTGACCACAAAAAGTAAAATAGTTAGGAACTATGCACAGTTTCAAGATTCTTTTTTCTCCGGCGACTGCAAAAGGGTAACCGTAAATGATGCACTTTTTGCTTTAAGTGGAAACAATCCCGAAGTATTTGAAGCAAAGCAGTACATCTTGGAGTCAATTTTTATTAGACGCGCCAATGGTAGTATACGGGCATATGCCGAGGTTTCATTTAAAGGAAATCGCTCGGTTTTTGATTCCGCCTACGAGTTAATGCAACGTATTTATACCGATTTTCAATTTCTTCCCGGATTTACGAGTATTTCGACGCCCATTGCGGAAGTAATGAAAGAGAAAAAAGGGGTTTGTCAAGATTTTGCCCAAATAGCCATTGCTTGTATACGTTCAGTCGGGTTGCCCGCTAGGTATATTAGTGGGTATATTGAAACCGTACCGCCCGAAGGTAAAGAGAAATTAGTCGGGGCAGATGCCTCCCATGCATGGTTTTCCATATTTATTCCTGGTTTCGGATGGGTAGATTTTGACCCCACAAACAACTTGATTCCTATGGATCAACATATAGTAGTAGGCTGGGGCAGGGATTATTATGATGTACCGCCTCTAAAGGGTGTGGTATATGGCAGTGGTAAGAGCAAGATTAAAGTTGCCGTTGATATTGCCGCTGTGGTATAGCGAACGAAGCCAATACCTCTGGTAAGGAGTGGTTGCTTAAAAAAAGTCTTTATTTGGAATATTTTTTGCTTTAAATAAACGCAGCCAAGAATCGAAATCTTCTGGTTTTAGCAGCTGAAATTTTAGCCGATTTGTTTTTTGTCCAGTGAGAAGTTATAGTAGTATTTGTTCGTTTAGGCAGATGTTTTATCGGATACGTTGCTACATCTAATTTATTTCACTTCATTTTGTAATTCTATATTATCTTCAAAAGACTTTATGTTATCAAGTGTAGTCAGTGTTATTTCTTTCATTGCTTCTTTGGTGAAAAAAGCTTGATGCGAAGTTATCAAAACATTAGGGAAACTAATTAACCTTAAAATAAGGTCATCTTGGATGATGTGTTCAGACAAATCTTCAAAAAATAGGTTTTCTTCTTGCTCATAAACATCAATTCCCAAATACCCAATTTTTTTATTTATGAGACCTTCAATGACATCGGCTGTATTTATTAGCGCTCCTCGACTTGTATTGATAATCATTACGCCTTCTTTCATTGAGGCAATTGAATTTTTGTTTATAATATGTTTTGTATGTTGATTTAGCGGACAATGTAAAGACACAATATCCGATTGTTCAAAAACTTCACGTAGCTTTAAATATTTAACTCCGAAATCTCGTAGTTCTTCACTTTTCGAAATATCAAATGCAATGATTTTACACCCGAACCCTTTAATCACCTTACAAAAAGTTGCACCAATTTGTCCTGTGCCAATCACACCAATTGTCTTATTTTTTAAATTAAAGCCAATAAGATTTTTTAATGAGAAGTTACCTTCCCTGACCCTATTGTATGCCTTATGTGTTTTTCTGTTTAATGTTAAAATTAATGCCATGGCATGTTCTGCTACCGCTTCGGGCGAATATGCCGGAACTCTTACGACTTTTATATTATAATTTTTTGCAGATTCAAGATCAACATTATTGTATCCGGCACAGCGTAGGGCGATTAATCCAATACCATTTGATGAAAGCACTTTTATGGTTTCTTTATCAACCAAGTCATTTACAAAAACACAAACTACATCAAAGTCTTTGGCGAGACTGGCAGTGTTTAAGTTTAATGATGTTTCAAAAAATGCAAAATGAAAATTGTGTGCTCCATTGTGCTTTTCAAAGTATTCCTGATCATAAGATTTTGTGCTAAATACAGCTATTCTCATTTTGTATTATTTTTTAGCAATGGCTTTGTTAGCCCCTGTTATTATTCATTTTATGCTCCGTCCTAAACTTCCAAATCAATTACGAAAAATAGAGCCCAGAGAAATTTCCAAAATTAGAAGCTTTCTCTTTCCCTAGTAGTGTAGGTGTTAAAGTTCCTGAAAACCATTGTATAAAGGTAACCTTATAAGGAATTCAATAAAAAAATAAAGAATGCAAATAGGAGAGTGTAAAACTATGGCTTGAGTCTTCCATTCTAGTTTACGTGGCTGCTCCATTGATTTAGCAAAGACTGTACGTACTATAATCTCTGACTGCGCTATTTCACAACAAATAATAGTAGGTTGGAAACTAGTTTTTAGCCAACCCCAAACGTTGCAATAAACGAAAGAAAAGCGTTTTTAACAGACTTGCAGTATATAGCGCTAAGGTTTCTGTTTGTATCCAGCAGAATCGAAGGGTCGTGGCGATATTCAATTTAATGAATTCCTTATGACGTTCGTATTGTAGTGCAGTATAAGTAGAGACTGCCATAAACAGTAAAGCGCCGGGGATAATCAGTTCCGGGGCCAGGGAATGATGAAAAAATCGATAAAGGCCCAGCCCGGTAAAACTTCCATATAAAAATATAAAATGTACCACATAGATAGACAAAGTACTCTGTCCGATTTTAAGCAAGGTCGGGTTTTGTAGCAAACTTCGAAAGAGCATAAAAACCGCAAATACAACAAATACATCGCCCAATCGAATGAACAGGTAGTTGTTTAACAAAATATCGTTAAATAGTTGTATTTCAGTACTTTGATAAAGATTGTAAAACAAATCGGATGAATATAAAATAAGTCCCGATCCAATAACGACAGAGCTAAAGATGGCAGTCGGATAGAGGTATTTAAAATTCTTAAATTTAGTAAACAATAGTGAAAGGAAACCTCCTGTGGCGGCATAACCGAACCATGGCAAAATGGTAAATACAGAGCCGTTGGCTTTAGTCAGGTAATTAGCCATGGCATTGGGCAAGGACGAAAAACTCCATGTTTTATAAAGGGGCTCAAAAAGAAATATCAAGAACACGGCAATCGCCAATACCAATGGGAAAACAAAGCTTTTTCGTTTAAAGGTCACTAGGTAAATGCCAACAATTCCTAATATCGACAATCCAATGCAGTGCAGTACGTCGACGAGATAAAATGACTCATAAATTTGACCCTTAAACAACCCAAAAAGGTTCACTCGTAACAGGTAACCGATCAATAAAAGTTCCAATCCGCGTTTGATACCTTTTTTCACCCGGGGGTTTTCAAAACCGACTTTATCACCGCGCACCAGCAAGTACGTGAATATAAAGCCCGAAACTGTAAAGAAAACAGGAGCGGTGATGCCACGAAAATATTTCCAAATGTTAAAAGTCACATTGGTACCGTCGTGAAATGCAGTATCGAGCAGACCGTCGACAAAATGTCCCTGAAGCATCATAAGAATGGCCCAAGCCCGCATGGCATCGATAAAATAGAGTCTTGCCGTCTTTTTTTCCATATAAGCTATTTAATTGCAACTAAATTGGCAATCGAAACATTTTGATTCAACTATCCTATATACTTGTACAACAGGGTGTTTGGATGTTTTATGGCGCAAAATTAGATAAAATACTCGCATTTAAGCAGTATTTGCGGTATTTTCGCTCAACGGACATTTATATACGCACCTATGGCTACACTATTGGCATTCGCCGGAAGCAATTCTTCCACATCGATAAATTTTAAACTTGTAAAATACACGGTTTCAAAAATTGAGGGACAAAAACTGCAATTGTTAAATTTGGCGAACTTCCCCTTTCCTATGTATAGTGCGGACTATGAGCGGGATAAAGGATATTCGAATTCCTTGGTCGAATTAAAGGGCGACATTGCAAAAGCGGATGGGCTTATAATTTCCGTTAATGAACACAACAGCAATCCTTCGGCCTATTTTAAGAATGTTCTCGATTGGTTGTCGCGCTTAGAACTTAAATTTCTAGCTGATAAAAAGGTATTTTTAATGTCTACCTCTGGCGGAAAGCGAGGAGGAACGGGGTCTTTAGAGGTTATCAAGAACTTGCTTCCCCGATTTGGTGCAGAGGTGGTCGATACTTTTTCTTTACCTTCTTTCCATGATAATTTTGATGAAGAAAAAGGTATTTCAAATACTGACATGGCTAAAGAACATCTCCAGAAGCTCAATGAATTTTTGACAAATATTTAAGTCTTGAGAACAAGGGTCTCGTTTACAACTGAGGATGTTCCGAGTTTTAAGAGCGCACTTTTGTACTGGGCCCGTCAATTTAGGGAAATCGTTTGGTTAGATAGCAACGATCACAAAGACGTTTACAGTGCTTTTGATGCCTTATTGGCTGTCGATGCCCTTACGAGCCTTACCACGGATACTCGGCATGCCTTCGATGATTTGAGGGAATATCAGGAAAGCACTGGCGATTGGCTGTTCGGTTACCTCTCCTACGACCTTAAAAACGATGTAGAAAAACTCGGTTCTGCTAATTTTGACGGTTTGCATTTTCCAGAGTTACATTTTTTTCAGCCTAAGAAAATTATCCGCATTACCGCAAATACGATTGATTTTATCTATCTAAACATGGTGGATGATGAAATAGAGGGTGATTTTAAAGCGATATCGGAGATTATATTACCCGAAATTGAACCTACGGTCGCCAAAAACATTCACATTAAACTACGTATTTTTAAGGATGAATACTTTAGAAGGGTAGATTCACTTTTATCACATATTCATCGTGGCGATGTTTATGAAGCTAATTTTTGTCAAGAATTTTATGCCGAGAACACCGTTATCGATGCCTATCGTACCTACCAGAAATTAAATGCCATTTCACAACCCCCTTTTGCCGTATTCCTTAAACTGGAAGATAAATACCTGCTCTCGGCTTCTCCTGAACGTTATTTGAAAAAGTCGGGAAACAAGATAATATCGCAACCCATAAAAGGTACGGCCAAACGTTCTTCTGATGCTGAAATAGATCGATTGTTGAAACATAGTTTAGCGGAGGATGAAAAAGAACGTGCCGAAAACATTATGATTGTTGACTTGGTGCGCAACGATCTTTCGAAAAGTGCAAAAAAAGGAATGGTAACAGTCGAAGAATTTTGTAAAGTGCACAGTTTTAAACAGGTACACCAAATGATTTCAACGGTTAGTTCAATAGTAAATTCAGATAAAAATCCTGTGGATATTATCAGGGAGACCTTTCCTATGGGAAGTATGACCGGTGCCCCGAAGATATCAGCTATGAAAATAATTGAAGAACTGGAAAGTTTTAAGCGAGGACTTTATAGTGGAGCAGTGGGATATTTTACACCTCAGGGCGATTTCGATTTTAATGTGGTCATTCGAAGTATTTTGTATAATGCCACCAAAAAATATGTTTCCTATTCAGTAGGAGGTGCGATCACGGCACAGGCAATTCCTGAAAAAGAATATGAGGAGTGCTTGTTGAAGGCAAAAGCTATGCGCGAGGTTTTGGAGGATTAGGGTTTAGGCGTAAAAGGTGAAGCGTGTTGAATCGCAAGACATTACTTGCATCGATTATTGTTTTACCTTTACTTTATGCACGATAAAGAATTCTCTTTTCTGGCCTATGATGTTCAAATCTATGCGACTTGTACGCTGCCCAACGTGGCTCGCGGTATGGTGGTCGTAGTGCATGGATTTGGAGAGCATTCGGGGCGCTACACAAAGCACATTGTTCCCATGTTGCTAGATATGGGGCTAGCGGTCGTTCAGTATGATAACATTGGTCATGGAAAGTCTGGGGGTAAACGTGGGCATTGCCCCAGTTATGCAGTATTGCTTGATATTTTGAATCAGGTGGTGCAGAAAGCCCAAGAACATTATCCTAACCTTCCTTTGTTTTTATACGGTCATAGTATGGGTGGCAATTTAGTGCTGAATTATGCTTTACGATTCACTACGTCTATTCAGGGTATTGTGGCGAGCAGTCCGTATTTGCGCTTGGCTTTTCGGCCTCCATTTTGGAAAATGGCCCTGGGGAAGATGATGCTAAATGTTTTTCCTTCGATAACGATGCCTTCGGGATTGGATCCAAATGGGATTTCACGAATACCGGAAGAAGTAGCCGAATATAGTGCAGACCCCTTGGTACACGACAAAGTAAGTCCGATGTATTCTTTTTCGGTTATGGATGCCGGCGAGTGGGCAATAGCCCATGCCGATCAATTAAAGGCTGATGCCTTATTACTTCATGGTACGGCAGACCCTATTATTGACTATGGTGGTACCGAAGATTTCTATCAAAATGCCAAAAGCGCGGAATTGAAGCGTTTTGAAGGTGGCTACCACGAATTACATCATGATGAATGTCGCGATGAGATGCTCGATACGGTTCGGAATTGGGTACAACAAAGATTGTAAACCTTAATCGATAATTTCAAATCTTGCACCTCGCAATACTTCATTACTTTTGCACTATGTTAGCGAATTTCAAAAAACATATCGAATTCCATTTTCCCGGGCTTTTTGGAAATCCATTCCTGTTGGCGTGCAGTGGCGGTGTCGATAGCATGGTCTTGGTCGATTTGTGTCATCGATGCAATCTTGATTTTGCAATAGCGCATTGTAATTTCAGGCTTCGAGGTGCTGCAAGTAACGCTGATGAGGCCTTGGTTCGGGAAACAGCCAAAAGAATTGATAAGGTATTTTTGGTAACTTGTTTTGATACAATTGGTTATATAAATAAAAATAAAGTTTCACTTCAAATCGCTGCGCGTGAACTTAGGTATGCCTGGTTTGCCGAATTGATGGAAGAACGGGCTATAAATACTTTGGTGACGGCCCATCATGCCGATGACAATTTGGAAACCTTTCTTATCAACCTATCAAGAGGAACAGGTATTGCAGGACTGACAGGAATTCCCTCGAAAACCGAGAATATTTCTCGACCTTTATTGTCTTTTTCCCGGGAAGAGATTTTGGCTTATGCCCGCAAGCGAAATTTATCTTGGAGGGAAGATAGTAGCAACGCCGATACCAAATATTTGCGAAATAAAATACGGCACGAAATTGTGCCACCTCTTAAAGAATTACACCCTAAGTTTTTAAGTAACTTCGAACTTACCCGAGCACATTTGTCAGATACCGCTGTCCTGTTAGGCGACTACGCGAAAAAGTTAAAAACCGACTTGTTCGAAAAACATGAGGGTGTTATCCGTATAGCTGTCGATAAACTGTTGCAGCTGCAGCCACGAAAGGCGTATTTATACCTTTTATTCTCTGAATTTGGTTTTAGTGCATGGGATGATATTGCAGCTCTTTTGACTGCAATGAGCGGAAAGGAGGTGCTTTCTAAAACCCATCGGTTGGTTAAGGACCGTAAATTGTTACTACTAACCGAATTAATACCCATAAATAAGGAAACCTACGGCATTGGTGAAAATGAGAACGATATCGCGGATCCGATAAAAATTCGCATTGAAGAAGTCGATACAATCGAGGAAATAGGCTCAAAAATACTTTATGTAGATAAAGAAACGTTAAAGTATCCCCTTACCGTAAGAAAATGGAATGAAGGCGACTATTTTTACCCTTTGGGAATGCAAGGCAAAAAGAAATTGGCAAAGTTTTTCAAGGATGAAAAAATAGATGTTATCGCTAAACATAACCAATGGTTGCTTTGCTCTGGGGATGACATTGTATGGGTTATCGGAAAACGCCCTGACAATCGGTTCAAGGTCAAGGAAAAGACCAGGGAAATAGTAAAATTTACCGTAAACTAATGAAATATATAAAGCTATTTATAGTATTTATTATCAGTACTTTACCGTTGCAGGCTCAAGATGATGAAAATCCGGTATTGTGGTCGCATGAATATCACAAGATTTCAGATACAGAATATGAGCTGATTATCAAGGGTGACATATTTGACGGTTGGCATGTGTATTCCCAATTTACCGCGGAAGGCGGTTCGATGCCCAGTGAATTTACATATGATAAAGCAGGTACCGATTATGAACTGATAGGAAAAACAGAAGAAAGCGAAACCATAACCGAATATGTTGAAGTTTTTGATGTTGACGAGACCTTCTTTAAAGAGAAGGTGGTCTTTACCCAGAAAATACGATTGCTCGATCCGAACGTCAGCCAGGTTGATGTGAACCTGTGGTATCAGGTTTGTAAGGAAGTCTGCATTCCCGTGGAAATAGATTTTAGTTTTTCATTGGATGGCGGTACAGTTGTAAAAACTGAAAAGGAGGTCGACGCTCGAAGCTTGGCAATGGGCAAAGCCTTAAAACTAGATTTAAAGAACAGAGCACTTTTGACCGATTCGGTAGGGCAGGCTTTGGAGTCAAAATCAGGGTTATGGGGTATTTTCGGACTGGGTTTTCTAGGCGGACTTATTGCCTTGCTCACACCTTGTGTTTTTCCTATGATTCCGCTAACCGTATCGTTTTTCACCAAACACTCTCAAAAAAAGTCGAAAGGAGTAGCGAATGCCATTTTGTACGGATTCTTTATTGTTTTGATATATTTCGTGTTGAGTTTGCCTTTTCACATTTTTGATTCTGTCGATTCTCAAATTCTAAATACCATTGCGACCAATATTTGGCTTAATGTCCTCTTTTTTGTCGTTTTTGTATTTTTTGCTTTTTCCTTTTTTGGATATTACGAATTGACGCTGCCCAGTTCTTGGGCCAACAAGATGGATGCGGCTTCAAGCAAAGTCGGTGGGGGCTTTGGTATCTTTTTTATGGCGGTTACCTTGGCAATTGTGTCTTTTTCGTGTACAGGTCCGATTTTAGGTGGCTTGTTAGGAAGTACGGTACTTGAGGAAGGTGATGTCGCAGTCAATCTGACAGCCGGCATGACTGGTTTTGGTGTGGCTTTGGCCTTGCCTTTCGCCCTTTTTGCGCTTTTTCCAGCTTGGCTGAATTCATTGCCGAAATCTGGCGGATGGATGACTACCGTCAAAGTTGTTTTAGGCTTTTTGGAGCTGGCCTTGGCGCTAAAATTCCTTTCCAATGCTGATTTAGTGGGACATTGGGGATTGTTGAAACGCGAGGTTTTCCTAGGCTTATGGATTTTGTTATTTATACTATTGACATTATATCTTTTCGGAGTATTTCGTTTTCCACACGATGGTCCGAAACAGAAATTGTCAATTACCCGCAAGGGGGTAGGAGCGGTTAGTGCCGCGTTTTCCTTATACTTGGTTCTTGGTCTGTTGCAAATATCCAACCTGAAACTGTTAAGCGGATTTCCACCACCGGATTTTTATAGCATACAAGAAACGGAAAGCGACTGTCCCTTAGGCATCGATTGCTTTAAAGACTTTGATGAAGGTATCGCTTATGCCAAATCGGTAAACAAACCGGTACTGCTCGACTTTACCGGATGGGCTTGTGTAAACTGCCGTAAAATGGAAGAAAATGTTTGGAGCGAACCTGATATTTATCCGATATTAAAAGAAGATTACGTATTGATTTCCTTGTATATCGATGATCGTAAAGAATTGCCAAAAGAAGAGCAGTTCGATTTCAAATTCGATTCAGGTCGTGTAAAATCCATAGAAACAATAGGCGAAAAGTGGGGTACTTTTCAGACATTGAATTTCAATTCGGCCTCCCAACCATTTTATGTGCTGCTATCTCCAAGTCTAGAAGTGTTGAATTCGTCGATACAACGAACCGATAGTGATACCTATCGAGATTGGCTGAAAACGGGTCTGGCAAAGTACAGGGAGCTTTCTATGGAGTAAGTAAATACGGTGAAAGAATACCTTCTTGATTTTGACCCACCCCCGTATGTATGAATAGGAATAGAATCATGTTCTTAAAATTTAAATATTCGCAGATGAAGCATATGCTACTCGCATTTTTGACAATTTCCTCGATTTCCTGTGCCCGAACACAGTCTGCCGAAAGTGTCGATTACAACCCCAAGGACTATTATAACAAACAAGAAGTTACCATTGCTATGCGCGATGGAATCAAATTACACACCACGATATATTCGCCCAAAGATACCTCGAAAGAATACCCCATATTGTTATACCGAACGCCTTATAGCTGCAGGCCTTATGGTAAAAATGAATTTGCCTCGGTCGTAGGACCGAATAGTACCATGATGAAAGAGGGGAATATTGTCGTGTATCAAGATGTTCGCGGCAGATGGAATAGCGAAGGGGTATATGACAATGTTCGGCCGTACAAACCGAACAAAACAGGAAAGGAAACCGATGAAGCGTCGGATACCAATGATACAATTGATTGGTTGTTGGTCAATGTTGACAACCATAACGGAAATGTGGGGACATGGGGCATTTCATATCCTGGTTTTTATGCCACCTATTCCCTGTTAAGTGGTCATCCGGCCATTAAGGCCGTGTCGCCCCAAGCACCGATTGGCGATTTCTATTTTGACGATTTTCATCACAATGGAGCCTATTTGCTCAGTTATTGGAGGGCGACGGCTGTTTTTGGCTACATGAAAAACCAGCCTACAAAAGAAGCCTGGTACAAGTTTCCTGAGCTGGGAACGGAAGATCAATACCAGTTCTTTCTTGATATGGGTCCGTTATCAAATTTGGATAAGTTCTATAAAGAGGACAATGTTTTTTGGAACCAGTTAAAAGAGCATCCTGATTACGATGATTTTTGGAAGGAACGGGGAATCGTTCAACATTTGGAAGATATAAAACCCGCCGTGATGGTCGTTGGGGGTTGGTTCGATGCGGAAGATTTATATGGTCCAATAGAGACTTATGGGAATATTGAAGAACGTAGTAAGAATTACAATACGATTGTTATGGGGCCATGGAGTCATGGGGATTGGTCGCGTACGGACAAACGCCAGGCCATTGGAAATGTATATTTCGGCGATGACATTTCGAAATTCTATCAAGAGGAAATTGAAACGAAATTCTTTAACCATTTTCTAAAGGAAAATGGTAACGAAAATCCGAGTCTGCCCGAAGCCTATATGTTCGACACGGGTGCAAAGCAATGGAAAACCTTTGATGCATGGCCACCAAAGGAAATTAAGAAACACGCCTATTCCCTACAACGCAATCAGCGTTTGTCGGCTATTGCGACAAGGGAGTATTCGTTCCAAGAATTTGTGAGTGATCCCAAAAAACCGGTTCCCTATTCTGAAGACATTAAAATGGTTTTTACGCCGAGAAAATATATGACCGACGACCAGCGGTTTGCGGCACGTAGGCCTGATGT
>CBDULZ010000106.1:0-16289 GCA_965368185.1 uncultured Kriegella sp.
TATCCATCCAATATACTTTAACATCCAGGCAGGGAACAGTATGGGAACAAGCCCTAGACGAAATAGATAGAACAGACCGAACGACAATAGGCCTATACCAACAATAGCACTATCAATTTTCCTCGGATTTAAAACGCGTTTGCCGCTCTTTGTAGTAGGCAAGGCAGCGTTAAAACCCCATTTCCCCCCAAAGGCCCAGTTAAAATGGATGCCCGAAAGAACAAAAAAAATTACAACCAGTAAAATCGATATAACAGCCATTTCTTTCGGAATTAGCCCGTTTCACACTTCTTATTTGACCTTGTCGTTCGGCCGTAAACACACCTTAAACTCCCTTGGAGTAGCTTGCAAATGGTCAAAACCTTGATGCAATTGATTTTGTTGCACGGCGTAAGGATAAAAAGTAATAGGCTCAATACAGACCATGTTGGTCACTTCCGTCCAGAGCATAAACTGTCCGAAACCTTTGGTTTCAATAGAGAGTCCCTTTTTATCGTTAAGCGTAATTTTAGTACAATCTGGCACATGCAAAGCCCTGCTGCCCACGGCCAGAATCTCGTTCAAGGTGATTACCGTATCGCTTGCCGTAATAACTGGATTCTCAATTTGTAACAAAAATGCCGGATGGTACCCTAACATAAAAGGCATACCCTCTTCTCCTGAAATCTCGAAGGTGATTTCAAGACCCTCATCTTTCAATTCGAAACGTTTTTCAAATTGAAAGTTATACGGCCAAAACAGTTCTTTTTCCGTCGACTTTTTCGGAAATTTCGAATTTTCAACTTTACCATCCTCCTTGTATATTTTTTTAAAAACGGCATTCGTTTCGGATGAATCCATTAGAACATAAGGCAACTCACGTAACAAACCATGTTGATCTTGAACGGCACTACCTTTTGGAGTATCTACTCGAAAATCCGCTTCAGCCGTAGGGCCGATAATAGGAAACATTTCGGTATCTGCACTCCCCCATCCCGGGTTTCCTTTTTGGTGAATGTATTCATGGCCACCTACCGAATAGCTTACAAGTTCCCCAGCCTCTATTCCCACTTTTTGATTTCCTTTATGAAGCGTAACCATACTTTTTTTTGCTATTAAAGATTCATCCGTAAAGCCTTTTTCCCTCATCCATTTGTCATTGAACATTTTACCCACATACCGACTCCCATGATCGTGAAAAAGAACCACGACAAGATCATCTTTGCTAAAATGTTCTTTAAGTTGTAAGACCCCTTTAATGGCAGCCCCTGCGGAATTCCCAAGAAACATAGCCTCTTCCCGTGCCAAACGCCGTGTGTAAATTGCGGCATCCTTGTCGGTAACTTTGGTAAAGCCATCTATGATTTCAAAATTCACATTTTCAGGTAAAATGTCTTCCCCTATGCCCTCCGTGATATACGGATAAATCTCATTTTTATCGAAAATGCCGGTTTCATGGTATTTTTTAAAAACGGAACCATAGGTATCTACCCCCCAGATTTTGATTTTAGGGTTTTTTGATTTTAGATAGCCTCCTACCCCCGAAATCGTTCCACCTGTACCCACTCCAACCACAAAATGGGTAATCTTACCATCGGTCTGTTTCCAAATTTCAGGGCCAGTACTTGAAAAATGTGCTTTTGTATTCGATAAATTGTCATACTGATTGGCATACCAAGCACCCGGAATTTCTTTTGCCAATCGCTTTGCCGTTGAATAGTAACTATTGGGGTCTTCAGGGGAAACATTGGTCGGGCATACATGTACCTCACTGCCCATGGCTTTTAAAATATCAATTTTTTCTTTCGATTGTTTATCGCTGATTACACAAATCAGTTTGTAACCCTTAACCGTGGCCGCTAGGGCCAAGCCCATTCCCGTATTGCCCGAAGTAGCCTCTACAATAGTTCCACCGGGTTTCAAAAGTCCCTTTTCTTCAGCATCTTCGATCATTTGCACAGCCATACGATCCTTTACCGAATTGCCAGGGTTAAAGGTTTCGTACTTTGCCAAAACCTCACAAGGTAAATCTGCAGTAAGGCGATTTAACTTAACCAAGGGGGTATTACCAATTGTTTCAAGTATGTTTTTGGCGTATTTCATAAACACTTTCAAAGTTACTATTTATGTTAGATGTAATACTTTCCGGTTACTGTATTTCATCATTCAAATTTAATGGCCTTGACAGGAGTAATCTTGGTAACAATATAAGATGGCAACAAAAGCATCAACAAACAGAGTAGCAACACACCGATATTCAAAAGCAAAACCGAGGTAAAATCGATATGTACCGGTATATATTCAATATAATATTCTTGAGGATTCGGAAATTTGAAAAGACGAAACTTATGCTGTAACCATATTATGGTCAGTGCAATGGCGTTGCCCCATAACAGGCCGATTCCGATTAGATAGGCCGCATTGTATAAAAACACTTTTCGAACACTCCAATTGGAAGCACCCATTGCCTTTAGGATGCCAATCATCTGCGTGCGTTCTAAAATCAGCACCAACAATGCCGTAATCATATTGATTCCTCCTACGATAATCATTATACCGATAATAAGGGCTATGTTAAAATCGAAAAGACTGATCCATTCAAAAATATTATAGTATTTATCTTCTACGGTTCGCGTATCCAACGTAGAAATTGTGCGTCCGTGGATTTCTTTACCTTTTTCTTCAATGTCATCAAAATCGTCTAAGAACACTTCGAAATTCCCTACCTGATTTGGTTCCCATTTATTCATGCGCTGAATATGGCGAATATCAATAAAAACAAAAAGTCCGTCCAACTCTTCAAAACCACTATCATAAATTCCTACAATATTGAACTTGCGTTGGTTAGGTGCCTTTGAAGGGTCTCCATCCTTGATGAAAAAAGCGAAAAAAGAGTCGCCTAAATGAAGTTTCAAACGATTTGCCATAATGCGTGACATGAGTACATCCTCATTGAGCTCCCCGACATAATGGGGTAGTTTGCCTTCGACCAAAAATTCTTCAAAAGCTTTCCAATTATAGTTGGGGCCAACCCCTTTGGCAATGATGCCTTCGAAGGTTTCTTCAGTTCGTATAAACCCCGCCTTACTGGCCACTGCCTGAACATGGGCCACCCCATCGACCGATTTGAACTCCGGATAAAATTCTTGATTCAGGTCAACGGGAACAACGGAGACCTCTGAATTGTTGTTATCGTAATTATATATTTGAATGTGCCCGTTAAATGCCGTTACTTTGTCCCTGATTTTATGCTTTAGACCAACGCCCGTAGCTATAGCTATGAGCATCATAATAATTCCTAAAGCTATTGCCGAAATTGCTATTTTTATTATTGGGGCCGATATGCTAATTTTATGATCACTGCCCGTAATAAGTCGCTTGGCTATAAAA
Organism: uncultured Kriegella sp.; assembly: GCA_965368185.1. Classification (GTDB taxonomy): domain Bacteria; phylum Bacteroidota; class Bacteroidia; order Flavobacteriales; family Flavobacteriaceae; genus Kriegella. The sequence continues at coordinate 3,370 of CBDULZ010000106.1, forward strand.
TATTCTAAATTCAACCTATGGCATTTTTGTCCAGTTTCAAAAGTACAGTTTTATTGTCGGTTTTCTCACTTTTAGCTTGTGGAAACCATGCCTCTACACACAAATTAAAGGAACAAGTAGCCGATGTGCAGACAACGGTAAAAACGAAACCTGGTATAGTAGTCGGCGCCAACAGGGTAAGTACGTACCTTCCTTTTTTAAAGGAAAAAAAAGTTGGCGTAGTTGCCAATCAAACGAGTGTAATCTTTACATCGGGTGGCGCGAATAATGCGGAAAAAGGATTTACCCATTTGGTCGATTCGCTACTGGCTTTGAATATAGCTATTCAAAAGGTATTTGCACCCGAACACGGTTTCCGTGGCCAAGCGGATGCCGGTGAAAAAGTCGCTGACGGTATCGATCAAAAAACTGGACTGCCCTTGATTTCTTTATATGGGAAAAATCGAAAACCTTCGAACGAACAGTTGAAAAATCTAGATGTTGTTCTCTTTGATATTCAAGATGTAGGCGTTCGTTTTTACACTTATATCGCTACTTTGCAATTGGTTATGGAAGCTTGTGCGGAAAATGACGTACCCGTGGTCGTTTTAGATAGGCCAAACCCGAACGGTCAATATGTCGACGGCCCGACCATGGAGCCAGAACATACCGGGTTTTTAGGAATGACCGAGATTCCGTTGGTCTACGGTATGACAATTGGTGAATACGGTAAGATGATCAATGAAGAGGGTTGGCTTGAAGGCGGCAAAAGAGCAAACCTAACAGTAGTACCTTTGGAAAATTATACACATAGTTCGGAATATAGCTTACCCATTCGCCCCTCGCCCAACCTACCCAATGACGTTTCTATAAATCTGTACCCGAGTTTAGGGCTTTTTGAAGGCACCAATATCAACGCAGGTCGTGGCACCGAATTCCAGTTTCAACGTTATGGAGCCTCCTTTTTAGATAGCACACAGTACAACTTCACCTATACCCCACTACCAAATTTTGGATCTAAAACCCCAAAAGAAAATGGTCAAAAATGTTTTGGCAAAGATTTATCGGAACACCCTAGAATAAATGAGGTTTCCCTAAAATGGTTGATGGACGCTTACAACAACACGATGGAAAAGGAAAAATTCTTTCTTACCAGTGGTTTTACCAAACATGCGGGCACTAAAAAATTACAGCAGCTGATAGAGGCGGGACATACGGAAGAGGATATAAAAGCTACTTGGCAACCTCAACTGGATGCCTTTAAGAAGATAAGGGAAAACTATTTGATTTACCCGTTGTAGCATTTAAACTCATCAAGTCAGGTAAACGGCATGGCTAAACTTTATTAGTTGCCTCCATTTGGGACGTCATATAAATGAGCACTAATTATAATTATATCATTTTAAAAACGGTCGTTGCATTATGCCCTCCAAAACCAAAAGTATTGCTCATAGCGACTTCTACTTTAAAATCTATGGCTTCTTGAGTCACTATCGGCATCGTAACTGGAATTTCCGGATCGATATTAGTGGTATTTATGGTCGGAGGAATGACATTGTTTTGAATTGCCTTAATCGATAAAATAGCTTCAACCGCACCTGCCGCACCCAGTAAATGTCCCGTCATTGATTTTGTAGCACTTATCTTTAGGTTCTCGACCTGATTTTGAAAGGTGGTGGCCACGGCCTTTATTTCGCTTAAATCACCCACCGGAGTGGAAGTCGCGTGGGTATTCAAGTAGTTAACGGCATTGGGGGAAATACCTGCTTCCTCCAAAGCCAATTCCATAGCTTTAGAAGCACCGATACCTTCTGGATGCGTTGCGGAAATGTGATAGGCATCCGCTGTCATGGCGGCTCCCACAATTTCGGCATAAATCTTTGCACCCCTTTTTTTGGCATGCTCATATTCTTCAAGAACTAATGCGCCAGCTCCTTCTCCCATTACAAATCCGTCCCGTTCGGTATCAAAAGGTCTTGAAGCTTGTTGCGGATCGTTATTTCTTGTTGACATGGCCTTCATCGAGCTAAAACCTCCTATCGAAGCATCGGTTATCGGGGCCTCCGAACCTCCGGTCACAATTACCTTGGCTTTGTTTAAACGGATATAATTGAATGCGTCCATTATGGCAGAACTTGATGATGCACAAGCCGATACTGCCGTATAATTGATTCCCATTAACCCGAATTTCATTGAAATCAATCCCGATGCCATATTCGGGAGTAATTTGGGAATAAGAAAGGGACTGAATCGTGGATTTTTATCATTTTCGATATAACTTTCCACCTCATCCTCAAAGGTTTTCATACCGCCTTGGCCGGTGCCCCAAATAACGCCCACGTCAAAAGGTGACATACTTTCGATATTCAGACCACTATCGTCTAGTGCTTCGGATGCGGCATAAAGTGCATATTGTGTAAAAAGATCACTCCGCTTAATTTCATTTCGATCAAGATATTTTTCGGGACTGAAATCCTTTATTTCGGAAGCAAAGGTGGTTTTAAAACGCGAGGCATCGAACTTGGTAATTTTAGATGCACCACTTATGCCTTTGACAGCATTTTGCCAAAATTCATCTACTGAATTTCCTATGGGCGTCAAAGCTCCCAATCCTGTCACAACTACTCTTTTCATTCTCTAGATATTTTATACGCACATCCGTAGGTTGATACGGCCATTTTTTTTGGTTATGTTCCCTTGTCTATCAAATGAACAAAGGTAATGGGCATTTTTTAAGTCCTCTGAACTAAGCCAACATTGTCTCTTAATTTTTTAAAGCGATAAGCTTATCGGAAATTTTTAAGAGATCGGGTTCGTTTAATTCCGGAAGTGGCGCCAATGGGTATAATTGTTGGCCCGGTCGGGCGATAAAAGCACCACGCCAACCGGCCCAAAGTGCTCCGGCAATATCCCACCCATGGGCGGCAATCATCAAACACTCATGGGGTTGAGCACCAATTTTATGTGCTGCCCAGTCATAGACATCCCTATCGGGTTTATATTTTGCAACATCCTCTATACTCAATCGCATATCGAAATAGTCGTTCAATCCCGCCTTTTTAAATTGTAACGCCACACCTTCGTTCGATGAATTGGTTAAAGAAACCATTTTGTATCCCGCGTTTTTCAGCTTTTGTAATGCTTCCTTTACCTCAGGATGTGGTGGTAGGGATCGAAGCGGACTCAAAGCTGCTTTGGCCTCGCCCTCAGACAATTTTATACCGTGGTTGCTGGCCACCATTCTCAAAGTTGCCGCTCCTATAACACCAAAATCTTCATATTGACGTGCAGCGGTCGACACCAATGAATACTGAAGCATTGTAGTAAACCACAATGGCAATAGCTCTTCACGATCACCGAGGGCCTTTCCGATACTCTTTTTCAGGTTCCCCAAATCTAAAAGGGACTCGTTGACATCGAAGAACAATACTTTAGGCCGTATGTCGCTAACAGCTGTCCCCTTTAAAGAATTTTGGGTGGTATTTTTCATAGTTCAAAATAATATTTGTTGAAGATTACTCCGCTAACAACTCTGTCAATACTTGTTTGAAAACATCTACTGGCTGGGCTCCCGTAAGGGCACTGTTTTTGTCAAAAACAAAGGTAGGTACCGATGATACTCCCAGACTTTGCCAATACCGCTCTTTAGATGTCACCTCGTAACGCGCGCTGTCATCGTCTAATCGAGACATCGCTTTTTCAACATTCAAACCTACCGCTTTTAATTCTTGGGCCAAAACGTCCCTGTCCGATACATCTTTTCGCTCGCTAAAAAAAGCAGCGACCAACCGCATTTTCAATTCGGTCTGTTTGCCCTTCTCTTTGGCATAATCGAGTAAAACATGCGCATCCCTGGTATTTACAATTCGCATACCTTCAAAATAATCAAAGGTAAAACCCAGTTCTTCTCCGGCATCTTTCATTCGTTCTTGCGATTCCATTTGTTGGTCAAGGGTCGAACCGTACTTGTTGGCAATATGTTCAATTACATTTTCACCCTCTGCCGGCATATGAGGGTTGAGCTCAAAAGGCTGCCACTCGATTTCTATTTTATCTGCAATTCCCATTTCAGAAATGGCTCGTTCCAGACGTTTATAGCCGATGGTACACCATGGGCATACCACATCGGATACGATATCTAATTTTATTTTTTCTGCCATATTTTAAATTTTAAGTCGCTACATGGGAAATACCATTTTATGGCATACCCCCCAAACACCATTTAGTAATGGTTAATTAAATTATTTCGCTAATTTGAATCTGACCTTGTACACTCGAATAATTGGGTACATCTGCCCCAATTTTTTCGGCATGCGGACCAAAGGATTTTTGAAACGATGCAATAGATTCAAAATAAAGGTTTGCTACTGCAACAAAAGGAGCCGGTTCTCCAGGTCCTCTACCTCCCAAACCCTTTTCAATTTCGACCTTTTTAAGGGCCGCCCCAACTAAATGTTGAACCATTGGAATATGCGTGTCTGTATAATAGTCAAAATCGAATGTTACTTCTTCACTATTTGGGTATAATACCACTACTTTTATCATAATTTTATTTGTTTACTATTGACTTGTAATAGTATTTTTCGTTGCATCTTTCGTTTCGAAGTGACGCAATTTAGAACCGCATTCTTTGGTAATACTTTGGCGTAGACAATTTGTTTTTCACAACGTGTTTCGTTTTGGGTATCATCTGTTCTTAAATCAACTAAAACAAAAGTACTAATAGCACCGACAGCCATCTGTATGTCAAGTACCGATTATGAAATTTTTATTATTTTTTCATAATAGAAATTGGTTTTTTAAAAGCCGCAAGAATTGACTATACACTTTAAAACTTGAAAAAAGACCCTCCGCGGGGGACGGAGAGCCTATTGTTGCCATCACACTTCATTATCCAACGACATTAGGCAATTTCAGTTTCCTTTTTCCAAGCGTACTTTTTAAAACCGGCATCTACTGGAGTTTCGGCAATATGGTTGACATAGTTACTGATTACTTTTTGCGAAAGGCCTAAAATGATTTCCAACAATTGTCTTTCCTCATAACCTACAGCATAAAACGCTTGTACGTCTTCATCTTTAATATACCCTCTGTTTTGTACAATTTTCAGGGTAGTTTCATGCAAGACCTGTAATTTTTCTGATGGTAGTTCGGTACCGTTCCGCAAGGCCTCGGTTATTGTGTCATCAACTTTCATCATTTTTGCGATTGCCGTATGCGCAGGCACACAATAATGACATTCATGTTCGACATTTATGGTTTGCCAAACGACGGTAAGTTCATCATTGTTAAACGATGAGTTCACAAACAATTCGTGAATGGATTGGTAGGCATTCAACAAGCCTGGTGCCCCGGCCAATACGCCATGAAGGTTAGGAATGTTCCCATATGCTTTAATCGATTTTTCCAATAAAGGCTTACTTTCCTCTGGGGCCGTTTCCAATGTATGGTTTTTTAATGTACTCATAATTTTTACTTATTTTCCTGTTAATAATATCTAAGCAAATGCTTAGTTTTAGTTAAAAAAATTTTAAATGTTTAAAAACGTAATTTCAATTATGTTGTTGAGCTGGGATTGGTCGTAAACCTTCGAAGAAACTGACAAACCCAGTATACAATTCATTAAGTAATTTGCCTGAGCATCTGCTATTTCTTCGGTTTTACTTTCGTCTTGTAGCAAATTATCGATAAACAACTGTTTGATCTCATTTGCAAATTTCATCAACTCTTCCATGATCACGGGATCGGTATCGTCCCTAATTTCATTTACCGTATTGGTAACCAAACACCCCTTGTTCATATCTTCGTCACGGGCAAACTCCAAAAAGTCATAGAAATATTGTTTAATACCTTCTTTACCGTTGTTCGATTTCGCCAATTTATCGGTAATACCATTTATTCTCTTTTTATAAGCGTTTATGCTTTCAAGAAACACACCCTGCTTATTGCCAAAACTTGAATAGATGGAAAACTGGTTAATGCCCATTTCTTTTTCCAACATACGAACAGTGGTAGCTTCATAACCATTCCGCCAAAAAAGACCTGTGGCTTTTTCTATTACCTCTTCTTCGTTATATTGCTTTTTTCTAGCCATTGTTTCTAAACTACGATACAAAACTAAGCACTTGCTTTGAAATAAAGAAATTGTTTAGGATTTTTTTAGCATTTGACAGATTCTATTCTGTAAAAACATGCTTGCCCAAGCATATCGGCAGACGGCAACCTGCGGCTATAACTGCCCAAATATCATTTTAAATCGTTGTGGAAAGTCCGTTATGATATAAAGATTTTCGTTTGTAAAAGGATGGACAAACTTTAGTGAATGGGCATGCAAGTACAATCCCTTTCCTTTTAAGATTAAATTTTCAACACCATAATCCTTATCCCCTAATATCGGGTTTCCGATTCCCGATAAATGTTTGCGCAGCTGGTGTCTTCTACCAGTCTTTGGCTTTAATTGTACCAAGTTGAGTTTACCAAATCTTTTAGAGCTTACAGTTTCCTTTACGGTATACCTCGACAGCGCGGGTTTGCCGTCAACCGGTGCTTCGATTTTTCCGTTAGCATCCATTTCGCCTATAGTAACGGCATAGTAGCCTTTTTTAATCGTCTTCTCGACAAACATGCGATTCAAATCACGAATACTACTGCTCGTTTTTCCTACTAGCAAAAGTCCCGTAGTCGCATAATCCAAGCGGTGCACGGGCTGTGGATTTGTTGCATCGGATAAATTACTGGGCCTTAGGTTATGGGGCAAGGCATTGGCGATGGTCTTAAAACCAATACCGCTAACCAAAATACCCGCCGGTTTATAAATGACCGCCAAATGTTCGTCTTCAAAAAGTACTTTTAGCGGGAAGACCAGCTTTTTGGTAGCACTTACCGAATCAGGAATCGCCAACTGAATGACTTCCCCTCCCTTTATATACGTTGCGGTAGTGGCAATAATGCCATTTACGGTGATATACTTTTTCTTCAAAACCTTTTTTAAGGCCGATTTGGTCAGCGCCCTATTAAATAGCCCTACCCCATATTCTTGGAGTCTGACCCGAGTGGCCAGCTGTGGTACAATATGGGTTTCGGTCGATTCGATATTATTCAATATAATTGTGACAGCATCAGCAAGACTATTTCACTTAAAGATTGGAGTATTCCTGATTTATTTTTCCATATAACTGCACTTACAATTTCAAATTAAGTCACCTCGAGGCCATCCCCATGTGTGCCTTTTTAGGGACTATTCTATTTTTTAAACTAGCTAACCTCATTTCCAAGCTTTGCCCCTATCTCCTTCCAAGTGATTAACTCGATTTTATTTACCTTAAGTGTCAAGCTATTTTCTTCATTGGTAAAGAAATCAAAATCTAGCTGTCTCCATTCAGAACCGAAATTTGGATGGTTGACGGTAACACCTTTCATTTCGTTATCATCGAAAGCTGGATGGATTATAATGAGGTTGAGGCCACTGGATAGACTTTCTAAAGTCTGCTGGTAGAACTTGTCTAATTCACCTTTCTCAAAATACTTGAATTCTCCAACATAAACTTTATCCGTTAAAAAATCCTCTTTTTCTATACTCGATTCAGGATGGAGTCCGACCATTTGCATCAACTGTTCGTTTATCAAAACGGGCAGGCCATACTTTTTGCCCAGATCTTTGTATATCTCAAAAAATACCGGATGCGACCCCACACTGTACATATGTGTATCTATATGGGTCGGTTTTAATCCGAAACGTAAGGCCTTTTCCATCTGTGCCCGAAGTTCTTTTTCCACATCTTCAGGCGAAGCATATTTACGAAGATCTTCTCTTTTTTTAAAGAAATGACCATTTTCATCTACCAGACTTGGCACCTCGGAAACCGGTAGCACAGGTCCAAATTTGTAATTTTCCCATTCGCACGTAAGTGTTAAGTGCACGCCGTTATCAAATTGGGGGTTGTTTTTGGCAAACACCGCCATTTCATAAAACCACGGACAGGGTACCATCATACTATACGAATTTACGAATCCGTTCTGCAAGGCTTGCATTGTTGCCCTATTTTCAGAATGTGCCAGTCCTGCATCATCGGCATGGATTATCAGTAGTTTGGTATCTTCCGCAAAGCCTAATTTTTGTAATGAAGTCATTTTAATTTCTGGTATTTTTAAAGTGTTTGGCCAATGGCATTCCATCCACATCGTGCTTTATGGAGACATCCTTCACGAAATGTGCCGTCTAGTTGAATCTTGCTTAGCCATTGGAATTCTCTTTTTTTCCTTTCGACATATGATCTGCCAGAATTTCTGGGAAGGAGTGTTCTCCATATTCTTTGACGGTTCATTGATTTCTTCGGCCTCGAGCAAGTCATAATTCGCAAATTCCCTATTCACCGAATCGGAATCATAAAAGAAGAGTTTAACCCCATGCTTTGTCTCAAATCTGTCTTTACTTAGCTCTACCCCCTCTCCATACGTGGGCGTGTTTTTTGATATCGCTACAAACACCATGTACCCTCCAGGCCGAAGCCGGCCATAGCTGTTCTCTATCAGCTTTATCCGTTCCTTTTCATCGAGTAGGTGAATGAGCGCATAGCAAAAGATACCGTCGTACATTTTTAGGTCAAAAGGCATATCGCCCACACTGCCGTGGTATACTTCGATGGTATCCCCAAAATACTTTCTGGCCAAATCAATGGCCGTTTCTGAAATTTCGATCCCGGTTACCCTACATCCGTTATCAATAAATACTTTTGCATTTCGTCCATATCCGAAACCCGGAATCAATATTTCCTCCAACCCGTTTTTTTGAAATAATTCAGCGGTTGAAATGGCAGCATCGGCAGGTTCTAAGCCCCACATGGTTTGTTTATCCCGAAAACTCGATTCCCAAAATTCCGTCATTTTTGTTTTCCTTAATTCATTTAAACTCGCATGCTCTTAAAATAGTGCAAGTCTTTGTAAAATCGATTGCGCTGGTTTTAAAATACCCACATTTCCATATTGACAAGGCTAGCACCGGCCAAATGTTTTTATGTGGTAGGGTATGATTTTCTTGATGGCTTTTTCACTCAAATGAATCTTCGGAGTTGTCTTTATCGATTATAAAAACACTGCCCGCCGGGTCCATTATCCAATGATTTTCTTCCGGTATTTCCTCCAATTCATCGCAGGTTTCGATTCCTTTCGATTTCAAATATGCTGTTGCCTTCTCAACGTTGGGCGTTCTAAGTTCAAGCCACGTTTCCGAATGGGTGTAGTTGTCAACACAATCCAACCAAATTATATTGTTTCCGAATTTCACTTTATGGGTTTTAGACACCGTCGGGTTTTTTATTTCTTTTTCGGTCACTTCGAGTTTTAATATGTCTCGATAAAACTTAACGGTTTCTTGATATTTCGATTTCGGAATTTTTATGGCAATGTTTATTCCGCCATTAAATTTAATATCATTCATTGCTCAGCCTTTGTTTTTACAATTTACAAAAAGTCAAGGGGCCTTTTCGGCTATAGTCCGAAGTTACTAAATAAGCCACAATTTCCACTTAGGAAATTCACAAGTAAAGTATAAGCCTTAATGCATTGGGATTGGCAAAGGTTAAAGAGGCGATACCATCATAAAACTTTTGATTGACCAACTTAATGAAGTTATTACCATGTTTTGGTGTTCCATTTGATAAACGCAAAACAATAGAGCCAAAGTCAGTTACAAACTCAACATCTTTTGACAAATCACTTTTCTTGACACCTTCGGCTATTTCGTTATGACATCCGATAAAGATTGGTATTAAATATCGAAGTAAGAGTTTTGTAACTATTTTCATAGCTCGCTTACCGTGCTTGTGCAACGGATACATGTGGTGTAGGTAGTTTATGTAGAAATATTTTTCAAAGCTTTGAATATCTCATCGGGTTCTGAACGTGTTCTATAATCAACATTGACATAGTTCCATTTAACTATGCCGTCAATTCCTAACAGAAAAGTCGCTGGAATTGGTAAAACACTGCTGTTTCCGTTATTTATTTTTTTTAAATCGAGATTACGGTCTATTCGCATATGCTCCAACAAAAATTCTGGAACTTCCCAAGCAACTCCATATTGTGAAGCAACTTTTGCGTCTTGGTCAGACAATACAATAAATTCCATTTCATTAATTTCATTTTTTGTCATTGATGCGTCAGGTACTTCAGGACTGATAGCAACTAATGTAGCCCCAAGTTTTTGAATGTCACTGAGTTTGTTTTGTAAAGCTCTAAGCTGTAAATTACAGTATGGACACCAACTGCCACGATAAAATGTAATGACAAGCGGTCCTTCATTTAATAAGCTAGATAATGATATCGTGTTTCCAAGAGGATCAGGTAACTCAAAATTTGGAGCTTTTCCCCCGATTTTAATTGCTTGGTCTCCTTGTTGAAAAGCTTTTGCTTTACTAATTATATCATCAACGCCTTTCATAAACTCAGGATTTTTTTTTCGTCCTAAAGCAATTTTAGCATCAGTTTGTTCTTTCAGTGTTTGCATTATTCGTTTAATTATAAATAGCTAAATGTCAAATTTTAATGTACCCAAATGCACTACCGCGCCTGAGCTTAACGTGGTGCGGAAGTAAGGAAACATTTCGTTTCCGTCTTAGCACGAAGCCAAAGCTTTTTGCTTTGTTTTTTCTTTTCCTGGCCAAAGCAAAATCCCATCCCGATAGCTATCTGGATTACGGACTTCATAAAAATACACAAACCTTTCGGTTTTGTCCTAAAATCCGCATTACGTTTAGGCTTTGTTAGTGTTGGTGGTTTCCGTCCAGGTTGGAACGCTGAATGAACTACCTTGGGACAATCCTGCGAGCTATCAATCGCAAGAAAGTATTAACCATTAATGAAAACCATCCGTTTTCAAACTTTGCTCCAAACACCTACGACGCATAGAATCAGAGAATTATAATAATAAAACATCTATCAAGCTTAAATATTTTTTGTATTTTACAGGTATGAATGTTGATGGAATTTTGGATATATCGTATGCGCTTTTATTTATTGGGGTTGCACTTTTTGTAATTACCGTAGTGGCGTTTATAGCCCATCGCTTTACTAAAAGAAGTAGTAATTTCAGAAGTAGAAGTAGACATAGTAAGTGGAGGATGTGATTTTAATCTGGTAAATTCTACTTTTACATTTATTCTAGACTATTGTTGAACTACTTCTGTTGGTGAAGGGCTTGTATAAGTTCCAATTCCCTAAAACTGATAACTCCAACGTATTGGTTTTCAATTATTCATGAGTAAAAAATCCTACTGAGTTCTTCATTTTCCTTCTGGCCAGTTCAGATTTTCGATTTCGACTTAACTCTGTCTTCCGCTAAAAACAGCCTCTGCTGAATTTGAAGTTGACAGAATGATTTTTTACCATTAATGCCAACGGTTTCGTGTATGGCTTCGTTGCGTGTTTCTAGCAACTAAATTAGTTAACAAATACTTGCCAGAGGAAATTCCGAAGGAATTTTCGTGATAAGCACTAGCCAAAGCACCTAATTATACACTGTGTTGGGTGGTGTACTTTATTGATATATAGCAGAAAAATCCGTTTGATTCTTAGCGTATAATTGTTCATATGAGTGCTTTTTCATTAGTTCATTATAGAACATTACTTGATTTTTATCTATATTAAACTTGCCTTCTTCATTCTCGTTAATGTGAACTGCCAATTTTGGAGCAATCGGATAAAATAATTCCATTTTTTGTGGCTTATCAATCCCAGATGGATCAGCAAATAGATTGATAACTGGTTGATCACTTGTTATAAAATTTATATTTGAATCATTCCATAGCAGCTTAAATTTACCTGAATCATAAATCCATCTTGCAATTATTTCGCCAAATATAAAAGGTGTTATTCTCGATACTTTTTCTGTATCAAGCTTTTGATTTTTTAAATTCAATTCTTGAAAATTCTGACGCATTTTATTTGTTCTGGTGTATTGAACGCTTAAAAACAGACCGGAACTTAATTTAAGCTAAAACCTGTCCCACAAAAGGGGGGATGCTCAATGTGTTGTGCCTGCGTTATTTTTCAATTTCTTTATCATTCTACTTTTTCATTTATTAAATCAATCAATTTTATTTTTTCATGTAGAATTGTATTGAGGCTTCTGATTGAAATTCTACTTATTTGGCGTTTCAAGGTCAATTTTCCATTGAAATTATTAGCTTGTCTCACCTTATCTATCTTCTCAATCAGTTTGTCAAATATCGGTCCCCGATCTATAACACTGATGGAGTTTAAAGTATTAATCGCAGGATCACCTGATTTTCTATAGAAATCGATGAATTCACCAATGAATAAGAGATAATCTTCCTGTAAACTATTTATCTTCCCTAGGGATTTCAATATATCGGCATCGATTAAATCAATATTGCCTGTGCTTACCACGGCATCGAAGGTTTGGGTATTAAAACTTCGCAACCCCCCAATTCTCGGATCAAATTCATATACCATTATTCTCACTAAATCGTCCAAAGTAGTACCCTCTTTTATCAACTCTTTTCTATGAGCTGAAATCCTCAAAGTGTCGCCGATTTGATATTCAATAATATTCTTGATTTCAATGGTATCTTGGGCAATATCAGCGAGTAACGATTTTAAGTATGATTTCCTGAGTTCCTGTCTTTTGATTTTCTGATTCCAATTATTAATACTCAATGCTATCAAAATCCCAATAACCACCAGAATTATTTCGCCAACTGCGTACAACAAATACTTACTGAATTTGTTTTCAGAGAGTAGTTTTTGTCTAATTTTCCTAAAGAATTTTATCATTGTTTAATGGTTGGTTATAATGAAGCACAACGGTTCGGGTATGAAACGTAGGGCGATTCGGAGCACTTAACTGTCCGCCTGAAACAGACTTGATTAAGAGCCGAAATGTTAGGGAAACCATTGTTCGCCCTATGTTTTATACCCATTGT
>CBDULZ010000107.1:0-16253 GCA_965368185.1 uncultured Kriegella sp.
GACGAAGTGGCCAAACTCATGGGGGGCGATGCTTCCGGTAGGGTGGCAAGATAATTTTTAAATGAAAAAAGATGGCTTCTAAAAAATCTATATTAATTTTTTGTGGTGGTGGCCCGGCTCCTGGTATAAATGCAGTCATTAGCACCGTAGCCAAAATCTTTTTAAAAGATGGTTATCGCGTACTCGGCCTGCATGAAGGCTTCAAAGGAATTTTTTCCGAAAAACCTAAAATTAAGGAATTCGATTTTTCCCATGCCGATCGTATTTTTAGCAGGGGGGGATCTACCTTGGTCATGAGTAGGTTTAAACCTAGCGACGAAAAACTGAATACCGCTCTTTTTTTGGATAACAATGTCAAACTGTTGGTCAGTATAGGTGGTGATGACACTGCCTCTACGGCCAACAGAATTACCGGCTACCTGAATAAGGAGAATATTTCTATTTCGAATATTCACGTTCCCAAGACCATCGATAATGACCTTCCCCTACCCGACCGTAATCCGACTTTCGGTTTTCATTCTGCAAAAGATGAAGGTGTACGAATAGGAAATACCACATATGAAGATGCGCGTACTAGTCGCAACTGGTTCGTGATGTCTACTATGGGCCGGTCAGCAGGGCATTTGGCCTTCGGTATCGCAACAAGCTGTCATTTTCCCATGATGGTCATCCCAGAAATGTTCGATAAAACAGAAATAACTTTTGATAAGGTTGTTCGTTTGATTGTTTCCTCGATGATTAAGAGAAGAATCGAAAAGATTAATTATGGGGTCGCATTAGTTAGCGAAGGCGTATTCCATATCATGCCAGATTCCGAACTGGAACATTGTGGCATCAATTTTACCTATGACGACCACGGGCATCCAGAACTGGGCAATGTAAGCAAGTCCCATATTTTTAATATGCTTGTTCAAAAACGATTGAAGGAACTCGGTATCGACATCAAAAGCAGACCGGTCGAACTAGGTTACGAACTGCGTTGTTGCAGACCAATTGGCTTTGATCTCACTTTATGCACACTATTGGGGCTGGGGGTCAAAAAAATGTTTGATGAAGGTATTAGCGGTTGCATCGTAACAGCTAATTCGAAAGGCGAAGTCACACCTTTATTCTTGAGTGATTTACAAGATAAGGATGGTAAAATAGCCCCGCGTTTGGTCAATATCAATTCAGAATTTGCGCGTCTTTGTTTCCAGAACCTACATTATTTAGAGGAGAGCGATTATGATGCGGCAAAGGCCTATCTTCCAAATCCTTCCGAATATGATTTTAATAAAATACTAACAGAAGCATAATAAAACAATGGCACAATATTCACGTATAGAAGTAGCAAATGTAATGAAGGAGACCGGAATGGTCCCCTTGTTCTACCACCCCAATATCGAATTGGGAAAAAAAGTACTCAAGGCCTGCTTCGACGGCGGGGCAAGACTGATGGAATTTACCGCAAGGGGCGATTTCGCTTTTGAAGTGTTTTCCGAACTGAACAAATATGCCCTTAAAGAACTTCCCGGCATGATCATGGGCGTAGGCTCTATTACCGATGCGGCGGCAGCATCCCTTTTTATGCAGATGGGGGCCAATTTTATCGTAACACCTTCATTTAGGGAAGACATTGCAATCGTCTGCAACCGTAGAAAAGTATTATGGTCACCAGGCTGCGGTTCCCTGACCGAGATCAACAGGGCCGAAGAGCTGGGCTGTGAAATCGTAAAATTGTTCCCTGGCGACTTGTACGGTCCCGGATTTGTAAAAGGAATCAAAGGCCCGCAACCATGGACAAGTATTATGCCTACTGGCGGGGTAAGTACCGATGAAGAAAACCTAAAAGCCTGGTTTAGCGCAGGTGTTACCTGCGTTGGAATGGGCTCGAAACTAATTTCGAAAGATGTTCTTGCCAACCAAGACTTCGATGCCCTGGAAAATACCGTTAAGGAAACTTTAGAGAGAATTGCCAAACTAAGAAACTAGTCAAATGGAAGGGCACAAGGCAAGTCGTTCGTTATTACAAAAAATACTTGCAGTTGTGCTTGTCTTTGGACCAGGCATTTTTGCAATTGGTTATACCATTGGTACCGGTAGTGTCACTTCCATGATAGTTGCAGGGAGTACGTATGGAATGCAATTGCTATGGGTTTTGTTGTTGAGCTGCATCTTTTCGGGTATGCTGATGTTTGCCTATGGCAACTATGCACTTGTCACTGGGGAAACGGCGCTCTACGCTTTTAAAAAACATCTGAAATGGGGCAAGCTGATAGCCATTCTTATCATTTTAGGAGTTTCATTCGGCCAATGGAATTCCCTTATGGGCATCTTGGGCATTTCCGCCAACATTATTTACGAAATTTTCTTGATTTATTTCCCAGATTTGGCCGGTTATAAATATGAGACAGTGCTGACAGTAGCCATTGTGGTTATGGTAGTTTTCTATAGATTCTTGTTGATAGGAAAATATGCTTTCTTTGAAAAGATTTTGGTCATTTTCGTAACCATCATGGGGCTTTCATTCATTATTTCCCTTTTTATGGTATATCCCCTACCTATTGAAGTCGCTAAAGGATTGATACCGTCAATCCCAAAAGTAGAGGGTGGTCAAATGATGGTCGCGGCTTTTGTAGGTACTACGATGGCAGCAGCCACTTTTCTCTCGCGACCGCTATTTGTTAAGGGAAAAGGTTGGACCATCAAGAATCTGGGGCAGCAAAAAAAGGATTCAATTATTGCTGCCTGTTTGGTATTTCTAATTAGCGCTTCGGTCATGGCAGTTGCAAGTGGAGCTTTGTTCCATCAAGGACAACCCGTTACCGAGGTATTGGATATGGTAAACACCCTAGAACCTGTAGCCGGAAAATTTGCCCTGACCCTTTTCTTTTTTGGAACCTTGAGTGCGGGATTATCCTCCATTTTCCCATGCTTGTTGATTGCCCCTATACTTTTGGCCGATTACCAATCAGGAGAATTGGATACTAGTTCGAAACAGTTTAAAATCATTACGGCCATTGCATGTCTGTTCGCTCTTATTGTTCCAGTATTCGGTGCCAACCCAATTGAGATGCAGATCGTATCCCAAGTATTTAATGTGTTTGTATTGCCCTTGGTTATTGTGGGTATAATCTTATTGATCAATAATGAAAAGTTGATGCATAAATACAAGGCAACCATTTGGCTCAATATTGGTTTGATAGCTGCGCTGTTCTTTTCCTGTGTGATTTCCTATAATGGAGTGGTAGCCTTGCTAGATTTTTTTTAAGGTCGAGTCAAGGCTGAAAACAAGGGAAAATAAACTACTGTCAGCGGGTACAGTTCATACTCTGTTTTTCAGTGTCCAAAATTCAAATCATGGTAGTATCTATTTAAAAGTTAAGCCTGACCAGATCAGAGGAATTTCCGTTCTACTTTATTTAAAAAAGGGCAATTAATCATGGTATCAAACAGTGAATCGCGGTTACAAAGAATTAAAAGAAATCTGAAAAACTTTGGGCCTGCATTTTTTATTATTGGCTATGTAGTAGGAACTGGTAGTGTAACCTCGATGGTGGTATCAGGAGCCAATTATGGCCTGAGTCTTTCATGGGCACTTTTGCTCTCCTGTTTTTTTACCTATTTTTTACTTATTGCCATTAGCAAATTGACCATTGTTTCCGGAAAAACCTTGATGTATAATTTTAAAAGTGCGTTTGGGAGGCCTTTGACCATTTTTATTATTACAGCACTTCTTGTTTCAATCGTTTCTTCCTGTATTGGTGTTATGGGTGTGGTAGCCGAAGTAACCATCGAATGGATTTCGGTAAATACCTCGATGTCTTTTTTAAATGGTCCGATTATAGCCAGTGTATTTATTCTCTTGTTAATAGGCCTATTTTGGACAGGAAAACATGAAAATTTCATAAAAATAATGAGTATCATGGTCGCTTTTATGGCCTGTGCGTTCATCATTACAAGTTTCATGGTCGTAAAGGAAGCAGGTACATCCATCCTTGAATTCTTTCCTAAATTAGAAGGAGGGGAAAATACCGGGCTGGTAATTGCAGGGGTTGTGGGTACGACTATGGCCGGAGTATGTTTAGCGTCAAGAAGTATCTTGGTGCAGGAAGAAGGATGGGGCCTAAAAGATTTAAAAACCGAGAATAAGGATGCCATGTCATCTATGGTCATGACATTTTTTATAAGTCTGGCCATTATGATCAGCGCTACGGGAACACTTTATTTCAATGCGGTACAAGTAGAAGATGCAACGGATATGATGCATGCATTGGGACCTTGGGCGGGAGATTTTGCACTTACCCTGTTCACACTCGGAATCATAGCGGCAGGTTTATCATCTATTTTTCCAAATCTACTGTTGTTTCCATGGTTAATTTCAGACTATACCCAAACCGAACGTAATATGAAAAAACCGTTATATAAATTAATTGTCGTTTTAGTAGCCCTATCGGGATTAATAATCCCAGTTATCGGAGGTAAACCTGTTTGGATATTAATTGCTTCCCAGGCCCTGAGCCCATTTATAATGCCCTTGATCACATTGTTTTTATTGATTTTGCTCAATAAAGACGCTATAATGAAGGAACACAAAATCAACGTTTGGATGAATATCGCATTGGGGGCTACCTTTATTTTCAATTGTTATATGCTCTATGTTGCGTTTAATGGTTTCCTCGATTTGATATAGAACTTGTGCACCACAACTCCCCACGGATTACAAACTGCACTATTGTATGCTGAAAAACTACTAGTCAATCGTAAACTATCCGCACAAATCGGCATGTAAGCGATTTAATACCCCTGAAATCTATTTGTAATAGTTGAACTACCCATTGGTCATCAACCCATTTACAAAAGATAAAATCTAGAAAAAGGTAGCTGGCACCTTCCTCCAAATCAGGAAACTAATGGGCAATGCCGTTGCCCTTATTGCTTTTTCAGAGGCCTCGATTATCCCCAGGGCAAACGTCCATAGTACTGGTAAATTTACCCTTTCATAAAAAGCAATACCCAAAACCGATTGATTACTAATTATGGGAATCCTTTTCTGTTAAATTCACAAGATCAGAGTCATAAAATTTAAAATATGTTTTGTTTTAACAAACTAAAAACTTATATTTGGTAAACCAATTTGGTTAACCATTATGGATGACCAATTATAATACTTTAATTAGACCACCTTGTAACCGATTAAAACTCAAAAATGAGATATTAAGAAGTATTAAAAAGAGAAAAAAGACGGGTGCACGCCCCTCCTTTTTCAAAAAATTTGCAATAATCTGAAGGGAAGAAATACAAAAGACATGCACATATAACTAGCTACTGGCTATCTACAAAGGTTTAAAATTCATTGCCTTACAGGAGTCCTCTAGCTAATAAACTGAAAATCCGGCGTGATAGCACTATCAAATAAGGCGTATTCTTCAACCCGAAGTACTTACTATTTAATACAAACTTAATCAAAGTTAAAGATGAATTTATGAAACGTATTGGGCAAACAGGTACAACAGTACAAACACAGTTGCTCCGATACAGGGAATTAAGGTAATGTAAGAAATAATAAATAGGCGTGGGAACACTACTAGTTGGAAGAGCATCGAACCCCAACTAAGAGGAAATAATTCGGAACTAAATCTAGATTCAAATTTACTATGGCCAATTCCACGCAACGAAATAGATATAACCCGGTACTTTTTCAAAATCCCGGATATTAAAGAAATTAAGTGAGCAATGCAATTCCCCCAATTTCATGCTTAACTTAATGAGTTGATTGAGTTGTTGTTATGTTTTACTGGCCTTTCAAAGGGTCAGTAAAACTTCTCCCGTTATTGTACATGAAGGAATCTGTTTATGGCGGTACAAAACTCCGGTATATCTTTCGTTAATGTTAGTCTCATAAATTAAAGACCCGTTCCGGTTAACCATTTTATAAATAGCGACAGATATTAAATAGAATATGAAACTAGAAAATCTGCCAAAAAACGAAAACCAAGAAATTCAAGATCGTATAATCTCTAAAATCCAAGAAATTATAAACTATAAAAACCTAGAGCCTGGTGATAAACTTCCTTCGGAAAGAACACTTTCGAAGAAATTCGAGGTAAGCAGAAGCAATGTGCGCGAAGCCATTAATAAATTAGAGTTCTATGGCCTGCTAAAATCCAAACCGCAAAGCGGCACTTTTATCGCCGACATAGGGCAGGTAGCCATGAACGGAATGATAAGGGATATCCTTCGCTTGGAGAAACCTGATTTTAAGTCATTGGTGGAAACAAGAATTCTATTGGAGTTAAAGATTGTACGACTGGCGGCAATGCGGAGAACACAACAGCATCTACTCCAAATGGAAGAAGCTTTGGAGGCGTACAATAAAAAAGTTCTTAATGAAGAAGATGCCGTTCAGGAAGATTTGCTGTTTCATTTGGCCATTGCCAAGGCAAGTGGCAATAGCACCATGAACACTTTTATGCTGAGTATAACCCCGGAAATCATTACTAATTTTGAAAAATATCATATCTGTCCCAAGGATATTGCATTTATGAGAAATCAAGAGCATAGGGATATTTTTGAGGCTATAAAAGCTCAAAATCCCGAATTGGCCATGGAAAAAATGAAACTCCATTTTAAAATGCTATATCAATACTGTTATAACACAGCAGACTAGTACTAAATAGGGTAGTAAAAAATAATTTATATTCTTAGAAAGAATGAAGGGAAAGGAATACTTATGGCAGCCACTGCCGTTGGCTTTTCTAAACGTTTGTTTGAACACCCGAGTATCTGAATATTATTTGCAAATAAAAATCCACTTTTAATCAGTCAATGGTCAACCTAAAAACCTTTTCATTATAATTTCGTACTGCGTTCAATTTAATTGTTTTATTGCTAAACTTTTCGAGCAATCGCTTTAAGTCATGGGTATTACTAACGTCTTCACCGTTCACTCCCTGAATGACCCAGCCGCTCTCGAGTCCTGATTTTTTCCAAATCTTATCCGAACCTTCATCAATCGACTTTAAAAAGCATCCAGAATTATACCCCCCGGAAGCATCTATCAAATCTGGATCATCTGCTATATTGATAAAGGTAGCCCCATAAATTTCAACGGAACTGATCGCAGCAGCATCTTCTTTAGTTTTAGAACCCGTGTAGTTGCCGGAGAGTAGCGTGCCCAACCAACTCGGGTGCACTCGCTTATCGACCTTCTTATAATCAGTTGAAATTACGAATCCTACGGCATGGCCTTGATCATCAAAGGAACGAAATTTCAAGTGGGTAGATCGGTCAAATTTCAAGGGTTGCACATATACGGGGGATGCTAGCGTGGGTTCGGACCCATCTGTCGTGTAACGAGTACTTCCCGATTCTCGTATTCTATCGTCGGCAATCAGCTTAACGGATATTTCTCTTTCAAACTCACCACCAAAAGGAATAGCCCTTGCCATTTGATGACCGAATTCATCCATCGGAAAATTTTTAAATCCCAATTGCAATGCGGGAGAGTTCGCGGCTACCGAATAATCACCATGTTCCGGGTCTACGAATAGAGGTTGTGCAATTTTGGCGTTTTGATCATAACCTTCGGCTTTCCATTGCTCGAAATTCGTTTCTGTTGTAATCTGTTGTGTTTCCGGAAAATTCACATTCCAATAAAGGTTATGGTCATAGTGGTTACTCCACTTGGCATTCTCAAGCATACGTATGGGACGTATAAAGATATCCGTTGGGGCATCTTTACCAGGCACGCTTCCCGAAATAACAAAAATATTCTTATAGACCTCATCTTCCGAAGCCCTTGGCCAAACATGCCAACCAAGAGGAACGGCACTCACACTGATATTATTGAACACCTTACGGAACATACCATCCCGTAATTTTATAGTAGACCCTAGATTGAGGTTATTGTATATCTCAAAAAAACTAGAGCCATCGTCCAAATCGATTGTCCAATTTCCGGCACTTATCGATTTTCTATAATTGGCGATCCGGTTGTTTCTAACGATAACGGGGTCAATGGCATCCAACTTTACATATTCCTTTATAAAATCAGTGTCTGCACTCCCCCCTGACGCCAACCATTGGCGCTCTCTGCCCCAAGAATTAAACGGGCCGTGCTCACCTGTTTCACGTACCGTTTCCCATATATCGTTGTGCTCAATAATATGACCACCCCAGGTACCATCATTGATACAAATACCAGCTCTTGGACAATTATAAATGGTATTATGTGCAGCGGTTATTTTATGACTCATGGAAATATAGACCCCGGCCACTTGTTTGCCGTAGTCTCCAAAATCGTGCATAATATTATTTTCTACTACACAATTTTTGGGATAGTCTGGCGATTTGGGACCCGGCTCCTGATCCATACCCTTTCTCATTTCGCTCCAATCCTTTCCATGGATTTCCTTATCGTCCCAAGTTTGATAAAAACGTACGGCATCGGGAGAACCTACCAAACATACCGCACTTTCCCCAATATGAAAAAACCGACAACTGCTAACCGTATTATTGCGGTTATAGCCGCTCATAAAAACCGCGTTGCCGCCTAGATATTCAAAATTACAATCGGTAATGGTACAATTTTCGGTTCCTTCCAAAAAAATGGCCCCGCCACGATGAATAGCCCAGTCTCCTCGGGCGAGCGGTTCGTAAGCCTCCATAAACGTGGTGTTGCTTTGGGAAAAATCGAGTCCCGTAATTGTTATATGACTTACCGGTTTTTTACTGTCTCCTTTGATCTGGATCAAATCTTTAAGTACAGGAACTTCGAACATGGCATTGTTTAAATCAATACCTTCTTCCGGATAATAATAAAGTAGTTGCTCTTCCTTATCAAAAAACCACTCCCCGGGCACCGTTAGTTCCTCAAAAATATTCTCAATAAAAAACCAAGAAGCGTTTTTCCCCTTTCCGCCAATACCGAATGCCCGCTGTAATTGCCAACCTCCCTCATCTAAAAATATTTTGTATTTACTTTCTTCGACACTTTTTATGCGGTATTGCATATTGCCCCAATTGTGGCTTTGAAAAGCATGAACGATTCCCGTACTGGGATTTTTCCAGTTTTTGTTTTTAAAGTCCTCAGGCTTCAGGGTAATCCATTCATCATACCTACGATCGGTACCGTCTGCCACTTGCAAATAACCTTTTCCATCTCGCAACGGGTTTTCATAATCAAAATCGGGAAAGCGGGAACGTACTTGACGGTGACCGTTTACAAAAAGCTGGTCAAAAGCGATAACTGGCGGAAGCTTGGCCACGTAAATTCCATCTTTGTAGGGTTGCCATTGTAATCCTTTCAAAGGGCGTGACCCCTTAATAATCACCTCAGCACCCGGTTCACTTGAAAAAACAACGGGATTTTCTGCAGTACCTGATAATTCAGGACCTAAAACGATGGTCTTCTCCAAGTAATAGGTACCTGTAGCGAACCAAAGGGTTACCGGTTCTTTGCCTGCAAATTTGTGCAGCTCCCCAACCGCACGACCGAAAGTGGCAAAGGGTGCCGTTTTCGTACCAATGTTTTGGTCATTGCCCTTTTCCGATATGAAAATATCTTGCGCCCCAAATACTTGTATTGAACATAGCAGTACAAGGAACAAGCAAATTTTAGCCATGCCCGTATATATCGATTTATGTATAAATTTCATTTTGAGTTTCTATTTTGTCTGATTCCAAAGTCGGTATGGATCGTCGTGCAGTTTCATCTGCTCTAAAAGCAGTTGCTCCATTTCGGCCAATTTTTCGGCATATTTTGGATTCTCGGCAAGATTTGTTTGCATTTCGCCCTCCTTATGATGCTCTTTTAGATACTCATGCGGGTTTTCGGCTAAATTGAAAAGTTGTGTTTCACGCACCGATCCGTCCATCACATCATATTTTATCAATTTCCAATCGCCTTTTTTCACCGTGCGCATTCCGGGTTTTGTACCTCCTGAATAAACGCCATACATCACCTCCCTAACAGTTTCCTTTTCCCCGTTCAAAATGGGTTTAAAACTTGTACCTTCAACAGATTCAGGAATCGCTATTCCCGCCAAATCACAAAGTGTCGGTAAAACATCGAGCAAATAGATATTACCCTTTACTCTTTTCCCTGCAGTTATTCCTGGCCCTTTTACGATAAAAGGTACGCGCCAAGTATGTTCGTACAGGTTTTGTTTCCCCATTAAACCGTGTCGCCCAACCGACATACCATGATCTGAAGTATAGATTATATAGGTATTCTCCAGCTCACCCAATTCCTCCAATTTTTTTAGCACCTTGCCCAATTGAATATCAATATTCTCTGAGCACGCATATTCACGCCCCAATTCGTTACGAACGGTTTGTTCATCTCGATTTTTCCATACGCCACTTACCCGTTCTTCGTCCCTAAGTTCCGGGTGGCCATGAAAAAAAGGATGGGCCTCTAAGTAATTATCCTGTAATGGTGGCTGCTTGGCATTGGCCGGAGGAAGGGCAAGGGTATCGGTATGATTGACAGCCCCATATTTTTCTAAAAGTTCAGGAGTACCATCGCGAGTATCGTGCGGATGCGAAAAACCAAAGTAAATCAAAAAAGGATCCGTGGCTGCGGCACTTTCCCTATCATTCAAGTAGCCCAATACTTGTTTGGCGTGCCAAGCACTGCCACTTTCCTCTGTACCGCCTCTCTTGGTTGCATCGTGTACTACCGTGAATTGCTCGTTTGCGGCCGGGTAAGAATTGCCCTTTTTACACGTTCGCATGGTTGCATACCCCGCCCGGTTAAAAACGGCTCCCATGGTTTGCTGTTCTAAACCATCGGGCTCGTCGGGGTTCTTAAAATCACCTCTTGAAGGTAGATGCCAAAGGGTGCGCCCGCTCATAATCATGTGCCGTGACGGGGTACAAACGGCCCCCAACCAAGACCCCATATGCCGTGCACTTTCGAAAACCATGCCTTCATTGGCCAAACTTGAAATGTTAGGAGTTTCCAGTATGGATTCCGGATCATAGGTTTGCAAATCAAAAGGCGATTGATCATCGACCAATACGAACAAAAAATTTGGGCGCTTTTTCTTTGCGACTTTATCTTCCCCATTTTTACAGGAGAAAATCAAACTCAAAAAAAATATCGGTAATACAAAGATTTTCAGACTACTGTTCATACGTACTTTTCTATTCTGATACTAATTCAAATACTTTAAAATTATCTACGGTCATATGGTTGTTTACCGTTCTGAAGCCAAAATGTCCTGATTTATAAGGATTCGGATCATAAAAATCGATGATGAGATCCCCATCTCGGTAATACTGAATAATGCCGTCGAAAGCAACGATCTTGATTTGTGTGGTCGTATTCGGTTTTATCAGATATTTTTGGGCTGAAAGATCATGTTCGGGCAACAAGGGTCTATTGCCATCGCCTGTATATCTTCGGAAACGTGTTTTGGAATTATCATGCCCGCCAACCCCCATATAATAAAGGCGGAGGCCATCGTAATTTGAAAATTTGCCGCCCCTTTCGCTCGAGTTTGCAAAAAGATTATCAGGATACTCCATATCTTGGGCCATCCAAAAGCAGTTCAGATCCGATACCCGATCTTGGGGGCCTTCATTATCGATTACATAGGCATCATAGGTAATCATAATCGGGCCTTTCAACTTTTTTTTCAGCCAAATAGTACACCCCGAAACATCGGTAATTTCTAATTTTCCGTTATTTGATTCCACCAATCCTCCGGGCATCTGCTCTACCTCCCAATTTTGGAGCCCGACTTCGAAAGAATCAAAATACACCATGCTCTTTTTTACCGTCAGGGTATCGTTGATACGTTCGCTTTCCTCCTGCCCCAATACTACCGCCGAAACGGACAAAAGTATTAAGATCAATATCGTTTTACTCTTCATACGTTTAAATTAACTATTTATATTCGACCTAAACCAAGTCATAATTCTCGAATTTCTTAAGGCGCGTCTAAAAGACAAAGACCGCAAGTTAAAAAATGAGCGGCAAATCCGTTATAATTTTTCTACACTTACAAAATAGGCCCCAAGGGTTTCTTGGGAACCTAAGGTAAACCAAGTTTGAAGGTTGGCCTCCCCTTGGTCAAGAGTGACCGTAAACTCGACAAATTCTTGATCGGGATGCACCTCTTTTTCCGTGTCGCTATCTTGAACCTTCAGCCTCGCCTTACGTATGTCGAGTGCTTTGCCAGGTTTACTGGCACTCACGCTAGTACCCTCTAATGCAGGCCTTATGGGAGCCTTGGCATTTAGGGAGAGCTTTGTCTCGTCGGGCCATCGGCGAAGTTTTATTTCATAGGTACCGCTTTCTTTTACTTGCAGCAACCAATACCCATTGTCAATATACCCTGCACGTATGTGCCTTTGATGCCACGGACTATCTCCATCGGTGTGCCAATCGTGGCAATATAGTTTGGTGGGATTCTCTGCTTCGTGGCCCACAATTATGCGGGGTTGATCTTTATAGCCTGGAGCCAAATCGTTCCACCAATTATCATAAGCTTCTTGGTATTCCTCAATTTTTTCAGGATGCTGGTCGGCAATATTGGTACGCTGTTCAGGGTCGGTCTTAAGATCATAAAGCTCCATACCGTCGATCAATCTCCATTTCCCTTGCATTAATGAGGTTCTTCGCCATGGTTCGGGAACCTCCGTTCGCTGCGAATTGGTAATGACGATTCGATCTTTAAACTGGCTGTCATCCCCATTGATCAATGGCAAAAGACTTTGGCCATCAAAATCAATTTCAGCTTCTATCTCTAGGTTGCAGAGGTCAACAAGCGTAGGCAACACATCGTAATGTGCAGTCAGTGCATCAATATCCTTACCAGTGGTTATCCCCCCATCTTTCCAATGGATAAACAAGGGAACCCTGTGCCCTCCCTCGTATTTACTGGCCTTTATACCTCGCATACCGGAATTGTAGCCCTTGTTCACAAAACCATCCAAACGATGCCCCGCTACCCTTGCACCTTGGGCCGTACCATTGTCGGTAGTGAAAATCAAGATGGTATTGTCCATAATAGCATTGGCCTTTAAATAGGCAACCAACTTTCCAATATTTTCATCAATGTTGGCGAGCATACCATAAAAGGCCGGAAGTGGAATGTTTTCATTATCAGTATAAGGTGCCGTATATTCATCTGACACGAAATAGGGAGAATGGGCAGCGTTGGTCGGCAAATAGCAAAAGAACGGTTTGCCTTTATTCTTCTCTATATGGGCAATGGCCTCATCGAACCAAATATCGGTACAATACCCTTTGTACTTTTTTAATTCGCCATTATGTATGAAGGTGTCGTCAAAATAGTCGTTATCAAAATAATCCATAGTTTGTTCGATGCCTCCCCCACCGTGTACCAAAACTTCGTCAAAACCCTTGTCCTCTGGCCTAAAAGGGTAATTGTCTCCCAAATGCCATTTGCCGAAGATGGAGGTGGCATAGCCGTTATCCTTAAAAATTTGGGCCATGGTTGTTTCCCTTTCCAATATCAAAGACCTACCATTAATTGTATGCCAGACTCCGGTTCTATTGGCATTATGACCGGTTAGCAGGGCAGCTCTGGTAGGGGCGCATGTTGGGTTTACATGGTAATCAGTAAATCTGGCACTTGTGGCATGCAGCTGGTCAATGTTCGGTGTTTTAATATATGGGTTGCCCAAGGCAGCAATATCACCGTAACCCTGATCGTCTACCAAGATTAATATGACATTGGGCTTGGCCGGCGATTCGACCTTGGTATCTTCTCGCTTTTCCCCACAGGAAAAAAATACCATTGCAATCAGGGCAAGGAGTGAAATGCTTGCCCCACTTTTACATTTGAATGTTTTAATGACTTGGTTTATTATCATATTTCCGGCTTTTGTACGTCCATTTGTTGTTCTTCGTATATACTATTTAGTCCCCTTTTCGCTGTTCTTCACTCAATATTCTACTTTTGTACTCCACACATCCCCTCGTCTATGTTTCAATGCCGTCACCAGATTATTGCAACTCTTGCCAAACATGGCTGCCTTCCTAAAGTGCGCTATATTCTTTATAGTAATAGGGTTTTCATTTCTACGAATACCACGGGGTTTTTCGAGCCGAGATTGGCGGTATCGATCTGGTCCTTCTTTAAATTATACGGTTCAAAATCCACCTGTTCGGCTTCCTTTACCACTGCCTCATTTCCTCTATAGAGATTGGCAATCATTGGTAAGGTAGCCCCCTTGCTAATTAAACGGGCCAGAATTTTGTAATCGCCGTGGCGCATCGCCACTCGTGAGGGTGGGCATACCGATACCGCCGAATAGAAGTTGGTGCGCTTGACATCCGTTTCGGTCAGCTTGTCGAGATTAGAGGTTTTAACGAACGGATGCCCGATCGATCCTAGGTCGTCATAGCCAAAGTCGTCACTGAGAAAAACAACGACATTCGGCTTTTTGTGGTATGGGGATTGCTGGGTATGGCCCATAGCCGCCATGCCGAGCCAAAGAATCATGGTCAATAAATTTCGGGTGTCCATATATCCACATTTTTGATTCTATTTCCTCAAATCAAGATTTAGCCGTAATTCAAAGTCATTTGAACTCCACCTCACTTACGAACGGGTTGATGGTAACTTGTTCCTTAACAACCTTCTTACCGTCTAGAACCACATTGTCAAAAACTACGCCTTCGACGGTGTGTCCGTTATCGTAACCTATAAGTTCCATACTGGCGTGGTCCTTGATAATGTACGGTTTCCAGTCTTGGCCATCTTGAAACCCGATCAAGGTGGTGTCGATTGGTGCGGAAGTTGCGGTTATGTTTTTGAATTTAACATTTCTGACATTGCCCCGTTCTTCCGTTTTTGTCCATCTTGTTTTTCCCACCCATACAGAAATTAGCCTACGGGCTTCTTCAACCCGAATATCCCTAAAGATGATATCGCTTACAATGGCGTCATCACAATGGTAAACGCGCAATGCTGTTTCCCTTCCCACATCATGAATTATATCACAGTCTTCGAAAAGTACATTACTTATATTTTCGCGTATCTCTGCCCCGATACTGAGGGCATGCGCTAATTCATTCCAAAGGACACATTTACGTACATGTATGTTTTTAGACTCCCCTTGGTCAGTTCGCGATTTCACTACAACAAGGTCATCCAGCGTTCGGAAGAAGGAATTCTCTACCAATACGTTGGTGCTACTTGAAATGTCGACCCCATCTGAGTTACCACGACGCCCTATAATTTTTATATTATCGACATGTACGTTGTTGGATCTTTTGATTGGAATGGTCCAATGGCTGGGGTCGTGTATGATCACCCCTTCAATCGTTACATCATCTGAATCTTGGGCTAAAATTGTATATCGCCTAATGGGTTTTGGTATGATTTGCTGGTCAATGATCCCCCTTCCCCTCAGCGTAATGTTTTTACCTTCTAAAATAAAGGTTGGCTGGTTTCTCATTCTGCCCGTCTTATCTGCCGTTTGCACTTCATCGGGATCTGTTATCCCTCGAATATAAGCCCCTCCTGCAACATAAATAGTTGTATTGTCACCCACTTTAAGACTTGAAACCTCATGAACGCCCGGACCAAAATAAACGATGTTCGGGTCATCAGGTTGGGGAATATCCTTTTCCATAGGATTAGCAAAAATATGTAGTGATTCATGCCAATCGCCATTAACCTCAACGGTTATATGCCTTGGCCCATCAATGGAAAATCTAATCTCTTGGCCATCAATTTCTGGAACAATACCAAATGAAGTGGGCAAAATTTTCACCGACTTGACCTCTTTTAAATATTTTACCATTACTGTGGCGCTTTCACGCATATCGAAAGAGCCATACGAGGCCAATCCGAATTCGTTACGATTCCCCGTCAAACGTGGTATGGGTGCAACAGGCGGAACTTTGGCAAGGTATAATGGAACTTCATTGCCGCCTACGGTTAGCTGAAATTTTTTGGATAGCTCGATGCCCTTTGGGGCTGGGTAAATCTTCACGTCAGCTACCTCAGGTTTATTTTCAATCTTGTTTTGACAAGAAAGGGCAGAAAAAAACATCACGACCAAAGCCAATACCTGTGCAGAACGATTTAAAAGATATTTCATAATTTTTGTTCTTATTGCTTAATTCAATTCAATTTTTCTAAAAGGTCCAGCAGAGAATGTTTTTTCACGATCCGCACTCGAGATTCTTACCGGTTCTTCGTTATGCAACCATAACTGCCCATTTTCTTGTTTTAATACTACATTCCCTATCTCGCTGGCGGAAATTGTAAGGCTCTTGGCGCTTA
>CBDULZ010000108.1:0-15790 GCA_965368185.1 uncultured Kriegella sp.
TTTACAAGGGAAAAACTCGGTGATTACGTGGAAATAATTGTCGAAGATAGTGGAGTAGGCTTAGACAAGGAACAATTGAAAAATATTTTTTCGCGATTTTATAATTTGGATGTTACCAAATCGGGCACAGGTATAGGGCTTAACTTTACAAAAGCCTTAGTTGAAATGCATGGAGGTGATATTTCGGTAGAAAGCCAACATAAAAAGGGAACCAAATTTATGGTGCGATTACCATTGAATCTCAAGGCGCAGACGGAAAAGGTCGAGACTTTTAAGAACGAATTTCGCATTAACTCGATGAAAGCGGTAGAATATGATATGTTAATAGCAAATGAGGAGATTGATGTAGTGACAAAAAAGAACCAGTCAGAAGAGAAAAACTTTGCAACCGTACTCATCGTTGAAGACAACAAGGAGCTAAGAACACATTTGACCAACGATTTAAAAAGCAACTATAATGTAAAGGAGGCGGCAAATGGTGAAAAGGGCTTGAAATTGGCCAAAAAATATTACCCAGATATCATCATTAGCGATGTGATGATGCCTAAGATGGATGGTTTCGAACTATGTCGGCAGCTCAAGGCCGAGTTTGAAACCTCCCATATTCCCGTATTGTTGTTGACCGCAAAAAGTCAGGACGAAGATCGGGTAACAGGGTATCATAGCGGGGCAGATGGTTATTTGGCCAAACCTTTTGTTACCAGTGTCTTAAAGGCAAGAATCAGCAATTTATTAGAAGCCAGAAAGAGACTAAGAAAACGATTTTCAGAGGTCGGGGGTATTTTTCCTTCCAGTGAAGTAACCACGAACAATATCGATGAAGCCTTTTTGGAGAAGGCGACAAAAATTGTTTTGGACAACATCGACGATATGGAGTTTAAACAGGAAAACCTACTAAGGGAAATGGGTGTTGGACGTTCTCAATTATACCGGAAGATCAGTTCCCTTACGGGTAATAATCCCAGTTACTTTATTCGAACGGTACGATTGCGGTATGCTTCCGAGCTGCTTTTAAAAAACCAGTTTTCGATTAAGGAAGTGAGCTATATGACCGGTTTTAATTCGACGGCCTATTTTAGCAAAACCTTCAGAGAACTTTTTAATTTAACGCCCACGGAGTTTATGGAACAAAAGGGGAAGGAAGATGTATCGGTAAAAGAATAGAAAGCCTCAACTAGGCCTTATTCTGCCTACAGATTTTTTCATATTTTAAGATTCCGACTCGACCCAAAAAAAAGCAGCCGTAGATTTCGCTACAGCTGCTTTCCAAAACTAACTCAAAAAAACTAACTCTATACCGCCTGTCTGCCGACGAGGCAGTGACAGGCAGGCTCAAAAAACTATTTTTAATACCCTGGATTTTGTTTTAAATTTTCATTTAAACCTGTCTGGGATGTTGGCAAAGGAAATAAATAATTGTCCCTGGAAAAGTTACGAATCGATGCGGGCTGCACAATAAGACATCTTCTGGGGCCTACTCCCGTTGTGGTGGTTTCTTCTCCGAAACCATAGCCACCTGCATCATATAAATCAGGGTTTCCTTCGTAAACAGTACCTTCTATAACAGCGCCATAAATGGTTTGACCCAATTCTTCTTCAGCAATACCCCATCGTTTTAAGTCATTAAACCGTGTTGCCCCCTCTGCATAAAGCTCAATGGTACGCTCTCTTCTAATTTCTGTTTCTATATCCATGTTATTGGCAGTTAAAAAGGCATTGCTAATTGGGGGTAATCCGGCTCTAGCTTTAACCAAATTTATAGATTCGTTCATTTCAGCATCCGTTAGACTTCCATTTAACTCATATAAAGCTTCGGCATACATTAAATATACTTCTGCCAGACGTAAAAATGGCATGTCATAGGCTTCGGTCGTTGTCGCTCTATAAGCTTCATCTGTTCCCCATTTCCAACTCATGAACTTTGAATTGAAGTAACCAAAATTATTAGTTCCGCTTAAAAGCACGTCTCCGTTTTGAGGTATTTCACCAAGGTTTTTATGATACGTAAAATATGCTCTCATTCTATAATCCCTGTCTTGAAACTCATCAGGGGTATTGGCATATCCCTGAAACAATGGAGATTGATCAATAGGTAAGCCATCAACACTTAGAAACAGATCCATCATTTTTCTACTAGGCTTTACCCTTCCTTCGAAAACGTGACTTACTAATGTACCGGCTTGTCTGAAGGTAAAATCGTATTTATTATAAAAAATAAATTCTTTATTTGTGGCTTTGTCCAATCCAGCTGGGTTAGACCCACCATCTTCTAGATTAAATAAGAAGTTTGAACTTAAATTATCCAGCTCATCGTTGTAATTCCAAAGTTCATAACCGCCTTGATCCATTACGGTTTTGGTCAAGGTAACGACTTCTTGTAAATATGGATTTATATTACCGGCATCAAACCCTGCGCTACCGGCCCCCGACGAAGTGCCATCCCCATCGGTGGTCGTATCTACATATTTCATCCAAGTGGCTTCATGTAATAGAACTTCGGCCTTAAAGGCCATGGCCGCCCATTTACTGATTTTTCCCTTATCAGCAGAGCTAATATTCTGTTCTATAGGTAAACCCGCTATAGCATCATCTAAGTCAGCTAAAATTTGGGCAACAACTTCATATCTACTATTACGCGGGGCTTTTAATTCTTCATCGTCAACATCCAATGATCGCGTTACTAAGGTGACGCCACCAAATCGTTGTACTAAAAAGAAATACTGCCAAGCTCTATGAAATTTGGTTGCAGCTACATATTCCCCTATATCGTCCCCTTCATAACTCTCTGCCCTTTCCAGTAAAAGGTTCATATCTCTAATAGCCGTGTAAGCATTTGAATAATAATCATCAGCTTCTGGTGCCTGAGTGTCACCCCTACTATATTCTTGCATACCACCGTCTTCAGTATAACCGACTAAATCGGAACCGTGGTCTGCGTATATTCCTTGATCCTGCCATCTTATCAAGTTGGTATAGAATCTGTTAGAACCTGTTAAAAAATGCTCAGCTTCGGTATAATAAACTCCATCTGTAATTGAAGCTGGCGGCGTTAAGTCTATAAATTCGTCTTCACATCCGGTAAAGAATACCAATGCAACTAACAAGGGTATATATTTTATATTTTTCATTTGTCTTTATTTTAATTACTAACTATCGTACAAAATTCATGTTATTACAATGATACTTTTAAACCCAAGGCCCAGGTGCGCATAAACGGATAGGCACTATTATTTGAACTCGCTTGAAATTCAGGGTCATAACCATCTTTTACACTGGTAAACTCAAACAAATCGTTTCCTGAAAAATAAATACGTACATTATCAATTGGGGTGTTACCTATTTCTAAGCCTTTTATATTATACCCCACGATAAGAGATTTTAATCTCATATATCTATTATTCTGTAAAATATGGTCTTTACTTCGATAGTTCCATGCAGATAATCCACGTTGTGTGGTTAACCTCGGAAATTCTGCATTACGGTTATCTTCTGTCCATGTTCTGCCCAACCAAGTATTGGATTGGTTTTGCCATTCTGCCTGAAAAGGTTGTGCGAAATAACCTGTTCTGTAGATATTATGATCTAGTGTACCTTGAAAAAATGCACTTACATCAAAATTCTTGTATTTGACATCAAAGTTAAGTCCGTAAACATAATGAGGGGCTGCATCTCCTTGATACGTTAAATCGTCGTTATTTAGGCTTCCATCGCCATTGGAATCTACAACACGCATATCCCCAGGGCGTAGCGCATCGTTCGAATCTTGCGATGGCAGTATGCCTCCTTCATTAAGACTGGCATAATAGGTGTCAATTTCAGCTTGGGAATCAAAATAACCATCAGTCTCCCATAGATAAAATGAGTTAATGGGTTTGCCTAGTATGTTTCGGCCCCTATCAGCATCATTTAGGTTTTCAAAAATTGTTTGAGCCCCATCATATTCAGTGATTTCGTTTCTAGTGTCGCTCATATTGGCACTTGCGGTAAAGTCTAAATCATCACCAATTTTACCTTGCCATCCTAACATGACTTCCCATCCTTTGGTCTCTAAAGTACCTATATTGGTAAATGGAGTGGCAGTACCAAGTACATCTGGTGTAATACCTCTAACAAGCATTCCAACATTGTCTTTCTGATAAAGGTCTACGGAACCGAATACCTTATTATTAAATAATCTGAAGTCTACACCAATTTCTTTAGAAACAATGCGTTCCCAAGTTGTACTACTACTAAATAAACTACTGGCCCTAGAAGTTGCTTGTTGATTGGCGTTAGTTTCACCAAAAACCGTGGTACCAAAGCCAACAGTTGATAGATAGCCGAAATTACCAATACCGGAGGTACTTCCTAATTCACCATAACCACCTCTTAATTTTAAGAATGATATAAGGTTGCTGTCTTCGAGAAAATTTTCAGAACTTATAACCCAACCCCCGGAAATACTACCGTAATTTGACCATTTAGCCCCATCTGCAAATCGTGAAGACCCATCTCGTCTGCCTTGTACTTCTAATAAATACTTGCCTTTATAATCATAATTTAGACGTCCGATATAACCGAAAAAGCCCCAAGCATTACCACCTCCTGCAGTAGTAACAAGTTGATCCGTGGCACCTAAATCTAAATCGTACACTCCATAATCAACAAAGCCATTTCTCCTAACACGATATTCGTTAATTACATTTTTCTCTGCTTCTATAGCCAATAGACCGGATACATTATGATCTCCAAAACTATTTGTATAGTTTAATGCACTTTTATAATTCTTGTAGGTAATGTTGCCGTCGTTACCATCTGGTCCAGTACCTTCTTCAATATAGGTTGTATTATTTATATTGTTGGAGAAACCTCCCTGCCAACTATAAAGAGGTACTGAAACTGCATACACTTGATATTCACTATTTTGCTTACTAATGGCATATGAGCCGGTAAGGTTTAAATGGTCCGTTAATTTATAGGTAGCCTGTGCAGATATTTTAAACTGCTCAATTGCTTTGTTTTCGCGGCCTGCATCTTTAACCTGCGCTATTGCATTTCTATCACCAGTAATCTCGACACCTCCAAAATTAGCGTAATATTGCCCTTGGGGGTTATAAGTAGGGAATAAGGGTGCGTCCCATGTAGCTGCCTCCCTAGCTAAACCTGCCGCAGGTCCTGAAAACTTGTTATGAAAATAAGTAACATTCGTATTTATACTTAGTTTATCACTAATATCGGTGCCATAATTAATTGAGAAATTATATCTATCGGCACTATCATCTGCAACCTTTAAACCCCCAACGTTATTGTCATAGCCTGCGGAAATACGGAAATTACTTTTTTCAGTACCTCCAGATACACTTATATTGTGTTGACTAGAGTAGGAGTTACCAAACATTTCATCAAATCTGGGGGCATCACCCAACCATATTCTTCCATTTATAGGTAAATCATAATAACCTTCCTCTCCGGCAGCGATTCTTTCTACAGTTTCAAAATCATTCCAAAAGAAATAACGAGGAGGCTTACCGCTGGCTATATCTTCTGAAGCTGCTGCTAAATAAAGCTGTCCGTATTCAGACATGCTAGGTGATGGTGGGCGAATACCTATAGTACCCATTCGGGTTATGGTACTTATTTCCACTTTAACATCCCCTCTTCCCTTTTTTGTCGTAACTAAAATAACACCCCCAGCGGCACGAGAACCGTATACAGATGCGGAACCCCCCTTTAGAACGCTTATACTTTCAATATCATTTGGGTTCATATCGTTAAAAGATGATGAGTTTATTGAAGGAATACCGTCAATAACAATTAGAGGTTCTATTCCGTTTATTGAAGAGGCTCCTCTAATAAGAAAATTTATACCCTCATCACCAGGTCTTGAGGAACTACGGGTAACCGTTAAACCAGGCGTTCTACCCTGTAACGCCAATGCGGGGCTACCCACCGCCAAATCTTCAAAAGCTTCAGCCTTTACTTGTTCTACGGCTCCTGTCAAGGTTTCTTTTTTTGCCGTTCCGTAGCCAACGACCACTACCTCGTCAAGTTCGCTAACATCGGTCTCCAAAGAAACATTAATGGTGTCATTGGTTCCCACTGCAATCTCTTGGCTGGTAAAGCCAATGGATGAAAATATTAGTACGGTATTGCCCGATGGAACATCGATCGTATAATTTCCATCAAAGTCGGTCGTAGTTCCGTTGGTGGTGCCCTTTACAATTACATTGGCCCCAGGAATAGGTAGCCCATCATCAGCACTGATTACCGTACCTGTAACGGTAATATTTTGTGTTACCTCTAGATTAAATATTGGGATCTTCCAATTTTTATCTGGTTCTGAAGCATACAACGATGTATGCATACCGCTGATTAGAAATCCTAGGATTCCTAGTAAACCTGCCACATACTTTAGGGTGGTTTGATAGTCTTTAGCTGTGTTCATAAAGTGTTATTTAATAGTTCTTAAAAGTTGAGTTGATTTAACAAAGTTTAGAGTCCATGACTTTTGCTTTGAAATCGTTAAGGCAATGTTAAAAATAAAGCGTCCCTTTAGCGATAACTTATTGTTCATTGATCATAAATTATGGTTCTTTATAGCTTGTGGGCAATGAAAATGTAAATTTTTGATAGAAATTCTAAAAAAAGTACGAATAGAAAGTGGTACGGCGAAGGGTACTTTAGGGGAGAATAGTTCAATTATTTTTATTATGTAATGGACATGGTTATGACCCATAAACCAATTGCTAATCGAGATATCATGTTAATAAGCGGCCGTTAATAGTAGTAGACACTGGACAATTATCAATGGTGCTTGCGAAAGTCGCAGTCTGTATAAACTTCGAGATTTCCGGTTTGTGGCCTCGAAAAGTCAAAGTGGGATGGGGTCATCCTTGTCCGTTGCGAACAAACGGGTTTTACATTATTTCATAAGGCAGAAGTGTAAAAGTCTTTTCGCCCGGCTTCAATCAACACCGAAAGAATCATAATTTATAGTTTTTGGACCATGTTTTATGGTGCTTCCGTGATAATCTAACTACCATTGCATATAGCCCTAACCCTTGGGTCAAAAAGACAATTCAAAATAAAATTGATCAACCCGAAATTATGAAATGAGCCGTAACCATTCTTGATATCAACCAAGATGTTTGATGGCAAATTACATCTAACCTACAAAAAATAATAAAAAAAAAGATGAAATACAGTGTACAATCATTAAGTGTTTTGGTATTGTTGTCCTTAGCGTTGGGATGTGGTAACAGATTACCCAAAATGAAGGAAGCCACGGTTTTTGATGTCAGCGCACAGCTTAAATACTGTGCGGATCAGGCCACCAAAACGCTACTGCTTATACCTAATGATTCCAGCAGTTTGCCCAGAAATATCGCTCCTGATAGTAAAGAATGGCGGTTTATCAATTACAAAGACTGGACTAGTGGTTTTTGGCCTGGAACTCTATGGTATTTATATGAAAGCACAAATGACAAAAAATGGGAGAAAGTGGCTGATGCCTACAGTAGATACCTAACACCGTTGTCGGTAACTCCAGCCCTTGATCACGACCTTGGGTTTCAGGTATTCAATAGTTTTGGCAATGGATACCGTCTTACAGGAAACCCCGAATACAAAGACATTATCTTGAAAACCGCCGATACGCTGGCAACCCTTTTTAATCCAAAGGTGGGTACCATTCTTTCCTGGCCTCGCGATGTTCCTAATATGGAGTGGCCCCAACATAATACCATAATGGACAATATGATCAATCTTGAACTATTGTTCTGGGCGTCTAAAAATGGTGGGGATAAATCTTTATACGATATGGCGGTCAGCCATGCCGATGTTACGATGAAAAATCATTTTCGACCTGATTTTACATCGTATCACGTAGTGATTTATGATCGGGAAACCGGCAAAAAAATAAAAGCAGTCACCCACCAAGGGTATGAAGATGAAAGCATGTGGGCACGCGGACAAGGATGGGCCATTTATGGTTATACCATGGTCTACCGGGAAACAGGGGATGAAAAATATCTTGATTGGGCCCAAAAAGTAGCTCAGGTATATTTAGATCGCCTGCCAGAGGACCTGATACCCTATTGGGATTTTAGTGCACCCGATATTCCAAAAGCACCTAGGGATGCTTCGGCTGCGGCCTTGGTTGCATCGGCACTTCTCGAACTTACAACACTTACCAAAGATGCTGATTTGGCAAAAATGTATGCCGACAAGGCCGAGAAAATGGTAGTCGAACTTTCCGAAAACTATTTGAGCAAGGAAAGGAATTCGGCATTTTTACTGCACTCAACAGGCCACAAACCTGCAGGTAGTGAAATCGACTATTCCATCAATTATGCAGACTATTATTATATAGAGGCCCTTTTACGATTAAAAAAATACAAAAGCCCAAAAGAACTGAACAAAGGGTAATCAATGGGCCTATTTCAGTGATTTTTAAACGTATAAATCCTTAAATTAGAGGAAGATGATAGTTAATTTGAGATGCAATAGATACCGGAAGGCTAATAAACCAAAATGAATAGCACAATGATTTTCGCAGTTGTTTTCTTCTACAAAAGACACGATACAATTAATCATGCAGAAACTAAAAGTCAATTTTATGAGAACTTGGATTCTTTTTTTAGGAATGTGTTTTCTGATAGTAGGATTGTGTAAATCACAAACCATAGCTATTGAGGTTTTAGAAAAAGCGCAACCTAACATTGTAGTATTGTTGTGTGACGATTTGGGGTATGGAGATTTATCTTCATTCGGTCATCCTGTTATTAAAACACCGAATTTAGATAAGCTGGCCTCAACGGGAATTAAGCTGACTAATTTTTATTCGACAGCACCGGTATGTTCGCCTTCCCGTGTTGGCTTGCTAACGGGGCGTAGTCCAAATAAAGCAGGAGTTTACGATTTTATCCCGGGCCCTAAAAAAAGTGAGGACTATCGAGATTTAGTGCATCTACAAGCAAATGAACAGACGATACCTGCGCTGTTAAAATCTGTAGGATATGCCACGTGTTTGGTTGGTAAATGGCATGGTAGTTCTAAGTTTAATTCCGATGAACAGCCACAACCGAATGATTTTGGGTTCGACCATTGGATGGCAACACATAACAATGCTTCACCAAGTCATAAAGACCCCAAAAACTTTGTTCGAAATGGTGAAGAA
This sequence comes from uncultured Kriegella sp., assembly GCA_965368185.1. Taxonomy (GTDB): domain Bacteria; phylum Bacteroidota; class Bacteroidia; order Flavobacteriales; family Flavobacteriaceae; genus Kriegella. The sequence goes on from CBDULZ010000108.1 coordinate 9,158, forward strand.
GTTGGTGAGATTGCAGGTTTTAGTAGCCAGATAATCGTCAGTGAGGCTATACATTGGTTGGATAGCAGAAAAGATAGTGCGCCATTCTTTCTAGAAGTCGCTTTTCACGAACCGCACGAGCCAATTGCTTCTCCGGAAGATTTGGTACAAAAATATTTGCCAAAGGCTAAGAATCGGGAAGAGGCGGAATACTTTGCCAATGTCGAAAACGTAGATTTGGCAGTAGGACGCTTGGTAGCTTATTTTGAGAAAAACAATATAGATAATACTTTAATTGTGTTTAGTTCTGATAATGGCCCCGAAACTTTAATGAGATATCAAAGGGCAAAACGTTCATACGGTACTCCCGGGGAACTAAGAGGTATGAAATTATGGACCAACGAGGCTGGTTTTAGAGTACCAGGTATCATCAATTGGATAGGGAAGGAAACGTTTACCGGAACCTCCGATAAAGTGGTGTCCGCTTTAGATTTTCTTCCAACATTTGCGGCGCTTTCCGGTGCTGCGTTACCCGATAGTGAATTAGACGGGGAATCGTTTACCACACTTCTCGAGAATGGGGAATTTAACCGAAGTAAACCTTTAATTTGGGCATTCTACAACGCCTTGAACGAGCGCAGGGTGGCTATGCGAAAAGGTGATTGGAAAATAATGGCACGTATTGAAGCCAATGGGGAAACCGTACCTCGATTAAATAATTTATACGATGGTAATGAGGTTTTGGTAAAAAATGCAAAACTGACTGACTATGTTTTGTTTAATTTAAAGAACGATAGTAATGAGTCTGAGGATTTGTCTTTAAAGGAACCGGAAATTTTTGAGAAAATAAAGGAGGAATTTGAAATTCAGTATCAAGAACTTTTGGATAGTAGTCACATTTGGGTACGTAACCCTTAGTATATCATATTAATGCAGAACCGCTGTTTTCTTATTGTTGCGATAGCCTTCCTATTTTTTAACGATTGGGCAGCTGCGCAGTTTGTTTTTCCAGATGCTATCGAAAGGGAACATCCGCGAATGTTGGCACCTCATTTGAACAAGGACAACATCTTTCAAAAAATTGAAAATTCCGAGGAAATAAAAGCATCCTACAACGTATTCAAGCGTAAAGTCACAAAGTATGTATCACAATATAAGACGGACCCCGAGTGGCTGTCTTCCCGGTTTCAGATGTATTGGAAATCACATGCCACCGACGTATTCGTTGATGGAGAGTTCTATTCCCATGCAACGGGGCGTGCACCAGTTCCCACAGTAAGGTTTACGGGGCAGCGCGATTATGTGACGCTTTACAAAACACCGAAATTGGAAGATGTTAAACCGTATTTAGAAGACGATAGAGGTCTGTTTTTACAAAATAAAAAAACGAACGAATGGGAATGGGTAATGCCCTCCAAAACGGGCAGGGTCATTGAGAATACCAATGAGAATATCATGAAAATCGCACGTGACGCGGCTTTGGTCTACTTTATTGAACGTGATGAGGAGTATGCCGAATTGGCGGCTCACCTATTCGATGTATATATGCATGGATTGTATTATCGAAAGGAACCTATAGACCTAAAAAATGGTAATGTTCAGCGAATCATAGGATTGACCTCCTTTCAAGTAATCAAGGAGAACATTGTAGATGAACTGGCTGAAACCTATGGATTTTTGTATGAGTATCTACAGGGGAACAAAAAAGAAATGACCCCAATTTACACGGGTTCATTGAAAAAATTGGCTGAAATCATTATTAAGAATGGAGTACCCGATAATAACTGGAACCTACATCAAGCGAATTTCGTAATACAACTGGCTTTGGCATTAGACGATGACACTGCTTACGAAGATGGCAAGGGTTGTCAATATTACCTAAACCGTGTTTTCAACGAAACCGAGGCCAGACAATGGTCGGTCACCGATGTTTTAGCATACGGCTACGACCAAAATAACGGAATTTGGAACGAGAGTGCTGGCTATGCCCTAAGTGTGGCAAAAGGGTATACCCATTTAATTCGGGTGATTCAAGAGGCATTGAACATTGATGTTTTACAGTACATGTCCATTCTTCCCAAAGCGGTTGAGGTAATGCCCCAGTACCTATATCCCAACAAATATATTGTGGCATTTGGTGATTCCCACTACGGACCGCTGGAAACAGCACCTTTTTTAGATTTAGTGGGCAATGCCCAAAAGTTCGATAAGCGACCACAAGAGGAGAAATTTACTTCGTTATTGTATATGCTCGAAGGGAAAGAGAAAACCCGAAAAGAAAAAAAAACAAAAAATTCCTTCAATAACTTTTTGTATAAAACGGAAGTCTCGTTGGACCCTACTATAGTACCGGCAAATCAGGCTGATTTTATGACTGCAACCTTCTATGCGCCAACTGTTAGTTGGGTTGCAATACGAAACGGACTCGACCCCAAACATGGTTTAATGATTTCCCAGGCAGGCTCATTGGGTAATCATGCACATTCCAATGGTATTGCCATGGAACTCTACGGAAAAGGGTATGTTCTGGGACCGGAAGGAGGGAGGGGGTCCAGTTATTTTCAATCCGATTATCGGGAATATTATTCGCAGTTTCCCGCGCATAATACCGTTTCGGTAAATGGAAAATCACACTATGAAAAAATGCGCAGTTACTACGCGTTTGAAGTCAATACCCTCTATCCCGAATCTGAGTGTAAAACAGGATATTTTCCCGACATCACTTTTTCGGATCTATATTTCCACGAGCCTAGTACCAATGCCGACCAGAATAGGGTCATGGGCATCGTTAGAACCGGTGAAGAAACGGGCTACTATATCGATGTTTTTCGATCTCGAACAAAGGAAGACAACGATAAATACCACGATTATTTTTACCACAATTTGGGGCAGGAATTGATATTGAAGAATGGGAGTAATAAATTATTTCCATTGAAAACCACGACTAAATTAGCTTCCAAGGAAGGAAATATAAAGGCGTACGATTATTTCTGGGATGAAGAGTCATTAATGACTAGTGATCCCATCAAGGCCTCATTCAACTTATCGATTTATGGAGAAGAGCAAGTAAGCATGAACATGTGGATGTTAGGTGGTAACAATCGTGAAGTTTTTAGGGTCAAATCGCCACCATCGGAGGCATTCAGAAATGGTATGATACCAAAGGAAATCGAAGAAGCTCCATTGTTGACCACGGTGGTCAGGCAGTATGGTGAGGCATGGAACCGGCCGTTCGTGGCCATTTATGAACCTACAACGGCAAGTGAACCGTCTACCATAAAAAGCATAGCGTCTTTTAACGTTGGAAATGGAGACAAGGGGCTTGTAGGACTGAAAATAGAACATAATACCGGTCGGGAAGATTTAGTATTCTCTTCAGATAAAAGCAGCAATTTTACCTATAAAGATGTTGATCTTGATGGAAGATTTGGTTTAGTAATAGAAGAGAGCGGAAGTACCACGTTGTTTCTAGGCTCTGGGAAAAAAATCACAAAAAATGGCTGGTCTATTGAAGTTTTAGGGAAAAAATCGGGTGCCGCGGTCCTTGTTTATGGTAAAAAGGTGCAGTTGACCTGTAATGAATCAATAGTATTGACAGTTCCTGATACATTCAAAGGTAATGAAGTGTCATTGACCTACGCATACAAGCAAATAAGAGGGGAACGGGCATCTATCAACGCGGTTGATGTGGTTCGGTTTATTGTTCCTAAAATGGATTTTCAAACGATCGAGTTTAAAACAAACCCCTAACCAGACAACCAAAGTTTGTCAATATCTGTAGTGAAGTGACATGGGGCCAAAGCGGTTAAAACAAATAAAATGCAATTGAATTTAAGAATAGGGATAAAAGTAATGCGAGACAAAATACTCCTAGTTATAGGCTGTTTTTTTCTTGGGATACCTGTTTTGGCCGGACAAACGACAGCCCATCCGAGAATTTACGTTACCGATCAGGAAAAGGAAGTTTTCGTAGAATCGATAGAGACTGTTCGATGGAAAAAGGAGCTGGTCGATAAAAAAAAGGAACGGCTTGAAAAGTATATTGAATTTTGGAAGAAGGATTCGGAATGGCTGGTCTCTCGATTGCAAATGAATTGGAAGACCAAACACAACAAAGTTTTTTTGAAAGGCGGCGATTTTTCACATTCGGAAGGTGAAGCCCCTGTGCCGACCGTACGATATTCGGGCACTCGTGATTGGGCGACTGACTATAAGGGGCCCAAGCTGGAAAATGTTCAACCGTATTTGGACGACCCACGGGGGTTGTATTTAGAACATAAGAAAACAGGTAAGATGGAATGGGTACATCCATCAAAATCTGGATTTGCCATTGAGAACACCAACGAACAGATCATGGACCTTGTGGCCGATGCGGCCTTTTTTTACTGGCTTACCGGGCAGGAAAAATATGCAGAGTTTGCCGCTCCTGTATTCTTTACCTATATGAATGGTATGTTTCATAGGGATGCCCCGATCGATTTAGAGAAATCAAACCAACAAAATATTTCCGGCCTAGCCACCTTTGAAGTAATTCATGAAGGAATAGTTGTACCCCTGGTAACCACCTATGATTTTTTATTCAACTATTTCAAAGCTAAATATGCCGATTTGGATACTACCGTGGCTGTGTTTCAAAAATGGGGAGACCAGATCATCAAAAAAGGAATACCGGACAATAATTGGAACCTTTTTCAAGCAAGGTTTCTTACCTATATCGGCCTCGTTCTTGAAGGAAATAAAACGTACAAAAATGGAAAGGGACGTGAATATTTTCTAGACCATACGTTCAGTAAATCTACCGATAGACAAATAGCCATTAAGGAAACGCTTTTGGTTTACGATCAAGAAAATGCCATATGGCCCGAGAGTGCTTCGTATTCGGTTCATGTTATTACCACATTATTGCGAATTTTCACGTTGTTGGATCACGCGACGAATAACAATGAATTCACCAATTTTCCTATTGTAGAAAAAGCAGCCTTGGCATCTTTTCAGTATTTGTTTCCTAGTGGATATACTGTTGGTTTTGGAGATTCACATCATAGACCGCTTCCGCCTGAAAATTTCGAACTGTTGGTAGCGAACTATAGAAAATACAATCAGAAAGAAAAGGAAAAATTAATCTCTGGGTTTTTAGCGCAAATGGTCTCAGATGATCTGTATGAGCGAAAAGCCGATAACTTCTTCGAGTTGTTTTTCTACGTGGATGCCTTGAACGAAATCCAATCGTCTAACAATATAAACACGGGGAACTTGATATCGCCAACGTTTTACGCGCCCAATGTCAGCATGGTCAATCAAAGAATAGGCACTGGCGAAAACGCTGTATTTGTATCGACGGTAGGGTCGTTCGGTAATCATGCCCATGCCAATGGAATTTCTTTGGAACTCTATGCAAACAACTATGTATTGGGTCCCGATATGGGGCGGGGGCCAAGTTATTGGCATACTGACCATCGGCAGTTTTATTCGCGTTTTCCTGCCCATAATACGGTTGTCGTAGATGGCATCTCCGATTATTCGGCTATGCGAACATACCATCCTTTTAGATTGGAGAATGTGTATCCGAAATCTGGCGAAAGGCCATCTTTTGATAAAGTTACCTTTTCAAAAGTGTCGTTTTTAGAACCAAAGACAATCTCTGACCAGCAGCGCTTTACCGCCATTGTAAAATCAAATGTTGACAAGCCCTATATCGTTGATGTTTTTAGATCTAAAAAACAACAGGAAACAAAGCAAAAACACGAATATATATATCATAATCTAGGCCAAAAATTTGAGATTTTTGATTCAAATAACAAACCCTTAGACTTTGTTTCAACCGACGATTTATCCTCAAAACATGGAGATTTAAAAGGCTACGATTATTTCACCGATAAAATGAAGGCGACAAATTCTGGGGATATTCAGGCCCTGTTTACTTTGCAAAGCGAAAGTAAGCCTGATAATTTGATGAAGCTATGGGTAAGGGGAAGTGAGAACCAGACCATTTATAAGGTCAATTCGCCAAAATCGAATGCCTTGAGTAAAGGAACGGCGCCGATTGAAATATTAGATAAGCCGACGCCTACTTTAATACTCAAGAGGGGAGAGGCTGCATGGGAAAATCCTTTTGCCGTAGTTTTCAATCCATATATGTCTGGGGGCGTAAATCCAATCGCGAATGTATCCTATTCCATTTTAAAGGAATTTCCGAATACACAACGTATCGATGTGCTGTTGAACGATAAAATAACGGTGGATAAAATGGTTCTCAACGCTTCCGAAAGCGATATTACCGTTCGTGAGGGTTTCTACCAAAAAGGACTTTTTTCCTTAATCCGTCAACCAACAAAAGACTCGAAAATTGAACTTATGTTTCTTTCGGGAATGGAAAAATTCGAATCCCATGGGTGGGATATCGTTTCATCGGGCGTACCGTTCACTTTTTCCTTGGAGACTACACATAATGGGTTCAAGGTTTCCAACGACAGGCCCCTGACCATAAATATGCCTTTGCCCAAGGGAATCGAACAAGCTGAGATTCAATTATACGAAGATGGTAAAATGGTGGCGAGCAGAATAGGGACAACGAACAGAAACAACCCCGATCAAGTGGTATTCAAGCTCGAAAAGGGCTATGATACAGTTCTTATTATTTTGAAGTCCTAGAAA
>CBDULZ010000109.1:0-15556 GCA_965368185.1 uncultured Kriegella sp.
TGCTTGATGGAAAAACAAATAGCTACCTACAATAAAATCTCACCCATCGATGCGATCAAAATCGAACCCTTTGATAGTAGCAAGCGCTATACAAAACCCCATCGGCACAATAAGTATCTCGAACTGGTCTATTTTCAGAGAGGTGAGGGGTTCCATCATATGGATGAAAAATGCCATTCAATAACGCCGCCGATTTTCTTTTTTATTTGGAAAGATCAAGTACACCATTGGGAAATCAATACGATTCCAGAGGGTTACGTAATTATTATTAAAGAGGCATTTCTTGAAAAGAGCCTTGACAAAAGCTTGGCCATGCTTTTGACCAAATTGCATGACCTTCAAGTCATAAAGGTGTCTGAAGACCAATCTATCGACACCCTATTTGATATACTTTGTCGTGAAAAAAAACTGAATTCGCCGACCCAAAAAGAGGTAATCGAAGGCGGTTTAAAAGCACTTTTGGCAAAAATAATATCGTATTCCGAGAGTTCTTCGGATCAATCAATCGATATGTCCACAAAATTTATGGAACTCTTGGAGGAACAACCCAGAAACAATGTCGCGTTTTATGCGGAAAGCTTGAACACTACGGCCCAAAACCTAAACACGATGTGCAAGAAAAGATTCTCAAAAACGGCTTCCGAAGTCATTGCCTCCCATATGATTCAAGAGACCAAAAGGCTCCTGCTTTATACCGATCTATCGGTTGCAGAGATTTCATACAACCTAGAATTTAAAGATACTTCCCATTTTATAAAATATTTTAAAAGACAAGTTGGTCAGACTCCTTTGCAATTCAAAAAAGAAATTATTTCGTAAGTACCATTAATTTTACAAATAGACCATTTTCGAGTCTACAAAGAGGTTATGTTTGCAACGCAATTCTAAAAACAAAGTACTTTGAAGTTAAAATACGTTAGCAGTATATTTTTTTTGTTAGTAGCACATCTCACTTTCGGGCAACTTACCGGAAAAATCGTCGATCGTGCAGACGGATCTCCTCTCGAATATGCCACAGCGGCAATTTACAGTCAGCAAGATAGCACTGTTGTAACCGGCGTAATCACGGACAACGAGGGCTATTTTTCCATCGAAAACATAAAGAAGGGTGATTATTATTTGGAAGCTTCCTTTATAGGATTTCAAAAAGAAACCATTTCCGACATCCAAATTGAAAATAGAAATACAGCGAATGATTTGGGCACTATTTCGCTCAATATTGGCCAAAACCAACTCAGCGAAGTGGTTGTTCAAGGTGAACGTTCGACGGTAATCCACAAAATAGACCGTCAAGTTTTTGACACCAAAAAGTTTCAAAGCAGCCAAGGGGGCAATGCCGTAGATATTGTGAAAAATATACCATCTGTAAGTGTTGACGGACAGGGGGAAATCAGTGTAAGGGGCAGTAAAGGTTTTGCAGTTTTAATTAATGGCAAACCTACGCAAGGTGATTCAGGTGCAATTTTAGCGCAACTACCGGCGAATGCCTTACAATCGGTAGAATTAATTACCGCTCCTAGCGCCAAATATGACCCTGAGGGAAAAGGGGGCATCATAAACATTATAACGAAAAAAGGGGCTACGAACGGCACTTATACACAGATAAATGTTCGCGGCGGACTTCCTTCCATAGAACCTTATGATACTCAAGAAGCTGCCCAAAGGTATGGGATAGATGCTACTTTGAATAAAAGAACAGATAAATGGAATTTTTCCCTTGGTGCCAGTTACCAACGTAATGATAAAACCGGAAGAAGGGAGGGCGAAGTTTTTGTCATCAACCAACCGGAAAACAAACAAACCTTTTTACCATCCGATGGCGAACGCAGTTTTGATGACACCAGCTACAACGGTAGGTTTAACGTAGATTTCACGCCTAACGACGCCGACACTTATTCTTTAGGCTTTTATGCAGGAAAGCATACCGTAGACCGTTTGGCAGACATCGATTATTACGATAATCATGCAATCACTCCAATTGGAAGCAATAATAGAACGTATACTTTTCAATATTACAATCACAACCTCAGAACGCGTAAAGGTGATTTCGGTCTAGGTAGTTTTGATTATTCCCATAAATTTAAAAACGATTCCAAGATATCTACATCTTTTTTATATGAATATACATTTTTAGGCGGGCCTACCTACAATGACAACTTGGGGCTGACCGATCGTACTATCATTTACCAACAAGAGTACAACACAAATGACAACCCTTTAAATGGATATCGTGTAAATATAGATTATCAATGGAAGCCTCTATCTATAGGCACCTTGGAAACAGGGTATCAATTCAGGGCCTTAGATCATACCGGCGAATTTGTTTACGAACGCGACGGTGTTCTTGTCCAAGAATTTTCGAGTGATATAAGTCTCGAACGTATATTACATTCGGGTTACGCGCAACTAACAGGGGCAAAAGACAAATGGGACTATGCCGGCGGCCTTAGATTGGAATCGATGGATCGTACTTATAAAGAAGATTTAAAAACATCTGATCCAGAGCAGACCTACAATTACGATTTTGTAAAGCTATTCCCTTCCGCTTCTTTACAGTACACTGTCAACGAAACCTCTAAAATAAAGGCGGCCTATAGCAAAAGGGTCGAGCGAACGACAACGCTTAAAATGAATAGTTTTGCAGAACGTGAACACTCAGAGGTTTTCGAACAGGGAGACAATCAATTAAGGCCGGAATTTATCGATTTGGTCGAGCTCGGAATTGTGAAAAATTTTAAGGGCGGTAACTCTTTTAGTGCAACTGCCTATTATAGACATGTAGACAATCTAATAAACCGCGTAAACACACTTGCCTATGAGTCCGATGGCGCAGTGTTGGATAGCATTATCAACCGTGTTTATTCCAATGTAGGAAAAAGTAATTCAATAGGATTAGAAGTTGGAGCACAAATCAAGCCGACGAAGAACTGGTCTAATTATATCGGGGCAAATGCATATACCTATGATATTGATGGAGCTTTTGTATTTAGGCACCGAGACGGAATCACTAGAAATTACGATGTAAATAGCAGTGCGACAGTCTATTCTTTCAATGTCAATTCTACTTATTCGTTTTGGGAAAATGCATCAGTACAATTTACATTCAATTACCTGTCCGATAGAAACACCGCCCAAGGAGAAGATTCTAGATTTTATACTCCTAATCTAACCTTTCGAAAAACCTTTTTAGATAATAGATTAACGGCGACACTACAATGGCAAAATATTGATATGGGACTTTTAAAATCTAATGAACAGCGCATAACGACCTTTAAAACGAACGAATTTTATACCACCACCAACTACAGGTATGAAGTTGATATGGTGTCAATCAACCTATCTTATCTATTTAACACGGCGAAAAACACATCTAAGTTTATCGAGAGTGAGTTCGGTAAGAAAGAATTCTAAAAATCCACCAAATAAATATTGAAATTAAAACCAAAAAATATATCGTGGTTGTCACACTTTTTAGAAGTGTGGACATGCTGGTCACTCTAACGGCCGTGTCGGAAATCTCGGGATAATCCACCAATAAGTTTAAAATTCCCATATTCTCCGCATAGTCGGCAATGGCAGCCAAAACTGGAAGCAAACAACAATATATAAGCGGACCGTGTAACTTGTTCAATTTTCGTAAAAAATAGGCCAAAAGCAGGCAATAGCTCCATCCAAATAGAAAAGGGTATACCATGTCAAGGGGCAGTTGATAAAAAAGGTAGCTATTCCTTCCTTCTGGTCCCAAGGTCTCAAATAATTGTTTTACATATTCCAAATCATAGCCCATTGGCATCATATCTAAAATACGTAGACCATCGGTATGGCCAATTACTTTAGGTATGGTAACCATCAACATGGCCATATAAACAATATTGGTAAGTACAAAAAGAAACAATACCTTCTTACCGCGACTATTTTTGAGCAAAAAACCTTTACTATCCATTTCCTTATTTTAGTGGCAAAGAAACGGGGTTTTAAGGAACGGTACATTAACAAATGATAAAAAGCAATTTAGCTTTCCTTTCTTAAACGACTTAACGACACGTTGGTAACGCCCAGATAGGATGCTATCATAGCATGTGGAACATAATTTTCCAACATTGTGAAGTCTTTCCGAAATTGTATCAATCTTTCTTTGGCAGTCCAAGAAGCCATTCTAATTTCTTTGTGTACTTTGCTCTGAAGCTCTTGACGCAGTACGGCATTCCCGAAATTTCGAATCTCTAGATTATCTATCATAAGTCTTTCAAATTCCGTAGCTCCAAGACGGATCACCGTACAATCGGTTACTGCATTACAAGAAAATAAAGACCTTTGGTTATTAGTGCGGGTCACATAGGGAGGCAACACCGTGCTATCCTCAAAAAAAGAAAGTGTGATTTCGACTCCCTCGGTATTTGGGAGATACGTTCTTGCGATACCTTTTAACAAGATATATTCGTAATCATCCAGAGCATTCCGACTAAATAGACATGCACCCTTTACCAAAAAAACCTCGTGCCCTAAACGTGCTAAATCGTTACGTGCACCCAATGATAAATTAGGCGAATACTTGCTTACGGCACGATCTAAAGCTTCACGGTTCATAATACAAAATACATTTCCGTTAATATTTTAAACTAGCTCGAATTTTAAAGTGGATTAATACTTTCGAGGCAAAAATACTTCGGCCATCATACAGCGGGCACTGCCGCCACCACAGGTCTCTATAGTTTCCAAAGAACTATGTACGATTTCACAGTGTTTTTCGATCTGTTTAATTTGCACTTCGGAAAGACTATGGTATGCGGCCGAACTCATCACCAAAAATCGCTTGTCTCCACCACCTAAAACCTGTAGCATATTGCCCGCAAAATGATGCATTTGAGCTTCGGAAATAGCAATAATTTCCTTTCCGTCTTTCTTTAAATGGTCTAGAACATTTTTGCGTTCCTTTTTATCATCTATGGAATCAAGGCAAATTACCGCAAATTGTTCCGCCAGACACATCATAACGTTGGTGTGATAGATCGGCAAACGTTTTCCGTCGACCGATTGATTGGCCGTAAACAGCACGGGGAAATATTCAAAATCTTCACAGAATTCAATAAACAATTCTTCGTCAGCACGTTCCGAGAGGGCGCAATATGCTTTTTCGTTCTCTCGATCTAACAGAATGCTTCCAGTACCCTCTAGAAAAACTTCGGCTTCCTCTGCCGAAGTATAATCCACAATGTTTTCAATAACAAAACCCTGCACTTCCAATATTTCCAAAACATCTTCCCTTCGCTCGTTTCTTCTATTTTGAGCGAACATGGGGTAAAGCACAACCGTTCCATCGGCATGGAACGAAATCCAGTTGTTCGGAAAAATGGAATCAGGAGTGTCGGGCAACTTGACATCTTCAATTACAATAATGTCTACCCCTTTGCTACGAAGAACTTCAACAAAATCATCGAACTCAACCTGTGCCTTGGCATTTATTTCCTGATTCTTGATTTCCAGGTCTTCCATAAAATAATTATTCACGGCAGTCTGTTCGTTCATTCGAAAACTGACGGGACGGATCATTAGAATTGTGTTGGTAATTTGCATCAAATTATATTTTCAATTTTGATATTGACAACTTTTTATACTTAGCTAACCTACTCCCTTGTTAAAGGCAGTGTGCTACAGCGAAGTAACCCTTCTTGTTTTGCGATTTCGGCATAAGGAATTTCCTCTACTGTAAAACCCTGGCTTCTTAGCCATTTATTGAGCCGAGTAAATCCACGTTCGGAAACGACGACTTCAGGTGATATCGAAAAAACATTGCTGAACATTTGGTACATTTCATCCGCCGTAATTTCGAAAATATGCTCTCTTCCAAAAAAATCTACGAGCCATTGATACTCTTCCTCTATCAAGAAACCATTTTTGTGCAAAATGGCCTTTCCTTTACCCAAAGGCTGAAAACAGCAGTCTAAATGCAATGCATTCTCCTTTGCATTGGTATTGCTTTTTCTTAATTCAAATGATTTGACCTTTTTATCGGGAAACAATTCTGCCATGTACACAACGGCTTCCTTATTCGTACGGGCGGTAATGTAGTCGGGATAATCATCTGCCGTGTACGTTCCCATGAAGATATAATCGTTCCAAGGCATTACATCACCCCCTTCAACATGTACTTCTTTTGGAGGATGAAGAATATCCTTCTCCGGCACCATGTCCAACACGTGAAGAATGGCCTCGATTTCTTTTTCCCTTTCGGGAAGAATATTGGCCAATATCAATTTATCTTCTATCACAAAGGCAATATCCCGTGAAAATATCTGGTTACAGTTCAACAAAATTTCCGGGCGAAAAAGCTTTACATTATATTTTTTAAAAACCGCGGCAAAAGCTTCCATCTCTTTTATCATATCGGATTCGACCGGATAAGTTCCGTTTAAAATATGCTCCAACGATTTTGGGTCATACGCTTCATCTGGTGTCGGGGTGGGCCCACAACTAACTGCTGTACCCAAAAGCACCGCCTTTAAGCGCGACGTCTCATCAGTAATGTGAAGTTGAAGCATAGTACTTAGTTTTAGGTAAAGATAGCGTATACTATCAGGGTAAAAAAAATGCCCTTTTAAATATTTAAAAGGGCATTTTTATACTGATTCTTTACTTTTTACCTCAAATCAACATTGACGAAAGGTCTAAGGTTTTCACCGATATAAATTTGTCTCGGGCGCCCTATAGGTTCTCCACGTAAACGCATTTCTCGCCATTGGGCGATCCAACCCGGTAGCCGACCTAAAGCAAACATTACAGTGAACATTTCGGTAGGTATACCTAAGGCCCGATAAATGATGCCCGAGTAAAAATCAACATTAGGGTATAACTTTCGCTTTACGAAATAGTCATCTTCCAAGGCTTCTTTCTCCAGCCCTTTGGCAATTTCCAATATCGGATCTTCGATACCCAAATCACCCAGAACCTCATCTGCTGCTTTCTTAATGATTTTTGCCCTTGGATCAAAGTTCTTATAAACCCTATGACCAAAGCCCATTAAACGGAATGGGTCTTCTTTATCTTTGGCTTTGGCCATATATTTTTTAGTATCACCACCATCGGCCTCTATAGCCTCTAGCATTTCAAGCACCGCCTGATTCGCCCCTCCATGTAATGGGCCCCAAAGGGCCGAAATCCCCGCGGAAAGGGAAGCAAATAATCCAGCATGTGATGAACCAACAATTCGAACGGTAGACGTAGAACAGTTTTGTTCGTGATCCGCATGTAGTATCAACAACTTGTCTAAAGCTTCTATAACGACACTATTCTTCTTATAGGTCTTGTTTGGCTTCTTAAACATCATTTTATGAATGTTCTCGACATACCCTAAGCTATCGTCGCCATAATCTAGCGGAAGTCCCTTTTTCTTACGTAAAGTCCAAGCTACCAATACAGGAAATTTTGCCATGATACGCACGATGGCGTGGTACATATCTTTTTCAGAAGAAACATCCACTGTCGAAGGGTTGAAAGCAATAAGGGCACTTGTCAAAGAAGAAATAACACCCATAGGGTGGGCAGATTTCGGGAAACCATCCAAAATCTTTTTCATTTCTTCATCAATATGTGATTCCTCTCGAATATCGTGATGAAATTTTTCCAGTTGTTCTTTATTCGGTAATTCCCCAAAAATGAGCAGATAGGCTACCTCTAGAAAGTCAGCCTTCTCGGCCAACTCTTCTATTGCGTATCCGCGATACCGTAAAATTCCCTTTTCTCCATCTAAAAAGGTAATGGCACTTTCGCAAGAGCCTGTATTTTTATACCCAGGGTCTAAAGTCGTCAACCCCGTCGTCGAACGCAATGTTTTTATATCGATTCCAACCTCCTTTTCTGTTCCCTCGGTGACCGGAAAATCATATTTCTTCCCTTTGTAGTCTAGCGTTACTTTATCTGACATCTGTATAGTTTACTTGTTAAATGTGAAATTTGTAAATTTATGAAAAACACTCCGTTTTAACAATTTCAATATTCTTTTTCTGCCATACTTAACAGAAAGTGTACGACAATGGTAAATTGGCAACAATAGTTAAGAGGTTAACTTACCTTTGCTCCCAAGGCATACAAATATTCGTAGTAGCCGTTAACCGATTTTTCCCATGTAAACCGCATTTTTCTTGCATTGTCTTGGATCTGTTTCCACTTAACCTTGTCGTTCTCGAATACATCCAAAGCAATATCAAAAGCTAAGAGCATATTTTTAATTTTCTCATCATAGGTTTTCCCATCAAAACTAAAGCCAGTTTTCATGTGTTCGACGGTATCTTTCAACCCGCCTGTATGATGTACCAAACATGGGTTTCCATTTCGCATGGCCAACATTTGACTGATCCCACAAGGCTCAAAAAGGCTGGGCATAAAATAAAGATCGGACTCCAAATAAATAGAATCGATCAAATCTTCTGATTGCCCATTTGTAAAAATAAAGTTTTTATGTTTGTAGCTTAGTTCCCTAAAAAGCGATTCATACTCTGGGGCACCCGTGCCCAATAACATGAAAATGCCATCTACTTTTTCCAACTTCTTTAGTATTTCGACAAAGGCCTCTGGCGAACGCTTGAAGAAATAAAACTTTTGCTCTGTTAATCGGGCAACACTTGACACTATAAATTTTGGACGGTTCCCTACAAACTCCATTACCTTCTCCCCTGTATGGGCCAAGAAATCGGCTTTATATTTTTTCGATTCTTCTTGCAACCACCTGAAAAGTGCCTTGACCGTATTTCGGTATAACAATCCTTTCTCCGCCGTCCTTATATTTTTGTAGTTTGAACCATTTAGAACACCGAAAAGTCTTCCTTCGTTATCTGCCTGCTGTAAATCTTGCTCAAGTCCTTCTCCTCCAATAAATTCGGGAGGCGTACTCGGTTTAAGCACATCTTCCTTGTATGAAGGAGATACCGTATGAACAGAATCAGCCAAGCGAATACCCACTGCCATAAGATTAACACAATCTTGGTACCTGTAATCCATCAAAGCTTCGGTATCGAACTCAACATCAGGAAACCAATTCCTGAGTGAAGAATAGTTGTTATCAAAAGGTCTAATGCCCTGTATTGCCAAATTGTGTATGGTATATACAAAACGAATCTCTTTTAACAATCTATATTCGTTATGATAGGCCCTTAGAAAAAGGAGTAAACTTGAGTGCCAATCGTGTAAATGTACCACATCGAGCTTACCAAAAGCCCCAAGTTTTATTGCCTCGGCAACAGCAGTACAGAAGATAATGTACTTTATGGCATCTGTAAAAAAAGGTTCTTCTGGATCATCGTGATAGATATGGGCAATTTCACCACCTTCAATCTCAGGATGATGTATAACGTAATGATACAAATTCTTGAATTCTTTTTTAGGCTGCACCTCATAAAGCTCGGCCGTATAATCTAGACCGCGCAATTGGAAATGGAGATGACTTTTAAAGACCCCGTTCGTATGTAGCCGCGAATAGGCGGGCACTACGATATGAGCTCGGTCACCGCGTTCCGAAATCTGTCTCGGAACATCACGTACTACGTCTCCCATTCCACCAGCCTTACATTTATCAATACCATCATTTTCAGCGGCAACAAAAAGAAAATTATTCATATCAATCAACGGTCTTTAAGATTCCTTCAATATAAACAATAAGTTACAGAAAACTTTAACAAAATATCAAAAAAAAGCCTTCCAAGATTCAACATCAAGAAAGGCTCATATTCTTCCAATTCGGATACTATTTGATTTTGAACGCCTTCTCTTTTGGATAGTATGCCATACTGCCCAATTCTTCCTCTATACGAAGTAGTTGGTTGTATTTCGCCATTCGATCGGAACGAGAGGCAGAACCTGTTTTAATTTGCCCTGTATTCAAGGCCACGGCAAGATCTGCGATAGTATTATCTTCGGTTTCGCCGGAACGGTGACTCATCACAGAAGTGTAGCCGGCATTCTTTGCCATATTGACCGCTGAGATAGTCTCGGTCAATGTACCAATTTGATTTACCTTGATCAAAATAGAATTGGCAATATTATTTTCAATACCCTTGAATAAGCGTTCTACGTTTGTAACAAAAAGGTCGTCACCTACCAATTGAACTTTATCGCCCACTTTCTCGGTCAATGCTTTCCAGCCATCCCAGTCGTTTTCATCCATACCATCTTCAATAGAAATTATGGGGTATTGCTCGCATAGTTCAGCCAAATATTGAGCCTGTTCTTCGGAACTACGAACCACGCCCTTGTCTCCTTCAAACTTGGTATAATCATATTTACCATTAACATAGAACTCGGCAGAAGCACAATCTAAAGCGATCATAACATCATCGCCCAATTTATAGCCTGCTTTTTCGACAGCTTTAGCGATAGTATCCAATGCATCTTCGGTACCACCTGCCAAGTTGGGCGCGAACCCTCCTTCGTCACCTACGGCAGTACTTAAACCTCTATCATGTAAAACTTTTTTTAGATTATGAAAAATTTCCGTTCCCATTTGCATGGCATGCGAGAAACTTTCAGCTTTCACAGGCATCACCATGAACTCCTGAAAAGCGATTGGTGCATCGGAGTGTGATCCTCCGTTGATAATATTCATCATTGGTACTGGCAAAGTATTTGCACTGACACCGCCAACATAACGGTACAAGGGCATACCCAACTGATTGGCGGCCGCTTTGGCTACGGCCAAGGAAACTCCCAAGATCGCATTGGCTCCCAATTTAGATTTATTAGGAGTGCCGTCAAGCTCGATCATGGTCTGATCCAACAAATTCTGCTCAAAAACGGACATTCCCAAGATTTCTTCGGCGATAACAGTATTTACGTTTTCGACTGCCTTGCTTACTCCTTTTCCCATGAAAGCTTTTCCGCCATCCCTTAGTTCTACAGCCTCGTGCTCACCAGTAGATGCCCCGGAAGGTACGGCGGCCCTACCTAATATTCCATCTTCAGTAACCACATCTACTTCTACGGTAGGGTTACCTCTTGAATCTAAAATTTGTCTTGCGTGTACACTAAGTATAATACTCATACGGTTTTCTTTTATTTTGATTGCTTAACGAAAACACAAATATACAAAAGCATACCCTTTGCAAATTGGTTTATCGCCCTATATTCATTAGTAAATAACATTAATTTAAACTACAACGTTTTAGTTGGCCGCTGATTTGATCATATCGAAGAATTGATCGAAAAGGTAATCGGCATCATGTGGCCCCGGACTCGCTTCAGGATGGTACTGAACGGAAAACACATCTTTATTTTTCATACGAATTCCAGCAACCGTTTTGTCATTCAAGTGTACATGTGTAATTTCAAGATCGGGGTTTGCTTCGGTTTCTTCCCTATTGATAGCAAAACCATGATTTTGCGATGTAATCTCCCCTTTGCCTGAAATCAAATTCATAACAGGATGGTTAATCCCCCTATGCCCGTTATGCATCTTAAACGTGGAAACACCGTTTGCCAATGCGATGACTTGATGCCCTAGACAGATTCCAAAAAGCGGTTTTTTACTAGCAATCATTTCTTTTGTGGTTTCGATTGCCGCCGACAAGGGTTCTGGATCGCCAGGACCATTTGAAATAAAATAGGCGTTCGGTTGCCATTCGGCCATCTCTGCATACTTAGCATCATAAGGAAACACTTTTATATGGGCATCTCTTTTAGCAAGGTTTCTTAGAATATTCTTTTTGATACCAATGTCTAACGCAGCTATTTTATAAGTTGCATTCTCATCACCAACATAATAGGGCTCTTTGGTCGACACCTTGGAAGAAAGCTCTAAACCTTTCATACTTGGTACTTTTTCCAACTCCTTTTTAAGACCATCGACATTTTTGACATCTGTAGAAATAACAGCGTTCATCGCCCCGTGATCCCTGATGTAGCTCACCAAGGCTCTTGTATCTACATCTGATATGGCAAACAAATTACTAGCATTTAAAAATTGTTCAAGGCTAGCGTCAGCGTTTGGCCGAGAATAGTTATAACTGAAATTCTTACAGATTAATCCCGCTATTTTAACCGAGTCAGATTCCACCTCGTCGGCGTTGGTACCATAATTTCCTATGTGCGCATTGGTAGTAACCATCAACTGGCCAAAATAGGAAGGGTCTGTGAATATTTCTTGATAACCCGTCATTCCCGTATTGAAACATACTTCACCAAAGGCCGTACCTTCTTTGTCGCCAACAGCCTTACCATGAAAAATAGTTCCGTCTGCGAGCAACAACAATGCTTTTCTTTTTGATTGATATTTCATGCTCTATTTTATTTGACAAAAAAACATAAAAAAAGGACAGACTTCAAAGTCTATCCTTTTATACTTATTAAAATATACTAACATTTTATTCTTCAGAATCATCTGCTTTAGTTTCAGCATCAGCAACACTTTCAACAGCTTTTTCTTCAGTGTCGGCAACAACCACTGGCGGCGTGTCTTCTTTTTTACCTCCGCTTCTTCTACTTCTTCTTGTAGATTTCTTTTTAGGTTGACCCGCGTTATAAAGTTCGTTGAAATCAACCAACTCAATCATCGCCATATCGGCATTATCACCAAGACGATTACCCAATTTGATTATGCGGGTGTACCCACCTGGCCTATCTGCTACTTTTTCGGAAACAGCACCGAACAACTCTGTAATCGCATACTTGTCTCGCAAGTATTTAAAAACAATACGTCTGTTGTGCGTTCCTTTTTCGGCAGATTGGTTATTCTCAGCCTTTGCCTTCGTAATCAATGGTTCTACAAACTGCTTTAAAGCCTTTGCTTTCGCAACTGTAGTATTTATTCTCTTATGTTCTATTAGGGAACAGGCCATATTGGCCAACATAGCTTTTCTATGGGCCGCCTTTCTTCCTAAATGATTGACTTTTTTACCGTGTCTCATGATTTTTATTTTATCATCTTGCTACCAAACTCGAAAGACCGAGGAGCAAAATATGATTATTTAATCTTTATCCAATTTATATTTTGATAGGTCCATTCCAAAGCTAAGACCCTTATTGATGACCAACTCTTCCAATTCGGTCAGGGATTTTTTTCCAAAATTCCTGAACTTCATCAAGTCGTTCTTGTTGAAAGAAACCAAATCGCCCAAGGTATCAACTTCAGCCGCCTTCAAACAATTCAGGGCACGAACCGAAAGATCCATATCTACTAATTTAGTCTTCAACAATTGGCGCATGTGCAATGATTCTTCATCGTAGGTCTCTGTTTGTGCTATTTCATCAGCTTCAAGCGTAATACGCTCGTCAGAGAACAACATAAAATGATGTATCAAAACCTTAGCTCCTTCGGTCAATGCATCTTTTGGATGTATTGAACCGTCAGTAACGATCTCAAAAACTAGCTTCTCATAATCTGTCTTTTGTTCTACACGGAAGTTTTCAATGCTATATTTCACATTCTTGATAGGGGTGAAAATAGAATCAACCGTAATGGTTCCTATAGGTGCATCAGACTTTTTATTCTCTTCAGCGGGCACATAACCCCTACCTTTGTCGATAGTTACCTCCATGTTGATGCTTACCTTGGGATCCATGTTGCAAATAACCAAATCAGGATTCAAGACTTGATATCCAGAAATAAACTTCTGAAAATCGCCAGCGGTCAATTGTTCTTTTCCACTTACGGAAATAGAGACCACTTCTGATTCTGAATCGTCAATTTGCTTTTTGAAACGGACTTGCTTTAAATTTAGAATAATCTCTGTTACGTCTTCAACAACACCAGAAATTACCGAAAATTCATGTTCTACTTTGTCAATTCTAACTGAAGTGATAGCATGCCCTTCCAAAGATGAAAGCAATACCCTTCTTAATGCGTTCCCAACAGTCAATCCATAACCAGGTTCCAAAGGGCGGAATTCAAACTTCCCTTCGAAATCTGAGGAATCGATCATTATTACTTTATCGGGTTTCTGAAAATTAAATAATGCCATAATTGGATCAGTGTTGTTTTATTTTGAGTATAGCTCGACGATTAATTGTTCTTTGATGTTTTCTGGAATCTGAATTCGTTCCGGAACGGCTACAAAGGCTCCTTCTTTTTTCTCAGTATTCCAGGTGATCCATTCATAAACGCTGCTGTTCGCCGACAAGGCGTCTTGAATGGTCTGCAAAGACTTCGACTTTTCCCTAACGCCGACAATATCACCAGCTTTAAGGGAGTATGAGGGAATATTCACTAATTCACCGTTAACCGTAATGTGTCTGTGGGAAACTAATTGTCTAGCACCTCTTCTAGAGCTTGAAATACCCATACGATAAACTACGTTATCTAAGCGAGATTCGCATAATTGCAGTAATACTTCACCCGTTACACCTTCTTTTCTTTTGGCACTAGCGAACAAGTTTCTAAACTGTTTCTCTAAAATACCATAAGTGTATTTCGCTTTTTGCTTCTCCATCAATTGAATGGAGTATTCTGATTTTTTACCACGGCGTCTGTTGTTACCGTGTTGTCCTGGAGGGTAGCTCTTTTTTTCAAAGGCTTTGTCTTCTCCAAAGATCGCTTCGCCAAACTTTCGGGCGATTTTACTTTTTGGTCCTGTATATCTTGCCATTTTCTAAAAATTTGAAGTGTGATTATGAATTAAGGCTTATCCTTCGATAATCGTTATCTACACTTCTGTGAAATATATTAATATTGGATTAAACTCTTCTTCTTTTGGGAGGTCTACAACCGTTGTGTGGCATTGGCGTAACATCGATGATCTCTGTTACCTCAATTCCTGAATTGTGGATAGTACGAATTGCAGATTCACGACCATTACCAGGACCTTTTACGTATACCTTCACTTTTCTAAGTCCCGCTTCATGAGCGACCTTGGAACAATCTTCAGCAGCTACTTGCGCAGCATAAGGTGTATTTTTCTTAGAACCCCTAAAACCAAGTTTACCGGCCGATGACCAAGAGATTACATCGCCTTTCTTATTGGTCAATGAAATAATGATATTGTTAAAAGATGCCGTAACGTGCGCCTCGCCGACCGAGTCTACAATTACCTTGCGCTTTTTTGCTGTTTTTGTACTTGCCTTTGCCATATTTTTTAGTTTCTAGTTGTTAGTTGTTAGTATTAGAATCCTAGACTTTTACATTTCAAACAGATTCAATCTAACTACCAAATACTAATGACTTTTAATTATTTAGTTGCTTTCTTTTTGTTGGCAACTGTTTTTCTTTTTCCTTTTCTTGTTCTAGAATTGTTCTTGGTACGTTGCCCTCTCAATGGCAAGCCAGACCTATGACGTATACCTCTGTAACATCCGATATCCATCAAACGTTTGATGTTCAGTTGAGTTTCGGAACGCAATTCTCCTTCTATAGTAAAAGAAGCGACCGTCTCACGGATACGTCCTATCTCATCATCGTTCCATTCCGAAACTTTCGTATCTTCACTCACTTGGGCCTTTTCCAAAATTTCTTTAGCCCTATTCTTACCAATTCCAAAAATATAGGTAAGGGCGATTACGCCTCTCTTCTGTTTTGGTATATCAATACCTGCAATTCTTGCCATAATTATCCTTGTCTTTGTTTAAATCTAGGATTCTT
>CBDULZ010000110.1:0-15488 GCA_965368185.1 uncultured Kriegella sp.
AAGAAGTGTAGAACGGGCTAATTCCGAAATAAATGGCTGTTATATCAATTTTACTGGTTGTAATTTTTTTTGTTCTTTCGGGCATCCATTTTAACTGGGCTTTTGGGGGGAAATGGGGTTTTAACGATGCCTTGCCTACTACAAAGAGCGGCAAACGCGTTTTAAATCCTAGGAAAATAGATAGTGCTATTGTTGGTATAGGCCTATTGTCGTTCTGTCTGTTCTATCTATTTCGTACGGGGCTTGTTCCCATACTGTTCCCAGACTGGATGTTAAAATATATTGGATGGATAGTCACCCTAGTCTTTTTGGCAAGGGCCATTGGAGATTTTAAGTATGTGGGATTTTTTCGAAAAGTCGTACAGACAGATTTTTCCAGAGCAGATGCGAGGTACTTTTCGCCATTATGCCTTTTAATCGGGTTACTTGCTTTGGTAGTTCAAATAATGGAACAAGGGTAATTTTTTTGGGTTTGTTGAGTTACCGAAAATAGATGATATGATGCGAGTCATATATCTTATTAAATATTAGTATTAAATTTGTTACGTTTCGTCAAGAACGAGTCGAGGCCTGCGATAAAAAAATCGTCGCAACATGTAGTTTTGTTTGTTATGAAAAGAATATTCATAGTCGCCATTGTGTTTGTTATTGGGCTATTATTGGTAAGCTGTTCTGACGAAAAATCCAAAAAAAAGGAAAAGAAGGAAGTTGCCAAAGTCTCAACGGCTATTACTGCTCTGCCTGAAGTGGTGACACCACCCAAAAATAATCCGGCTTCGGAGGCAAAGGAAGAATTGGGCAGATTGCTTTTTTATGACCCCATATTGTCAGGAGACAAAGATGTGGCCTGTGTTACCTGCCATCACCCGAGTAACGGATATGCCGAGTTTTTAGATATTTCTATTGGTCCGAATGCCAAAGGTTTGGCCAGTCAACGGCGTTTCAATAGTCCGAATGACATCCCTTTCGTAAAGCGTAATGCCCAGACCATTCTCAATTCAGCCTTTAACGGAATAGATACTTACAGTAGGTATGACGCTGAGAACGCGCCGATGTTTTGGGATGATAGGGTGAAAAGTCTCGAAAAGCAAGCCTTGGAGCCCATAAAGGCATTTGAAGAAATGCGGGGACACGGGTACGAAGACACTGAAATTTTAGATGTTGTAGTAGAACGTTTACGCCAAATACCAGAGTATCAAGAGTTGTTCGAATTAGCGTTTGGTGACGCGAACAGCATTACGATTGAGAATCTGGGTAAGGCAATTGCTGCTTTCGAACGTACATTGATTACCAATAATACTCGGTTTGACCAATATATGCGCGGTGATAATGATGCCATTCTTATTTCTGAAAAAGAGGGTTTTGAGCTCTTTAAGGAGGTAGGGTGTGCAAACTGCCATAATGGTCCGATGCTATCCGATTATAAAATACACGTTCTCGGTACTCCTGAAAATAGTAAACTTCCCATCCCCGATGGCGGTGTTAAAGATAGTTTTGGCTTTCGCACCCCGTCACTGCGAAATCTACGTTTTACCGCGCCGTATATGCACAACGGAAGCTTAAAAACCTTGAAGCGTGTGTTGGAGTTTTATGAGGATATTTCTAACGGTAAAGAACGAAATCCGCATGTGTCAAAAGAAGAATACGATCCTTTTGTAAGAGAACTTGAACTTAGCGTTAAAGAGATGTCTTTGATCATTTCCTTTTTAAACACCCTAAACGACGACAATTTTGACAAGGAGATACCTGAAAAAGTACCCAGCGGCTTGCCCGTGGGCGGAAATATTCAGTAACGATATTGTAGGTTTGGTTAACTTTGTACAATGCAAAATTTTCTTCCGTTTCTGCAATGGTTGCCCCACTATAAAAAGGAGTATGTAGGTAAGGATATTGTGGCCGGACTTACCATAGGCATAGTTCTCATTCCCCAGAGTATGGCGTACGCCATGATTGCGGGCCTACCACCCGTTTATGGCCTATATGCTTCGTTAATTCCGGTATTGGTATATGCATTTTTAGGTACGTCACGGCAATTGGCGGTCGGGCCGGTTGCTATGGACTCTCTTCTAGTGGCCGCCGGACTAGGTGCATTTGCCATTAACGGCGGTGAAAATTATGTGGCCATGGCGGTCTTCTTAGCGTTTCTTGTGGGGGCTATACAAATGGTTTTGGGTTTCTTACGTATGGGTTTTTTGGTAAATTTTTTGTCGAAGCCCGTAATCAGTGGTTTTACATCTGCGGCAGCAGTGATTATTATGTTTAGTCAGTTAAAGCATATTTTAGGCACTCCTGTCGAACGAAGTCATTGGCTTCATGAACTTATTACCAACATCGTTATTGCACTGCCCCAAACAAATATTGTAGACCTGCTTCTTGGTTTGGGCGGTATTGTGTTGATTATTTTTATTAGAAAATGGAGAAAGAACATGCCTACGGTATTGTTCGTTGTAATATGGGGTATTTTGACGGTTTATTTATTCGATTTGCAATCGTTCGGTACACACATTGTAGGAGCTGTGCCAGAGGGGCTTCCCGAGTTTAAGATGCCACGTATAACCCTAAAGAATACGGTTGAAATTTGGCCTATGGCCTTGACATTGGCACTGGTCGGGTATTTGGAAGCCATTTCGATAGGGAAGGCTATGGAAGAAAAGAAGGGCGTCGAAACCATTGACCCGAACAAAGAGTTGATTGCTTTGGGGTCTTCCAATATGATGGGATCGTTTTTTCAATCGTATCCAATTACCGGAAGTTTTTCCAGATCGGCCATCAGTGATGCCGTAGGTACTAAGTCACCGATTGCATCGCTGTTTAGTGTGGCACTTGTCGTGATTACTTTGCTCTTTCTTACACCTTTGTTCTTTTACCTGCCAAAAGCAGTTCTGGCGAGCATCATTATGGTTTCCGTTTATGGATTGATTGACGTGGCCTACCCTAAAGTTTTGTGGAAATACAGAAAAGATGAATTTACTATTTTATTGATTACATTTTTGGTTACACTGTTCATTGGCATACCTCAAGGCATTTTGGTAGGGGTGCTTCTTTCCATGCTTTTAATGGTTTATAAGAGTTCAAAGCCCCATTTCGCGGTTTTGGGGAAAATAAAAGATTCAGACTATTATAAAAATGTGGATCGTTTCGGTGAGGAAATTGAATTTAGGGATGACTTACTTATCGTTCGATTCGACTCTCAGTTGTACTTCGGTAACAAGGGCTATTTTAAGAAGCAGCTTTTTCATTTTATCGATAGCAAGAAAGCAACCTTGAAGGCTGTAGTTCTAAATGCCGAGGCCATCAATTATATCGATTCTACTGCAACGGCTATGTTGATTAAGACTATTCGTGAAATTCACGACCGGAACCTCAAGTTTTACATCTCAGGGGCCATAGGGCCGACAAGGGATATTATTTTCAATAGTGGGATAATTGAAGAAATTCCGAGGGATAGATTGTTTATCACGGTTAGGGATGCCGTAAAAAGCTTTGATAATCCATCCTCCGATACGGCATTACAAGAAAAAATAGCATATCAAAATAAACCCAAGTAGTGCGCGTATTTGTCGAAGCATAATCTCCCACTTTATAATTTATTAAATCGAGATAAAGAGTCTTTTTTTACCCTAAACGGGCTAATTGATGGTGCAGCACATCATTTTAGATCTGCTAAATCTTTTTTAATGCGCGTTTTGTTCAATAAGGGCTTCTTTTTTTATGATTTACATCGAATTAATTTTATCAAAAGTTTGATAATCAGTCTATTTAATAAATATATCGCATGTTTTAGTAGAAATAAATTAGAATATGACAAATGTTAAAATTATCCTAATGTGTTTAAATGGTTTTATTTCTTTAATCCGTATATTTAGTAGGAATATATTTACAATTGTACACTTCTGGTTTCCCGTAAAGAATGTCCTGAATGTATGATTCTTAAATAATCAACGTAAACCAACTGTGGACTTTATCGCTATATATACTATTTTGGTGATGGTCATTTTCTTGTTTTGGTTACTTTTTGTAATACGTATGTATCGCAAGATGAAAGATTAAAACATAGAATTAAGGAGCATCGGTAGCCTCAAAACCCTTCCAGATTTTTTGTGGGTTCTTGAAAAGGTAGGATTGTACGATACGTTGCGTTTCCAATGTGTTTTTTTGTTCTGAAACAAAGGCCTCCAAATCGGTCAACGTGTTTATGGATACCTCCTTATCCACATAACCATATCCGGCATACAAACCATTTTTTATACGCACAAAGGCATCCTCAGAAGTGGTTCTTCCTTTTTCCTTGATCCATACATCTTCATTTTGAGTCGCCATATGCAGCAATGACTTTTTAACCTTTGCGTTATAAGAAGGTATTGGTTCGGTGCCCCTACAGACACCATCGCAAGTTCCGATACTATAATGGGAGCAACTCGGCACATTTTCCTGTAAATGGCAATATTTAGGGCATAAGAAAAAGCTTTTACAAATAGTCTCCAAAAAAAGACGGCAGTCCGTCAGATTATAGAAAATCGCAACAGGGTTGGGCGCCATTTTTATTTTATTGTACGCCAGATGAAGAATACCGTTTCGGTCTTCATAGCTAAAGATACCATAGCGTTGCCCATTACTCTTTTGTGCCCTATTGTACTTGGGAAAATGGTGTTTGATGGCCGCAGATTCTTTTAAAAGGGCAACTAGTTCGTTTCCTGATAAATCAAAGTCTATATCTGCGGTTTCAGCGCACAAACGCACCTCTTTGGAGGCTTTGTTATAGAAATGACCTAGCACCCTTTTTTTGATATTGATAGCCTTACCAATGTAGATAATCTTGCCCAATGCATTTTTAAAATAATAAATACCCGGCTTTGTAGGAAGTCTTTCAAAAACTTGTTTTGGTAGCGAAGGGGGTAAAGTAGCTTCTTGTGAACGTGCATTTATAAAGGTTTTGAATACTCTTGCTGCGTTCTCTTGTCGCATTAATTTATTAAAAAGCAATACTGTTGCGTGCGCATCACCGCGGGCCCTATGCCTATCGGTCAATGGAATATCTAAGGCAGAACAAAGTTTTCCGAGACTGTAGGAGTGAAAACCGGGAAATAATTTTCGTGATAACCGAACGGTGCATAGTTTTTTCCGGCTAAAATCAAGTCCTAAATTTTTGAATTCGTTCTTGATGACGTTGTAATCAAAATTCACACTATGTGCTACGAAAATGGCGTCTTTGGTGATTTCTAATATTTTAGGTGCAATTTCAGATAGAATAGGGGCGTCTCGAACAAGGTGTTTATCAATGCCTGTGAGCCTAGTGATAAAATAGGGAATCTCACATTCGGGGTTTACCAAAGAGGTAAACTCGTCAACTACTCGATTACCATCAAATCTAAAGATTGAAATTTCGGTTATCTTGTTGCCCTTAATTCCGTTTCCCGTTGTTTCTATGTCAACAATGGAGTACATTGATAGAATTAGAATTTTTTTTAAAGTTAGTGAAATGAGTACATTTATTAGTTAATTTCATCTTCTCATTGAAAATGATAAATTGAATAAATAATACTTCATATTATGATTAAAAAGATTTTGGGCATCTTATTGCTGATTTTGGTCGTTATTCAGTTTTTTCGTCCTGAAAAGAATGATTCCAATGATATAACCTATGATATTTCAACAAAATATAAGGTCCCGGACAATATCGACCACTTGCTGCAAGTTTCTTGTAACGATTGTCATTCGAACAAATCGAACTATCCATGGTATGCTAACGTACAGCCCATAGCTTGGTGGCTTGATGGACACATTAACGACGGGAAGCGACACCTGAATTTTTCGGAATTTACAAAGCGGCCTATTGCAGAGCAGAACCATAAGTTCGAAGAAACCATTGAAATGGTCGAGGAACATGAAATGCCCTTAAATTCATATACCAATTTTGGACTACACCCCGAGGCGAATCTATCTGACGAACAGCGGGAAGACATCATCGTTTGGGCCAAAGAGCAAATGGCTTACCTGAAAAATAATTATCCGGCAGATAGTTTGGTTAGGAAGCGAAGAGGCCCAAAAACTCCTACTACCAAATAAGTCACTTCAGGCCTTCAACAGTACTATCAGTTTTGACTATTTCTTAGGGAAACGACCATTCCTGGGGTAGTTTCTATTATGATGTTATTTTCAGTAAATTGATATTCGTCTGATCCGGTTACATATATGTTCTTCCCATTAAACGGGTTTTCCAAGCGTAATCGTCCCCCTTTTTCAGAAACAATGGTAACATCGATTACTGTGCCCGCCTTCATTTTTGCGGATATCAAAAAAGCACCTTCAGTTCTTAACGTGTTAAATGAAATATCTTTCCAAGTCTGGGGTACGGCCGGAAAAATTTTCACAGTTCCGGTGTGACTTTGTATCAGCATTTCCTGTAGCCCTGCGGCAAACGCAAAATTTCCTTCCAGGGTAAAAGGGCGATAGGTAAAATTTGATTTTCCCGTTCCTGATTGATCACCGTTAACATGAAAGCTATTTGGCAGTACAAACGAGGTGGCAAAATCTTTTAACGCTTTAGCCGCACCATCACCGTCGAAGGCGCGAGCCTTTAAATTTACCAACCAACTAAAAGAGTATCCTACCCATTGACTAGATCCGGTTGCTTCTAAATTGGCTATTGTATTGTCGATGATTTTTCGATCGCTTTCCCCGTGTGAAACGTCCAAAAGCCCAAGAGGGTGTATGGCCATGGCATGTGAGAAATGACGATGTGATTCATTGTAGGGAAAGTTGGGTGAGAACATAAGTCCCGTTTCGTTTACGGCGTACTCAGGCCATTCTTTCAACTTCGAATTCCATTGTTCGGCCTCTTTCTTTAGTTCAAGTTCCGATGCAAGTTCAGCGGCATGTTGATAAGTCCAACGGATTAGGGCAAGGTCGAAATTGGTTATTTCTTCAAACCAGGCCTCATGCGAGTTATTATGAATTTCGGGGCTTGAACTTAATGGTAATCGTCTATTGCCATTTTGGTCTTTGACCGACAGCTCATCAAAGTGCTGTGCCACCTCCTTTATCCATGGGTAGGCTTCATTCTTTAAAAAATCACGATCCATAGAATAGCGCCAATGCAAATAAAAGTGTTGTCCTAGCCAAGCTCCTACCGTAGGGCCAAAGGAGTATTGGATCCAACCTCCCATGGGCTCGCCGTCTAAAGTTGTTACCCCAGGTACATTAAGGCCGTTGGTTCCATAAAATTCATTCGTATATTTTTTAAAGGTAGGTTTGTGTACAGACAACCAATCTAAGAAACCTTGCTCCAACGCCAAATGATTTCCCGAATAAGTTGGCCAATAGCTTAATTGGGTATTGAGGTCGTGATGGAAATCACCCTTCCAAGGCGGTAATTTGCCGTTGTCCGCTGTCCAAACACTTTGAAGCGATATAGGGGGCGCCCCTTGTCTAGCAGCGGATCCCAGTTTGTACATTTCCATAAACCATTGATTTTGCAATATGGAATCTGGAACCTGGATGGAAGATTGACTCCAAAAGGAATGCCACCAACTGACATGACTATCCATGGTAGCGGTAATACCATTTTGAAGTGTTTTAGAAACTATTTCTGTAGCGGTTTCCGCAGTTTCCGTTTTTGATTTTTTGGAAGAAATACTCCAACTGCCTTCCAAGGAATTTGGTGTTGGCTTCCATTGGGTATGCACCTGAAATTCAAAATCGCCCCAACCGACTTGATTATAGGTTACTGTATTTTCATTTTGAATGATTTGCCCTTCTTTATATCCCAATCTTCTAAGATCTTGCCCTGTAACCGGACTCTCTACACCCGCCTTTTCATTGGATACATAAGCAGGTGGAATTATAGTTGGACTTAAATCACCACTTATATTTTCAAAAGTATACCAACCAACAGGTTCAGTGGCATGTACAAAAGTTTTAAGAATAGCTCCATTTTTCCAGGTGACTTCACAAATGGCTTTTTCAACATCCAAACTGACAGATGCTACTTCTCCGAGTTGAGCGACGTCGAATTCCAATGCTCCACCAGGAATTTTCGAAGGAGCAGGTAGTTGGTCATAGGGTACGTCGTATTTGTTCTGAACGTTTTGGTAGGTGTTGTTGTCCCACTGTTCCTTTACCCACTCAAAATCATGATTTTCAAAATCTAAATTGGCCATTGGCCTTAAATCCCATAAATCGGCGCGGTCAAGGGAAAACCGTAGCTTACCATTTTTAGACCAAACTAGCGCTCCCACAGTAGCGTTCCCCAAAGGAATGGCTTCGTCCCAAGTTTCTGCCAAAGAGTCAAAGGTAAGGGTGTATGAAGGTGTGTCGGCTTCTATTTTTTCCTTTGGTTGGTTTTGTTGGCAACCTATTAGAACTAAGACGGGAAGGATTTTAAAAATGCTATATTTCATTTTTTGTTGATTTTTATCATCTGGAGATGATCATCGTTTTTTGCGACCAATATGCCCATTCCAGAACTTAGGTTTATAAGTTTGGCTTTTTTTACATCTCCTGAAACGAAAAGTCCACTTATATTAGGTGCAATGGCTTTAAATTTATCCCCGTCTTGGCCTTTAAGAAAAAGGCCGTAACTATCATTTTTTCAAGGGGTCTCGACTTCTGAACCATGCATATTTAACATCAAATAACTAGAAGTTTTTGGTGATAGATTATGGTTTTTTTTGATTGGATTATTCTTCTGTTTTTTTAATGTGAAGCGTGCGATTATCTTCCCGACCATACCCGATAATCTCTAAGCGGTCGTCATAAACATTGATTGTACCGTATGAAGTTTGCTCGGTATCGACCATGCCCTTCATGGTCAAGTAATGTATGCCTTTTTTTTGGCCATAATTGCCTGTGTGGTTATGACCGTTAATATAGGCTTTTACAGAAGGATAATTTTCAAGTAGTTCAATAACTTCTTTGGCATTCCATAGGTTGTGAACGTTTTCCGGGTATACCGGAAAATGACAATAAAGAATGACTTTTTCCTCGTTTTTTGAAGCGTTTTCGAGAACACGCTTGAGCCATTTCAGCTGTTTTTTGCCCAACGCACCGTTCCATTTAGGGGATTCGATTTTGTTCTTTGAATAGTAGGCTTCCGCAGTCTTGTACTTTTTACTGTTCTTAGGATAGGCATGAAAACTAACATCATTGCCATTGAGTACAATAAACCGCCAACCTTTTACATCAAAATCGTAATAGGGGGAAGGTAGGCCCATGCGTTCTGAAACTTTATGTTTTAACGTATCGGCAACCGAAAAATCATGATTCCCCAATACATGGTAGTTGGGCATTTTTAGGGAATTGTAAACAGGACCAACATCGTCAAAACTTTCCCAATCCTTATCTATGAAGTCACCCAGATGCACCGTGTAGGCAAGATTCATCGTATTCAAGTGAGTCACACATTGCTGTAGTTTCGCGTCCGAAAGATTGTATTTTCGAACACCTGTGCCCGTTTCATCACAATACTGGCAATCGGCAATAACGCCAAAAGAAAAGTGTTCCTCTTCTGAGTTCTTTTGACCGTGGCCAGCTACTGCAAACAAGACTATGCAAACAATGGACCACTTGAATTTTCCATAAGTAAATATGGATTGTAAACCTGAAAACTTTTGTAACCTCATTCTATTCTCTTAGATATTCCAAGGAAATCCAATCGACATGGGCAATATTCCGTTCCGGATTATCAGGGTTTTTAAAAACTACATAAACGTCTCCTTTCTCAGCTGTTGGTTTTACTGCAATATCGTATTGTTTTGACACCTCTTTGCCGAAATACTTCAACTTCGCTTGCCCAATGAGTGGTCCGTCAACTGCACCTTCCCGTATCTCCAGTGAGCCTTCAAATTGATAGTCGGTATTATAAAAAGTCGCAAACCGAATGTTGTTGAGGTTCTTAAGATTTATGTTGTTGAATCTTAAAAATGAATTGTCGGTTACAGGACCTACAACACGAGCGTAGTTGGTACTCCAATCTCCCAATCCTTCGCTTTTGGCATCGGCATTTTCAGCTTCGATCTTATTTATCCTAAAAACTAACTGCTCGTTGGCTACTAGTTCAGAATCTGTCTGTCCTGCTCTGCCCTTGTCGCGATAGGATGCCATCAGTACATAAGCCCCATCGCTATCTTTATCATTTAAATGTTTGTTGAAATTTAGTGTTCCTGTTAATGGTAGTGTTTTTGACGATGTTTCCTTTTTTGGTTTTAAAGAAAGTATGTACGAAACGATTTTGTTCACTTCCTCAACTTTTAGCTGTGGATGCGCCGACATTGGACTTTCGCCCCAAACCCCGGCTCCTCCCTTGATGATTTTTGAAATAAGGTAGGCACGGTCGTCTTCATTATATTTTTGGGCGATTTCTATGTAACTAGGTCCGTTTACTTTTTCATCTATAGCATGGCAGGCTTTACAATCGGTTCCGTCGATTATCTTTTTGCCTTCGGGAGTCGTATTCTTTTGATGGCCTATCGTCGCTTTTACCAAATCTTTGCCTTCTTGTATATAATCGAAGGTCACTTTGACATCGGTTGCAGAAATACTGCCATCTACCGTGGTGCCATCTTGCTGATCCGTAACGATTATTTTATAGTCGACCCTTTTATTGTCCCAATATATGCTATCATTGGGTTGTATCTGAATGCTAAGTACTGGCTGGTCATTGCCCACCCTAATTTCTGTATTGGCCGTTGCGAAATTACCTTGGCTATCGATTACTTTTAGACGTACATTTTGAATACCATCTTCCGAGAATGTAAAAGAAGGTTCTTTTTCTGTCGATTGAACCGTGTTATCGGTAAATGACCATTCGTAAGTAAGCTGGTCTTTATCATAGTCTAACGACTTTGCGGCCGAAAACTTTACGGTTAATGGTGCTCCGCCTACAGTTTTATCTACTTCTATTTGTGCAACTGGATTTCGATTTCCGCTGATGTAAGATATCGAACTCAATCGGGCATCAAGGTTCTGGGAGTTCCATTTTTGGCCATATTCCAAAATATAGAATTTTCCATCGGATCCAAAAATCATGTCCATCGGATGCGAAAACTCGGTATTGGGCATAAAGGCATCCGCTTTTACATAATTATGGTTTTCATCTAAGGTTATCACATAAATCCAATCGCGCATCCACTCATAAAGGAACAGTTTGTCCTCGAAGTATTCGGGAAACTGTTCTTTTGCATTGGGCTGGTCGGAAGCATGAAAAACGGGTCCTGCCATTGGGTTGATTCCCCCATCGCCCATCCAAGGAAATTCCTCTGAACGATAGTAGGTCATCGGAATCATCGACTTTTGTGCCGGAGGCAATTTCTGTATTCCTGTATTATTCGGTGAGTCGTTGATCAGGTTGTCGGGATCGAATTTGGGCCCTGATGTTTCGGTTTCAAAATTATAATCGTTATAAGATTCGTTGTATCCCCTGGTATACGGCCATCCCCAAAACCCTGCCTTTCGGGCTTGATTGTATTCGCCCATACCACTGGGCCCCCGATCGGGTTTTGCTTTACCGGCATCGGGACCGACATCACCCCAATAGAGATAGCCTGTTTTACTGTCGATTGAAGGTCGAAACGGATTGCGACAACCCATGACATAAATTTCAGGGCGTGTTTTGGGAGTGCCGACAGGGAAAAGGTTTCCTTCGGGAATTGAGTATGTTCCATCGTTCTCGGGTTTTATACGAAGAATTTTCCCTCTTAAATCGTTGGTGTTGGCCGCTGATTTTTGTGCATCCCAAAGCGCTCTGCCTTCACGTTCGTCAATGGGTGCGAAACCTGAAGATTCAAACGGATTGGTATTGTCGCCCAACCCGATAAATAGATTGCCATCGGGGCCAAATTCCAATGCGCCGCCACTATGACAACATTTACGCAGTGTCGGTATTTCAAGCAGTATTTTTTCCGATTCGAGAACCAATTGTTTGTCGATAAGGTCAAAACGTGAAATACGCTGTTTCGATTCGTCACCCGCTTTGGAGTAGAATAAATAAATCCAATTGTTCTTTAAATAATGTGGGTCTACAGCCAATCCAAGAAGCCCGTCTTCATTGCCATAAAATAAGTCCATTTGTGCCAAAACTTCCGTTTTTTCAGCCTTGAAATCGTACAATTTCAAAGCTCCCCGCCGCTCCACGAATAAAATACCGTGTCCGGGGAGTTCATCCAGTTCCATGGGCTCGTTCAAGTTGAAATCAAGCACTTTTTTTACAAAACGGTCTTCTGGGGGAACCCGATCGGTTTTCGCCAAGGTGTAGTTTAAGGCGTTTTCTCCCATGGCATATCGTATACCACCAAGCAGATGGTTTAAAAACGAAGCATTTTCGTAGGTCTCGTCAGTATGGCCAAGTTCAGTATAAAAAGCCCGTCCACCGTCGAAATCATGATACCAGGAAATAGGGTGATGCTCACCATTTTTTCCGCCTTCATAACTGCTTTCATCGACTTCCATCAGTACATTGATATCGGGATTGATGCTCTTAAAGTTGTACCATTCATCCGATTTGGTCCAAGTGTTTTCTAAGGACTCTGTAGATGGATGATTGTGATTGATGACCTTTAAGGTGGCTTCCTGTACATTAGGATGACTTTCGAAATAGGCACCTACCAATTTATTATACCAAGGCCAATCGTATTCGGTGTCCGTTGCGGCATGTATACCTACAAAGCCACCTCCTGCCTGTATGTAACGTTCCAAATCGGCCTGTTGTACATCATTTAAGATGTCGCCCGTAGTGTTTAAAAATATGACGGCCGAATACTGTTTTAAGGAGTCTTCGGCAATGTAGTCGGCATCTTCTATTGCAGCGACTTCAAAATCGTTTGTAGTCCCCAACTTTTTTAATGCGGCCACCCCCGGTTCAATTGAGGTGTGTCTAAAACCTTCCGTTTTGCTAAACACCAGTACTTTGTTCTTTTTAGTGTTGCAAGAAGATAATACCAAACTAAAAAGTAAAGTAATAAGCAGATATTTCGCAATAAAGGCCACCTTTAGGGGCGACCTTTTTTTATTACAAACGTTAGTATTTGGTTGGTTGTTCATAATTGGTTTTATTTTTCAAGGTCTTTGATTCTAATATTTCGGAACCACAATTCGGCCCCGTGGCCTAAGAAACCGATATGGCCTTTATTTCGCTGTAGACCTGGGTGTTCTTTATGATCTGCAGGTCCATCTTTGGAAGCTTCTTTCATATTACCATCGAGGATCACGGTACCGTTCAAGGTTATTTTTATGTCATCGCCTTTGACTATCACCTCTTGGGTATTCCATTCGCCGACAGGTTTAAGAAAACCCCTTTTTGCGGCAATGATACCATAAACCGACCCATGGTATTGATACGGTTTTAGATTGGCGTAAATGTCAGCAGTATTATCAAGAATTTGTAATTCTTTGCCTGCGTAAGCGGCATCGCCGGTTAATGGGGCATGTATGCCAAGACCATTATTCGCTCCTGGGGTCAGCTTGAAATCGAACCGGAATATAAAATCGGAAAACTCCTCGGCCGTAAACAGGTTGCCGTGTCCGCCCTGTGATGGGCGTACGGCCAATTCGCCATTCTCAATGATATAATCCATTTTGTTCCCGATCCAATAATCTAAATGTTCGCCATTGAACAACGCTTTAAAACCTTCCTTTTGTTCTGATTCGGTCAGGGAAGTGCCTTCCGAAGAAATTTCCCGAACGTAGACATTTCTGAATCCGAGGTCTTCACCATGTGCCTGAAGCTCTATAGCTTCCTTTGGAAAAATAGGTAGGTTTCGGTCCCAATAATTTTCCAAAACGACATTATCGGTCACCAAAACACCATTAAGATGTACTGTAACCCTGTCGCCTACCATTTTTATACGGAACGTATTCCATTCATCAATAGGGTTGTCGGCGACGGTCAATGGTTTGCTTTCGTGTTTTTGGTTATTATAAAGTCCACCACTACCCACTTGGGCACCAGCATCCACACGCGCAATATCCCAGATCTGTACCTGAGGAGTACCCCTTAGGTAGATGCCACTGTCACCACCTTTGGTAATTTTCCAATCAACCAGCATTTCAAAGTCACCATAATTTTTAATGGTACAAATGTTGTTATAGCCCTCTCCCTTAAAACCGATGACACCGTCTTTTATAAACCAGTCTTTCATCATCTGTTCATTGGCAGCTTCTTGTAACTTCGCCAATTTGCTTTTTGACATTTTGCCTCTAGCGATCGGGTTTTCCACAAGTCCTTCCCATCCAGAGAAATCGGTGCCATTGAATATGGATACAAATCCTTTTTCTTTGGGCATCTTATCTAAAAATTCTTTGACATCGATTTTAATGTATTGACTGTCTTGACCGGTAAGATTGTCGACACTTCTTGAAACAATGTCGCGAACTACTTCACCACTTAGGGCGTTATCGACCCCTGGGGTGGGCAACGCGATACGGATGGCGGCGTTCGATGCCGTAGTTACCAATTCACTGTCGTTCAAGAATTCGGAAACAAAAATCAAACTCAAAAAGGTCTTGGTTCCCGATGCCGCCTGAATAATCAATTTCTTTTCGGATGTCGATTGGGCAAAGGGCATCAACTTGCGGACCAATAGTAATTTTTGTTCGTCAGGATAATGCGATTTCGACACTTTCGTCAAGTACCTGACAAAAGCCTTTTGACGCTGCGTGCTATTGGTAGCGTTTTTGGCTGCATCGAACAATAGCGGAATTGCCGAATTGTTTTTCCACTGTGCCAATGCATCCGCTGCAGCTAGTTTTTCAGATTCATTACCAGATTTCAGCTGCTGCGAGACCAGGTCCAGCGCTTTATCGGAACTCAATGCGGCCAATACCGGGGCTAACTTTGATTTGTCGGAAGCTTGGTCATACGCTTGATAAATTTGACTTCCCTGGGCTCCTTCCGTTGCTTCGAGCACGCCGATAATCGCTTTTTGAACGTTGCCGATATTCGTTTCATTCGTTGCGGTGGATAACATCTTTGTAAGATCGTCGATATTACCCGAACCTGAAATAGAGGGCAGGGCGGCATATACGGCCTGTTTAATATCTTTATTTTCGTTATCCGCCAATGCGGTAATGGTATTAAATTGCGATGTCGCATTGCGTGCCGCCAATACGTCTATCAATACGACCTTGCCATTGGCACTTGTTTTGTTTAGGTTGTCGGCCAATGTTTGGTTGTCTTCGGCGCTTACAATTTTTAATAGACTTTCTTCTAAAGCGGTATATTCTTCAGTAGTATTGGCCGTATTTAGAGTTTGCAATAAAACCGGAAGTGCCTTGTTCTTTTCCTGATAGGGGAGGGCCTTGATACCTGCAATACGAACTTCTTTGCTTTTATCGGTTATGGCCGCTAAAACTCCTTTTTCAAAAACGGAAGTCTCATCACGCTGTTCCAGCATTCCGATCAATAAAGCTTTGGTTTCCGGGGAGGCTTTTTTATAAAACTTCATCCATTTTTCGACTTCTTCGGATAATAAATTTTCCGAAGCTGCGTCTAAAAC
>CBDULZ010000111.1:0-15271 GCA_965368185.1 uncultured Kriegella sp.
CATCTTTCTTATTAAAGTAACCTTCACTGTCATCAGGAAGTTTAGCAATTATCCAATCACCGTCTTCAATCACCTCTATGACTTTTAATTCAAGACCCCCTGGTAATTGTGTTAATACTTTTGCACTTTCATTAGGTCGGGCGTAGGCATTTTTTCTTTTGCTTCTAGGTCCTTTGATTTTAATTTTTTCGGCCAAGATGTCGGTTGCCGTATTTTCTAAAACTTGGTTCAGGTCTAATGGCGTAATCTCTATATTTAGTTGTTGCAACGTTTCGATAAAAGTTTCATTGTTTTCAGCTCTTTCTAAAGCAGCGGTATAAACTTTGTTTTCCGGGGCTAAATTTACCGCTGTGGAATACAATTTTTTTGCCTCCCTGAAATTACCTGTCATTTCATTTATTGCGCCCATATTATAACATAGTTGAGGGTTGAACTCGTCAATCTCATAGATGGCACTGTACATTTGATATGCTTTTTCAATTTCTCCCAATTTTATGTATTTATTGATATCACTTGCTCTTTCCTTAAACTCTTTATTTTTTACACGTTCGAAGGTGAACTTGTTTTTGTAATAATACGGTGCGATGTGTTTTGCCAATTGAAAAGCTATGCCTTCGCAGGCAAACTCGGCAATTTTCTCCCCTTTCATAACGGCAGATATTATCGGAGGTTTATTTCCCGATGCTTTGTCTGTACTACTTCCGCGACTATCGGTCTGGGTAAGTACTTCGCCCGAGGCAACGTCAAGTACTCGCATTCGAGCCTCCGCGGAAGTGGTACGTATTAGGGAATGTGACGATATAAAGTTTCCTTTCTTGTCACGATATGAATTGTCTTTGCGTTCATCTGTACTGGAATAGCTGAGACTTCCATAAATGACGGCGTCGGCCTCGACCAATTTTCCTATCTCAATAATTTGACTATCACTTAACGAATTTATATTGAGCATTCTATCTTGATAAACTCGAGTTATTTCCTCACGTTTTACCAAATAAAAAATATCAGTTCTCCCTCCTTCATAGAAGCATTTGCCATTCAAAGCTCTATATTCTTTTAAAAGTTCAGCAGAAAGATAATCGGCCATTTTGGTACCTAGATCGGCTCCCGCATTTTTTAGAATATCACTGCTGACATTTTCAAAATCGATAATGGCAATCTTGTTTATACCACCCAATACTTTTTGAGGCGGACTTAAAAGCGAGGCGGTAAATGTGGGTTTGAAAAGTTGAGCGCTTGCATCTGGCATAAACAAAACAAAAGCCAAAATGTATACTACAATTGATGTGGTTTTATGATGATTTTTTAGTCCCATGATGAATTTATAATTAGTGTGTATAATTTGAACTTATATGGGGGCTTTTGATCAACTTTATAAGGCTACTGAGCAATACGATGTAAGCTCGAATCGAGGTTTTTGTCGTTACTCTTTTTGAGTTCATTTTCAACCGATGGGTTTTGGTCGGCAGCCGCAATAGAATGAACTAGTGGGCCTATAACAAGGATATCTCGTGTAGGGTAAAAGGGTGTATATGTTCATAGGTTAAAATCTAAAGGAAACCCCGGCCGACAAAAATGCAAATCCGTAACCGCCTTCGGCAAATACTGCAAAATTTTCTCCAAAGAACCAACGTGCCCCAACAAAGCCCGTTGCGCCGGGTTTACTTCCATAACTTCCTACAGATCCACTATAGGAAACAATTCTGTACGAGACCATGGCGCCTCCGTAAAGATCTAGATTTTCAACATTAAGTCCGTTGTAGTGATAGGCGCCACGGACACCAACTACGGTATAGGTCCATTTATTATTCCCTCCAATATAGTCGTAGCTGTAGGTTTTATAGCCAAGGAATCCACCAAGACTAACAACCCCGGGCCCAGGAACTTCCCAGATTCCCCGTTCAAAACTGGCACTCAACCCCACGCTTTGTGATGAGGTTGTATAGCTCCCGTAAGTACCGCCAAGACCGACACCTAAGTTGATTACATTTGTGCCCTGAATAAATTCTTGCGCCGACAGGGAGGTTGCGGTAAATAGTAAAATTGCGAAATAAATGATGTGTTTTTTCATGATTTTTGTGATTTTGGTTATTAATTAATTTTAAATTGAAATACTTCTGACAAAGAACTGTTTCCTTCATTGTCAGTTGCCTTGACTTTCCAATAATAATCTGTTGCGGCCCTTACGGTGACGTTATTGATACTGGTCTCTATAAATTTGCCCAATGAAGCCATATTGTCTTCCGTTGTACCAAGAAATATTTCGAACTCTTTTAAGTCATCGTCAATATCACTTGCGGTCCATTCCAAGATTATAGCTGTTGTGGTAGCAAGTGAACTTCCTCTTGGGGGGGAGATAGCTTCCGCCGGAAAAGGAGCATAATTTTCTATTCCGGGGCCTTCGTTGAAAAAGCGCCACTTTTCGCTTGTGGAGGTTTTATCGGTATCAGCGCTCATCGATTTTACAAACCATTCGTATGGGGTCCCTCTTTGTAATCGAAAAGTCGTTTCAGTATTCCCTTGAACAACGCTGGAACTTTGGTTATCTAATAGATTAATCAAGGTTATGGAGTAACTATCGGTGTTTGCGGAAGTATTCCAACGAAACTTTACATCGCTCTCGGTTTCACTTACGATTGTTCCTTCGTTACATTCCGTATTGTTTGCCGGAAAAATTAAAATACTGGCTGCAGGGTCGGGTATGACTACAATCGGGTCATCGTCGCCACCTCCTTGGATGGGTTCTGAACCCTCATCATCACCTCCACAGGCAGAAAGAATGAATAACGCAACAAGACACCTAACGTATTTAGATTTTATTATTTTCATCTTTTAATGATTTTGTAGTTCAACAAATTAGACCCAAATTGGAGGTTAAGAAGATGTACCCCTGCGGATAGGTTACTTACGTCCAAGGATATTGATCCGTTCTTCGATTTTAGTTGCTTGGAGAAAACCATTATTCCGTTTGCGTTATAAACTGATGCCTCTATTTCTTGGTCAACACCAATTGATCCCATGACAATAGTCAACGGTTCACTCGATACAGGATTAGGATAAATCAATGTATTCGACAACAGCACAATATTTTCATCATATTGCCCTTGACAGCCTTTATCGGTAAGTACCGACAATGAATTGTTTACTTTTGTTAATGGCAATGTAATTTCTGAGTTCTCGGTTAAATAGGTCTCATCGTTTAACCGAACGGCGTAGCGCTTGGCACCCGAGAGATTCAACGTCACTTCTTTGTCTGTGGTACTTACTTTTGAGGAAACGGAAAGTGCATCGGGTTCTGTTATTGTAATATCAAAACATCTGGCATAGTCCGTTTGCCCTGTCACAGCTATACAAACGGAATAGTCACCTGCTGAAAGATTAGAAAAAAGAGTACTTGCGGTAAAGGTATTCGTAATATTGACGGAGTTTCCTGTTAAAGTGGCACTGTAATTCTGCGAATTTTGTGTGGTGATATCAATACTACCGTTATTGGATGCGATACAAGATTCTCCTGTAGTTTTTACCGTAAAATTATCGGGCGGAAGTGAAAATATCTGGCATCCATTTACATCGACTATTGCTCCTGAAGGAGTTTCCGGGCAACTGTCAATAGCATTGGGTACACCGTCAGAATCGTTGTCATTATCACACACATCTCCTATGCCATTATTATTTGAATCTTTTTGATCCGGATTGAATGTTGATGGACAATTGTCGACATCATTTAAAATGCCGTCAGAGTCACTGTCATTTGCATTGAAAGGAATTGTGACTTCGGTACAATTGGAAATAACGGTTTCGGAACCCAGCGTAATACGAACGGCATAGCTACCGCTGATCAAGGGAGTAAAAGTTCGAGCCGTGGTATTGGCCCCTGCAATTTCATTGTTAACGCAATCAAACCACTCGTATGTTGCATCGGTGTTCTGAAAGGTAGCTGTAAGTGTCAAATCATTTAAGGTAACGGTATTGTCGATTCCGTCGGTTGAAATAGTAAAGCTTCTGCTATCGTACAAGCTCCATATACCGCTTTGGTTGCGAACCCTGATATATGCAGTATGAACGCCACTAACCAAATCGCTTGTTGGTAGTAGAATTGCTTGATTCGAATTTCCGGCTTCTGCATCCAGACTTATCGAGGTTCCATTTCCGACACCGGGATCTGAATCAAAAAAGTATTCGGCGGCTACTGCAGGTTCGTTTTCGCCTACAAAAGAAGCCATAAAAAATATAGTGCGATCATAAAGGCTCCATGACCCTTCGGTGTTTCGGGTTCTAATATAGAAACTATGGAAACCACTGCTTAAACCTGTGGTGGGTATGGAAGCAGTCTGCGTTAAACTTCCGGTGTTGGAATCAAGTGCTAGAGACGTACCATTGCCAATCCCTGGGTCGGTATCAAAAAAATATTCTGCAGCGCTCAAAGGTTGTGAGACACTTGAAAATGAACGGATGAGAAAAACGGTTTTGTCATATAGGCTCCAGACGCCGTCTACTGTTCTTGAGCGTACATATAGGCTATGAAAACCATCGGTTAATCCCGAAGTTGGAATGGATAGGGATTGGACTAGGGAACCCGAATTACTTGCTACGGTAAGGGAAGTTCCATTGCCCACTCCCGGGTCCGTGTCAAAAAAATACTCGGCGGCCCCGATAGCTTGGGAAACGGAATAGTTGTACAATAGCATCACAGCTATTAGCAGTGGTATATTTTTCATCGCTCTAGTTGTTTGTAGTGCTGATGATGACATTTAAGTTTTGCCCCGGAGCGACCGTAGTACTTATTGCTTCGATACGCACCGTGGGAACACCATTACTGTAACCTAGATTATTGAAAGTGAAACTACTACTGTCGTCATAAAGCCCGATGTCTTCACCATTAACTCCGGCATCGATGGCCGGTGAGCCTGCTCCTAAATTATAGTCGTCAGTTGTTGGGTCGTATGTGGCATTGTCGTTGTCTTCAAGAAATAAGGGATTGCGATTGTCTAAATTGTTGTTGCCATTTAAGGAAGCAA
Source organism: uncultured Kriegella sp. (assembly GCA_965368185.1). Classification (GTDB taxonomy): domain Bacteria; phylum Bacteroidota; class Bacteroidia; order Flavobacteriales; family Flavobacteriaceae; genus Kriegella. Next base: position 5,016 of record CBDULZ010000111.1, read on the forward strand.
CATTTCCAGTGCCGATATTATAGGTAAGGCAATTCTCGAAAGTTACTCCATCGACATTTGGATCGTATGTGGCGCTGGTCGAGTAGTAAAATATGTTGTTTTGAACTGAAATGCTGCCATTGGCATAACCACGATTATATACCGGATTGCTACTTACGGGATTTAAAAAAATATTGTTTTTAACGGTGACGGATTGATAATTAATAACGACAACTTGTCGTGAGATGATATTGTTCGTAATTATAGCGTTGGAATAATTTGAGGACGTCGATCCGTATCCTACATAATTTAAAATATTGCCTCTAATCAAAATATCATCCGCACCGGCATTATAGAAATAGAGTTCCTCTAAGAGACAGTTCTCAACGATCAGACCCGTCAGTGGAACAGTGTTGTACCGTACACTATAGGTGTCGCTTAATTCTAGACTGGTCAATCTGGTATTATCAGCTCCTGTTGTAAGTTGAACGCTTCCTACTACCGACCTTTTGTCCGAATCACTATGGGCAAAACCAATTAGAGTCAATGTTTTTTCTATGATAACATTGCCATAGCTCGTTTCAGAAGGCATGACATGAATAATATCCCCAGCAGTGGCGGCAGAAATTGCACTTTGCAGATTGTCATATTGGGCGTTGCTGCCGGTAGTATTATCTACGGTGATAACATTTTGGGCATGAATTGACAATATTGACGCAATAAATAATAGTGTGGCTATAGTGTTTCTCATTTTTTCTAAGGATTACTGTTAATTGATTATTTAATCGTCTTGGCAATTAGCTTTTAACAATGCTATGTTGGCTTTTGAATTTGCATTAAGATATGCGCTACAATCCCTTTCGATTTTTTCGAGCTCTTTTATGGTCTCGGAGCAGCTCAAGTCGTCATTATCGTTTAACCTTGATAGACTGTTGGCACAGCTGACGCTATCGAGGGCATCAACAGTATCTTCGATATGGGAGCAACCCGATAGGATTAGTAGCATTGTAAATAATACTGAAGCGAAGTGAATTTTTTTCATCTGAATCATGGTTTTTAGTTACTTATTTCAGATTCAAACTTAGAGGAAGCCAAAGTATATTTTTTACGGTAAGCCGTAAGAACCAAGGTTTTAATTTATTTTTCGGTGAAGTGCAAATAAGATCGACGAGCTGCAACTTAAAGGGAAGGGGAAATATTAGGATATACTCGTAGAATTTAGGTGTAACTATGTTATATACAGAAAGTTGTGATTAAATAAAAGCTAAGTTTTAGGGCCGAGCTCAAGCAGAATTTTGCAAGGCTCAAGAGGAGAGAAGAATGGCGGTTTTAGTACCACCCACCCACATTGTATTTTATAATATTTTGAGGCTGGTTTTTTGCATATTCCAGCAATATCTCACGGGCATATCCGGTTGATTGAATATTGGCATCGACCTCTTTAAGTGTTAAATCCCATTCCTTATCACCGAGTTCCCTGACCCTTGTTGCAATTTCTTTATAAAGTGCGTTCAACTCGTCTTTACACCAAGCCCTGGGTTCAATTTGAGCTAATTTTTTGCCAGCTGCTTTGGCACCTTCAAGAGATTGATTGGTATACCAATCGGCCCTAGCCTTATTAAGCTGTTTTCTGCATTGTTGATCTAACGCGTTTTGAAAGAATGTGCCGATGTCTTCTTCATTTTCTGAATAACAATTGCTTGATAGCGGGATATTGGCAAGAATTGTAACGGCCCCAACTATTGAATCCTGAGCTTTTAATGCATATGCCTTCTTCTTTACCTCTTCGCAATGTTCTTCGTAGTAATTTATGATTTCTTTTTTTGTGTGCTCAAGGAAAGCAATGAGTTTCGGGTTTTTCGGGGCAATTCTTTTGATGGCCGCTATATAGGCCTTTTGTTCATTTTGACCAACTCCTTTTAGTGTAATGAATTCGGTATGAAAAAGGTTTCCTTTTTCTGTTTCACTATCACCAATGATCAATGCCATTTCTAAATCTAATACAACTCGTGACGGAGCCGTACCCAATACTTCCTTGCCCAATACAGCAATTCGCGGAACAACAAAAAAACGGGGCCGTAAGACATTCGCACTAATGCCGTTTGCAGTAACCAATTGCATCAGTCGCGTACGCAATAAACTCCGCGCATTATTAGGAAAGTTCTCAGCCTGTTCAGGTACGTATACACCCAACAATACATCATTGTTGTCTTGGGCGTCTTGAGCTTTTCCCAAAATAATAGAAAACAGTGCGATTAGTAGAAAAACTCTTTTCATAATGTTTTTATTTACCCCCAAGAATTATGGTTACTTTACCCAAACCTTCGGTGGCTAATTTATTTGGAATATTGTAGGCGGATCCGCTAAGTTTCTGGCTCAAATCCCTGAAAAAGTTTCGGGCGGCCATAGCTCTATTACGTTCATCGAATAGGGGCATGCGAACTTGCTCAAAAAGTGCGTAAGTACTTGTCACATCAGTAGTTGAAAAACGGCCTTCAACGGTTTTTTCATCTAACCAATCTTCAATTTCAAACGAAAGATCGTCAAGGTCGCCATCCCAATCATCCCAAGCCAATACCTGTAGCGTTACTTCTCTGCCATTGGCGAACATATCGTCAAAATGTTCTTGTAGGGTATGGGTAAAATCTTCCATGTTCTCCAAAACGGCCTCTTCCAATAAAACGGGCAATTCAACACTGAAGGAAGGGGCGCCAGTGCCGGCAGCTGTGGCTACCTGCTTGTATGTATAGGAATCCAATCCTTGTAGGTTGTAGGTTATTGAATTGTTCGGACCAAGTTTATTAACGGTCCAGGTAAGCTGAATGATGATGTCGGCATCTGCGGTTTTTACTATTTGATCTAGTGGAGATTCGGCGATTGATGCGCCTGTGTCCTTTGAAGACCTTACCATGTTCAGGGCATTCGAATTTTCGAGTCCCTTTATAACGGTTTCCAGATTTTTTAGTGGAAACTCCCTTTCCGCCATTAAACCGTTAATTTTACTTATTACCAAGAGTAAATCGGTATTTTCTTGAAATGCTTTCTTATAATCAGGCACTTTAGTTTTAACACCTTGATTGTCATATATTTGTACGTACCCGTTTTGAATACACCAAGCATCGCTTGGCATAACCATTAGCGTTGGTTTTTTTGCATTTTGGCCTTGTGCCGTTAAACTGAGCAGCAACAATAACACCATATACTTGATAGTAGCATTTTTCATATTAAAAACCTTTTGCCAATGAATTGATTACGCCTTCTTTTTCAAGGTGTTTCCGTAGTTCGTCAGACGCTACACTGACCACAACACCTATTTTGTACTGATAAAACTTCTCTTTCTTTTCCTTTTTGTTCTTTACCAGTTTTTGCACATCGGCAATACCCTTATAATCTGTGGCATAGGTAACAAATCGGTTAAAACCACCATCATCAAGAAAGAAATCCTTGAAAAAATCTTCATACTCCTCATCGGTCATGTCTTTGTTCATCAATGGGCGCGATGCCCTACACTCACGGCCTTTACCGGCGTAGCCTTTAAATATTATGCCGTGTACGGCATTTTTTTTGGCCTGTGTCGTAGCCACGCTTCTTTCTTTAGAGTACGACCATATTTTTACTATTTTGTAGCCGTTCTTAGCCGTGCCACCGTAACATTCAATATCGTATTCCCATTCAAAAGTGTCATTGTCAGCCAATTTTTGTCTGCGTTGCGCAAATACACTGGTACACATAAAAATAACGAGGTAGAATGGCAGGGCTTTTTTGAACAATAGGTATTTCATTTAAATATATTTTGATTTTTCTTAAACCGAATCAACATGCCCGGGTATAATTTTTTCGCGTTGCCCTTAAAAACGGTATACTCCAGTTCCGACTCTGAATTTTCCTCATCGGGAAGATAAGAATTGTCCCAGATCTGATTATGATCAACTGTAATTTCAGTTACTTTTTCATAATCGATTGCGCCATCCTCTAGTAAGATTTGTTCCAATACTTCAAATTTGTCTCCTTTGGCTAGGTCTTCCTTCGTACCGATTTTAGCGGCAAGGGGGTCAATACTAATTAATGGCGTTTTCGTTCTGAATACTTCAAATTTTCGTTCCAATTTAGAAATGGCCGAATTGGTGGCTTTGATGGTGGCCCTTTCAATCAATTCTTCATCTGATTTTGAAGTATATTTGGTTGATTGCACATCTGCCCAAGCATCTTGTTGGCCTAAATACTCGAGTTTAAAAAAATCTGCCTTATCAAAGGCGTCGACTGCATCCTCATTATAATTTTCATCGGTAACCCACAGTTCCCCATAAAATCGGGCCGCGGTTTCCTTGTCCCATATCAACCGGTACAGGTACGATGTTGTTTTGATAACGTAGCCCTTGGCCATTACATCTGCAGCTAGGGCGGTTGTACTATTTGACGCCTTACTGCCAAACATTGCAGCAATATTAAGAACCTCTTTGCCCTTTTCCGCAATTTCTTCTTTGTTGGTATACTTATAATCATTTACGATTACGAACGTATTTGCGATAAGATGTTCCCCAGCGTCTTCCAACATGGCATTGCCCCGCAGCGTCTTCTCGGCAATTTCCCTATCAAAGGCACTAGCATTATATAATCCCCTTTGCTTGACAAGATCTAAACTGAACGTACCTTTTTCATTTCTGCCAAACCATTTGGCCACTATTTTTCTGGCGACAGCTGCCTCATCCAACTTTTCTATGATTCTGGCGGAATGATCTTTTGCCTCCTCATCTAGGGCGATAAAGTTAGTATCGAGACTATGGTCATTAAACTTGTCGGAAATTTCTATTCCCTGAAATGTACTTTTAATGGTATTCAGTTTTTCCTTGTCAGGTGTCTCCACCATAAGGATAAGCAGCGAACTTCGTTTGAAGTCTTTTATTTCAGAAGAAAAATCTGCATCTCGAAGTAGTATTTTTTCTTGTGCCTGAACATAGAAAAAAATAAGATTCAGTAAAATAATTTGTAAGATAATCAGCCTTCTTTGTACCTCGCTTAAACCGATCATGTAGGAATAATTTTTAGGTTAGTATGCCATAAAATTTTCAAATAAGTACGGCTTCGAGGGTTTAGAATAACTGTACAAATTCTGTAAATAAAAGACCTTGGACAAAGCCTTTTTCGCTTCTATTTAATTTTCTTAATACCAAACATAGTAATTAGAAACTTTACAGAAATACGGTTTCCCGTAAAAAATAAAATTTCAGCTATAATTTTTTCATACAATAAATATTTGTAGGAAAATATAAAAAAATATATCAGATTAAACCTAAATCTTTTGCATTGGCAACGAGTTGCACATTATTGTTCGCTTGAAAAATATCCTTTAATTTGTTCAGTCGTTTTTCAATTGAACTGAGACTACTAGGTGTAATCCCTTTTGTACTTAGGAGATTGGAAATTTGGTCTTGTGTAAGTCCGTTTGAAAGATAGTCCAAGAGCGAAATATCGTATTCTTCGACTTCAAAAATGTTTTCATTCTTGACCAAGCGCTCAATTTTTCTTGAAAGAAATTTTTTTCCTTCGAACACCGATACCACGGCATTTTTTAAATCTTTTAGACCGTCACGACCTTTTGAAACATAAGCCGATACTTCACTTACGTCTATAAAGCGCTTTATCATATCCGGTTTTTCTTCGACCGAACAAATAATTATCGGCAGTTCTTTGTTTTTAGTCCTGATTTTCTCGATCAATGACTTGCCCGAATCGATTTTCAGGGGTCTATGGTCTCGCTGAAACGAAAGGTCGGTAATCAAAAGGTCGAATGGGGTGTTCTTAAATAATGCCGCTTGAATTTTCAGATAGGCATCGTCGCAATATTGGGTAAGAACTACTTCCTTAACCCCTAAGTCTTTTACTAACATCGTAGAAATACCATAACCAACGGTATCTAGATCTTCCACAACCAATACTTTTTTGAACATAGTCGAATAGGATTAAAAGGGAACGGAGATGATAACTTTAGCCCCTGAGCCCGATTTTGGTTCAAATATAATATCTCCTCCTATGGCTAGAATACGGTTTTCCGTATTCAGTAGACCAATACCGCGAGATTGTTTTGGGTTGAAACCTACACCATTATCACTGTAGGCAATAATTATTCGTTTTTTTTGATATTCAAATTGTAAGGAAGCCAAATTTGCCTGTGAGTGTTTCTTCATGTTTACCAAAAGTTCTTTTACAGTTCGGTGCACGATTACCGCTTTATGTTCTTCTAAAAGAGCCCAGTCAATGCCGCTCATACCCTTTACAAGTACGGTAGTATTTTTATCTTGATAGTTTACAATCAAGGCATCTAGTTCGTCTTTAAACCCAGCACCGGTTTTAATAGCCGAATTTGCATGTGAAATCTGCCTTGTGGTCTGGTAAATATCCTCTAAGTGATTAAGAAGGGTGTCATCGCCCTTATCTTGACTCTGTATTTTGGTCATCAATCCGAAAACGTCGTTCGCAAGGCCATCGTGAAGGTCTTGGCTTATCCGTTTTTCGGTATTATAGACTTCTTTGAGCTTTTCTTTTTTATGCCTTTGGCGTAGCAGATATAAGAAGGAGGTTCCACCAAGAAGTAAAAGGCCGCTAAGCGAAAGGGAAAGTATCGTTTGTGTCTTTTGTTCTGCAAGTTCCGCCCGTTTCTGGGCAGTTTCCGCTTCAAGTTCAAGAATTTGCGCTTTTTCCAATTCATCATCATATTTCATTTTGGCGAACTGGGTCTTTACTTTTAGTTCATTGTTATACATGCTATCTTTAAGAAAGATATACCTGTCTCGAAAGGCGATATTTTTAGACTCCAAGTTCATTAAGAGTGCTAAGGCGTCAGTTTCGGCCTTGGGTATTTTTAAGTGCAATGAGAGTCGAATCGCCGTATCTAGATATTTTTTTGATAAGTGGACATTTGTCTTTAAAAAATATTCTCCCAAATTGGTAAAACTTGAGATTTGACCAAGTTTGTCATTTCCTTTCTTACGTAGGTCTAAAGCTTTAAATAAATCATGCTTAATTTCGGGATCTGTTTCATCTTTACGCCATCTGACGAACGAATGATTGTGTAGTATTCTTGCGTGACGCGGCGTATTTTTTTTAAGTAAATCATCGGCTAATAAACCTTCGAGGATTTTTGACGCCTTATCGAACTCCTTAAAATCTGCATAGGTCATGGCGAGATTATTTTTGTAGCCGATAATATCATTTTCTATATCCGTAGTTTCTATAGCAAGTTCATAGTAGAGTACCGCATCCTTATAATTCAGTAGTTTTCTATTATTACTGGCCAGTTCGTTGTATATCTCTGCGATTTCATTTTTTCTCGTAGTGTTATTGACGAATTTTAAAGCTTCTATGAGTGTTTCTTTTGCCCCAAAATAGTCATTGCTGATATTCTGTAGAATTGCGATTCGCAAAATGCGTTCTAAGGTTCTCGTACTATCATGAGTTTTTAAGTAGCTGTTTTTAGCCTTATTATGATAATAGAAGGCACTATCTAAGCTAGAGCTTACATTCTCATAATAATAACCCATTAAGTGGAAGTATTTGCCTAATGTAAGATGGTCATTTATCTTAAGTGCGATTGGTTCTAAGGTTTTTCTAACTTTGAAAAGACTGTCATATTCCTTCAATTCAAAAAAGAGGCTAGCCTTACTAAAAAGCAATTTGGTTTTTAATGAGTCAATTCCTTGACTTAGGGCTAGACCTTTTTCAATGGCTCTCATTTTACTTGCCAAAGATGAGTCTTGGTTAATTATTTCTAGATACAATTTGGAGATAGCATCTTTTTTTGTAGAACCTCCATATGTTTTTGGGGAGTTCTCTGTACACGATGCGAGGCACAGCACTAAAAACAATATTGGGAGTAGACGCATTGAACCTTTTTATAAAAATATCCAAAAAAATCAAATCGCACCCATAAGATGCGATTTGATATAATTTAAAGTTTAATCGCGGGGTTTGTTATCCGGCTTTTTTTCTTCGTCACCCTCTGTAATAGCCGTCTCCATAACAATTTGATTTTCGGCCAACTCTTCTTTCGAGCAAGATGTAAGGGAAGTTCCCAATACGAATAACATGACGGTAAATTTAGTTAATGTTCTCATTTTTTTTCAGATTTAATGGTTATTAATTCTTATTAAAATGAGAGGCCCTCTCGTTGTAACTGTTTCTATCGCAACGTCTTACGAACTAATTACATTACAAAGTAAATGAAGATGATCATGTGATTGGAGACAACCCGGAAAGTCTATGGACTTTGATGCGTGTCCCTATAATTTCAATTTTTTTTATACGGCTTAATTTTTAAATTTGGCATAGCCAAAGAAAGAATGACCAAAGACAACCTTGTTGCTTACCTTTATTTGATGGAACAGATTTTTCCACAAGGGTTTGATTCCGATGCCGTTTTGAGAGAAAAACATCGTTTAGAAGCGTATTTCACCAAACATTTTAGTAAAGGAGAAGGCAAAAGTTTTCGTAAAACTATAGATAGAAATCTAAAATATGTTGAGGAAATCCGTAGGGGAGAGGTGCCAAAAAAATATAGCCCGAAGCCAGATTCACTAAAGGTCTTTATCGGTTTTCATTTAAAACTTACTGAAAATGTAATTTCACTGGATGAATTCGAAGAAGAGAATAAAGTGAAATTCAAGGAATATCTTAAGGAGAATTCGTCTGTAAACAAGGTTTTAGAGCAGTTATATCTTAAGTATCCGGAAAAACTAACGGGAATTGAAAACCGTATTTCGAAAATCGAAAATTTCATCAAATCAAATGATGGTTTTATGGATAAATTGCTATCCAAGAATAAAGATTTAAGAAGTTTGAATGAAACCTACGGTGATCAAAAACTGGCGTTGGATTTTTTGAATTTTCTTCAGAAAGAGTTACTGGAAACCAGAAGACAGTACAATCGGGCCAAACTAGCATACCAAAATTTGGGGTCTTTCGGTTTGTTTTTTATACCTATTAAATACGCTTTGTCGGATGAACAGGTGATTCTGAAAGAATTTTTTAATGAAGAACTAGCGCTAGATGATGATATCTTAGATGATTTACTTTAACGTAAAATGGATTTAAAAAAGGAACAAATCATAAAAAGTAAACTGGGGCTCATTTTAAAGGTGCTTTTAATAACCTTGGTGCTTTTTAAGATTTCTGATTTCGCCTTAAGTCATTATAGTAACACACAATCTGATGCTGACAAGCAGGATTTAAAACCCACTGCTATTGATTCGGTTACCGGAGGAAGTGATGGTACAAGCGGTACCGAAGAAGTTACGAAACCTTTAGCAAATTCGGCAAGCATATACATTTTTGGAACCAATGGCTTAGACAGCCAAGCCAGTCGACATATCGGTTCTATTTTTTTTAATGATTACAAATTGACCGCAACTCCCGGGGGTTTTCAAAAAGAAGAATTGCTCACAGGTAATTTTAATTCTGCTGCAAACACCGAATTGGTATGTGTTGGTACCGTAAACTATTCCTTTAAGGGCGACGATCAGAAAAACACCTGTGAATTAAGTTTGAATTTTGATACCTACAATAAGGTAACCGGTGAAAAAGTAAAAAACCTTTCAAAATCGATGATGCGCTATGGCATTGGGTTTTCCAATGCACAGGCAAAACAGGTTGCCTTAGGCAAGGTGAATCGATAGTTATTCAACGTGATTTTATAGCTTCCCCAAGAATTTTGCGATATTGGCGTTCATGGGAAGCGTTCCGATGACACCGGCGAACTGAAGGGCCGTTTCGGTATCTAAAACCTTTGCGCGAACTTTTATCTCAGAATTAAAAATGGAATACGTGCCAACAACCAAGGCATCGGCAGCAGCGATTTTACCTAAACGTTTTGTAGTCTTTTCGTCGATATAGCCTTCCGCATTCAAGCGATGTTCTTTTAACATAACATTCAAATGGTTACGATCGATTACGGCAAAACTCTCGGAGTGGTTTACCAGGTAGATAGAAAAATCTTCGGCTATAAAATTTCCGAAATCCGTTTGTTCGTTTTTTTCGGAATAAAAACCCCAAATAGCCACTTTGCTTTTTTTCTTTGCATTTATTTTTTCCGCAAGTTGTTTGGCCAAATCTTCGAGTTTAGCATCAAAATTCTGGGCATTTAGCTCTATCGAAATTGAGGAAAGAACTAGAAAGAGTACAAGCGTGAATTTCATGGTTGGTGGTGTTTTGATTGTTATGTGATACAATGTCAGCAATTTCCTTTTGAATTACAAGTAGTTGCGGAAAACCGTAAATAGTTGCCA
>CBDULZ010000112.1:0-15153 GCA_965368185.1 uncultured Kriegella sp.
AACCAAAGTCCGATAGCCCAGCAAAGCAACATAAAAACCAAGGCAAAGGCAAACGATCCATAATAGGGTCCGATCCAACTAAAACCATTTTCATAAATGTAACTATACAAGCTTTGGTTTCCATCGACACGAAGAAAAAGCATGGTTATGGCAAGGTATTCCGATAAGAGGTATATAAAAAGGGAGTTCTTTCCAAAAACTTCGAAAAAATAATAGTTTACTGGTTTTTTGACGAATTCTATGGAATAGATTAGTATCGATAATACGATGATATCAAGACCTGTGGTTAGAATAACGAAAGAGCTTGTCCATAATTTTTTGTTTACCGGGAAACTTAAATTCCATAGATAGGCAAGGGCCAATAGACCAGCGCCCACCATAAGCATTTTGGATAATTTTTCGTAATTGATGCCCCCTTGAATAACAAATTTACCCACAAGGTAACCGGCGATTACATTACAAATCGCGGGTAGCGTACTTAACAAGCCCTCGGGGTCAAATGGAATTCCGTCACCTCCATAAATATGACTGTCCCCTAGAAGAAATCTATCTATAGTTCGTACCAGGTTTCCTTCTAAAGTGTAGTCGCCAAAGGCACTAAGCAACCCCCAGTATCCCAGTAAGATAAGAGCTGAGCCAATGATAAGTTGGCGGTGCGTGAGAAAATAAATCATGACGGCCCCGATAAAATAGCAAATCGCTATGCGCTGCAACACTCCTAAAATTCTAGTTTCGCTTAAGGGAAAAGTGGTTAGCTCCCCAGCATCGGTCCATGATACAAACGGAAACCAATACATGATATACCCGAGTAAAAAGATGATAACGGTTCGTTTTATGATTTTACGAAAAACTTCGGACAGCGGTTTATCTGCCCATCGCGTCTTTACGAATGCAAAGGCGTTTCCAACGGCAAATAGAAAGGAAGGAAAAACCAAGTCTGTTGGGGTAAACCCATGCCATTTGGCATGTAACAATGGTGAAAAGGTAAAGTCCCAGTCTCCAGGGGTATTAACGATGATCATAAGACAGATGGTCAATCCCCGGAAAACATCGAGCGCTTTGAATCTTTTCATATGGTGGTTGGTTTTATTTGGCCTCTAAGTTAAGCGCTCCTGATATTTATTCAAACAAATCGAACTTAATATAAATAAACACCTTGTACATCCTCTTTAGGAGAGCCAGTAGATTTACTTAAACCTTACAGGCAATCGAATTAGAAATTTGGTGTGGGATGGAGTTCTCTGTGGATGTATTCGGAAGTAAATTGCTTTAATCGACAGAAATCGGAATATCTTTTTCGTTGGACTCATAAATTTTTTCAAGCACTTTTAAATTTTGAATATAGCTCGAAACGTCTGTTTCAAAAGGGTTTCCAGAAATAAGGTTGTTGACAAAATGCGATTGGGTACGAAAAACACAATCCCCGGAAAAATTTCGATTTTCAAAGGCATATTTATGCATTTTCTCATCTTCTCCCAATAATTGTATCGTAATTTTTCCATCATCGTAGAGCCGTAGGCTTCCCTTATCGCCCTCGATCAAAACGGCACCAAAAGTCAACCTAGGATCCTCAACCGTATTTTCGTTGTAACGGTTGGCATCTAAAAACCCTAGCGCTTTGCTGGCGAAATCAAACTGCACCCATGCAAAATCTTCCCCTTTTATGTTGGCGTTCAAAGTTCTTAGCTTGGCATAAACTTTAATGATGTCGCCCATTAAGTATTGAAATACATCAATAAAATGAATACCGGTCTCATAAATGAGCAATCGTTCCATTTCCCTAAAATAAGGCTGGCGGTTCATATAGGCATCGGTTTGCCAACCATCGCCCATTCGCATTCGTAAATTGATTGTGTGTAATTTTTGTCCTATCGTATTTCTGTCTAAGAGTTTTTTCAATTCGCGATGCCAGGGTTGAAATCTAAAATTTTCGTGTACCATCATTCTTACTGTAGATGTCTCGACACGTTTTGCTATTTCTGTCGACTCGGCTAGTGTGGGTGCCAGTGGTTTTTGGCAAATGATATGGTTGTTGTGCTTTATGGCAAGCTGGCAAAGTTCTAAATGAGTTTCGGGCGGTGTAATAATGTCAACAAAGTCGGGTCGTTCTTTTAGAAACATTTTCTCGACGTCATTATAGGCATTTTTGAATCCGTACTTCTCGACCACCGATTCAGCACGTTCTTTGACCGAGTCACAAACACCTACAATGTCAACATCGTCTATGCGTTGCCATGCCTCAAAATGAAATTGGCTAAAATAACCTGCCCCAATGCAAACTCCTTTTAGTTTCGCCATGCGATTGAATTTAATAGGTCGAGAAATGTTTTTGTGGTTTCATTTGGTACCATAATGCAATTGCAATACTATTCAATATTGCGCCAACTACGAAAAATGGGGTTGTAGATTCTGTCCAGGCCTGTAGGTACGGGAAAGCCAGCGCAGTCAAAAATGCCCCTATGTTCCCGGCCATGTTCATGGTTCCCGATACGGCCCCCGAATGTTCCTTCCCGATATCGACACAGAATGCCCATGACGGGGGCAAGGTCATGTCGGCACCGAAAATGGCAATACTTAAAAATGCAATGGCCCCTACGGCGCTGTCCATATAAATACTACCGATCAATCCTAAAGCTGCTAGAAAAAAACCAATTGAAGCCGGATAAATACGGGACTTGTCCCAATTTCCTTTTTTATAGATACGGTCACTGAGCGCACCTGACGTCCAATTCCCCAAGGCTCCAAAAATTAGAGGTATGGCCGTGTAGAAACCAGCTTCTAGCGTATTTAAGCCATATTCGCTTTTCACATGGGGAAAAAGCCAAGTCAAGGCAAAGAAGAAGGTAAAATTACTACAGAAGTATTGCCCCATGGCCAACCATATATTTTTTGATTTCAGCAAATTCGCCATGCTTATTTTTTCGATTTCCCCTTGGGTACTTTGCTGTTGCCTTGTGGAAAGGATAAAGTCTTTTTCTTGTTTCGAAATACCGGGATGGTCTTCCGGTTTGTCCCTAAACAGAAGAAACCAAGCACCTGCCCAAAGTATACCGATACCTCCAAGGATGACAAAGGAAACGCGCCACCCGAAATCATCGATCATCCAAGCCACCACTGGAAGAGCGAATGCAGCACCTAATCGGGATCCGGAAAAATTGATACCGGTAACGATGCCTCTTTCCTGTAAAGGAATCCAACTGTAAATGGCCCGCGACATACCCGGAAATGCACCTGCTTCCCCAGCTCCAAAAAGGAATCGAACTACCAATAGTGAACCAAAGTTCCAAGCTGCCCCCGTTAAAGCTGTAAATACTGACCAAATGGTTACAATGGTCGAGAGTACTTTGCGCGGACCTAAGGAGTCGGACAACATGCCGGCAGGGGTTTGAAACAGCGCATACCCCAGTGAAAAAGCCGCCAAAACCCATCCCATTTGCTTGTCGCTGAGGTCTAAAGCATCCGAAATTGGTTCTTTGGCCACTGAAATACAAACACGATCAACATAAAGCAACAAAGCCAAAAGAAAGGTGCCCATGACCATAAAGTAACGCTTGGGATAGTTGAATTGTGTTTTCATGCGGGTCTTCTATTTCAGAAATGTAATTAATTCATGCAGTGCCGAATTGCCGCCCACATTTCCCGGAAATACAATATAAGACAGCCCTGGAAATTTGGCTTCTTTCCCTAATTGCCAAACGGGTACGCCTTTGAGAACTTGGCCCAGAATATTGGCTCGTCGCACCCCAAGTCCTTTGGTAGCAACGTCACTAGACGTAATGCCTCCCTTGGCAACAAGGTATTTAGGTCGGTTTTCGATCTGTTTTACGATTGAAATAAGTCCGGCCGAAACGCTATTGATAATTTCAAGACTCTCGTTTTTGGTGCTTCCTTTAATTACCGTTCTACTGGTAAAAAGTACTACATCTTCTCCCATCCCGATGTGGTGGTCTATTTCGCTTGCCAATAATGTCAGTTTTTTGCTAAAAAGAATTGGATTTAAAACATTTGATACTTCCAGCTCTAAGAAAACAGCATTGTAGTTTTTCTTAACATGTTGTAACTGTGCGGTAGTTTTTGGAACGTATGAGCCGACAACGACAAGGGCACCGTTTTGTGTAGGTTTCCCTAAAATTTCAATTTTCTCCAAACAGGATCTTAAGGCAATTCCCGATATCGCATTTATAAAAGAGGCCGCAGTCCTAAAAATGAAGGAATTTGTGTTTTGGAGAATGGCCAGCGCGAAGACTTGTAAATCACTATAAGACGTGGCATTGACTACAATGTGGGTAGTATCTCGTTCTTCTAGAATACTTTTTATAGCTTCCTGTGATCGGTTTCTAAGCATTTGAACCGAGACACTGGCGATATGATCAGGTGTTACTTTGCCTTCCGATTTTTCAATAATCCATTCCCTTAAGTTTGAAGATTCATATCCGAAGGTATTGTCTTTGGCAAAAGGTGTTTCTGCAGCGGGTATGAATTTATCGCCCTCCTTCACATAATGGACATCATCAAAAGTATAACGACCCCCTTCAAAAAAAGCGGGAATCAATAGTTGCTTTACATGTTCTAAATGTAGCCCCATTGCAAGTGCATTGACCTCGTTGGGGTAATGCCCTCTTAAAGTGGAATCGGAACGGCTGATTACGATCAGTTTTTTTTGATGCTTGGCCGCTAGTTTTTGTAGCCGTGTACCGATTAATTTTCCTAAGGCATCTGCAGCTTCGGTGCGAAGACTTCTTGAATTGGTCAAGATAAAAAATACGGGACTGACCAAGAGTTCCTTTTCCAGTATTTCTTCGGACCATTCGGTAATGACAGGTACGTCATAAACCGTTTGTGTACCCGTAGGGTCATCATCTAAAATAACTATCGATTTCGGATTTTTTACGAGTTCTGCACGTATTTCGGCTTCACAGCCACGCAGCCGATTCCCTTCTTCAATTGATTGCAAAAGAGGTGTGCGTAGCATAAATTTTATTATTTTTCCAATGCGATGACCCGTGTTGGGGCGCCATCCCCGTTTTCCACCTTTAAAGGTAGGGCTATAAGTATAACCTTATTTTTTGAAAGTTTATCGAGATTGGTAAGACCTTCAACGATTATGATATCATTTTCCATTAAAATGGTATGAATCTCTGTCACTTCTTCCAAATTATTGACATCGGCTACCGAGGGTGGTTCTACACCTAGAATATTTACGCCTTTTTGGCCAAGCCAATGCGCTAATTCAAGACTAATTCTCGGGAGGGCATTTCGATATTCGTCGGTACCCAGCTTTTTACTCCACCCCGTATGAAGTATAATACTTTGCCCATTTTCAATCGCATCGGCTATGGTGTGTAAATGGCCAACTGTGATAGACTCTTTGGGGCGAATGTCGGTCAAATCGACTACCCAAGCCTCAGAGATAAAACGATTTACCGGTGTTTTGTCAATGGTCTTGTCGTTGACCCCAAAATGAACGGGGGCATCCATGTGGGTGCCACTATGTGAATAGAGATGCAGCGTGGTGGCGTTCCAGCCATCTTTGGCCAAGGTTTTGGCCGGTTCAATAGATGCTCCGCTGCAATTCCCGTTAATGGGCAAGGTAAGATCAATGACTTTTTGGTTTAACATTGCAATCAGACGGTTGACAATTTTGTTTCCTTAATAAATTCAACCACACTTTGGGCTACTTCTGAAGTAGAAGCGCTACCGTGAAGGTCTTTGGTCAGGTGGCCTTTTGCCGTAGTCGCTTCGATACCCGCCATAATGTTTTCTGCGGCTTCCTTTTCGCCCAAATGCTCTAACATAATGGCTGCAGACCAAATTTGGCCGATCGGGTTTGCAATATTCTGTCCGGCTATATCGGGTGCGGAACCGTGAATAGGCTCGAACATCGATGGGAAATCTTTTTCAGGATTGATGTTTCCACTTCCGCCCAGACCCAAGCTGCCCATAATGGCACCACCAAGGTCGGATAAAATATCACCAAAAAGATTGGTCGTTAAAATGACATCAAAAATTTCAGGACGCAATACGAAACTGGCCGAGGCATTATCGATATACATTTTGTTATATTCCACATCAGGATACTTTTCCGCCACTTCGGCAATTACCCTGTCCCAATAGGCAAGGCTGCTGATAAGCGTATTCGATTTGGTTACATTGGTTACTTTCTTGTTTCGTTTGCGTGCCAACTTGAAGGAATAATGGGCAATACGCTCGATACCAAATCTAGTAAAAATACTGGAATCAATAGCCACTCCACCGGGTTGATCACCGTGCATTATTTTCCCACTTTGAACAAACTCGCCTTCATTATTTTCGCGTACTACGACAAAATTAATATCTTTTTCAGTTTTGTGCCGCAAAGGACTCTTTATGCCGGGGAACAATTTCACTGGTCGATAATTCACATATTGTTGAAAAGAAGTCCGTACCCGAAAGGTATAATCTTTTGCCGGCAAGGTATCGTCAACATCGGGCAATCCGACAGCACCGAAGAAAATGGCATCAAATTTTTTTAGGGTCTCAAGGGCGTCATCGGGCATGAATTTACCATGCTCCCTAAAATATCCGGCTCCATAGGGGAACTTTTCTTTCTCAAGTTTGAATCCATATTTTACGGCCACCGCATCGAGTACGGAAACGCCTGCAGGAACAATTTCAGTTCCTATTCCGTCACCATTCACCACGGCGATTTTGTACGTTTTTCCCATTTTGGTTTATATAAATTACATTGATTGAAATTTGCACAAATTTGCGCAATCTAATTGTGTTGACAATAATTAGGTGTATAAGACAAATATATATAAATATTTGGACTGAAGTGGAATTTGAATACTTATTTCAAAATTTCAAATTGAGCAATTATTTGCGCAAAGGAATGTTTTTCTTCCGTTTAGGTTCTTTGAATTTTTACAATGTTCTTTTCGGGGATTTGAAATGGAATTAAGAGGATGCGACTTTGGAGCTTTTTGATGTAAATATGGATGTACTCCTCTTGGAACCGCTTGTTCTTTATATTTTCTTTTTTTGAAAATGCGTTTTTAATTTGAACCTCATGAGCGTTTTGAGGCAATGAAATTTGATTATATGTGCAAATAATTGCTCAATTAATATTTATGTACTCATTGTTTTATTACATTTTATTTAATAGTATTGTTGTAAATAGGGATGAATGCTAGCTATTAAGAATAAAATGGCAAATTTGAGCAATAAATTGCACTAAATTTTATTTATCGGTTAATTTGAAAGGAATGGCTTGTAAAACTAAAGAAGTAATAACTTAAACTTAAATATTTATGAAACAAAATAGTTCACTTTTATTACTGCTCCTTTTTGCCAGCTTTATTTCTTTCGGAAATGAATCGTTTCCCCAAAAAAAATCTCGAAACACTGTTGTAACGATAGTCAAAGATAAATTCTTGGTCAATGGGCGGCTCACTTATCAGGGCAGAACTTGGCAGGGCCATAAAATCGAAGGTCTTTTGATGAATTCTCGCATGGTACAGGGTGTTTTTGATGACCTTAATCCTGAGACGGCCCACCGCTGGAAGTACCCCGATACCAAAACATGGGATGCCGATCGTAACACGGACGAGTTTATTGCGGCCATGGGCGAATGGTATGCCAAAGGGTTATTGGCTTTTAATATTAATTTTCAAGGCGGTAGTCCCGAAGGATACTCAAGAGTTCAACCTTGGGAAAACAATGCCTATGACTCTGATGGTAGCTTGCGTCCGGCCTTCGCCAAAAGAATGGCCCGCATCATTGATAAAGCGGATCAATTAGGAATGGTTGTGAATTTAAGCCTGTTTTATTTTGGTCAAGACGAACGCCTAAAGGATGAACAGGCGGTTATTTCGGCTGTGGATAATGTCATACAATGGATAAAAAAGAATGGGTATACCAATATCATTTTGGAAGTTGCCAATGAATGCAACAATAAAGCATATCAGCACGATATTATTGGTCAAGATAGAATTCACGAGCTTATTCTAAGAATTAAGAAAAGTGCTCCCAATCTTTTGGTGTCCACGAGTTTTAACGGAAACACCCTTCCGCCCGATAAGGTGGTAGCGGTATCGGACTATGTATTGATACACGGCAATGGGGTTCACGACCCGGCACGGATTACAGAAATGGTCAACCAAGTACGGGCATTGCCATCATACCGTCCCATGCCCATAGTTTTTAATGAAGACGATCATTTCGATTTTGATAAACCATCCAACAATTTTGTTGAAGCCATAAAAGTGTATGCTTCATGGGGTTATTTTGATTTTCGGATGAAAGATGAAGGTTTTGATGATGGGTATCAGTCCGTTCCAGTAAATTGGGGAATAAGTTCTCCTCGAAAAAAAGCATTTTTCGACAAGTTGGAAGAAGTAACTGGTGGGCTTCGCTAAAAACTAGTATAATCGATGCTATCAAAAACTATAATATGAACTCTTATTTTCTTAAGACATCATCCTTTCTGGGTAGGTTGCTTTTTTTAGGAACCGTGTTTTATTCTTGTGCCTCCGAACCCGATTATGCGGTTCAGGGGGAACTAAAAAAATGGCATAAAATAGAACTGGTGTTCAATGGTCCCTCCACCAGCGAATTAGATAGCATAAATCCTTTTTTAGATTATCGCTTGGATGTGACGTTTACCAATGACGACCAGACTTTTGTTGTCCCCGGTTTTTACGCCGCCGACGGTAATGCTGCCGAGACGGGAAGTGAGAAAGGGAACAAGTGGATGGTACGATTTGCACCCAATAACACTGGCATTTGGAATTTTGTAGTATCTTTTAAAAAAGCCGGTAATATTGCCGTTGCTGACACGGCCAATGATGCCCCGAGCGCCGAATTCATGGATGGTGTAACCGG
This sequence comes from uncultured Kriegella sp., assembly GCA_965368185.1. Taxonomy (GTDB): domain Bacteria; phylum Bacteroidota; class Bacteroidia; order Flavobacteriales; family Flavobacteriaceae; genus Kriegella. Next base: position 8,863 of record CBDULZ010000112.1, read on the forward strand.
AAATTTCACAGTTTCGGAATCCGATAAAACAGGAATTGACAATAGGTCGAAGGGCAAATTGGAATACGTTGATGACCGTTACCTACAGTTCAAAGACACCAAACAATATTTTATAAAGGTCGGGGTCGATGCTCCCGAGAATATTTTGGCTTTTGATGACTTTGACGCTACGACGAATGCGCTTGGCTTGCTGAAAAACTGGGAGCCGCATCGAGGAGATTTTAACGAAGACGCCAATGATTTGCTATGGCAGGGTGAAAAAGGAAAAAATTTATTTGGGGCCATCAATTACTTGGCTTCCGAAGGACTCAACGTATTTTCTTTTCTTACGTTCAATGTAGATGGTGATGATCGTAACGTTTTCCCATACCGCTTAAAAGTATCCGAAGAAACATATACCGACTATGCGAACGACAAGAAGCATAAGGAGGCTTGGCAGACCATGTTTCACAAAACACGTTTAGACGTTTCGAAATTGGAGCAGTGGGAACGCATTTTCGATTATGGCGAGCGAAAGGGAATGTTTCTGCACTTTAAGACCCACGAAACTGAAACGGATCATTTAATGGATCACGGAACCTTTGGGGTAGAAGGTAAACTTTACTACCGTGAACTGATTGCCCGTTTCGGTCATCATTTGGCGATGAACTGGAATATTGGGGAAGAAAACAATCAACCGATTGAAGAAGTAGTGAAAGTGACAGCTTATGTGGCAAAGCTTGATCCCTATAATTCGCATAGGGTGATACATACTTTTCCTGATCAAGACTACCGATACGCCGAGTTGATCGGTAATCAATCAGCTTTGACCGGGGCCTCATTGCAATTGAGCGAAGAAGACTTTAAAGATGTACACCCCCGCGTATTGAAATGGAGGGAGAAATCAGATGCAACAGGAAAAAAATGGGCGATTGCAGTAGACGAACCTGGTAAAGCCAAGGTAGCACTTTTGCCCGATGAGGAAGACAGTGAGCACAATGAAGCCCGCGGAAATGCGCTTTGGGGTACACTTATGGCCGGAGGGTACGGAGTAGAATGGTATTTTGGGTATGCGAGCCCGCATTCAGATTTGACCTGTCAAGATTTTAGAAGTAGAGATCTTTTCTGGAATCAGAATAAGCACGCGAAAGTATTTTTTGAAACGTATCTTCCGTTCTGGAAAATGAGTCCTTCCGATAATTTGTTGGCCGACACGGCATCTTATTGCTTTTCACAAACCGATGAGGTGTATGCGGTTTATCTTCATCCCGGTACGGAAACCACTTCATTGAACATGGGCGACTCGGGAAATACTTTTTCGGTCAAATGGTACGACCCAAGAAATGGGGGTGAACTTATGGATGGTTCTATAAAAACCGTGAAAGCTGACGGACGTGTTGACTTGGGCTATGCTCCAAAAGAAAAAGAAAAGGATTGGGTGGTGCTGGTTAAGCGTGAAAAATAGATTTGAAAACGGCCTTGCCGAAACATAGGTGTTTTTAAGACTTGTTCTTGTTGGTCGATTTTCGAATGATTAGGTGTGATTTTAAAATCTTTCTTGATATTTCTTTATCAAAATCCGCAATGCGATCAACGACAAGTTTAGCCGATTCGACACCCATTTCAAAACTAGGTTGATCAATACTGGTTAAAGTAGGTTCAAGAAGTTCGTCGACAGGTTCGTTGTTAAAACCTATAATGGCAAGGTCTTCGGGCATTTTCAGTCCGCGCTCTTTGGCCGCAAGCATTACGCCAATGGCAACTTGATCACTAAAGGCCAAGACACCATCGGGATGTTCTGGGGAATACAGTAATTTTCTCGCGGTACTTAAATTTCCTTCCCTCGTAAAATCGGAGTATTCAATGAATTTTTCTTTGACGGGAATTTTGGCGTCAACGAGTGCTTTTTTATACCCCAAAAGCCGCGTGGTGCTAATTTGTAGAATTTTTGGGCCACCAATATAGGCTATACGTTTGCAACCAACTGCGATCAAATGCTGTGTAGCATCATAAGCAGCTTTAAAATTATCGATTATCACTTTGTCAGATTCGACCTCGTCACAGAGACGATTAAAAAAAACCAAAGGAACCTTTCTTTTCTTCACCTCTAAAAAGTGGCCGAATTCTTTAGTTTCACCAGCTAGGGAAACAATTAATCCCGACACGCCAATATCCAATAATTCGTTGACCAAAATCTTTTCCCGGGCGTATGATTCGTTAGATTGACAAATGATAATCTGCATTTGGTGCATTTCCAAGACTTTCTCGATACCCGATATAGCCATTGCATACAAATGGTATTTGATACCTGGTACAATTACACCAACTGCATTGATTTTTTTTGGCGCAAAAGGATTGATATGTTTTGTTTGGAAATAATTGTATTTCTGCGCTAATTCTTGTACTCTCTCCCGTGTTCTGGCGCTAATACGGGGATTACCTTGTAATGCTCTTGAAACCGTAGAAATAGAAACGCCTAACTTTTCCGCGATGTCCTTTAAGGTGGTTTGTTTTTTATCCAAGTTGCTGAAAATGATTGTAACAAAGATAGCCCAAATTTATATTTGTATTTTGCCGATTCATTGAACTTGGTCTTCTTCCAGGTATTCGTAGAGCTATCCGAATCGATTGCAGACCAATAAAAGGTTTTATAGAACCTTGTTTTATGCTATTTTCTGATTTTAATCAGAACGGCTTCACAACTTTTTAAATCGGAATTTAGTACAATGTCCTCTTTGGTTTTGCCATCGGTAATTTCTATGGCCACCGTGTTTGGCGGAAAAATGCCCAAATTATGGGCGTAAAGAAATAAGTCGTTTGACTTGCTAGGGTCTAATTTAAAGGTGATATGTTTTTTTCGATAGGTCAAAAGGTGTTTTGATATAATAGTTTCGCCATTTAGATATATAGAAACGATATCATTGTCTTGCCGCCCATGGTCCCAAATGTCAATACTTATTTTTTCATTGTCGAAAACAAGCTCTTTTACATATGAAATCTTTCGGCCTTCAAACGATTGCCGGTTGGGAGTTTCTACTTTTTCCACAATATTTTTTGGACCACTGCCATATTTTGAGGCGTTTCTTCGAGCATCGGCTTCTTCGTTCCGTATCGAAAAATAAGGGGTTGCAAACTTGGCCACTTGGTATTTGTTATCAGGAAAAAGTTCAATGCCTACCACTTGGTAGGTATCTCCAGAACTAATGTTTTTGGCCAATTTTATGCCGTCGGCGGTGAATGTGTTCTTAAAAGTTCCTAATTCTTGAACAACCATGTCATCCCGAGCTAGAAAAAAGCGTATTGACTTTTTTGAATCGATGTTCAAGGTCTTCCATGCTATGCTGGCAGGCTCGGAAATAGTCCAAACGGTACTTTTGTTAGGATGCAAAATTTCAATTGCTGATTTTTCTATAGTTTGATAAATCGCATCCTTGGTATTCGAAGTATGCGGGGCATGACTACACATCAATTGGCACACAAGGAAAAAGAGCAACAGAATATTCCTGTTTCCAGTGCGCATATAGTAGTAAAGTTGATGTGTGGTTTCCACGATTTACATCCAAATTCTTATCTAATTAACACATAATTGTGGTAAATGTTGGATAGCATTATCTTTTTTTGATAAAAACAATACTTTTTTCGCTGTTAGGAGGACTAAAAACCGAGGCTGGTAAAAACCAAGTCGCCCTTCTGCTAAGCACTTCATAGCCATTATTTGCCGCCTACGATACGATAATGTCGCCTTTCACAACTTCTTTTTATTAGAATCATAAAAGATGTACTTAGTCGGATTTTTATACGTTAAAAGAGAGGGGCTTATACGAATTCCAAATCAACGTAGTCCCTACTAAAAACTTAACCTACGTAAATTTTGAAAGGGATTTTAACCACCTTTTTAGTTCTATGGTACTTTCAAGTGGCTACAGCCCAAAAAGAAGCGGCAATCTGGTATTTTGGAAACAATGCCGGACTCGACTTTAATTCCGGGTCACCTGTAATTTTGGAAGATGGCGCGTTAAGTACGGTCGAAGGCTGCGCTACTTTCGCCGATGCCGAAGGAAATCTTTTATTTTATACCGACGGGCGAACGGTCTGGAACCGTGATCACGGCATCATGCCCAACGGTACCGAATTAATGGGGCATTCTTCAAGTACACAATCGGGTATCATTATTCCCGCACCCGGAAATACGGATCGCTATTATATTTTCACTTCCTATTTTCAAGTACAGGGCGGTTTACACTACTCCGAAGTAGACATGAATGAAAATCTAGGAATGGGTGGGGTCACCAGAAAGAATATTGAACTGCGTAATCCCGTTGCCGAAAAACTGACGGCGGTTCAGCACAATAATGGCAGAGATGTCTGGGTTATCGCACACGATTGGGGAAACGATGCCTATCTGGCTTATTTGGTAACTGAAGCTGGCGTAAACCCGACCCCGGTTGTCAGCAATGTCGGTTTTAGTTTGGAATTCGCTACGGAAGGAAATGATGTTTTTAAGAGTAGGGGGTATTTAAAGACCTCGCCCGACGGAACAAAGTTGGCCGTTAGCCATGCCTTTGTCGGTGCTGAAATTTTAGATTTTGATACCACAACTGGCAAAGTCTCGAGCCCATTGATTTTGATGCAATCCCTCACGAGCGATTTTTATGGTGTTGAGTTTTCGCCCTATGGCAATTTTCTTTATGTTTCTATTTTAAATGATGATATCTATCAGTTTGATTTAAAGGCGGTCGATGTTGTAAATTCCAAAATACCTTTGAATGTACCTCGAAAAATGGCGGGTGGGTTGCAGATGGCATTAGATGGTAAAATCTATGTTGCCAGCTTTCAGTCGCTTTCTGTGATTGAACAACCGGAACAATTAGGGGTGTCAAGTTCTTTTAAAGGAAATGCCATTGACTTGGGGTCAGGGGTCAGTACGCACGGCTTGCCACCTTTTATAACTTCTTTGTTTCAATTGGGTATTCAGGCCGATAATTTTTGTTTTGGTGATGTTACCGAGTTTTCGGTCAAGGCCACCGAACCTATTGATTCTACGGAATGGGATTTCGGGGATGGACACACCTCCTCATTGCCGAGCCCATCGCATACCTATGAAACCCCAGGTGACTATACCGTGAGCGCTACGGTGACTATCGGTACACGTATAAAGACAGAAACCAGACAAATAACTATTTATAATATTCCCGAAGCAAAAGACGCTACTTTGGTGCAATGCGACTTGAATTCAAATGGAACAGCTTTGTTCGATCTTTCTCAAGTAGATGTCGATATTTTGGGAGATCAAAATCCATTGCAATATCAGGTGTCTTATTTTGCGGATGAAATGGATGCCGCAAACGGGCAAAACGCACTTTTTAAAACGGAATATCAAAACAAAAACTTACAGGAAACCATTTATGCAAGAGTGCAATCGCGGGTAGCAGGAGATTGTTATGCCCTATCACAAGTGTCACTAAAACTTTTGTCGTTGCCTGAACCCGATTTGGAAGCTACGTATGTGGTTTGTCCCGATAAACCGGATCTGACACTCGATGGTGGTGATTTTGATAATTGGCTATGGATGAACGGGCAGGGTGTGATATTGGCCACGACCCGTATTTTTCAGATTACGGAAGTAGGAGATTATAGTTTAACGGTGACAAATGGACTGGAAGGTACAAGTTGCGATAAAGCTGTTTATTTTCAAGTGAATCCCTCCGTCGTGCCGGAAGACTTTACGGCCAGCGTAAATAATTTTGCTGACCAATTGGTTATTTCTATTGCCGTACAGGGCAGTGGCGATTTTCAATATTCGATTGATGGACTGCATTTTCAAGAGCGCAATTTTTTTGATGTCTTGCCTGGAAAATATACCGTTTATGTTCGCGATATAGGTCAGTGCCGAACGATATCAAAGGAAGTGGTGGCTTTGGGGTATCCAAAATTCTTCACACCGAACAGTGATGGTGTCAACGATTATTGGAATATTATGGGAGCGGAACATTTTCCCGAATCCATTGTCTTTATTTTTGATCGTTACGGAAAGTTATTACAACAAGTATCTCCACTCGAGTTAGGTTGGGATGGCGATTACCAAGGCCTGTCAATGCCATCTTCCGATTATTGGTTTCGATTTGAAAATGAAGACGGTTCTGTTTTTAAAGGTCATTTTACATTAAAGCGATGATTTTTTGAACAAATAGGTCAATGCCAAAAAGAGGCTGGCGATTTTTTCACCCCTGCACCTGCATAGTCCAATTGAAGCTCTTCACCCAAGAAATCCTCAAAATAATCGATGCGGACGGCATGCATTCCCTTTTTCAG
>CBDULZ010000113.1:0-15139 GCA_965368185.1 uncultured Kriegella sp.
TGTTTTTGCAAAACAAAAGCGAAGTTTTTTGTCGTCTTTTTGGTTAATATTAAAGACCGAAATAGGAATGCAGGCAATTTGGTAGTCGGTAATAAGTCTTTTGGCAAAACTTACATCACTTTCACTTGTTATTGCCGAATAGTCCAAAAGTTGAAAGTAAGTGCCCTGCGATGGAATTATGTTAAAAGAAGATTGAGCAAGGGCATTGTTAAAGTAGTCCCGCTTTTTTTGATAAAAATCGGATAAACCTAAATAATGTCTCGATTCTTGAAGGTATCGAGCCAAAGCCCTTTGTGTAGGGTGGTCTACACTAAAGACATTAAATTGGTGAATCTTCCGGAATTCGTGCATCAATTCGGCCGGGGCAACACAATAACCTACCTTCCAACCGGTCACATGAAATGTCTTTCCAAAAGACCCGCATATAAAGCTGCGTGATGCAAGGTCATTGAAACGTGAAGCACTCTCATGTTGCAAATTATCGAATATTATATGTTCGTAAACTTCATCGCTAATTAGTATTATGTCTGTACCTAGAAGACTTTTCTGCAATTCGAGCATATCTTCCTTTGAAAAGAGGGTCCCACTGGGGTTGTGTGGTGTATTTATAATTACCATTTTGGTTTTTGGGCTTATCTTGGTTCGAAAATTATCCCAATCTACTTTGAATTTTTCGCCGCTGAGTGGTATCAAAATGGAAATACCGCCATTGATCTCAATTGCCGGTTCATAACAATCATAGGCAGGTTTGAATACAATCACTTCGTCATCTTTATTTACAAAAGCGGTAATGGCCGTAAAAATGGCTTGCGTTGCACCAACAGTGATTGTAATTTCTTTTTCGACATGGTAGCTCTTGCCGTGCAGCTTCGCTATTTTTTTGACTATAGCCTCACGTAATGGATAAGACCCGAACATCGGAGCATATTGATTATGACCTTCTCTCATAGCATTGGTCACTAAATCCATCAATTTTGAATCAGCTTCAAAATTTGGAAACCCCTGTGACAGATCGATTGCATTATGCTGTCTCGCCAAATTGCCTACGGTGGTGAAAATGGTAGTTTTTGCATTAGGAAGCTTGGAAAATATGTTTTTCATTATCAATGGTTTGAAATGTGGCACGAATTTCATAAAAGTACGAAAACATCGTTGCGTTTTACGCACAGAAAACCCCGACAATAGTGCCGGGGTAGTTGCTTAAAATACGAGCTTGCCTAAAACTTAAGCATGTTGTTCTTCGTGTTTACCTTCTCTGATTTCCTCAATCAGTTTTGAGTTGAACGCTGGTAAATCGTTCGGATTTCTACTTGTTATAAAACCTTGGTCTACCACCACCTCTTCGTCTACCCAGTTTGCTCCTGCATTGATTAAATCATCTTTTATTGAGTTAAAGGAGGTGAGTTTTCTTCCTTTTACTACACCAGTACTTATAAGAATCTGCGGGGCATGACAGATTGCCGCTACCGGTTTATGCTGTTCAAAGAAATCGCGGACGAACATTAAGACATCTTTATTTCTTCTCAGTTGATCTGGATTAATTACGCCACCTGGCAACATCAACGCATTGTATTCCGAAGCATTAACTTCATTCAATGTTTTGTCTACATTATAAGAATTTGACCAATTACCGTTTGACCAACCCTTTATTTCTCCTGATTCCGGACTTACAATATCCACTTGGAAACCTTCTTTTTCCATTGCTTCTTTTGGAGATTTTAATTCACTTTCTTCAAATCCATTCGTAGCTAAAATTGCTATCTTCTTCATATATTATGTGTTATTTTAAATGATTATTAATTTATTCACTCACAATATACTCGCCTCACATCGGACTGCTTGACGGAAAGCATGTTGATCTTTGCTCTATTGATAAGATTGTAAATGCTCGATGACCTTTGCCAAACAGAGATCAAGTTCTTTTTTGACTTCAGTTTCCCAAAATCTGAAAACTTTATAGCCCAACTGTTCCAATTCTGCATTCACCTCTTTGTCCCGCTGTATATTTCGTTCGATTTTTGCAATCCAAAATTCACGATTTGTTTTCACTTTAGGTTTTCGTTCTTTCCAGTTGTAACCGTGCCAATACTCCCCATCAATGAATATTGCAGTTTTATATTTATTAAGCACGATGTCAGGTTTGCCAATCAACTTTTTGTAGTCGACACGGTAGCGGTATCCGGAAGCATACAGTGCCTTGCGAAAGGCCAATTCGGGTTTGGTATTTTTGCCACGGATTTTCCCCATAATTTTTGATCGTTCAGGGGTGGTGTAAAACCCGGATTCTTCGTTGAAGCGGGGGACCTTGATGCGCTCTTCGGAATAGTTTTTGGCCATACATTAAAATACAAAAAAATCCCAAAATCCATAATTTGGATTTTGGGACTTTTTATTTTCCGTTAAAGTCAGGTCTATAGGTTGTGCTGTTCGGTACTTCGATTTCAATCGGAAGAACCTAGTCTATCCTTTAGTCGTGGCACTCAAATATTCCCGATTCATTCGGGCAATGTTTTCTAAAGAAATGCCTTTAGGGCATTCGATTTCGCAGGCGCCTGTATTCGTACAGTTACCAAAACCTTCGAGATCCATCTGTCGCACCATATTTTGAACACGTTCCGTAGCTTCTACCTGCCCTTGGGGCAATAACGCAAATTGAGATATTTTTGCCGAGGTGAAAAGCATAGCGCTGGCATTTTTACACGCTGCCACGCAAGCACCACAACCGATGCATGTCGCAGCGTCCATAGCCTTATCGGCATCATATTTGTCAATAGGAATTGCGTTTGCATCTACGGTATTTCCAGAGGTGTTTACCGAAATAAAGCCACCGGCCTGTTGTATGCGATCAAAAGAACTTCTGTCGACAATTAGATCTTTGATAACAGGAAATGCCGTGGCACGAAAAGGCTCAATAACGATGGTATCACCATCATTGAATTTACGCATGTGTAATTGGCATGTGGTCACTAAACGATCGGGGCCATGGGGTTCCCCGTTGATTTGAAGGGAACAGGTGCCACAGATGCCCTCGCGGCAATCATGATCGAATTCGACCGGTTCTTCGCCTTTGTTTATGAGTTCTTCATTAAGAACATCCAACATCTCTAAAAATGACATATCGCCTTCTATACCATTCAAGGTATAGTCAATAAGTTCACCTGAGGTCTTGGCGTCTTTTTGACGCCATATTTTTAGGGTTAGCTTCATAGTTTTCGTTTTGTTGTCGGCTGATTGTTGTTCGTGTAAACGAATACAATCACCGTAAACTATTTATAACTTCGTGTTTTCAATTCTATATTCTCGTAAACCAAATCTTCTTTATGAAGTTTGGCGTCTTTTGGTTCTCCTTTGAATTCCCAAGCCGCTACATATTTAAAGTTTTTGTCATCGCGCATGGCCTCGCCTTCCGGAGTTTGGTATTCTTCCCTGAAATGCCCCCCACAAGATTCGTTTCGATGCAAGGCATCTTTGGCGAAAAGTTCACCTAGTTCCAGAAAGTCGGCAACTCGGCCCGCTTTTTCAAGTTCTTGGTTCATGCCATCCATTTTCCCCGGGATTTTTACATTCTCCCAAAAATCGGCACGTAGCGCGGAAATTTCTGTAATGGCTTCTTTCAATTCTTTTGCATTTCGAGCCATTCCGCATTTATTCCACATAATTTTACCCAACCTCTTATGATAGTGGTCTACCGAGTGCAGCCCCTTGCCGCCCATAAGCTTTTCCAATCTTTCCTTAACCAGGCTTTCCGCCTCATCAAATTCCGGGGAATCGGTTGGTATAGTCCCTGTTCTGATATCTTTGGAAAGGTAATCACCAATGGTATAGGGCAATACAAAATAACCATCTGCCAAGCCCTGCATCAAGGCTGAAGCTCCCAAACGGTTGGCGCCATGATCGCTAAAGTTAGCTTCACCGGCACAGTAGCAACCTTCAATGGTGGTCTGCAGATTGTAATCGACCCACAGTCCGCCCATAGTATAATGTACCGCAGGGTAAATCATCATTGGGGTCTCATATGGGTTTTGATCTACGATTTTTTCGTACATCTGAAAAAGGTTCCCGTATTTCGCTTCGATAACCTCTTTTCCCAATTTGGTTATTTCTTTATCATCGGCATCTTTTATACCTTGTGTCAAGGCTTGTTCTTTACCGTATCGTTGGATCGCAGCAGCAAAATCAAGATAAACGGCTTCACCTGTTTTGTTAACACCGAAACCGGCATCGCAGCGTTCTTTTGCTGCCCGGGAAGCAACATCACGGGGAACAAGATTCCCAAAAGCGGGATAGCGTCTTTCTAAATAATAATCACGGTCTTCTTCTTTTAATTGAAGCGGCGTCAATTTTCCTTCGCGAATCGCTTTTGCATCGTCAAGCCGTTTGGGAACCCAAATACGGCCATCATTTCGCAGGGATTCTGACATCAAAGTCAGTTTCGATTGATGATCTCCTGAAACGGGAATACATGTTGGGTGTATTTGTGTATAGCAAGGGTTGGCAAAGAATGCGCCTCTTCGATGCGCTCGCCAAGCAGCCATTACGTTACTTCCCATGGCATTTGTAGACAAAAAGAAAACATTGCCATACCCCCCAGTGGCCAAAACAACGGCATGTGCCGAGTGGCGCTCGATTTCACCTGTGACTAAATCTCGGGCGATGATGCCTCTTGCTTTTCCATCGACCAAAACAAGGTCCATCATCTCGTGGCGGTTGTACGGTTTTATTTTTCCTCGGTTAATTTGACGGTTCATGGCAGCGTAACAGCCCAGTAGCAACTGTTGCCCCGTTTGACCTTTTGCATAAAAAGTTCGCGATACAAGAACCCCTCCGAAAGAGCGGTTGTCCAACAATCCTCCGTATTCACGGGCAAAAGGAACACCCTGCGCCACACATTGGTCAATAATATTCGCCGATTCTTCGGCCAAGCGATAAACATTCGCTTCCCGAGAACGGTAATCACCTCCTTTTATCGTATCGTAAAAAAGACGGTAGGCACTATCACCGTCACCTTGGTAGTTTTTTGCGGCATTGATACCCCCCTGAGCCGCAATCGAGTGAGCCCTACGTGGAGAATCTTGATAGCAAAATGTCTTTACATTATAGCCTAATTCGGCCAAAGTTGCTGCGGCCGCACCTCCGGCAAGACCAGTACCCACAACAATGATGTCGATATTCCGTTTGTTGGCAGGGTTTACGAGATTTATGTCGTTTTTATGTTGGGTCCATTTATTGGCCAATGGCCCTGATGGAACTTTTGAATCCAATATGCCCATAATTAATGTGTTATTGGGTTAAGGTGATGATATAAGGCTATGAAAATAAACCCTAAAGGGATTACGATCGCATATATTTGTGTGAATAGCTTGATTGAGGGAGTGTATTTGTTATTCACGCCCATACTTTGAAAAGAAGATGCGAAGCCGTGCCAGAGATGCAAGGCCAGCAGCACGAAAGAGATCACATATAGAATAGTGCGCCAAAAAGGCTCGAACTTCTGTACGGTCTCCTCATAATATCGAGTAGGGTCTTCGAGGTTGCCAGTTATGTATTTGTAATCCATTTCATGGATCCAAAAATCGTACATGTGCAATCCTAAAAAGGCCAAAACGACCAGTCCGGTGATAATCATGTTACGCGACACCCAAGAGGCATTGGCACCACCACGATATTTCTTATATTTTATGGTTCGCGCCTTATTGTTTTGAAGCTCGAGTTTGATGCCCATTCCAAAATGGATAATAACCCCGGCAATCAAAACAGGCTGTAAAATAAATTGTACTAGCCCATTATAACCCATGAAATGGGACCAAGAGTTAAAGGTATCGGGTGCAAGTACGGAGGTTACGTTGATTACGAAATGCTGCCCCAAGAAGAACACCAAAAAAAGACCCGATAATGCCATAACGACTTTTCGGGCTATCGAAGATTTTATCAATCCGCTCATTATAGATAAGGTTGGAGTTAAAATGAATGAAAACAAAATTAGGGCAAAGGCATGGCTTTAACAAACTTTAAAAGGCTTTAGTACCGTATTTAGACCGATTTTAATCTAGTTATCAGACCGGTTGAATCTGTATCGATATAATCGAATGAACTTTAATATGCAGCTTCAACAAAAAGGCTCCCTTTTACAAGAGAGCCTCCATAAATTGAGATGCGGAAATTTTTAAAACGGCTAAGGTTTTAGCACTGTTTGACCCATGTGATTGTTTTGTTCATTTTGTCCATAAAGCCGCAAACCTCGAACTACCGTTTTCATAACCTGTTACACAGCGTGTTAACCAACCCTTTGCTTTCTTCTTCGTGTATTCGGCCTGATATGCCGCGCTTGTCAAATTATGCTTTGCGGAATAAGATTTGAACGGGGGATTCTTGTACCAAATACCGCTTAACCTTGGTTTGTCGTTGTGGGTATAGCCGTTGATATATACCAATTCATATCCGGCTGCTTTATATTTATCGAATTGATCTTGGTATTGACCTAAGGTCATAAGACTTTTTAATTTAAATCCACCAACATTTTTCTTTTCGTAAAGTGCGGTAATCTTTCTTTTGTCCCCGATTGAAATGCACGAAACATTTACTGGAACCCAGCCTTTAGCTGTTAGCTCCTTGAATTTCTTTCCGTGCCAATTTGGTAGGGCACCATGATATGCATAGGTTGCGGGTCCGTGTGTTTTAATCCATATGGCGACATAACGTACCTTGCCCTTGCTGATATAGCTATCGACCAAAGTCAATCGGTAGCCAGCTTTTTTGAACTTGTCAAACTGCTTTTGATAGCTACTTCCACTCATTCCATGTTTGGATGCCCATTTAGCTCCAGTACTGGGTCGAAATAGTACGTTAAAATACGTTTTGCCATTTACATTATAGGCATCGATCCAATACGGGTAGAAACCACAGGTCCAAATTTTATCTACTACGGATTGATATTTATTCTCCGAAATGCCATGTTTCCCAATTTGCTTAAGACTTTTTGGATACTTGCAATAGGGATGCTTTGTGCCCGGGTAAATAAGGGATTTGCTTCCTGCTAGTCCGGGAATGCCCTGCTTTTTCAGGGCGGACCAATTTACATTTGAAAAGGGCTCCGTATATTTTTTTGTTCCTATAACATAACCATTCTCGAAAATCAACGGACGGAATTGTCCGTCTCCTTCATCAACCAAATGAAAATGACCATGAGGGCCTGAAGAACTTCCGGAATTTCCTGCCAACCCGAGGAATTCCCCTTTTTTAACGCCGTGGCCAATTGATAACAGGTTTTTGTTTAAAGAGTCTTCCTGCATATGGGCATAGAGTATTATGTAGTTTCCGTGCCTAATTTTAAAATAGTTTCCACCACCGCCAGTATCCGGTTCCCTTTCCCCTGGCTTTGGATTGCCTTTTACATCATTAGCGAAACTAATGACCTCTCCGGCTGCCATGGCATATATTTTTTTGCCCCATACTCTTTTGTGGTGGTTCTCGCTGCCATCGGTACCGGGCAGGTTTCTGCTCCATTTTCCATTTGAATAGCCATATACCCCGAAATCATAGGCGAATACCTGAGATCCTCCTCCGTGTGTGCTTCCGCCTATATAGTATTCATCCTTTTTAAGATCCGATGATTTAAAGGGTAATTGAAAAGCTTTGGAAAATGGTTTCAGGTTTTTTGAAATGGAAACAGGATTTGGAAATCCTTCAAAAAACAATTCAAAATCTAGTTTTGAAGGAATCTTCCCGCCTATATAAATGACATCGCCGGTCTTATGGTATTTTCGACTGTTTTGCCATGATTTAGACTTTGAGGCGGCGATTTTTTTAAATGTCGGGGGGTCGCCACCCTTAGGCAAGAACTGCCTCGAAACTTTTATGCCGTTGACCTTGTAGCTAATGACAATCTTTTTCCATGTCAAGGTTACGGTTTCATTGTTTGCTACTTTGATCTTTATAGAAATTTGTGCACGATTGTCATCTTTTGATGTCCACCCTGGGGTCGGATGGTAAACAATGGCATTACCTTCCTCTGGGTAAAACGTTACGTTTACATTTGGAGAATTCATAATTGAAATATTTTAAGATTAGCTATGGGCAACCCTTGCACCATAGTTTGGGGAAGTGAGTTGTTTGATCAAGTAGTGGAGAGGATTTTTAGTCTAATCGGGAATATTAAACCGCTCCGCGATTTCTTCGTAACTCATTTCTGCATAGTCTGGGGTCTTTGCGGTTATGCCTCCGGGATTATCAGTATTGGCCGGGATTCCTCCAGGAATAAGGACATATCGAAAGTCACCATTTAAGATAGGGGTTCCAATATCTCCACCATCTATTGAGTCGACCCTTATCGCAATTAGTGGGTCATTAATGTCGAACAACCTAAAATACCAGTATTCATTACCTGAGAAAAACGTAATAGGAACTGTGTATATAAACAATCCGACCCTGGCATAGAGGAGTACAACACCGGTATCGTGTATTTCTTGGGTAAGTTCGGGGGCTATTAACGACCATTGTTCAAAATTGCCATTGATGGTTTCGGGAAAGCCCGAAGGAATCCAATCGGAATAAATGACATTGGCAGTTCCGGTTGCACCGTTTTGCCCGTCTGCGCCATCCTGCCCATCATTGCCCGGTTCACCCTTTGGCCCTTCCGGTCCTTGTTCGCCCTGATCACCTTTTGGACCCTGTTCTCCTTGCTCGCCCTGTGCGCCTTGATTTGCCGCAGTGCCATCTTCACCCGGGTCTCCTTTGGGACCTATAGGCCCTTGTTCGCCTTGTGGCCCTTGTGGTCCGATTGCGCCTTCTGATACGTCATCTTGCGAACAAGACATAATCAGGCTTGCCATAATTAAAAGGTGGAAAAATCTACGTGTTAACTTCCTACTTGTTTTCATGATTAAATTTTTTATGGATTGATATTGGAACAAACCTAAGCGCGATACGAGATTGTAATGTCCTGAATATTTAAGATCTAAAGAATCAGAACTTTATTTAACAAACTGATTTACAGGTATTTACATTAATTTTTTGTAATCTGTAATTGAATGTGGGCCACCTATAATTCATTCTATACCATTCGTACAAAAACATAAAGCGAGTTTTTTAGAAGTGAATTTTTTCGAGAATTTTGGATTTAATTGTCAAAATGTTGCAATCATAAAGGTGGAGATGGGTAGCATCTTTGTTTACAAAGAGCGGCGATTAGATTTAAGAGGCAAAGAAATAGGCTGTGTAGGAGTAGTTCAACTCAAGCAGAAATGCTCCGAAGGGGAGATTCTTGTTGTCTCAAGGAAGGAGTATTTCGATACTGGGATGGCGTTAGACCTGTATGTTTCTTAAAAGCAGTGTAAAATGCGGATTTGGAATTAAAACCAGCTTCCAGCCCGACGGATACGATTGTGTAATGGTCGAATTCCTCGGAATGTAGGTTCCTTTTTATATCTTCCATTCTATATCCGTTCACGTAGTCTATAAAGCTTCTTTCGCTAACGGCGTTTATCATACTGGAAAGATAACAGGCCGATATG
This sequence comes from uncultured Kriegella sp., assembly GCA_965368185.1. GTDB lineage: Bacteria > Bacteroidota > Bacteroidia > Flavobacteriales > Flavobacteriaceae > Kriegella. Next base: position 9,510 of record CBDULZ010000113.1, read on the forward strand.
CCCAAAAGTTCAGCGGTCGAACTTAAACTGAGATCCGGATCTCGGTATATCTTCTCAGACCGCATAAAGTGCTCTAACGTCTTAAAATATGGATTGTCTACCGTAAATGATTTTCTGGAATAACTACCAAGTTCCTTTATTTTATGGGCGCACAACGCCGCAATAATCGTCAGCAGATATAAGTGTTTTTCGGTATAAAAATGTTTACGTGGATGTTCGGAATCAATAACTCCAAATAACCTATCGCCCACAATAATGGGAACGCATATTTCGGATAACCTGTTTTCGTCATCAACGATATAGCGGGAATCTTTTGAGGTGTCTTTAATTAATTCGGCTCTCCTGTTTTTAGCCACACTTCCAACGATGCCATGACCAATTGGAATGGAAATTTGGTTATGGATAAATGTCTCCGAAGGATTTTTTTGCCCGTAGGCCGCGCGTTGTAGTAGAAGCTCTTTATCCCCATCGAATTCATAAATGACACAATCCACAAAGCCTAATTGGTGTATGACGTTCTTGGTAATATCCCATAACACCTCCTCCACCGATTCCTTATCTCGCAGTGATGTGGAAAAATAGCTGATGGCCCTGATTTCATTTAGGTCGTTAAGTGTTGCATTGTGCAGCATGACTAGGCATTTTTCCAAAAATACATTCATGTTCGTAACGGCAACTGCTAATATGTAACAAAGTACTGGTGAAATGTAACAACCAATTAAAAAGGTGCTGAACGAATGAATTTTGTAGGAAATCTGACCATTGTGCTAGAATAACAAGTGCATCATATTACGCATAAAGAAGCGAACAAATTACGTTGAAAATATTTACGGTCTAACAATAGGAAATTCGTTGTACACCTTTGCATTGCTAGGCGGATAAAGATTGAAGATATCTTGAAGGCGTCTTTTTAAAGGTTTCTTTAAAGCATTTCATAAAATAGGTAGGGGTATTGAACCCGGTCGCATAAGCCACCTCGTTTATGGTAATATCGCTTGTCTGTAACAAATGCTCTGCTTGTTTTAACCGTTGCGATCGTATGAATGCGGAAGTAGTGAGTCCTGTAAAGGCTTTTATCTTTCTATGTAGTTGCATTCGGCTCATGTTCGCTTTTTCACTAAAGATGGTGGCGTTGAACGAGGGATCGGGTAAATTCTCGTCAAGTATTTTCTGAAATTTACCAAGGAGAATTTCGTCAGCTGGAGAAACCGTAATTTCCATGGGCTTTAGAACACATTCACGGCCATACCGATCTTGGAGCATTTTACGCTGGTGTATCAAATTGGCAAGTCGTTTTTGCAGAATACACATTTTGAAAGGCTTGGTCATGAAATCGTCTGCACCCGAATCCAGACCTTTGAGTTCGTTTTCTTCACTTGTGCTTGCTGTAAGTAATATGATGGGAACATGACTGGTTCTTTCATCTGTTTTAAGGGTATTGCACAATTCAATTCCGCCGCATACAGGCATTCGTATATCGGACAAAATAATATCAGGAATATGGGCCAATGCCATATCAATACCGATTTTTCCATTTTGAGCTTCCAAGATTTTGTACTCTTGCCCTAATGCTTGTTTTATATAGGCACGAATCTCGGCGTGGTCTTCAACTATCAAAAGTATGGGCTGGTCGTCAACAACTTTTTGCTCGCGGTCTACAACCCTGCTATCAATAAGCTCTGGCCGCGATGTAACGCAATGTAAAGGTTTCTCTTTTATGAGATATTCCGTTTTAAACTTATTACGGAGCACCGGAAGGCAGACACTGAAATGAATGATTCCCTCATTCTCCAACACGGCATTGACCGATCCGCCGTAAAATCGAACCAACTCCTTTACCAATGCGAGGCCCACTCCAACGCCCTCCGAATAGGAATCGTTTTGATAGAACCGCGTAAATAGTTTGTCAAGCTGTAATACCGAACCATTGGCTACAGTGTTTTTTACACTTATTTGTATGAAATCCCCATCTTTTTTTGCGATGAACCAACATTTGCCATGTTTCGGGGTGTATTTAAAAGCATTTGACAACAAATTAGTGACTACTTTTTCCACGACATCCTCATCATACCAGACTTCAGCGACCTCTTCGACATCTATAATATATTGTATTTGTTTGAGTTGTGCGCGATAATCGAAAGATTTGGAGAGGATGTTTAAAAATATACTCAGGTGACCTGAAACTACCTTTAGGTCAAGTTTGCCGCTTTCCAGTTTGGCCAATTGCAATAACTGGTCGACCAAAGCGGTCATTCGATTGGTATTTCGCCTGACCATTGAAAAATCGCTATGATCCTGTTCCGAGATACTTCCGAGTCTAAGTTTGGTGTCTATGGGGCCTGAAATAAGTGTCAACGGTGTTTTAAATTCATGGGCGATATCGGTGTATAACCGTGATTTAAAGTCGTTCAATTTCTTGAATCGTTCGGCCTCGGCGATCTTCAACTTTAGGTCGAACTGCATCTTCCATCGCCATTTAAGATATTTATAAATGCCCCAAGCCGCCAATAGCAGTAGCAAAAAATACATGACTTTGGAAACCGTACTATAATACCAAGGGGGTGAAACATAGATTTCTATGCTAGAAACGTCTTTGTCATTTGGTCTTCCGTCGTAGAGAGCATGAACTTTAAGTATGTGTTTCCCATAGGGGACATTCGTAAAATACGCCGTTTGAAGATCGGTCATTTTGTATAGATTATTGTCCATGGTATAGGAATATCTGATTTTTTCAGCGTCTATAAAGTCCATGGAAGAAAAACTGATCGAAAAGTCGTTTTGAGAGGCAGCAAGCGAAATCTTGTTTAAAAAGGGAGCCTGAGCTGGAGCAATGCCGTTTTCCCTTTGTGAACCGTTTACTTGAATAGCAGTAACAATGGGTTTAGTTGCTTTTTTTGCCGAAAAAGGCTGGGACAGGTCTATTCTCTGAACTCCTTCGTCAGTCCCAAAATACATAAGTTCGGTAGTCTCGTCGTAAAATCCGGATCCATAAAGAAATGCATTGGAAATCAATCCATCACTTTTTGTAAAATGGCGAAAAGTCTTATCCTTTTCACTGTAAACATATAACCCGTCGTTGATTGTTGTAATCCAAAGATTTTGATCGCTATCTTTTCGTAACGTCATAACTTTTTTGTCAAACAGTTTGCTTTGCAACTGCAATCTTGAGAAATTATCTTTTTCCTGATTATATTTTACGATTCCAATTTCAGTGCCAAACCACATTTGCCCCTGCCCGTCTTCTTCCATCGTCATAATTATATCGGTTGTTAGCGAGTAGCTATCACCCATTTTGTACCTATAATTAATGATTTTAGAAGGAATTGCGTCAAGGTTATTATTCGAAACTTTCGGTATCATGTAGAGGCCATTCCCTGAGGTAATTATCCAAAGCCTGTCTTGTGAATCTAGATGAATATTGATGATTTTAGCGATACCGTTGGTTGATTTTGTTTCCAACTGAATGAACTGCAAATGGCGATTTTGCTTATCAAAAATATGCAACCCTTGCCATGACCCCACCCACAAACGATCTTTCTTATCTGTGGCCATACCAAAAATCCGTAAATTGGCATCGTTTTCGTGTGGAGGCGAAAGGACTGTATAAAGACTATCGTTCCTAAATTTATAGACCATTCCCACATCAGCCCCTGCCAAAACCATGTCTTTATCCGCTATCAATGCTTTTATAGACCTCTTTGGCACCAAAGAAGTTATTTCTTTTCCCTCGACTTTGATTATACCATCATTACCGCCAAGATATAGCGCCCCTCCCTGCTTGATAATGCGCCGGGCATGAACATCAATTTTTTCTTGCAAAAAGGCCTTTACATACTTTTTTTCTTTATATAATCCTTTATTGGTGCCAACCCAAAGACAATCTTGCCGGTCTAAAAAGATGGTTTCAATATGCAATTTTGAGAAGTTTAAATCATTATTCAGAACTTTTAGCTCGAATGAATGGGGATAGAATTTTAGTATTGACTCAGTCGTGGCCATGAAGTAATCTCCTTTTTCGTTTGTGGTGAACCCAGTTATGGTTCCCTCAAGGGCGATTTTCTTTTTTATTTGACCCCTATCGAAAAGAACGAGTTTGTCGGTCAGGCCTACCACCAAGCCTATTTTAGGAATATATTCCAATAAATGAATCTTAGAATCAAAGGTATAAATAGGGGTTAATTTTCGTTGGTCAAGGTCATAGGAATAGAGATATTGGTCTTCTGCCAACCAGAGTTGTTTGTCAGAGGAAGTAGCTGCTGGCGCACCAAAATAACCAAGGCCCAAACTAAATGAGGTGTTTTTCTGGATATTGTAAATATGAAAACCTTCTTCCGCAGAACTAAGCATGAAATTTTGATCAAGAGCTGTTATTCGGGAAATTAACTTTCCAGAAGATGTCTTGTTTCCACTTGTATCAAAATGCTTAAAAGACCTTTCAATAGGTGAGAATTTAGTAAGACCTCCCCCAAAAGTGCCGATCCAGTAATTATCATTGCTATCTATTGCAATATCCCGGACCCAATTAGCAGACAATGATTGTGTTTCATCAGGAGAATTTCTAAAGACCTCAAAGCCGTACCCATCATATCGGTATAGCCCATCTTGGGTTCCTACCCAAATGAACCCCTTGTTATCTTGGGTTATGCAGGAAATCCAATTATTGAGTGAGCCGTCCGCTACCTCAGAAAAAGATATTTTCTGATTTTCTTGGGCCAGCATAAAGGTGCCCGCAAATAGACAGCAATATAAATAAGTGATCGGTAGCCGCATGTCTTCGATTTAATTAAGTATTCACCTTTGTTTATTCTTTAACCCAAGACATAACAAGCCGCAAGGGCGGATGTATTCTGCCAAGTACGTAACAAAGTTTCTAGTCCGGATAAGATGTTGATAATTATGAAGTTAAATTTTTGTATCGGGGATCCCTATTGATTTTTCACCATCTGTAAGATATCATTTACAGTTTTACACGATAAATGTATAATTGGTAGTTTGAGCGGTATTGTTGTACCTTCTTTTTAGGAGGACGCCATATGGGTATCGAAGTATAAAATACTGATAATTAACCAGTTAAAATTTTTAGTTTCCGATTTTTTCTATCGTCAGCCGGATACGTCATAGGGTCTTACCGAATTCATGGATGAATGGCTATCAGCGGGTTGTCTTTATGAATTTTTTATGTTCAATGGCCCATATTCCATTTTTTGACCGATATTCATACTTCTAAATAACACTGGACCCGTTTATATAATGAATATTGGCCTTCTTTCCGTAAGTACGAACGTTTATTCTACAAGAAGGATAATGCAGGAGGCTGAAGAATTAGGTCATTATGTCGAACAAATAGATCATACCAAATGTTCGGTGAAACTTGGTTCTGGAAAACCTAAAATCTATCTGGGGGATGAAGATATCACCAATGAATTTCATGCCGTTATTCCAAGAATAGGTACAAAGGTTACACGGCATGGTGCTGCGATTGTAAAACAATTTGAAATGAACAAGGTATTCAGTTCGGCGCGTTCTGCCAGCATTATAAATGCGCGGAACAAAGTTCGTACACTGCAGATTATGTCAAGTAAGGGCATTCCGGTGCCGGAAACCTTATTCTCGATAAACCCCGATAATAT
>CBDULZ010000114.1:0-15018 GCA_965368185.1 uncultured Kriegella sp.
CAAATGGAAGGGGGAATGATTCAGTCGGCTAGTTGGGCACTTAAAGAGGAAGTCCGTTTTGATGGCTTACATGTTACTAGCCTCGATTGGAATACCTATCCCATTTTTCGATTTCCCGATGTGCCGGAAATTGAAGTCGAGGTAGTCGATAGGGTTGATCAACCACCAATGGGTGCTGGAGAAGCAGCACAAGCACCTGCTACAGCTGCTATCGTAAATGCAATCTTTGATGCGACCGGTGTACGTATAAGAGAGTTACCGGTGAATAAAGAATTGATCAAACAGGCTAAAACTTGATTTGAATAAAATAGCTTAAACTAAAAAGAGCCCCTTCTAGTTAGAAAAGACTCTTTTACGAGAACACTATATGAAAATGAAAAAATTTACTTCGTATTAATTACATGACAAACTTACGGTGAGATGGGGTGGTAGACAATATAATGATGTGAGGGTGCTAATTTAAGTTGTGAAAAGTCGGTTTTTTGTTTTTTGACGATTTAGTAATTCCAGAAATTCTAATGATTTTTGGTAGTTGTCGAACTACCTTGAACACAACCAAGTAGCTAGCTAGGTATGCATCTTTCAATAAAAGACAGAGAATGAAACAAACGGTGGTACTACTTTTGACGGTCGTTTTGATGGTCTCATGCGCCAAAGATAATGATGTTGGGCTTGATGAGCATAAGGGCTTGGAAGGGAATTGGACTCTGATGAATGTCTCGTGTTATTGCGCTTTCGGCGATAACCCTGATTTTAGTGGACATAAGATAGCTTTTGAGGGCAATAATCTTAGCGTTGAAAATTTAGAGGAAAATCAATTTCTGACCAATGCCGAAGGAACCTTTACCCTTAAAGGCAATGTCATTACCCTTAAAAACGGACAGCAATATACTTATGTGGTCAAGCAGAATATTTTAGAGCTTACCTTTGTCGATGAGCCCAATATTGCCGATGACGAATTGTTTTTGGAATATATGCGATCTATATAACGCTTTGATCTTCGAGATAAATTGTGTGGTTTGTAATTTATTGGTTGTACCTCGAGTATGATTTTAAGGTCAAATATACGCCGCTGCTCCGCCAAAATTGGTTTTGTACGGGGTATTCTCCGCCACCAGGCTCTAAAGTCATATCCTCTATATTATATTTTTCGACCACAGCCAGTACCGCATCGACTTTTTTATCTGTCTTGCAGGTCACGAGAAGGGCAAAGAGGAAAACACCAAAATATTTCAAGGTACTTTACGGGTTGCGATAACACCTCCAAAATACTATTCTTTACTGAAAAGCAGCTATCCCGGTTATATCGGCTCCAGTAATAAGTAGATGAATATCGTGTGTGCCTTCATAGGTAATTACACTTTCAAGGTTCATCATATGTCGCATAATCGAATAGTCACCAGTTATGCCCATGGCTCCTAAAACCTGTCGCGCCTCCCGGGCTATTTTTAGTGCCATATCAACATTGTTTCGCTTGGCCATGGAAATCTGTTGGGTGGTTGCTTTACCTTCGTTTTTTAATTGCCCTAATCGATAAACCAGTAATTGGGCCTTCGTAATTTCGGTTATCATTTCGGCCAGTTTCTTTTGTTGCAATTGAAATGCCGCGATGGGTTTTCCGAATTGAATGCGCTCCTTCGCATATCTGAGTGCCGTATCGTAACAATCCATAGCGGCACCGATGGCGCCCCAGGCAATACCATATCGAGCGGAATCGAGACAACCGAGCGGTGCGCCCAAGCCACTTTTTCCCGGCAACAGATTTTCCTTAGGTACTTTAACGTTATCGAAAATAAGCTCTCCTGTGGCGGATGCGCGCAACGACCATTTGTTATGCGTTTCAGGGGTTGAAAGTCCTTTCATGCCGCGTTCTACGATAAGTCCGTGTATGCGTCCTTCTTCATTTTTGGCCCAAACTATGGCGATATCGGCAAAAGGCGAGTTCGAGATCCAAAGTTTGGCTCCATTTAAAAGATAATGGTCGCCCGCATCCTTAAACTTAGTTTCCATACCGCTGGGATTCGATCCGTGATTGGGTTCTGTCAAACCGAAACAGCCCATAAGTTCTCCTGTCGCTAATTTGGGGAGATATTTTTTTCGTTGCTCCTCGGAACCATAGGTGTAAATGGGGTACATTACAAGAGAAGATTGTACTGATGCAGTCGAGCGCACACCACTATCGCCACGTTCGATTTCCTGCATGATAAGTCCGTAACTTATTTGATCTAATCCAGCTCCGCCATAGGTTTCCGGAATATAAGGTCCGAATGCGCCAATTTCAGCCAATCCACTCAAAATCTGTTTAGGAAACTCCGCCTTTTGGGCATACGACTCGATAATGGGTGAAATGTCACGCTTGACCCATTGTCGGGCAGCGTCACGTACTAATCTATGTTCTTCCGATAAAAGATCATCGAGATTGAAATAGTCGGGCGCTTCAAACAAGTCGGGCTTCATAATGGAATGTTTTCAATCAAAGATAATTAAAGAAATATAACAGACCAATGCCCCCATGTTACATTTTTAAATAAAAATCTTTGGTCAATTCAATGTAGTCTTTAGTGTATTCATGACGCCTTATTTCAATGGTGAGTGCCTTGATTTTAACATCCGTTGCATTGAATACGAACTCCATTAAACTACGCTTGGTTCCAGAGGTGGGGTTTCCTTTTACTCGGGTAATACGTTGTGGAAAAAGGTTGCAACCGGCAGCAATTTGAAGAAATGCTTCCTCTTGTCTAAAAGGAATAATGGTAGCGAAAGTTCCTTTTGGGGAAAGAAGTCGTGAAACTCCTTCTAAAAGTTGGTCAAAAGGAAGCGATTGACTCTGGCGCGCCTGATCTCGGGATTTATCTCCACTTGAAACAACCTCTGAATAAAAGGGAGGATTGGAAACAATTAAATCATAGGTGTCTTCCCACTCGTCTACAAACTCATCTAAACTGGCATGATAGCAAAACAATCGGTCTCCCCAAGGGGAAGATTCAAAATTTTCGGTACACTGCTCGTAGGCATTATCATCGAGCTCTATGGCATCGATGGTTTCCGTTTGGCTGCGCTGTGCCAACATAAGGGAAATAAGACCTGTACCTGCCCCAATATCCAAGATATTCTCGGGAGATTTTTCCAAAGAGGCCCAGGCACCCAACAAAACTCCATCGGTACCCACTTTCATGGCGCAGCGGTCTTGATCGAGGCTGAACTGTTTAAAACGAAAGTTGTTTTTCATGAATGCAAATAATTCTAAAATCGGAATTTAATCTACTTTACCCGGTTTCCTATTTTCCGATCCCACAACTTCTGTCAGCGAGTCGCCTAATCTAGCGCGTATTCCGTCGGCAAGACCCTTAATTTTTTCAACAACCTCAGGATGCTCGGCGGCAACATTTTTGGTTTCGGAAACATCTTGGATGACGTCATACAGTTCAATTTCTTTCATGTCGATCATTCGGTATTCTCCAGGTAGCCCATCCTTTCCAGGTTCTTGACCATTCATGGTACGGTACCGATGGGGGAAATATAACTTCCATTTTCCGTAACGGACCCCCATAAGCTCGTTTACCCGATAATAAAAGAAATAGGCTTCCTGGGGGCTTTCTGTACTTTCTCCTGTCAATACGTTCCATGCACTCACACCATCGATGGTTTGGTCTGGGAGACTCGCTCCGGTGACCTCTGCGATTGTGGGCAAAAGGTCGATGGCCATAATCGGGGTGTCTAAAGTGCGGTTCGCGGAGAGTTTACTCGGATATTTCATAACGAAAGGTTCGCGTTGGGCTCCTTCCCAAGCAGTTCCTTTGCCCTCACGAAGGGGCAGGGCGCTTCCGGCATGGTTACCGTAGGCCAACCATGGTCCGTTATCGGAAGTGAAGATAATCATGGTATTATCTTCTAATCCGTTCTTTTTTAAAGCCTCGACAATTTGCCCGACCGACCAATCGATTTCCATAATGACATCGCCATAGAGCCCACGTTCCGATTTCCCCTTAAACTTGTTAGAAACAAAAAGAGGTACGTGCGGCTGCGGATGGGGGACAAATAGAAAGAAAGGGTTGTCTTTATTGCGGTTTATAAAATCGATACTTTTTTCTGTAAGCTGGGTTGTAAGCTCCGATTGGTCTTCAAGGGTGTCGATCACAATTTCATTTTCGTAGAGAGGGAGAGGGGGGAAATTGAATACCGTTCCTTGCCAAGGATGGTGTGGCCACATATCATTGGAATAGGGGATACCGAACCATTCGTCGAATCCGTGTCGCGTAGGTAAGAATTTCTGGTCATCGCCCAAATGCCATTTTCCATAAATGGCAGTTTTATAGCCGTGGGCCTTTAGCATTTCGGCCAGTGTGGTCTCTGAAGCGTTGATGCCAACAGGACTGCCAGGGCCCAATGCATTGTGTATTCCGATTCGATTGGGGTAGCATCCAGTTAAAATACCGGCCCTCGAAGCCGAGCAAATGGGCTGTGCTGAATAATAGTTTGTCAATTTGATGCCATCTTTCGCCATTTGATCCACGTTGGGTGTCAGAATGTTCGGAGAGCCGAAAACCCCGATATCTTGATAGCCCTGATCATCGGTGAATATAAGAATGATATTAGGAGGACGTTCTGCCTTTAGACTCGCATTTTCCGTTTTTGATTTACAGGAAAGGAAGATTATAAACGCAAATAAGTAAAGTAAGAACCGGTACATTTTTAATTCCTTTTAGATGTATTGATGACAAAAAAAGACGTTCTTGAAAAAGGGAAGCCTCATCTTCAGTCAAAAGTAGCGAAAGTAGGGTGTAACCAACAATGATAAAACTAAAAAACTTTGACCTAGCTTCAGTAAAATTCTTAAATTGTTGTTCTAATTTGATTGGAAACATAAGCACGTTACGTATGAAGGATAAAAAAATTACTAGACGAAAATTTATGGGGTCATCTGCCACCTTGATGGCAAGTACCACTTTGGTAGGGCCTTCCCTTTTTGGAGCTCCGTCTATATTGAAATCGTTTAATAAACCGAACTCCTTGATCAATGGAGTGCAAATTGGGGTTATAACCTATTCGTTTAGAAGTATGCCCGATCAAAGTGCGGAAGCAACTTTAAAATACGTACTTGACAGTGGTATCAGTGCCATTGAATTAATGGGAACCCCTGTTGAAACGTTTGCGGGGAGACCTGAAAACCCTGTTGATCGAAGTACATTTTATGGACTGGTCCGGAAAAAAAGGGCTGGAAAATTGACCGAAGACGAGGGTAAAGAATTTTCGGAACTCGAAGCCCAAATGGCAGATTACAATGAGCAGGTTGCCTTATGGCGGAAGACCGTCTCTATGGATAAATTTACCGAGCTCAGAAAAATGTATAATGATGCCGGAGTACGAATATATGCATTTAAGCCGGGGAACACCTTTGGGAAGAAAAATTCCGATACTGATATTGATTGGGGCATGAGAGCAGGGAAGGCGTTGGGAGCAAGCCATGTTACGGTAGAACATCCCAGTGATGATGCGCTGACCAAAAGATTGGGCGCCCTGGCCAAAAAGCATGGAATTTACATTGGTTACCATGGTCACGAACAGCAGACGCCTACCTTGTGGGACACGGCCTTGGAGCAGTCAAAATATAATATGTTGAATTTAGATTTAGGGCACTACGTCGCTGCAGGGAATTCGGAGCCTTTGGCCATTATCAAAGCAAAGCACGACCGGATTAAAAGCATGCACTTAAAAGACCGGCAAACACCTGAGCATGGAAAAGAAAACGTGGTATGGGGATCGGGAGATACCCCGATCGTGAAAGCACTTCAAACTATTCGTGATAACAACTATAAATTTCCGGCAACCGTAGAATTGGAATACGATATTCCCGAGGGTTCAAATGCTGTAGCGGAAGTTCAAAAATGTTTGGAGTATTGTCGAAAAGCGTTGTCATAATGCTTTGTCGATTTTATCCCAAGTAAAGGTCGACGAGTCCCTCAGGGGTGGTCACAAAAATTGTTTTTGTTGCCCGATCTACTTTGGTAATAATTTCATCCGTTACAGGAATCAATAGTTGTTTGCCATCTTTTTCTACCTCGAAAAGAGCTTGGGAGGTAGTGTCGTTTACTCCGGTTATACTGCCGATATCGCCGTAAACATCGTCAATTACAGTAAAACCGATGATTTCGTGAAAGTAGAATTTGTTGCCTTCCAGTTTTGGAAGGGCGGTCAAGGGCAGGTAAAGTTCGGCACCCATAATTTGGTCTGCCGCTGCTTCATCTTTAACTTCTTCGAAATCGATGCGTAAAAGTGCCGATTTGTGTAACCGACAGTTGTCAATAAAAAATGGAACCAGATTGTTTCGCATTGAAACAAAAACTGATTCCATGTTTTCGTATATTTCAGGTTCGTCAGCGTCTAGTTTTACTAGAACTTCGCCCTTAAAACTATATTTTGAAACGATTTTCCCGAGGTAGAAACAATCTGACTTCTGCATCGTTTCAGACCTATTTTATTCTTCTTTGGCAGAATCTTTATCTTTTGATTCGGCTTCGGCAACAGCTTCCTCCTTAACTTCGGCTTCCGGAGCGGCAGCGGCTTCGGTCTCTACGACAGCTTCTTCTGTAGGCTCGGCCTCAGTTTCTTCCGGAGCTTCTGCTTCTGCGGCAGCTTGTGCACGTTTTTCATTTACAGCTTTTTCAGCTTTTAATGCCGCAGCTCTGGCATCGGATTTTTCTTTGTCCAATCCGCCGATTTTATTGGCTATAGCTTGCCCTTTTTCCTCTAACCATGCATTGAATTTTTCTTCGACTTGTTCTTCGGTCAAAGCTCCTTTACGAACACCTCCTAATAAGTGGTGCTTTAATAAAACACCTTTATACGATAAAATAGCTCTTGCAGTATCGGTTGGCTGTGCACCGTTCTGTAACCATTGTACGGAGTGATCAACATTAAGTTCTATAGTTGCGGGGTTGGTGTTTGGGTTGTAGATGCCCAATTTTTCCAAAAATTTTCCATCTCTTTTCGAGCGCGAATCCGCTGCTACTACCCAATAGAATGGTTTTCCTTTTTTCCCGTGTCTCTGTAATCTAATTTTAACTGGCATATCACATTAATTTGTGGGGTGCCCGACCCCTGTTATTAATTCTTTTGTCCTTTTTAAGGACGGCAAAGATACTCCATTTCTTGAAATGGACAATAGGTTTGTTAGAATTGTTGAATAAAAGGCACTTAAGTGATATTCTTGGGTGTCGAACCAAGAAGTAAAGACGGTTTTGTGGGTATTCTTTTACTACTCCCGTTCGGCCAGCATGTCTTTACCCTTTATTAATTTGGATTTATGTTCCGTGACGAGTTCGTTGATTTTTGCGATAACTTCCGGGTGATCATCAGCAATATCGAATTGCTCGGAAGGGTCTTCGCTCAGGTTGTATAAAATGGGAGGGTTGTGCATTTCCTTTTCTCCAAACTGCCCATATACCCCTTTGGTAATGAAATGGGCTTTATAGTCACCCAGCCGCACGGCGTACAATTCGTTTTCACGATAATAGAGTATGCTTTTGCGAGGACTAGTGCCGTGTTTAAGAAGGGTTGTGCTAAGGTCGATGCCATCGACTACACGATCATTAGGTATGGGTACTCCTGCCATAGTGCTAAAGGTGGTGAACAAATCCATGGTCGAGCCTAATTCGCTGATTACTCCCGGTTTTATTTTTCCGGGACCCCAAAAAATACCGGGCTCGCGCATGCCACCTTCCCACGTGCTTCCTTTGCCCGCCCGTAAGAGTCCGGCACTACCTCCATGCGTCTTGAACGGAAGCCAAGGGCCGTTATCGGAAGTAAAGACCACAATGGTGTTTTCTGCCAAACCCTCCTCTTTTAAGGCTGCGATGATTTTACCGACACCGTTATCGATTTCTTCCAATACATCACCGTAGAGTCCGCGTTTGCTCTTTCCTAAAAAATCGTTGGAAGCAAAAAGGGGTATATGAGGTAGATTATGGGCGAGATATACGAAGAAAGGTTGGTCTTTGTTCGCTTTTATAAAAGAAACAGCTTCCTCGGAATACCTTTTCGTAATTGTGTTTTGATTGGCAGGCCGCTCAATGACTTCTGTGTTTCTTAGGAGCGGCACATTGTAATCTTCCTTTAGTATGGCCTTTTGGCCTTCTTTAGCCAATTCTTTATAGTTGCCTTTGCCTACGTGATCCATGTCATTGGAATACGGAATACCAAAATAATAGTCAAAGCCATTGTTTGTGGGCAAAAATTGCTCTTTGTGTCCCAAGTGCCATTTTCCAATACAGGCGGTATTGTAACCCACCTTTTTCAATTGTTCGGCCAAGGTGATTTCATTTGCTGGTAATCCGTTTTTGCTATTGGGGAACAATACTCTTGATTTGGCACTGCTCATGCCGCTTCGAATAGGAAGTCTTCCTGTTAATAAAGCGGCTCTGCTGGGGGTGCAAACACTGGCACCAACGTAAAAATTGGTCCATTTTTGGCCTTCGTAGGCCATTCGGTCCAAATGAGGTGTTCGAATGGTAGGGTGGCCATAGACGCCAAGATCCCCATAGCCAAGGTCGTCAGCGAAAATAATCACGAAATTAGGAGTGCTTTGTGAACTCTTTTGACCATAAGAGCTGAGGGAAGCTAGAAGTAAAAAAAGGCAAATAGGAAAGCAAATTCTAGGGAGGTATATTTTTTTTGTCATTTTTAGTTTTTTTCGATGCTCAATTTAGGTATTATATTGAGAATGGGAAAAAACATGATCCGTTAATAACTCCTAAAAACTACCTTTTAAAAGCGCCGACTATTTAAGTACTTTTATAGGCTACAATTTTATTCGGAAAAACACCATATATGTACCTGATCTTTGATACCGAGACTACTGGTCTGCCCAAAAACTGGAATGCTCCTATTACCGATACCGATAATTGGCCACGATGTATTCAAATAGCTTGGCAGCTGCATGATGAAATGGGAAGGTGTGTCGAACATCAAGATTATCTGGTGCGCCCAGATGGCTTCAATATACCTTTTGATGCAGAACAGATTCATGGGATTTCTACCGAATTGGCCGAACAGCAAGGGGTTTCGTTATCAGAGGTTCTAGAGAAGTTTACTATTGCCATGTCGAAAACAAAGTTTATCGTTGGGCAGAATGTTGGCTTTGATGTGAACATCATGGGGGCCGAGTTTCATCGCTTGGGTGTCGAAAACCCGTTGCAGGGGCTTCCTGTTTTAGATACATGTACGGAGCATACGGCACAGTTGTGTCAAATTCCCGGGGGGCGAGGTGGCAAGTTCAAGCTTCCCACGTTGACCGAATTACATGAATATTTATTCGGCGAACCTTTTGGGGAAGCGCATAATGCTACTGCAGATGTAGAAGCAACAACCCGTTGTTTCCTTGAATTGATTCGTAAGCAACAGTATACGATTGAAGAATTGGATGTTCGGCCCGATTATTTCAAGAATTTCTCGGAAATCAATCCGCAAGAAATACAGCTTATTGGTCTAAAGCACATCAACCTCAAGAAAGCATCGAAAAAGATTGCTGATGCACTTTGGGAAAAGGATACGGGTGGCGCTTCACATGAGGAGATAAAGGAAAACTTGGCAACGCTCGAATCGGTAGGTTTCGCCCATTTACATAACCATACGCAATTTTCGATTCTTCAATCTACCATTGGTGTGGCCGACTTGATTGCTGCAACAGCAAAAGCTAAAATGCCTGCCGTAGCAATCACCGACCATGCGAATATGATGGGAGCCTTTCATTTTGTAAATGGCGTGATTAATCACAATAAAGGTGTTGTATCGCGAAACAAGGATTGCCAAAAACGGTATGAGGCCACCCAAAACGGAACACTCCAAGAAGGTCAAGAGCCATTAAACGAGTTGCCAGAACCCGAATTGGAAATCACCCCTATCATTGGTTGTGAGTTTCAGGTCTGTGAGGATCATTCCAACAAATCGCAAAAGGATAACGGTTACCAAATAGTGATGCTTGCCAAAAGTAAAAGGGGCTATTTGAACTTGGCGAAAATGTCATCCATTGCGTTCGTAGACGGTAAATATTACGTGCCACGTATCGATAAAAAAATAGTAGAACAATACAAAGAAGATATCATCGTGCTTACGGGTAATTTATATGGAGAGGTGCCCAGTAAAGTGCTCAACGTTGGTGAAAATCAGGCTGAAGAAGCGCTTCTTTGGTGGAAAGAGACCTTTGGTGACGATTTATATATCGAGATCATGCGACACGGACAAGAAGATGAAGACCGTGTGAACCAAGTCTTGATTCAGTTTGCCGAAAAACATAATGTAAAACTTGTCGCGACCAACAATACCTACTATGTCAATAAGGAAAATGCGCACGCACATGATATTCTTTTGTGTGTTAAGGATGGGGAAAAACAGTCCACACCAATAGGTCGCGGTCGCGGATATCGCTATGGATTGCCGAATCAGGAATACTACTTTAAGTCTTCAGAGGAGATGAAGGAGTTATTTAAAGATATTCCGGAGGCCATTACCAATATTCAGGAAATCGTCGACAAGGTAGAGACCTTTACCTTGGCACGGGATGTACTGTTGCCTGCATTTGATATCCCGGAAGAATTTCAGTTCGAGGAAGATAAGTTGGATGGTGGCAAACGCGGCGAGAACAAATACTTGCGTCACATCACCTATGAAGGCGCGAAAAAAAGATATGGGGATATTACGCCGGAAATCGATGAGCGATTGGATTTTGAGCTAAAGGTAATCGAGAATACGGGTTATCCTGGCTATTTCTTGATTGTTGAAGATTTTATTAGGGCAGCCCGAAAAATGGATGTTTCGGTGGGTCCAGGCCGTGGGTCCGCAGCAGGTTCTGCAGTGGCCTATTGTTTATGGATTACCAATTTAGATCCGATTAAGTACGACTTGCTTTTTGAGCGTTTCTTGAATCCGGATCGCGTGAGTATGCCCGATATCGATATTGACTTTGATGATGAAGGTCGCGGTAGGGTAATGGACTATGTAATCGATAAGTACGGTTCAAATCAGGTGGCGCAGATTATTACCTATGGTACGATGGCTGCCAAATCATCTATTCGTGATACGGCACGGGCTTTGGACCTACCTTTGGGTGATGCCGACCGTATGGCGAAGTTGATTCCGAATATGTCCAAGCTAAAAAAGATAATCGGGGTCGATGAAAAAATATTAAAAAGCAAGTTCAATGGCGACGAGCTTGAAAAGATAAATGAACTTCTGAATATATCTGAAGGTGAAGGCCTAGAGTCTGAAACCCTCAACCAAGCCTATATTTTAGAAGGTTCTGTTCGTAACACGGGCATTCATGCCTGTGGCGTGATTATTACACCCGATGATATTACGAAATTCGTACCGGTGGCACTTGCAAAGGATTCCGACATGTATTGTACTCAATTCGATAATTCGGTGGTCGAAAGTGCAGGTTTGTTAAAGATGGATTTCTTGGGATTGAAAACACTGACCTTGATCAAGGATACCGTCAAAATAGTAAAAGCGAAGCATGGCGTTGAGCTGGATCCCGAGAGTTTTCCGCTCGACGACGAAAAAACTTACGAACTGTTTCAACGAGGTGAAACGGTCGGGGTGTTCCAATATGAATCACCCGGTATGCAGAAACACATGCGGTCGTTGAAACCGACGGTTTTCGCGGATCTTATTGCCATGAACGCCCTGTACCGCCCGGGACCAATGGAATACATACCGAGTTTCGTCGCCCGTAAACACGGAACGGAAGAGATTGTCTATGACCTTGATGCCTGCGAAGAGTACTTGGCTGAAACCTATGGAATTACGGTATATCAAGAACAGGTGATGTTGCTATCGCAAAAATTGGCCGACTTTACCAAAGGTGAAGCCGATGTTTTGCGTAAGGCCATGGGTAAAAAGCAGAAGCATGTGCTTGATAAAATGAAGCCCAAGTTTATCGAACAGGCTTCGGCAAAGGGGCATGCGGCAGATAAACTGGAGAAAATCTGGAAAGATTGGGAAGCATTCGCGGCCTACGCCTTTAATAAATCGCACTCCACTTGTTACGCTTGGATCGCCTACCAAACCGCCTATTGTAAAGCACATTATCCGGCGGAATATATGGCCGCAGTTCTTTCGAACAACATGAACGACATTAAGCAAGTTACTTTCTTTATGGAAGAATGTAAGCGTATGGGCCTTGATGTTCTTGGGCCTGATGTCAATGAATCGTATTACAAATTCGCGGTGAACGATGCCGGTGCCGTCCGTTTTGGAATGGGTGCGATCAAAGGTGTGGGTCGAGGTGCAGTTGAAACCATTGTGGAGAATAGAAAAAAAGATGGTCCGTTCAAGTCGGTTTTCGATATGGCAAAGCGGATTGATTTACGGGCATCCAATAAAAAAGCCTTTGAGAACTTGGCGGTAGCAGGTGGCTTTGATTCTTTCGGAACGGCACATCGCGCACAATATTTTCATGACGAGGGTGATGGAATTACATTTTTGGAAAAAGTCATTAAATATGGCGCAAAGTTTCAAGAAAATGAGAATTCGGCACAGGTAAGCCTTTTTGGTGATTCCAGTGAAGTACAAATTCCCGAACCTGAGGTTCCGCCCTGCGACGAATGGGGTACGATGGAGAAATTACGTCGAGAGAAAGAGGTTGTAGGCATTTATATTTCCGGTCATCCTCTTGATGATTTTAAAACGGAAATCAAAGCGTTCTGCAATGCTTCCCTCGCCGTCCTGAACAACTTGGAAAATGTCGTAAATCGTGAACTTTCATTTGCAGGGGTTATTACCGATGTGCAACACCGCACCTCGAAAAATGGAAAAGGATGGGCTTTGTTTACCATGGAAGATTATTCGGATTCGTATGAGTTTCGCATCTTTGGAGAAGAATACCTGAAGTTTCGCCATTTTCTTATGATCAATTCATTTGCCTATGTTAAAGTTTTTGTACGCGAAGGTTGGATGAACAGGGATACTGGGAAAAAAGGCGATCCCAGGTTGCAGTTCAATAGTTTTATGTTGTTGCAGGAAGTAATGGAAACCTATGCGAAAAAGTTGACGATAAAACTAAATATCGACGAGTTGGCGGAAAAGAATATTTACGCCTTGAAAGACACATTGGTTTCTCATAAAGGCAATCATACCTTGAATTTCGTAATTTACGAGATGGAAGAGGAGATAAAGGTAAATTTGTCGAGCAGAAAGCAGAAAGTTCAGATTTCAAGTGAATTGCTGAATCAACTAAGTGAGAATGATGTACATTACAAGTTGAATTGAACCTTCCAAATTATCAAAGAAAAATAATTCTGGTGTTAGGGAAGGGCTTAATGGCCAACAGAAATCATGCCTGCGCTGATATATAAATTAAGGTGATAGTATCATAGACAAAACGAATTTTGCGTTCGTAAGGAAGTAGCAGTATATTTGACTAAATTTGCGTAATCAATAAAAGAAATTAAGATGGCATTAGAAATAACAGATGCTACTTTTGATAAAGTAGTTTTACAAAGTGATAAACCCGTTGTAGTTGATTTTTGGGCTGCTTGGTGCGGGCCTTGTAGAATGGTGGGTCCCATCATCGATGAGGTAAGCAGTGAATATGAAGGTAAGGCTGTAGTTGGCAAGGTTGATGTTGATGCAAATCAAGAATTTGCCGCCAAATACGGAGTTCGCAATATTCCTACGGTTTTAGTCTTTAAAGATGGTGAAATCGTAAATAGACAAGTTGGCGTATCTCCTAAAAAGGTATATACCGATGCTATCGATGCAGCCTTATAGAAGAAAAGACTGTTTTCAATAAAAAGAATATGTAGAATACTATAAATAGTGTAAAAAATCCCGCATTGCGCGGGATTTTTTAATTTGTAGCTTTTGAACGGTAGATGCAAATGATTGTACTTTGATACGATTTAGAGGTGGTATTTAAATTCTTTACTTTGCCCTCACAACTTTCCTATCTTTGTTCGTATGAACCTCCAATCTGAATTAAATAAAGCTCCCCTTTTTCAAAATCTCGAACTTTTGGCAAACCAAGTGGTCGAAGGATTTATCAGCGG
This sequence comes from uncultured Kriegella sp., assembly GCA_965368185.1. GTDB lineage: Bacteria > Bacteroidota > Bacteroidia > Flavobacteriales > Flavobacteriaceae > Kriegella. The sequence goes on from CBDULZ010000114.1 coordinate 14,043, forward strand.
TATTCATAAAAGCCCGTTTCACGGATTCTCTGCGGAATTCGCCGAACATAAGATTTACAATAATGGCGAAAGTACCAAGCATATCGACTGGAAGCTCTATGCCAAGACCGACAAGCTCTATACCAAAAGATATGAGGAGGAAACGAATTTAAGGTGTCATATGATTTTGGATAATTCAGCTTCGATGTATTATCCACAGATAAAGAATTTAGCTATCGACAACCTAAATAAGATCGGTTTTAGTGTATTGGCCATTGCCGCATTGATGAATGTGCTCAAGAGGCAGCGCGATGCAGTCGGGCTTAGCGTTTATTCCGATGGCTACCATCATTATTCGCCTGAAAAGGGAAGCGAACGACACCGACAGATGGTGTTGGCAAAATTAAGCGAGCTAAGTTTGGACACGAATCCCGCAAAGCAAACGGAAACCTACACCTATCTGCACCAAATAGCGGAGAAAATAAAACGGCGCAGTCTTATTTTTCTGTTTACCGATATGTTTCAGGCCAATATTGAAGACGGAAAACTGTTTGATGCACTTCGTCATTTGAAATATAACAAGCACGAAGTTGTGCTCTTTCATGTACTCGATAAAGATACCGAGCTACATTTTAATTTCGACCATGCCCCCAAGCGCTTTTTTGACGTTGAAACAGGCGAGCATATCGATCTATATTCCGATGCGGTCAAAGATGCATACGAAAAGAGCATTGAGAATCAAATCGAGACTTTAAAATTAAAATGCGCCAAGTATAAGATCAAATATGTCGATATTGATGTCAAAGCCCATTTTCATAGGGTGTTGAACACCTTTATGGTAGAGCGCCAGAAATTTGTTTGATGTGAATGTGAAATTTTAAAAAAAAATGTTTGTGGAATTCAATTAGCAACGTATATTTGCACACGCTAAACGCCACGGTTCGGTAGTTCAGTTGGTTAGAATACCTGCCTGTCACGCAGGGGGTCGCGGGTTCGA
>CBDULZ010000115.1:0-14913 GCA_965368185.1 uncultured Kriegella sp.
AAGAAGCTACAACACCGGAAAAAGAAGCTGTACGTGATGATGCGCCTTTAGATTCCAAAGTGACGGAAATAAAGGAAGATATACATACTGAAATTGAGGCTCCGAAACCCGCGACCTCGGAAATCGCTACGAAATCGGAAGAAAAAATAGACCCGGTAACTAGCCCAAAAGAAGAACCAATAGCGGGGGCGGAAAAATCGGAAGTGCCGCCTCAAAAAAAGGAAGAAAATGTTCTTGATGAAATTGAGGCTGTCGAACCCGCAACCTCTGAAATAGCTGCGAATTCAGCTGAAAAAGCCGCACCGGTAGCTACCTCCAAAGAAAAAACAACAGCGGTGACGGAAAAATCGGAAGTGCCGCCTCAAAAAAAGGAAGAAGACGTTCTTGACGAAATTGACGAATCAAATGCCGAAGATGCTGAAGATGCCGATAATCATCATCGGCACCGTATACCAATTTTAGACTATCATGCCATGTCAATGGAAAATTTGGTCGGAGAACTACAGCGATTGGTACGTAACGAGAAAGTACAGGCCATCAAAACCCATGTCGACGGCATAAAATATGAATTCGATCAAAAATTTCAAGAGTTTTTAGAGGGAAAAAAGGAAGAGTTCATTGCCAATGGCGGTAATGAAATTGACTTTCGGTATAATTCAGTGGCCAAAAGACAATTTAAGGAGGTATATGCCGATTACCGTGAAAAGCGCAACCAGCACTACAAAAACCTTGAGAAAAGCCATAAAGATAACCTATCAAAGCGATTGGCGCTTATTGAGTCGTTAAAGAGCTTGGTGAGTATTGAAGAAGACATGAATACCACCTATAAAAACTTTAAAGATATTCAAGAGCAATGGCGTCATGCGGGTCCGGTCCCCAGTGCCCATTACAATAATGTTTGGAAAACTTACCACCATCACGTTGAAATATTTTATGACTTTCTACATCTTAACCGAGAGCTCCGTGATCTTGATTTTAAACACAATCTAGAAGAGAAAAAGAAATTGGCCGAACGTGCCGAGGAATTGTCACAACATGAAGATCTATCAGTGGCTTTCCGCGAATTGCAGACACTGCACAAAATCTGGAAGGAAGATATCGGCCCAGTTGATAAAGAACATCGGGAAGAGATATGGGAGCGGTTCAGCAATGCTACAAAAATTCTGCACCAAAGACGCCAAGATCATTATAAAGAACTTGAAAAACAGTTCGAGCGGAATTTGGAGCATAAAAAAGAACTGATTAACAAAATCAATGCGATAGCCGAAGATGTTTCCGACAATCACAAAGGCTTACAACAACAGATTAAACAGGTTCAAGAGTTGCGCGAAACTTTTTTCAATGCAGGAAGAATTCCCCAAAAAGATAATGGACCAACATGGACGGCATTTAAACAAGCCACACGCCGCTTTAATCAAAGTAAGAATGCCTATTACAAAAATCTAAAAAAAGAACAGCATGACAACCTAGATAAAAAACGGGCGCTGATCAAGTTGGCCCATGAACTGGAGAATAGCGAGGAATGGGATATGGCCACTTCCGAGATGAAGCGCATACAGAGCGAATGGAAGAAAATTGGGCACGTTCCTAGAAAATATTCGGATAAAATCTGGAAAGAATTCAAGAATGCCTGCAATCATTATTTTGATCGCTTACATGCTCTTAAAAACAAAGGGCATAAAGAGGAAGAAGAAAATCTCGAGCAAAAAGTCGCTTGTCTTGAAAAATTGAAGGCTTTCGAATTATCCGGAAATCGCGAAAAAGATTTGGCGACCCTTAAAACTTTTATTGAAACATGGCGCTCATATGGCAGGGTGCCTTTTAATAAAAAGCACATCAACCAAAAGTTCGATAAGATTTTAGATGCCATTTTCAAAAAGCTGAAAATCAGTAGACAAGAGTCTGAACTTTTAAAATATGGCAATAAAATTCAACGATTGGCCAATAATGATGATGCCTACGCCATTTCAAAAGAACGTAATTTTATTCGTAAAAAAATCGATGAGAGTAAAAATGAGGTCCGTCAATTGGAAACCAACCTACAGTTTTTCTCCAATGCTTCGGAAGACAACCCCATGGTGCAAGAGGTAATCAAAAAGGTAGAAAACCATAAAGATGCCCTAACCACATGGAAAGCCAAGCTAAAGAAGCTAAACATTATGGAAAACAACCTAAACAAAGAGGTTGAGGAAGACGAAGAAGTAGCGGAAGCAAATTCCGAGAATACAGACGAGGGAAAGGAATAGCCCCCTTTATTCTACCTAAGACCCATACTCCTTTCAATGGATAAACTATGATGTTTCGTCCTGTGGTGACAAGTTCTCCTCCAAATCGTCGTTCAATTCCAAATCGATTGCATGGTAGAGGGCGGCAAAAGCCATAGAAATCAAGATAACCGAAATGATGGCACCTACTATAAAAAAGAGTAGGCCTGCAATAAATACAGGAATTGCGAGCAGGGCCATTCCAAATATACGCCACCCTTGGCCTTTGGTCATTTCCCAGCTTTTCTCGACAGCTGCTATGGGTTCCATATTTTTATCCATAACCAAAAAAGAAACAAATACCAGCCTACAAGCCACAATAATACCCGGTACTAAAAGAAAAACCAGACCAAAGCCGATAAGGGCGAAGGTGAGTAGATTTGCAAGAATTATATTAAGGTAATTTTTTTTAAAACCATCAAAAATTTCGACGATGTCTAGTTTTTCATTTCGAATTGCACGAAGGTGTAGTAAATCACTTCCATATTCAATTACAGGTAGAAACAATAACATATAAGCTGCAGAAAGAAGTTGTAGCACAACAACCGTAGCCGATTCGTCTATTGATTCGGTTTTCTTTAAAATGGATGTCGGGCTCTCCGCAACTCCTACGACAATCGCGATAAGAAGTAAGTACAGAAAATATTTCCAAATTTGCTGCCAAGCATATCGATAACTTCCTGATAGGGTTGCAATAGGTTTCCGTTCTTCTTTTATGAGTTCCATTGACTGTGGTTTTAAATTCTGAAATACCGTGATGTAAATGTAAACTGAGATTACAAAAGAATACGCCAACTTTAGTAGTGTTTTTAAATTCACTACTTAGGTAGGCGTCGGTATGGTCAACATTTTTATACTTTTAGCCAACAAAACTTAGTTAATTGACCAGTCTAACCTTTATCGTTCTATTCATTTTCTGCTTGGCAATTGCCGTTGCAAGTCTATTGATTGGGCACAGGCTTACCAACACATACAACGCAGAATTCCACAGGAATTATTTTTATTACCTAATTACATTTTTCGCTTTCGCAATTTATGGCATTCTGACGCAGATTTTGATCCACAGCCTACTGCCAGCAATTGATTCCGATTTGGGGGTCGTTAAGATACTCATGAACTTCTTACCGGCATTGAGCGCTCCTTTTCTCATTGTTTCTTGGGTTATGCTTATTAAAATGGGATATTCCTTGGTTGAAGTAAAGACCAAGATTAAGGAGTTATACATACACCTTGGCTTACTGATATTGTTGTTCTTTTTGACTGGATGTCTCTATTTTCTTATTGATATCGATACCAAGTTACAGCCCGAATGGTTCGTTTATATTCAAATCGGTATAATGACCGCCTTGGAGTTCTCATACATGCTATTGTTCGCCGGAACGGTGTTATACCAATCTAAAAAGAAAAACAGTGCAAAGACGAAAATTACGAAAAGATTCACGGCCTTTCTGGTTCTAGGAAGTTTTACAAGGGGAACTGTACTGTTTTTTATGTTTATCGAATCCTTGCCATGGATTCTTATTCCCTTGGTATTAGTCTATTTTCTTTCAAATTTTGCTCCACTATTGTATTTGTACAGCAAGGCGGATATTGCATTTATACCTGTTTACGCCGAGTACCCCAATGAGCAAAAAAAGAAACTGTTATTCGAAAAATATCAGATTACAAAACGTGAAAAGGAAATTATTGAACAAATGTGCCAAGGCAAAACAAACCAACAAATAGCTGATACCTTGTTTATAAGCCTTCAGACCGTAAAAGACCACACGCATAGAATCTACACGAAAATCGGTATCAGTAGCCGACTGAAGCTTGTTCAGATGATTAATGGTTGATTTCTAATCAACACATTTATTCCTTCAATCAGCAAAAAAAATCCTGTGCATGGCCGTATGTCCATTCAAAAACCCTCTTTCTTATTTGCTCAAATACATCTTTCTACGAGTATACAAATCGTAAAACTGATCGTCTTTCAAACTATCTATAAATAGGATGCTCTCCCCGGTGCTCTTCATTTCAGGACCCAAATTTTTGTTCACATTCGGAAACTTGTTAAAAGAGAACACAGGTTGCTTAATTGCAAAACCTTGAAGTTCAGGTGCAAACGTAAAGTCTTTTACCTTTTTCTCGCCCAACATTACCTTTGTGGCATAATTCACATAAGGTTCTTTATACGCTTTGGCAATAAAAGGCACCGTTCTGGAAGCTCTCGGATTCGCTTCAATAATATAGACCATATCGTCTTTGATGGCGAACTGAATATTGATCAAACCTACCGTATTCAAAGCCAGGGCAATTTTCTTGGTATGATCCTTAATCTGCTGCATGACAAATTCGCCCAGATTAAATGGAGGCAATGTGGCGTTTGAGTCTCCTGAGTGAATACCACAAGGCTCGATATGCTCCATTATACCAATAATATACACATCTTCGCCGTCACAAATAGCATCGGCCTCCGCTTCGATAGCACCATCTAAATAATGATCCAATAACAGTTTGTTGTTTGGAATTTTACGAAGTAAGTCCACCACATGTTCTTCCAACTCTTCCTTATTGATAACAATTTTCATGCCCTGTCCACCTAAAACATAGGAGGGCCTTACCAACAAAGGAAAATTCAATTGGTCGGCAAGCGCTAAAGCTTCATCTGCAGTTTCTGCAACTCCAAATTCCGGAAAGGGTATGTTATTATCTTTTAACAATTCAGAAAAACTACCCCTGTCCTCGGCCAAATCAAGTGATTGAAAACTTGTTCCAATTATTTTTATACCATATTTGTCAAGCTTCTCGGCAAGTTTTAAAGCGGTTTGACCACCCAACTGCACAATTACCCCTTCGGGTTTCTCGTGTCGAATGATATCGTAAATATGTTCCCAGAAAACGGGTTCAAAATAAAGTTTGTCTGCCGTATCAAAATCAGTTGAAACAGTTTCAGGGTTACAATTGATCATAATCGTCTCATAACCGCATTCAGCTGCTGCCAAAACACCATGAACACAACAGTAATCGAATTCTATCCCCTGCCCTATCCTATTAGGTCCGGACCCTAGAACCACAATTTTTTTCTTCTCCGTTACAATGCTATCATTTTCAACATAAAGTTCGCCGTCGGCTGTCTCAATTTCAGCCTCAAAGGTCGAATAGTAATAGGGAGTCATGGCCTTAAACTCAGCGGCACAAGTATCAACCAATTTATAAACACGGTTGATATTCATTTCAACGCGTTTATTGTAAACTTCGCTCTCCCAGCAATCAAGCATATGTGCAATCTGACGGTCGGCAAAGCCTTTTTGTTTGGCCTCCAACATCAAATCTTTTGAAAGCGATGCAATTGTATAGGTCGAGATTTCCTTTTCAAGATGATGTAATTCTTCGTATTGTTTTAAGAACCACATGTCTATTTTGGTTATGTCATGAATCCTACTGAGGGGAATGCCCATCTGTATGGCATCATAAATAACAAAAACCCTGTCCCAACTCGGCACAGTAAGCTTACTGATAATCTGGTCATAATTTTTATAACCTTTTCCATCTGCTCCCAATCCGTTTCTTTTAATCTCTAGTGATTGCGTTGCCTTATGCAGTGCTTCTTGAAAAGATCTACCGATGCCCATTACCTCACCCACAGACTTCATCTGAAGCCCCAAAGTACGGTCTGAACCTTCAAACTTGTCGAAGTTCCAGCGAGGTATTTTCACGATTACATAATCTAAGGTCGGCTCGAATAAGGCAGATGTCGACTTGGTGATTTGGTTGTCTAACTCATCCAAATGATATCCGATGGCCAATTTTGAGGCAATTTTAGCTATTGGGTACCCTGTGGCTTTCGATGCCAAAGCAGATGACCTTGAAACCCTAGGGTTGATTTCGATGGCAATAATATCTTCTTTCTCATCAGGACTCACAGCGAACTGCACATTACACCCTCCAGCAAAATCACCGATACTTCGCATCATTTTGATGGCCATATCACGCATCTTTTGAAAGGTACGATCAGACAGTGTCATGGCCGGGGCAACGGTGATAGAGTCTCCGGTGTGTATTCCCATCGGATCCATATTTTCAATGGTACAGATAATCACTACGTTATCGTTCTTATCGCGGAGCAATTCCAACTCGTATTCCTTCCAGCCCATTAACGCCTTATCGATCATCACTTCGTGAATAGGTGATATCTCGAGACCTCGGCTCAACAATTCATCAAAGTCTTCTGGTTTGTAAACAATCGAGGCTCCTGCACCACCTAAGGTGTATGAGGCGCGAATAACCAGTGGGAAACCAAATTCTTGAGCAATCTCCTTTCCCTTCAAGAAAGAGGTCGCTGTCGCCTGTGGTGCCATCCCAATGCCTATTTTCAGCATCAGTTCACGAAACTTCTCCCGGTCTTCCGTAATGTTTATCGCATCGATATCAACCCCGATTATTTCTACTTTAAAATCTTCCCAAATGCCTTTTTCATCAGCTTCGATACAGAGATTCAAGGCGGTTTGTCCGCCCATAGTAGGCAACACTGCATCTATTTGCGGATGCTCTTTTAGTATCTCTATAATAGATTTTGTCGTCAATGGTTTTAAGTACACATGATCAGCCATGGTAGGGTCGGTCATGATAGTAGCTGGGTTACTATTGACCAAGATGGTTTCGATGCCATCTTCACGTAGACTGCGAAGCGCTTGAGAACCTGAATAATCGAACTCGCAGGCCTGACCTATAACTATTGGACCTGAACCTATAATCAAAATGGACTTTAAATCTTTTCTTTTTGGCATTCTTTATGTACTATATTATGGTATTGATATTAATCTTGGTAAAACGGGTCTACGAACCAATTTTGACATTCGGAACTCAAAAACGAGCAAAAAAAAGGTGCTACTTCCGAAAAAGTAACACCGTTATTTTAAATGATCCAATCATTATTTCTTATGTCTCGGCTCTGAAGATACAGATAGTTTTTTTCTTCCTTTAGCCCTTCTTCTTGATAGCACCTTCCTGCCATTGACCGTTGCCATGCGTTCTCTAAAACCATGTTTATTCTTCCTCTTTCTTTTTGATGGCTGATATGTCCTTTTCATCCTTGAAAACCTTTAAGGTACTTTAATTAAAATTTAGTCTGATTTTTCTAAAATCTGGGCGCAAATATACGAAGAGTTTTTGCTTTGACAAACCTAAACAAAAAAATGTTCTAGATTGTTTTTATTACTTTTGCCGCCAAGAAGCAATCGAATCAAAAATAGCAGGTAGATTTCTCACTAAATATAACATATAAATGCAAATAAACGATTCTTCCGGCCACCCAAATAATATGTATCAGTCCGAGGGAATGCAAAGGTCGGGACATTTTAGAAATTACATGAAGTGCGTTTTAATACTTTTTGTCTTAATTGGTCTAAACAATGTGGTTTTTGGGCAATCAACATTGGGATATACACTGAACAAAGGTGATGTTTTCACGATAAAACAGAACGCCGAACAGATTATCACTCAAAATTTAGATGGTGCGACCCATGAATTGACCAATACCATCAATGGAATTTTGCAATTTAAGGTATTGAACCAACAGGAAGACAATTATACCATAGAACTTATCTTCAAAGACCTAAATCTCAAAATCAACTCGAGTATTCAGGGAGAATTGATGAATGTAAACGCAAAAGTCGTCAAGCCCGAAGATGTTCAGTCACAAATATTTAATAGTCTTCTTGACAACCCTGTACAAATGACACTTGCTAAAACAGGTGACATACTTGATGTTCGCGGTGGCGACAGCCTCGTTTTAAAGATGGCAAACGCCTCTGGCCTAACCGATGAGTTTTCATTGAATATGATGAAGAAATCTCTTGAAAAGGAGTTTGGTTCGGAAGCCCTTTCTAACAGTTACAAACAACTGACCTATATTTATCCATTAAAAAAAATCAAGGTTGGCGACACCTGGGAAAACGAATATTCGGGAAAATTAAGCGCAAAAAATAATTGGACATTACAAGAGCTTACGGACTCGAATGCCAGCATACAGGGTAAATCTGAAATCACCATGGATGTCAAAGAACCAACCACCACGATGAAGCTGACCGGAAAACAAGAAACCCAGATAACAGCGGATAAAACTTCAGGATTTATCCAAAAAATGAAAGTTGAAGGCGAATCTGATGGCACATCTACCATCGCGCAAATGGGAGACCAAGAAATACCAACACATATAAAATCAACAATAACCTACGAATTAATAAACTAACAATTATGTTCAATAAAATTTTCAAGCTAATTATTGCCGGACTTATTTTAGCTTATTCGGGATATCAATTCGTCGAGGGGAATATTGGCAACGGTATATTTTTAATATTGCTCTCCCTAATTTTTATTTTCCTTTATTTCAGGAACGAGATGATCTTACTGGCATTTCTAAGAATGCGGAAACAAGATTTGGAAGGCACACAAAAATGGCTTGATAAAATAAAGAACCCTAAAGCTGCCCTGGTTACGAAACAGCAGGGGTATTACAATTACCTTCATGGTATCATACACTCGCAAAAGAACCTTACCCAGGCTGAAAAGTACTTTAAAAAAGCCTTAAAACTTGGTTTAACGATGGATTATGACGTGGCCATGGCCAAATTAAGCCTTGCTGGTATCGCCATGCAGAAACGTAGAAAAAGAGAGGCTACGACCCTTTTGCGGGAGGCAAAAAAGTTAGACAAAAACAACATGCTTACCGAGCAGATCAAAATGATGCAACAACAAATGAAGAAGATTTAAAGCCCGCGCCTTATAGCAAGGGGGCCCAAAGTCTGCTGAAGGACTCTATAAGCCTGCGCCTTAGACCGCGTTCTTTCCACCTTTCAAAATCGACCAAATCACATTCTGCCAAATCCGCTTGAAAAATCGCCTCCATTTGTTGATTGATATCCGTATTATAAATCAGAGCATTTATTTCAAAATTAAGGGCGAAGCTCCTATAATCAAGATTTGCCGTACCAATAATACTGAGCATCCCATCGATAACCATCGTTTTCGCGTGAACAAACCCTTTGGTATAGCGATAGATTTTTATGCCTGACTCTAAACATTGTTCAATATAGGAATCGGAGGCATATTGTGCCGCCCATGAATCTGATTCGTAAGGAATGATTACCCTTACATCTACCCCACTACGCGCTGATGTTGTCAATGCCGTTAAAATGGCATCGTTAGGCATAAAATACGGAGTGGTAATATATACCCGCTCCCGGGCTGAATTGATGGCACAGAACATGGCCTCCATGATATTCGCCCAATCGGTATCAGGACCACTTGCCGCAATTTGCACGGCTACGGGACGTTCATTGTTGGGCGGGTTTTTAGGAAAAAGTTTTTCCTCTATTTCCATTTCGTCATTAGAGGCGAAATTCCAACTTAAAAGAAAAGAAGATTGTAGAGAGCCAACTGCACCTCCCTCCAACCGTAAATGTGTATCCCTCCAAAAGCGGTCATTTTTAAAGGTGTTATCATATTTCTTGTCCAAATTTATTCCACCTACATAGCCAATCGCCCCATCAATGACCACAATTTTCCGGTGATCTCTATAATTCAATTTACTGGTAGAATTGGAAAAAAGAACGGGCATAAAAGGAAAATGCTCAACCCCGCTAGCGGTCAATTTCTTTTTGCTCTTAGAAGATATATCGCTTCCTACGTCATCGTAGACAAGGCGAACATTAACACCTTCTTCAGCTTTTTTACAAAGAATATCAATGATTATCGAGCCCAATTCATCATCAAAAAGCACAAAATACTCGATATGAATATGGTTTTTAGCGTCCTTCAAGTCAGCCTTCAATCGCTCGAATTTCTGCTCTCCATTAACTAAAATTTCAGCACGGTTATCGAAGGTAAGTACGGCTTTTTCGTTGTTTTTCAACAACTTGTATATTTTAAAAATGCCTTCCCCGAATTCCTCTTCGAAGTTATCCCGTTCCTTTTGATCTAAGCGGAAGTTTTTACGCCAAGTTCGAATTCGATCGTTATCGAAGATGTATTTCTTTTCAAAGATTTTTGACTTCCTGTAATCTTGGCCAAAAAAGTAATAGACCAACATCCCGAAAAAGGGAAGTACAGCAAGTGCAAAAAGAAAGGAAAGTGTCTTTACAGGGTTTTTATTCTTTAACAGAATAAGAACTGAAAAAAAAATGACCAGAACATAATTGATCGCAATTAGGATCAACCAAATATTCTGTTCAACATAGGCCCACATTATGTACCGATTCTATAATAGCCTTTATTCGGGATTTCGATAGTATACTTCTTTTTTGAACTATTGTTCAAGTGAGGCTCGCGTAACCACGGATTGTGCCTTTTCAGAATTTTGTAGTTGATTTCATACTTCTGGGCAAAATCAGCAAAACTAAAGACAGGTTCGTCTATTTCGACTTTAAAGGTTGGAACGGCCGTATACATATCTTCTTCATCAATATCGAAACCATATTTTTCAGGGTTTGACAAAATTTCTTTTATCGCCATTATCCTAAAAACATATCGACCGGTCTCTTGACCCAATAGCAAATCGTAATAACCATCGACCTGCTGTATTCCCAAATACTTATTGATTGCACCGGGACCGGCATTATACGATGCGGCTGACAATGTCCAACTACCGTATTTTTCTTTCCATTTGCTCAAGTACCTGCAGGCAACTTCTGTAGATTTCTCTAAATGGTACCGCTCATCAACATTACTATTGACCTCCAAGCCATATTCTTTTCCGGTTCCCTTCATTATTTGCCAAAAACCGGCAGCACCGGCATGAGACACTACATTTTGAAGTCCGCTCTCGGCAACCGCCAAATATTTGAAATCATCTGGAACCCCATTTTTTGCCAGAATCGGCTCTATGATAGGAAAATACTTGTTCGCCCGTTTTATCAAAAGAACTGCGTTTGATTGCCAATAGGTATTGACAAGAAACTCGCGATCGATACGCTCCATAATCTCAGGATCGTCTTGTGGCACTTCCTCCCCTGCGAAATTCAAATTTTCGGGAATATCGATAGCCGAAATTCGATATCCTTCCGCTACATTCTTATCCACCTCATTTTCAACTATTACTTTCTGAGTCTCAATTTGATTACTTTCTGAACTGCCCTGTACAGCGAAAATTAATGTGCTTGTAACCAAAACGACACCCAAAAGCATCAGCGTATTCTTTATAAATTTCATGTTCGTATATTTATTTGTAATTCAAAGATAGTGAAGAAACACTTCATTTGAATAACTGTCTTATTGCAAAATAATTGTGGGAAGGTTTTCATTAAACCATTTTGCACGATGAATAATCATCGTATGTGTGCCATTTTTTACAGGAATACAATTTTTTATATGGGTAATTGGAAAAACGGGATCCTTATCTCCGTGTATATGCACTAGGTAATCCGGGCACTTTTCCGACTGTTTCCAATTTACGATTTGGTCAATAGACCAATCTATATAATATTTATCTTTTACTGACAAATATTCTTTATATAACTCTAAACGCTTATTTGCCGTCTCCCCAAAAGCATATTTCGTCAAAAGCTCTAAGTTGTTCACGATTCCTGTCGGTAAAAGTTTATGGATTTTGGTATACTTCGCAAAAATCATGCGTTTGGGTAATTCCGATTCGTGCTTTACGCTTGAAATAACGATTATTTTTTTCACAGGGATGTATTTGGCCATCTCCTGCACCAACATCCCCCCGAATGAGACACCCACAAGCACTGGGTTTTTGTGCAAAATGCTTTTATTCATTTCGATAGCATACTCGGCCAATGACATATTCTTAGTAGGAATCGACCATTCTAACAGGTGTTGTTCGAATTTTTCTTCAGGTAAATTTATATTTTTGAAAATCGATGGGTTGGCTGCCATTCCCGGCATAAAATATACATGTACTTTATCATCGATCATAATCCGCTATATTTGTATTTTATTGGGTAATTTCCATTTTTTTCACTACTTTTGTCAACTAGCATGTGGATAATGTGTACAATTACTATTCTTTCTATAAAAGTATCATAAAATTGCGATTGGGAACATCGTAATTTTTTTTGTTTAAAGCCAATATTAAAATCAAACAAATATGAATGAAGTTGAAATTAACGACAACAGTTTTTTGCGCCAATTTGAAACAAGGGTTGACGGACACCTTGCTAAGATTGAATATTCTTCTCAAGAACGCAAGGTTTTTTTGACAAAATTGGTTGTGCCTGAAGAGATCACACAGGATGGTTTTAAGGAAGATTTTATTAAATCGGTCCTTCACCACATTCAAGATCAAAATCTACGCGTCGTACCTACAAGTCCGCAAATCGCAGGATTTTTGAGAAAAAACAGACAGTACAAAGAGATGCTTCCCGTCGGCATCAGAATCTAAAAAAAATCAAACCCTAACAAATGTTAGGGTTTTTTTATGCCTTCTTTCCTCGAATTATAATTTGATCGATTAATCGATTAAAGGTATAACGTTACAAAAACCATTGTTTCGTTACCTTTGCTATCGTAAAAAAGTGGGAATGGGAATAAAGGCTCAGGCCTCAACATCCAATGTAACAAATTCGAACCGTACAAGGCCATCTTCATCAATTTCAGTAAGTACAATTTCATGTAAAGTGTTTACCAAATCCGGGTTCCAAGGTGCCTTTACCTTAACATAATTCTCGGTAAACCCGTGAATGTACCCTTCTTTGTTCTCCCCTTCGAAAAGCACTGTTCTTGCAGTACCTATTTGACTTTCGTAAAAGGCCCTGCGCTTTTTTACCGATAGCCCCCGTAGCATTCTGCTACGCTTATTCCTCACATTTTTAGGAACTACCCCATGCATACTGGCCGCTGGAGTATTATCACGTTCGGAATAAGTAAACACATGAAGATACGAAATATCCAAATCGTTCAAAAAGTGATAGGTCTCTAGAAAATGGTTCTTGGTTTCCCCCGGAAATCCTACGATTACATCGACCCCGATACAGGCATGCGGCATCACCTTCTTTATCCTGTTCACCCTATCAACATAAACATGGGTCAAGTAACGTCGGCGCATCAACTTCAAAATTTCATCGTTGCCGCTTTGTAGCGGGATATGAAAATGGGGGACGAACGAATTGCTTTTAGCCACAAAATCAATGGTCTCGTTCTTTAAGAGATTGGGCTCAATAGATGATATTCTGAGTCTATGGATGCCCGCTACCTTATCCAATGCCTGCACCAGATCTAAAAAAGTATGTTCATGCTTTTTATTCCCAAATTCCCCCTTACCGTAATCACCAATGTTCACTCCGGTCAATACGATTTCCTTAATGCCCTGCTGTGAGATTTCCGCGGCATTTTTCAATACATTTTGAAGGGTATCACTACGGGAAATTCCCCTTGCCAAGGGAATCGTACAATAGGTACATTTGTAATCGCAACCATCTTGCACCTTTAGAAAAGCCCGCGTACGATCGCCGATAGCATAACTACCCACGTAAAAATCCGCTTCCGCTATTTCACAAGAATGTACTTCACCAAAGTCATTTTTGGTCAAATCGTTGATATAATCGGTAATCTTGAATTTCTCGGTAGCACCAAGTACGAGGTCGACACCGTCTACAGCCGCCAGGTCTTCAGGTTTCAATTGGGCATAGCATCCAACGGCCGCCACAAAAGCATCGGCATTTTTCTTTTGGGCCTGCTTTACAATGGTCTTAAAACGCTTGTCGGCATTCTCGGTAACCGAACAGGTATTAATAACGTACATATCTGCCGAATCCGAAAAATCGACACGCTCAAAACCCTCTTCAACAAAGCTTCTGGCTATAGTAGAAGTCTCCGAGAAGTTGAGTTTGCAACCTAAAGTATAGAACGCGACCTTTTTCTTCATAAATGCTTCCTCCTTTTTGGAGCTATTAATAATTACGCCACTTTTTAGTCAGCTCGAATACATGTTCCAAGATTCGGGCCTCCCTATCATCGAACTCTACCCCTCTTCGTGCCATCATAACCTTGGCAGCCTCAAAAGCCTTGGAAGTAGCGTAGGCCGAAAAACCGGAGGCGCCGCCCCAGCTAAAGCTAGGTACAAAATTTCGAGGAAAACCGGGAACATATATATTACAATTCACTCCGACTACAGTACCGGTATTGAACATGGTATTAATAGCACTTTTGCTATGATCCCCCATCATAAGTCCGCAAAACTGCAGCCCAGTTTGTTCAAAACTCTCGGTAGCATAGTTCCATAGGCGTACTTTGGCATAATTGTTCTTTAAATTTGAATTATTGGAATCTGCCCCGATATTACACCACTCACCCAATACCGCATTTCCCAAATAGCCTTCATGACCTTTGCTTGAATATCCAAAAATGACGGCATTACTGATTTCACCACATACTTTACTATGTGGACCAACTGTTGTTGCCCCATATATTTTAGCGCCCATCTTTACTACCGCATTATTACAGAGTGCAAAATTGCCACGAATCAGGTTGCCCTCCCATACTTCAGAATCTTTCCCCAAGTAAATAGGACCATCTGAAGCATTTAAAATACTATATTCGACTGTTGCACCTTCTTCCGCAAAAATTCTCTCCGCATTGATAAGGGTGTTCGTCTCGGAAATCGGCGCACTCTGACGCCCCTTGGTAATAAAATCAAAATCAGCTTGTAAGG
>CBDULZ010000116.1:0-14278 GCA_965368185.1 uncultured Kriegella sp.
ATACCATCGTTGTCGCTATCCAACGGATCTGTCAACGGATCGTTGTCCCCATCCAGATTCGGATCTTCCGTCGTATCTAAAATACCATCGTTGTCATCATCGAGGTCTGCCGTATCAGGCACACCATCACCATCAGTATCAGGACCGGTTATAGGATCAAGAAAATCGGGGGTACCATCGTCATCGGTATCATCGTTGGTAGGGTCACCGTCATTGTTGGCGTCCTCATCAGGGGTATCGATACCGTCACCGTCGTCATCGAGGTCCCTGTAATTGACATCTTCCGTACCATCGGTATCCGGCAGGTCGTTCGCCGGGTCGTCGATCTCGTCGTTCACGTCGAAACCATCGTTCACGTCACTGCCTTCAAACCCATTATCGAGTCCGTCACCATCACTATCTGTTCCCGTATAGGTTTGATTGGGTACTCCATCGAAATTAAAGTCGTTGCCCTCGTTGTTATCAGGCACCAAATCGTTGTCACTATCGGCGTCAACAAAATCAGGTTCATCTGTGCCATCGGTATTTATTGCCGTTAATCCTTCATTGCCACTTCCTTCATAAGCATTGTCCAATCCATCACCATCATCATCTGCTTCGCTAGGTGGAATGTAACCTGCTGTAGTCTGGGCCTCCACATTATCGGGAATTCCGTCGTTATCCGAATCAATATCCCTAAAGTCAGGTTTTGTATCGGCATCACTATTTGTTGGCACGATACCTGTATCCCCATATATATTATCCAACCCATCACGGTCAGGGTCATTGCCTGTTGGAGCCACATATCCATCAAAAGGCTGACTCTCTATATTGTCAAGAATACCATCGTTATCAGTATCTATATCCCTGTAATCGGGTAAATTATCTCCATCGGTATCAATGGGGTTCAACCCGTCTTCATAGGAGTCATCTATATCGTTATCATTCTTATCTCCGGTAGGCGGGATATAGCTTTCCGAAGTCTGTGCCTCAACCTTATCTTTTATGCCATCATCATCTGAATCAAAGTCACGAAAATCGGGATATGCATCACTATCTGAATTTATGGGTTTGATACCAAAACCGTATGAACCTTCGTAGGCATCATCTAAACCATTATTATTGTCGTCAATTCCCGAAGGTGGAACATATCCTATATAAGTTTGGGCCTCTATATTATCCCTGATACCATCGATATCAGAATCGATATCCAAATAATCAGGAATGGGGCCATAGTCGGAATTAATCGGGGTTATACCAAATCCGAAGGAACCTTCATAGGCGTCATCTAAACCATTGTTGTTGGCATCAACACCTGAAGGAGCTACATATATACTTGTTCTCTGACTTTCATAATTGTCTAAAATACCATCGTTGTCAGAGTCTATGTCTAAGTAATTCGGTATACCATCGCCATCGGAATCTGTTGGATTTGTGGTATGATCATTATCTCCGTCCAAATTGGCGTCCTCGGTTTTGTCTAAAATACCATCATCGTCATCATCAATGTCTATGTTCGCCAATATTTCGGCACCTTTGTCGACCTTTGTATTTTTCTCCAAGGAAGCACCATGGGTCGTTGTCCAAGGAGACACAAAGAAAATCAAAGTAATCAACAAAAGGGCCCGTAGTGGATAATAGAGAACTCTTTTTTTAGGTAAAATTTGAGACGTAAAAATTTCCATAAGCGATAGTAATTTTAAATTTACCACACCATGGCTGTAGGAATTTTAATCAGTAAGATAGGGAGCAATCACATATTATGCGCAATATATATTTAAAAATCCAATCGTCAAATTGTTTCTAAACCTGAAATTGTTCATTATCCACCAAACGCTTTATTATTCGTTAAAGCGTGAAAATTTCACATTGCGCACTTCCTAAATACGATTAAATGGGGCATAAAGTTTATGGTGTAATCCAAAAATCCAGTAAATCGGCATTTTATACCAGATTGGCTCTGTCAATGTTGACACTTGCCATAGATATGTCAGAAAGCACCCAGTCTTCTCGTTATACTTCGAATAGCTAATTATGGCTGTAATCCACATATTTTAGATTACTTTTGCCCAAAATTTCTTCATGAATTTCAAAGAACAAATTCAAAAACGCCGAACTTTCGGTATCATCTCCCACCCCGATGCGGGAAAAACGACGCTGACCGAAAAATTACTTTTGTTCGGGGGAGCAATTCAAGAGGCAGGGGCCGTCAAGAATAATAAAATAAAGAAAACCGCCACCAGTGATTTTATGGAAATAGAGCGCCAACGCGGTATTTCTGTTGCCACATCGGTTTTGGCATTTTTATATAAGGATAAAAAAATAAACATTCTCGATACCCCAGGTCACAAAGACTTCGCCGAGGATACTTTTAGGACACTGACCGCAGTTGACAGTGTTATTGTGGTAATCGATGTTGCCAAGGGTGTAGAAGAGCAAACCGAAAAGCTAGTGGAGGTCTGCCGAATGCGCAATATTCCAATGATTGTTTTTATCAACAAACTAGACCGGGAAGGGAAGGATGCTTTCGACCTATTGGATGAAGTTGAGCAAAAATTGGGGCTCGCGGTAACGCCTTTAAGTTTTCCCATTGGAATGGGATATGACTTTAAGGGAATATACAATATTTACGAGAAAAACATCAACCTTTTCAGTGGGGGAAATAAAAAAAATATTGAGGACACGATTGCTTTCGATGACTTAAACAATGCCGACCTTGAAAATATCATCGGTGTCAAGGCTGCCCAAGAGCTAAGGGAAAATTTAGAATTGGCGCAAGGCGTATACCCAGAGTTTGATAAGGAAAGTTATTTACAAGGAAAACAACAACCTGTATTTTTTGGTTCGGCGCTTAACAATTTTGGTGTTAGGGAATTGTTGGATTGTTTTATTGAAATCGCCCCTGCGCCCCGACCTAAAAAATCAGAAGAGCGAATAGTGGTTGCCGATGAAAAGGAAATGACCGGATTTGTTTTTAAAATACATGCGAATATGGACCCCAAGCATCGCGACCGGTTGGCATTCGTTAAAATCGTTTCAGGTACTTTTGAGCGAAACAAACCCTATCTACACGTTCGACAAGACAAAAAATTGAAGTTTTCGAGTCCCAATGCATTCTTTGCAGAGAAGAAGGAAATTGTAGATATTTCCTATCCGGGAGATATTGTCGGACTACATGATACAGGTAACTTTAAAATAGGCGACACGCTAACCGAAGGAGAAATATTACATTATAAAGGTATCCCCAGTTTTTCTCCAGAGCACTTCAGGTATATCAACAATGCAGACCCTATGAAGTCTAAACAACTTTATAAGGGAATTGACCAATTGATGGACGAAGGAGTAGCTCAATTGTTCACTTTGGAAATCAACGGAAGAAAGGTGATCGGCACTGTCGGAGCCCTTCAATTCGAAGTAATTCAGTACCGCCTAGAACATGAATATGGCGCCAAATGTACGTACGAGAACTTTCCGGTATACAAAGCCTGTTGGGTAAAACCTGAAGACCCTAAAAATGAAGAATTCAAGGAATTCAAAAGAGTTAAGCAGAAGTTTTTGGCCAAGGACAAAAGGGGGCAATTGGTATTTTTGGCCGATTCCCAATTTTCCTTACAGATGACGCAACAGAAGTATCCTTCGGTTAAATTGCATTTCGTTTCGGAATTTGATTAAAAAAAAGGCCCGTCAGGTTTTGAGAACCTGACGGGCCTTTTCTGGCTATTTATCAGCCTACTGCCACTATAGTGCTCACTGCTCGAAATTTATTAAGCCTCCCCGGTTGGACCAAAATTAATCGGAATGGGCGGTTGCTCATAATCCTTAATTACCCCATGTGCCTTTTCAAAACGATGAACATTATCGTTTAGTGCTTTAAGAAATTTCTTGGCATGCTGTGGTGTAAGTACAATTCTACTCTTTACCTTGGCCTTTGGGGCCCCGGGCATTATACTTATAAAATCGACTACAAATTCTGAAACCGAATGGTTGATAATAGCTAAGTTGGAATATATTCCCTCAGCCGTTTTTTCATCCAATTCGATGTTGATCTGTTTTTGTTCTTGTTTGTTATCGCTCATACTAAAAAAATAACCCCCGACACTTTTACGGGTCGAGGGTTTTGGTTTTAAAATTTCAAGGCTTCCTTGCGTGCCATTATCTCATCGTATTCCTCTTTTGAGCCTACAATGATATTCTCATAATCACGCATTCCAGTACCGGCGGGTATCTTGTGCCCGACAATAACATTCTCTTTCAAACCTTCCAATGTATCTATTTTTCCGCTTACTGCGGCTTCGTTCAATACTTTGGTCGTTTCTTGGAAAGAAGCAGCAGAAATAAACGATTTGGTCTGCAACGACGCTCTTGTAATTCCTTGGAGTATTGGTGTTGCTGTAGCTGCAATTGCATCTTTAGCCTCGACCAACGTCTTATCGGAACGTTTCAAAATGGAGTTTTCATCACGAAGCTCTCGAGCCGTGATTATCTGACCTTCTTTCAGGTTTTCGGATTCTCCTTTATCAACAACCACTTTCTTACCATAGATTTCATCATTTTCCATAATAAAATCATCTTTATGCACCAATTGGTTCTCTAAGAAAATAGTGTCGCCCGGATCCTGAATACGAACCTTACGCATCATCTGTCTAACAACCACTTCAAAATGCTTGTCATTGATTTTCACACCTTGAAGACGATATACTTCTTGTACTTCATTTACCAAATACTGCTGAACTGCAGACGGACCTTTGATGGCCAAAATATCCTCTGGTGTTATTGAACCATCGGACAACGGCATACCAGCGCGTACATAATCGTTCTCTTGAACAAGTATCTGGTTCGAGAGTTTTACAAGGTACTTCTTAACCTCGCCCAATTTCGATTCGATAATAATCTCGCGATTACCTCTTTTTATCTTTCCAAAAGAAACAACACCGTCTATCTCAGAAACCACTGCTGGGTTCGACGGGTTTCTTGCCTCGAACAATTCGGTAACCCTTGGAAGACCACCGGTAATATCACCTGCCTTCGCAGACTTACGCGGTATCTTTACCAAAATTTTACCTTCTTCGATCTTATCTCCATCATCAACCATGATATGCGAACCTACCGGAAGGTTATAGGAACGTAAAACCTCACTCTTATTGTTTTTAATCAATAAAGTAGGAATTAGCTTTTTGTTCCTAGATTCAGAGATAACCTTTTCTTGGAAACCAGTCTGTTCATCGATTTCTACCTGATAGGTTACACCTTGCTCAATATTCTCATAAGCAATTGTTCCCGGGAACTCAGAAACGATAACACCATTATAGGGATCCCATGAACAAATAATATCTCCTTTTGCAACCTTTTCCCCATTCTTAATCGACAATTTCGATCCGTATGGAATGTTATTGTTACTTAAGGTAATACCTGTTTTGCTATCGACAATCTTAATTTCTGAAGTTCGAGATATTACGATTTCAGCATCATTGCCCTCGCTATCTTTACCATTTACGGTTCTCAAATCTTCAATCTCGGCTATACCACCGAATTTAGCTTCGAGTTTGTTATCCTCAGAGATGTTTCCGGCAATACCCCCAACATGGAAGGTACGCAATGTAAGCTGTGTACCGGGCTCTCCAATTGATTGGGCAGCAACAACACCAACAGCCTCACCCCGCTGAACCATTTTATTGGTAGAGAGATTTCGTCCGTAACATTTGGCACAAATGCCTTTTGGCGCCTCACAAGTCAATGCAGATCGCACCTCGATTTTCTCAACAGGAGAGTCTTCGATTTTCTTGATATCCGATTCCATGATTTGTTGCCCTGCGGTCAACAAAAGCTCTTCGGTCAATGGATTGTACACATCATGCAATGAAACCCTTCCAAGAATTCGCTCACCCAATGTTTCAACTACCTCTTCGTTTTTCTTCAACGGTTGTACTTCGATACCTCTAAGCGTTTCACAATCTTCTATGTTTATAATAACATCTTGCGAAACATCGACCAAGCGTCGTGTAAGGTAACCGGCATCCGCAGTTTTCAAAGCGGTATCTGCAAGTCCTTTACGTGCACCGTGAGTAGAAATAAAGTATTCCAAAATCGACAAACCTTCCTTAAAGTTCGAAAGAATGGGGTTTTCGATAATCTCACCACCACCCGCAGTCGATTTTTTAGGTTTTGCCATCAAACCACGCATACCTGTCAGCTGACGAATCTGTTCTTTAGATCCCCTTGCTCCAGAATCCAACATCATATACACTGAGTTGAAACCTTGTTGATCTTCACGAATACGCTTCATTGCCAATTCGGTCAACATGGCGTTTGTAGAAGTCCACACATCAATGACTTGATTGTAACGTTCGTTGTTGGTAATCAGACCCATATTATAGTTGGCCATAATACCATCAACCTGACCGTTCGCCTCGGCAATCATCTCATGCTTTTCCTGTGGAATAATAATATCTCCCAAACTAAAGGAAAGTCCTCCTTTAAAGGCGAATTCATATCCCATCGTCTTTATCTTATCCAAGAAATCGGCCGTGGTCGGAACATCGGTTACGGCAAGAATTCTACCAATGATATCTCGAAGTGATTTTTTATTCAATACCTCGTTGATATAACCCGCTTTTTCTGGAACCTCCATATTGAACAAAACCCTTCCTACCGTTGTTGGTATGATCTGGCTTACCAATTCACCTTCTTCATTGAAATCCTTGGCACGCACCTTGATACCGGCGTTCAAGTTAATTTTACCTTCATTAAAAGCAATCTCAACCTCTTCAGCAGAGTAGAAAGTAAGACCTTCCCCATGAATAGGAACTTCTGGGGTCGACTTTCTTTCCTTGGTCATGTAATATAACCCCAAGACCATATCCTGTGAAGGTACAGTAATAGGTGAACCGTTTGCGGGGTTCAAAATATTATGGGAAGCCAACATCAAGAGTTGCGATTCCAAAATGGCTTCTGGCCCGAGTGGTAAATGAACTGCCATTTGGTCACCATCAAAATCCGCATTAAAAGCCGTACAAACCAATGGGTGAAGTCGTATTGCCTTACCTTCGATAAGTTTTGGCTGAAATGCCTGAATTCCTAAACGGTGTAATGTAGGAGCACGGTTCAACAGAACAGGGTGGCCCTTCAATACATTTTCAAGAATATCCCAAACTACGGGCTCTTTTTTATCTATAATCTTTTTGGCCGATTTGACTGTTTTGACAATTCCTCTTTCGATCAATTTACGAATGACAAAAGGTTTGTACAGTTCGGCAGCCATATCTTTAGGAAGGCCACACTCGAACAATCTCATCTCAGGCCCTACAACGATAACCGAACGTGCGGAATAATCTACTCGTTTACCCAAAAGGTTTTGACGGAAACGTCCTTGTTTACCTTTTAAGGAATCGGAAAGGGATTTCAACGGTCTGTTCGATTCTGTTTTTACCGCAGAAGATTTTCGGGTATTATCGAACAACGAATCTACCGCTTCTTGAAGCATACGCTTCTCATTTCTAAGAATTACCTCGGGCGCTTTTATTTCGACCAATCGCTTTAAACGGTTGTTTCTAATAATTACCCTTCGGTACAAGTCATTAAGGTCAGATGTGGCAAAGCGACCACCATCCAACGGCACCAACGGACGAAGTTCTGGTGGAATTACCGGTACAACCTTCATGATCATCCATTCAGGCCTGTTATCGCGATTATCTTGTGATTCCCTCAAAGCCTCGACAACCTGAAGACGTTTTAATGCCTCTGTTTTTCGTTGTTTTGAAGTTTCTGTATTCGCCTTATGTCTTAGCTCGTAAGAGAGTTCCTTAAGATCGATACGGGCCAAAAGGTCGATAAGACATTCGGCTCCCATTTTAGCAATAAACTTGTTGGGATCGGAATCTTCCAAATATTGATTTTCCTGAGGAATCGATTCCAATATATTCAAGTACTCCTCCTCTGTCAAGAAATCCATTTTCTGAATCTCTTCACCCTCTTGACCTTTGGCAACACCCGCCTGTATTACCACATAACGCTCGTAGTAAATGATCATGTCCAATTTCTTGGAAGGTAATCCTAAAAGATATCCAATCTTGTTCGGCAAGGAACGGAAATACCAAATATGCGCTACAGGAACGACCAAGTTGATATGCCCTACCCTATCTCTACGTACTTTCTTTTCGGTTACTTCAACACCACATCGGTCGCAAACAATGCCACGATACCGAATTCGCTTGTATTTACCACAAGCACACTCGTAATCTTTAACAGGTCCAAAAATACGCTCACAGAAAAGCCCATCACGCTCTGGTTTGTGAGTTCTGTAGTTAATGGTTTCGGGCTTTAAAACTTCCCCCCTTGATTCTGCCAAAATTGCTTCTGGAGACGATAATCCGATTGAAATCTTATCAAATCTTTTTGCTGGGGTATTATCCTTTATTCTAGCCATAATATAATGGTGATACTAAATTAAATGTGTGTATTTCAATTATTCTTCCAACCTGATATCCAAACCTAATCCCTTAAGTTCGTGCATCAATACATTGAAAGATTCTGGCAAGCCAGGTTCTGGCATGGTCTCGCCCTTAACGATCGATTCGTAGGTCTTAGCCCTACCGATAACATCATCAGACTTAACCGTCAATATTTCTCGCAGTGTGGCCGAAGCTCCGTAAGCTTCCAATGCCCACACTTCCATCTCTCCGAAACGCTGACCACCGAACTGGGCTTTACCACCAAGGGGTTGCTGTGTAATCAAAGAGTATGGTCCGATAGAACGGGCGTGCATCTTATCATCAACCATATGACCCAGTTTCAGCATATAGATCACACCGACCGTAGCAGGCTGATCGAAACGCTGTCCTGTTCCACCATCATATAGGTAGGTATGCCCAAATCTCGGTATACCAGCTTCATCGGTATAGGCATTTATCTGATCTAAAGTGGCGCCATCAAAAATTGGAGTACCGAATTTTTTGCCCAACTTAAGACCTGCCCAACCTAGAACCGTTTCGTAAATCTGCCCAATGTTCATACGCGAAGGTACACCCAGTGGGTTCAATACGATGTCGACGGGGGTCCCATCTTCCAAGAAAGGCATATCTTCTTGACGTACGATTCGGGAAACAATACCTTTGTTTCCGTGCCGACCTGCCATTTTATCCCCTACTTTCAACTTACGCTTTTTGGCGACATAAACCTTGGCCAATTTCATGATTCCCGCTGGTAATTCATCACCCACGGATATCGTAAACTTGTCTCTTCTCAGGTTTCCTTGAAGGTCGTTCAACTTGATTTTGTAATTGTGCAACAAATCTGCTACGGCGGTGTTGGTTTCCTTATCGGTTGTCCAGCTTCCACCGATCAAATGCGCAAAATCATCAACCGAATTCAACATCTTCAAGGTATACTTTTTACCTTTTGGCAACACTTCTTCTCCAAGATCGTTCAGTACCCCTTGCGATGTCTTACCACTGACCAATGTGAATAGTTTATCGATCAGTACATCTTTCAATTCCTCAAATTTCACTTCATATTCCAGCTCCAGTTTATTGAGCTCTTCCTTATCCTCCGATCTTTTACGCTTATCCTTTATTGAACGGGAAAACAATTTCTTGTCGATAACAACACCACGTAAGGAAGGAGAAGCTTTTAAAGAAGCATCCTTCACGTCGCCCGCCTTATCACCAAAAATAGCGCGAAGCAATTTTTCTTCAGGTGTAGGATCCGATTCACCTTTTGGCGTAATCTTACCAATTAGGATATCTCCAGGTTTTACCTCAGCTCCGATACGAATCATTCCGTTTTCGTCCAAGTCTTTGGTAGCCTCTTCTGAAACGTTCGGAATGTCATGTGTCAATTCTTCGGCACCCAATTTGGTATCCCTAACTTCCAACGAATATTCATCTACATGGATGGACGTAAAGATATCTTCACGAACAACCTTTTCAGAAATTACAATGGCATCCTCAAAGTTATACCCTTTCCAAGGCATAAAGGCTACTGTCAAATTTCTACCCAAAGCAAGTTCACCTTTCTCAGTGGCATACCCTTCACAAAGTACTTGACCTTTTTTCACCTTATCGCCCTTTTGAACAATAGGCTTAAGGTTAATATTGGTTCCTTGGTTGGTCTTTCTAAATTTCACCAACTCATACGTTTTGAAATCTTCTTCAAAACTGATCAGTCTTTCAGCTTCGGTTCTTTTATATTTAATGGTAATCTTCTTTGCATCGACATATTCTATCGTACCATCACCTTCTGCATTGATCAACACCCTTGAATCAGAAGCAACTTGCCGCTCGAGACCGGTACCAACAATAGGAGATTGTGGTCTTAATAGCGGTACGGCCTGACGCATCATGTTCGACCCCATCAAGGCACGGTTCGCATCATCGTGCTCCAAGAATGGAATAAGTGATGCGGATATAGACGCAATCTGGTTAGGCGCAACGTCGGTATAGTTAATTTCACCTGGATCAACTACCGGAAAATCTCCTTCCTCACGGGCGATCACTTTTTCACTGTCAATGGTACCATCTTCCTTTAAAGGAATGTTGGCCTGCGCGATTTTCATTCCTTCTTCTTCCTCTGCACTCAGATAAACGAATTCTTTCGTATTTACCTTCGCATCGGTGACCTTACGGTAAGGAGTTTCCAAGAAGCCCATCGGGTTTACCTTAGAAAATACTGCAAGTGAAGAAATAAGTCCAATATTCGGCCCTTCGGGCGTTTCAATCGGACAAAGCCTACCATAGTGCGTATAATGTACGTCACGAACCTCAAACCCGGCTCTTTCCCTTGAAAGTCCTCCTGGCCCAAGCGCCGACAATCTTCTCTTATGTGTAATCTCTGCCAATGGATTGGTTTGATCCATAAACTGAGACAACTGGTTCGTTCCGAAGAACGAATTGATAACCGAAGAAAGCGTCTTCGCATTGATCAAATCAATCGGCGTAAACACCTCATTATCACGAACGTTCATACGCTCACGAATCGTACGCGCCATACGTGCCAAACCAACACCGAACTGAGAAGACAATTGCTCACCAACTGTTCTTACACGGCGGTTAGAAAGGTGGTCAATATCGTCGATCTCTGCTTTTGAGTTGATCAGCTCGATTAGATATTTGATAATGGTAATGATATCTTCTTTGGTCAATACTTGCTTGTCCATTCCGATATTCAGACCTAACTTTTTATTCATTCTATAACGCCCTACTTCGCCAAGGTTATACCTTTGGTCGGAAAAGAAAAGCTTATCGATAATACCGCGCGCTGTTTCCTCATCGGGTGGCTCGGCATTACGTAACTGACGATAAATATGTTCAACGGCTTCCTTTTCAGAGTTCGTTGGATCTTTTTGAAGCGTATTATGAATAATCGCGTAATCAGACTGGGCATTATTCTCTTTGTGCAAGAGGATGGTTTTCACATCGGCTTCCAAAATTTCGGCAATATGATCTTTTTCTAAAACCGTATCGCGATCTAGAATAATTTCATTACGCTCGATGGAAACAACTTCACCAGTATCTTCATCCACAAAATCCTCATGCCAGGTGTTCAATACCCTAGCGGCCAATTTACGGCCCAATACTTTTTTCAGACCGGCATTGGAGACTTTAATTTCCTCTGAAAGATCAAAGATTTCCAAAATATCTTTATCACGTTCAAAACCAATGGCCCTGAACAAAGTGGTTACCGGTAATTTTTTCTTTCTATCGATATAGGCGTACATAACACCATTGATATCGGTAGCAAATTCTATCCAAGAACCTTTAAAAGGAATTACCCTGGCAGAATACAACTTTGTTCCGTTTGCATGGAAAGATTGACCGAAGAAAACACCAGGAGAACGGTGTAATTGCGATACCACAACTCTTTCCGCACCGTTGATAACGAAAGTACCACTCGGTGTCATGTAGGGTATGGTACCCAAGTACACGTCTTGTACGATTGTTTCGAAATCTTCGTGTTCGGGATCAGTACAATATAACTTTAGTCTAGCTTTTAAGGGCACACTGTAGGTAAGGCCTCGCTCGATACATTCTTGAATCGAATACCTGGGTGGGTCTATGAAATAATCCAAAAATTCCAATACGAACTGATTTCTCGTGTCCGTTATTGGAAAGTTCTCCATAAATGTATTGTATAATCCTTCGTCACCCCTTTCATCAGATTTAGTTTCAAGTTGAAAGAAATCTTGAAATGATTTTATCTGAATATCCAAAAAATCCGGATATTCCGGTGTATTCTTGGCGGATGTGAAATTTATTCTCTCAGTCTGTTGTGTGAACATCTATAGGACAGTATTTTATCGTGAGTACTAATAGGGTCGTATATACCTTTATATACTATAGTATCTATAAAAAGGCTTAGGTCTAGCCGCAAAAAGCGAAAAGACCTAAACCAAAAGTAGTATGGTTGCAGCTACTATTTAAGCTCAACTTCTGCTCCAGCTTCTTCCAATGATTTTTTGATTCCTTCGGCTTCGTCTTTAGAAACACCTTCTTTTACAGCTTTAGGTGCACTGTCAACGATGTCTTTAGCATCTTTCAATCCAAGTCCGGTTAATTCTTTAACCAATTTAACAACTGCCAATTTTGAAGCGCCTGCGGCGGTCAAAACTACGTCGAATTCTGATTTCTCTTCAACAGCTTCACCTTCAGCGGCACCTGCACCACCAGCGGCAACGGCTACAGCAGCGGCTGCTGGCTCAATACCATATTCTTCTTTCAATATATCAGCCAACTCATTTACCTCTTTTACGGTCAAGTTAACCAACTGTTCTGCGAATTCTTTTAAATCTGCCATTTTCCTATCGTTTAATAAAATTTTAAAATATAATTGTTTTTAGTGCGTACTGATTACTTTTCAGATAATGTCTTGAGGATACCTGCGAGTTTTCCACCCCCAGATTTAAGTCCAGAAATAACGTTCTTAGCAGGCGATTGTAATAGCCCGATAACTTCGCCAATCATTTCTTCTTTTGACTTAATGCTAACTAAAGCATCCAATTGATCATCACCTACATAAATTGCTTCTTCAATAAAAGCACCTTTCAATAAAGGTCTTTTAGATTTTTTCCTGAAGTTCTTGATTACCTTGGCAGGTCCGTTGCTCACTTCCGAGAACATCAAAGATGTGTTGCCTTTCAATACTTCGGGAAGTTCTCCAAATTCTTTTTCGGAAGCCTCCATTGCTTTTTCAAGCAGGGTATTCTTAACTACTGCAAGTTTGATGTTCGCCTTGAAACACGCCCTTCTTAAGGCCGAAGTTTCTATTGCGTTCAACCCTGATATATCTGCCAAATAAATGGTAGGATTATCAGCTAGTTGCTTAGTCAGATCCTGTATAACGATTGCTTTTTCTTCTCTTGTCATAATAAAAATTTTGAACTACAGATCAACTAAACGGTTTTCGGATCCAATTGAACGCTTGGGCTCATCGTGCTAGACATAAAAACGCTTTTTACGTAAATGCCCTTAGCCGCTGCGGGTTTTAATTTCATCAAAGTATCCAGTAGTTCCTTGGCATTACCGGCAATCTTGTCAGCCGAAAAAGAAGCTTTTCCTATCGCAGCATGAACAATACCCGTTTTATCTACCTTAAAATCTATCTTACCTGCCTTCACTTCTGAAATTGCTTTTGCAACGTCCATTGTTACGGTTCCAGTCTTGGGGTTCGGCATTAGACCACGGGGACCTAAAACACGTCCTAAAGGACCTAATTTACCCATAACACTTGGCATGGTAATGATGACATCGACATCTGTCCAGCCACCTTTTATTTTATCCAAATACTCATCCAACCCAACGAAATCGGCTCCTGCCTCAGTAGCCTCCGCTTCTTTGTCTGGTGTCACCAAAGCCAAAACCTTAACATCTTTACCGGTACCATGCGGAAGTGTCACCACCCCACGTACCATTTGATTTGCTTTTCTTGGATCAACACCCAAACGAACAGCAAGATCTACAGATGCGTCAAATTTTGCATTGGTTATCTCTTTTATCAAAGCTGAAGCTTCATCTACAGAATAGAGTTTATCTTTCTCTATCTTGGCATGGGCCTCTTTTTGCTTCTTTGTTAACTTTGCCATTTAAATTGCTTTTAAGATTTTAAAAAGGTCTTTTACCTGCTACCTTTAGACCCATAGATCTTGCTGTTCCGGCGACCATGCTCATTGCAGATTCGACGGTAAAAGCATTAAGGTCTACCATTTTATCTTCAGCTATTGCCTTGATTTGGTCCCAAGTAATGTTACCTGATTTTACTCTGTTAGGTTCGCCAGATCCTTTTTTAATCTTAGCTGCTTCCAAAAGTTGAA
>CBDULZ010000117.1:0-14211 GCA_965368185.1 uncultured Kriegella sp.
TAGCTACAGCTGGACTAGAGAAAAAAGATTTTCCCAAAAACACGCCGATAGTCAATAGTGCAAGAGCACCGATAATTTTAAAAATTGTTGATTTCATGTTTTACATTTTAGTTTTCAAATTGATGACTTAAGGCCCGAGGGCAAGTTTTCCGGTATTTGCGGTGTAAACGTTTCGTCGGTCAAAGTTTTTAGAAAATCCACCAATCTATCCAATTCATAATCGGATAGATTTGGTTCCCAAATATGCCAATGAACGATAAGGTCTTCATTTTGGGGCACGGCATGACCCCGACCATCAGTATAAAACTGTACGGTTTCGCGAAGCGTCTTGAAATTGCCGGAATGCATGTACGGTGCCGTTTTTTCGATATTTCGTAGACTCGGCACCTTAAAGGCCCCTCGTAATGTTTTGTCCTTAAAAGGTTCTTCCGCACCTGGATCCAACGGTAAACCATCAGGTTCGGGGGTGCCTATGACGGCAAACTGCTGGTTTGTGAACAAAGGGGGCGTATGACATTCCGCGCATCTAGCCACAAAAGAACGGAAGAGGTTCATGCCCGCGATTTCATTTTCACTTAATGCATCATGGTATCCATGGGCGTAACGATCGTATTTGCTGTTTAAAGATATCAAGGACGACTGAAAGGCCGCAAGTGCGGTAAAGACTTCGTTCAATTTGATGGCTTCGGATCCTTTTTTATTTGGAAATGCCTCCGAGAACAGTACTTTATAATTATTGACCGCATTCAAACTAGTTAAAAGATTTTCGGGGGTATTGTCCATTTCCTCTTCGGAAAATAGGGGGCCTTTCATTTGTTCTTCCAAGGTGTTGGCCCGCCCGTCCCAAAACAGTTTTTTTAGATAGGCAACGTTCCAGAGGGAAGGAGCGGAACGTCTCAATTTATACCCGTTACTGCCAATGCTGGTGGGGAGTCCGTCTGAAAACCCTTTTTTCGGGTCATGGCAAGTAGCACAAGATATAGTACCGTTGCCCGATAGCACAGGGTCGAAAAACAAATAACGACCTAGATCGATTTGCTGCGGTGAGAAACCGTCACGAATTTCGGGAAGCGAGGTCTGCAAACCGCCGACACCCTTATTATGAGGTGAATCGTATTGTTGATACAGGTTGATGGCGATACACTCATTGTTAGTGTTTTTCTTAAAACCGGGAGGGCATTGTGTCTTTAATTTCGGAATGGTTCCATACGTGTCGGAAACTTTTTTGGGGAGGAAAAAAAGCAAAGCTATTATCAGGAAAATTCCTGAAATGCCAGATCTCAAAACCATCCTTTTAGTATTCATTACCTGTGAGGGTATTTTATGTTTAAGATTTCCTAAGAAAAATAGCTTCCTTTACCTACAAAATAATAAAGAATAGGGTAATGTCTTTAATTTTTAGTTCATTTTGTGAAGAAAGGAACACAACAGTGACTATCGGGATACCTTTTTCAAGTATTTCTTCAAAAGTATGCATGTAACCGCAGAGACCGGTAAAAATATGCACGATACAGAATACACGTATCCCTTTTTGGATTTTTAATTGAAGAAACGTGCTTTATATTGACCAGAAGCAGTCTGTTTCTCCTGTGAGGATATCCACTTTAGTTTTCAAATAGTTATGACAATACGTTTATTTAAATTTTTCCAACGCAACTTTCAATGTCGATATGATAAAGTCACAATCATCTTTGGTCAAAATTAATGAAGGCCTTAAGGTTATGATGTTTCCTTCAATGATTTTAAAGGCCACGCCCTGTTGAAAGCAATCATACATTAATTTTTCGGCTTCTTCGACGGCTCTTTCTTTTGTTTCCCTGTCCTTGACCAAATCAATTCCAATATGAAAACCTTTTCCGGCGATATTTCCGATTAGCGGATAAATTTCCTTCAATTCTGCCAATTGATCCATCAGATAATCTCCCAGATCCGCCGCATTTTGCACTAGATTGTGCTCTTCGATATAGTTGATTTCCGCCAAACCTGCAGCGGAGCAAAGCGGGTTCTTCTCATGTGTAAAATGACCGATAGATCGGTGCTGAAGTGTATTGTATTTTTCTTTGGTAACAATTCCTGCAAAGGGTACTAGACCACCTCCCAATGATTTTCCAATAACAAGCACATCGGGAGTGACAAAATGTTCTGAGGCAAACATTTTTCCTGTTCTTCCGAAGCCCTCGATAATTTCATCAAAAATCAACAAGATGTTGTATTGTTCACAAAGATCTTGAATTTGTTGCCAGTAACCGTATGAGGGAACAACAGGGGTTGCGGAGATGGGTTCGGCAATAATGGCCGCAATATCGGGATTACGATGAAGAATGTTCTTTATCTGTCGCAAATATTCTTGGTCAATGATCTCTTGGTCAGTAAATCCCCATGGGTTGCGATAGTAATTCGGAAATTCAACATGAAAAGCTCCAGGTACCATAGGGCCCTGTCCTACGGTAAAATGTTCTTCACCCCCTATACTAGAAGCCTGAAAACCTGTGCCATGATACGAATCCCAATAGGAAATTGTTTTCCATTTGCCGGTAACCTGTTTGGCAAGCATTACGGCCATTTCAATGGCTTGCGACCCTCCGGGGCAAAACAACACCCTGTCAAGTCCGTCGGGGGTGATTTCGGTTAATTTCTTAGCGAGTTTGATGGCCGGTAGATTGGTATAGCGGCGAGGGGTAAACGACAGATTTTCATCCAATTGTGCTTTGACCGCTTCTATTACTTTTGGGTTGCTAAAGCCCGCATTATGTACGCCATTACCATGTAGGTCGAGATACCTTTTGCCGTTAAGATCGGTGATATAGGCACCTTCAGTTTTCGAAAGTACATTCATTACTGGCGTCGAAAGCGCTTGATGTAAAAAATATTTTGAATCTTCGTCAATCCAATGTCGGGTGTTAGCATCTAAACTTTCTACGTAGCCCTTCCTGTTTTCCGTTGCGTTGTTGTCTCCTTGTTCTTTTGATACGGTTGTTTTCATAACTAGATTCTGACGGTTATCTTTATTTTAAGGATGCTCAATGGTTAGGTGACCACTATCGTTGTTGACGACTAATTCTCCGTGGATATTCGAACGTTGCTTCCATGAGTCAGTGCAAACATAGTTTATAAACCTTTTTCTAGCCCCTGTATACATCGGCCAAATCATAGTCCATTTATTTTTCCACTATGATTTTCTAGGCTCCAAAATTTCACTTCAGACATGCATGGAATGATTAATAGATGCTAAAAGTAATCTTAATGACGTAAAAATATTACTTATAGTAAATAAAATTATATATTAGTAAAATCAATTTCTGAGTTTTAGTGTGGTTCTAAAGGGTTTGATGATGTTATTCAT
This sequence comes from uncultured Kriegella sp., assembly GCA_965368185.1. GTDB lineage: Bacteria > Bacteroidota > Bacteroidia > Flavobacteriales > Flavobacteriaceae > Kriegella. The sequence goes on from CBDULZ010000117.1 coordinate 3,344, forward strand.
TCTGTTTTCGAGAACAAAATACACCAAGAAATTAAATTTAGCATGAATTAGTTGACAAGGCACTTACTTTAGCAGATGTCACCGTCCCGTTAGTAGATTAAAAGAGGTTGAAAAGTAGTATTTGATTTGTTATTTATTAGAGTTAAAAAGGCCTCGTTGATGCGAGGTCTTTTTTCTTTAGTTAGGATAGTCATTTTAAAAGACATTACTGCAATCCGTCAAAGTATAATGAGGTAGGGTTGGCAACAGATAAACTAAGTGATTAACAAAGGGAATAATGAGTTTTTAAGAAAATAATAACGGTACACATTTTCTTTTTGGTTGGCAGAATTATAATTTCACAAAAAACAGACTAATGAAAGATTTAAAGAATAAAGTAGCCTACATAACCGGAGGATCTAAAGGTATCGGGTTTGGGGTGGCGCAAGCACTTATTAATACGGGAATGAGAGTTGCCATAAGTGGCAGAACCTTAAATACCGTTAAAGAGGCAGCAGGATACCTAGGAAATAAAGACAACGTTCTCCCCCTTGAATCGAACGTTGCGAACCACGGGGATGAGAAAAAAGCCGTTAAGCAGATTTTGGATAAATGGGGCCAATTGGATGTGGTTCTCGCCAATGCCGGAGTTGGTCATTTTGCCCCGATTGATGAGATGTCAGATGAGCAATGGCACCAAATGATAGACACAAATCTAAGTGGGGTATTTCATACATTGAAAGCCTCTGTTGAAGCATTGAAAGAGACAAAAGGGTATTACATGACTTTAGCGAGTTTAGCGGGCACCAATTTTTTTGCTTCCGGTGCAGGATATAATGCCACAAAATACGGAGTTGTCGGGTTTACCCAAGCTGTCATGCTGGATCTTCGTAAATATGATATTAAAGTTTCGACTATTATGCCCGGATCTGTAGCTACCCAATTTGCGGGTAATGAACCTTCGGAAAAGGATTCTTGGAAGATTCAACCTGAAGATATTGGCGAACTGGTTGTAGACCTTCTAAAAATGCACCCACGAACGTTGCCGAGTAAAGTGGAGGTGAGACCAAGTCGTCCGGATAAGAAGTAACTTTAAACTTCCCTCTCCACAAACGGAATATCCGGATTGCATATCTCTAGAATTAATTTTTCAAGTTGTTCACTGAATTGCTGAAGAACATCTTGTGTAATTGCCGTATTTGTTTTTCGGCTGTTTTTTGATTCTTTCGTGGCAAAAGAATGTAGTCCTGATCCTAAATTTTTAAAAGAGATGATTCCCGCAGTTAATTCGTTGGTTGGGTTTGTCTTGGTGTACATTGTGGCATAACATAAGAGTTGAAATGCCTTGCTTTGGTCATATTCCGTTTTGATTTCACTCCAATCTACTATCGTAACATTTTTACTTTCAACTTTTCCCGTTTTGTAATCTATTATTCTTAAGGCGCCGTCTTTCTCGTCAATGCGATCGAGTTTCCCCTTCAATAGAATAGGAAAGTCTAGTTGCGGTATGTCAAGGTTGATTCGATAACCTTCTTCCAAGCCTATAATTTTAATTTGATGTTTCTTGGCCTCTTCAATTTCCAAATCAATAAAATTCTCGATATAGCGAACTACGACATTAAAGGCGATTAGATTTTTTCCGTACGAGATATCGCCCCCTTTATAAGAATTTGTAAAGTGTGATGTAACAAGGGGTCGAATCAGCGTTTTTCCTTTGAGGAGCAGTTCTTTGGTCAGTATCTGTCCTATAAAAGGTTTATAGATTTCCTCCAAAGTATCGTGTACAATGGTACCCATAGTGTTGGCGGCAACGGTTTCCTCTACTTCTGAAAGGTCTTCGATTCCTAGTAGATTTTTTTTATAAAAGGAAATGGGGTTTCTGATGTAATTGCTTAGCGAAGTAGGGGAAAAACCGCGACCGGCATACTCTTTTATAAGTTGAACGAGAGAGTCATCTTTTTCGATGCGTTCCATAGTTTTAATGGTTGGGGCTATGGCGGGCGCTACGATGGTTTCAGTGATTTTACCCAACATATTTTGGTCGGTCAATAACTGGGAAATTAGTCGGCTTCGCTCACCACCTTCCAGCACATCGGGTTCTGTGTTATACAAGAGATAGATATTTTTGGCACGCTGTAAAAGACGATAGAAGTGATAGGTATAAACGGCATCCTTTTCTTTATAGGTGGGTAGGCCGAAAGCAGATTTTAAATCAAAGGGTATAAATGAATTGTTCGATTTGCCTGAAGGGAGTATGCCCTCATTTACAGAAGTTAAGATTACCGTTTCAAAATCGAGGTTTCGACTTTCGAGCATTCCCATAATCTGAAGGCCTTGTAAAGGCTCTCCTTTAAAATCAAGCGTTTCCGAGGATAGCAGCTCTTTATATAGGCTATGTAGGGACTTTAAATCACTTATAAAGTTATGTTGCTGTATAAGCGCCAGTATTTGATTAAAAAGCGTATAGAAGCGATATAAATATTCAAGCGAAAGCGCATTGTTCGAATCTTGAAGCTTGCCTTTTAAATCTAAAATGACGGCAAGACATTTTTTGACAAAATTTTCGGGAGATGGTACTTCTTCCGAAAATAACAATGATAATTGTTCACTTGTGGCAATCGACCTTATTTTATCTACGTTAATATAGGCCCAATTCTGACTCTTTATGGCGTTAATAATGATTTCGGCATCATTCGTACCTTCCTTGTCCAATAAGATATTGATATAAGGGTGTGATAGGAAGGAAAGCATGCTTTTATAGAACCATCCGTTCGCATCTTTTTTGATATAGAGATCTGTCAACTGGTAGAATAAACTGGCCAATGGCGTCTTATTCAATGGGTAGCCCATGGTGATGTTTACCCCTTTCAAGTCTTCCGGGATTGAATTCAGTAGGGGATTAAGCAGTGATTCGTCACCGAGTACGATCGCAGTGTTTTTTATTTGTTCCTTTTCATTCTCCTGCCAGTTTGATAGCAGACCACTGACGTACTTCGCTTGAGATACATTTTTGGGCACGCCAATAACATGAATATTCTTTTCACTTAGAAAATAGTCGCTGATTCCTTGTAGTCCATAGTTTTCGAGTTGAGTCCATGTTTGTTTATGTTGACGAATAAAAAAGCTGGCGTCATGACCGGCATCCTTCAAAAAATAATTGTCAAGATCCCAGTAGATATTAGACTTGCAATTTGTTAAAATTTCTTGAATAATGGTAATCTCGGCCGTGTTCAGAGCGTTAAAGCCAACAAAAATGTATGTGTTGTGTTTATTGGATGCGATGTAGTCTTCGAGGTGCCTGACGGCGTGTCGATAAACTAGACCCTGATGACCAAGTCCTTTTTTTAAGAGGGTATTATTGAAAGCTTGGTAAAGGGGGTGTAGTTTATTCCAAAATTGCTGATAATCTTCCATCATCTTGGTCTTAGGAGCATCGGGCGACCAATGGGAGATTTGCTGGATATCGTAAAGGTTTGAAAATAATTTTTGGGTATCTATGAGATACCTATCGACCTCGTTAAAATCTTGCAATAAAGTCTGGCCCCACTTCGAGAATGTGAAAAAATCATCTTTTTTACCAGGAGTTTGATTTACATAAGTTTGATAAAGTTCAAATAGCTGCTGGGTGTTGTTGGCATAGGATAGACCGGAGATATGCTCTACAAAACTTTCAATACTGTAGATATCGGGTGCAAAAAGTGTTTTTTTGGTAATGTAGGCAATGGCGTTACGCAAGAAAGTACCCGCACGTTTGCTAGGTAGAACGAATATGGTGTCTTCAAGTGTTTCTTGTTTTTTCCATACGGCGGCTACAACTTCTTCTAAAAAACTTTGCATGCCCAAAAATAGAAAAAGCCCTGACAATTGTCAGGGCTTTTTAATTTATTTGAACAGGATGAAAAATCCTATTTTACCAAGTTGATTTCAACTCTTCTGTTTTGAGTTCTACCAGCTCTTGTATTGTTGGTAGCAATAGGCTTGTCTTCACCGTATCCTACAGAAGATAATCTGAAAGCATCGATTCCTTTGTCAACTAAGAATTCTTTTACAGAAAGTGCTCTAGACTCAGAAAGGCTCTGGTTCAATTTAGCACTACCTACGCTATCAGTGTGACCTTCAACTGTAAATTTAGCAGTTGGGTACTCTTTCAATATCTGAATAATGTCAACCATAACAGAAGTAGACTCAGCTTTGATAGAAGATTTACCAGTATCGAACAAGATAGTTCGTGCATATTCGTTCAATTGCTTCTGAACCTCTTCGGTTACTTCAGGACAACCTTGGTTGGCAACAGTACCGGCAACATCTGGACACTTGTCATCTTTATCCAATACGCTGTCACCATCTTTATCTGGCCATGGGCATCCTTTGTTAGCAGCAGGACCTGACTCATTAGGACACTCATCGTCACCATCGGCAACACCGTCACCGTCAGCATCTGGGCAACCTGCTAGGCTAGCCAAACCAGCTTCGTTAGGACACTTGTCATCTTTATCGGCAACACCGTCACCGTCAGCATCAGGGCAGCCGTTCATTTCTTTAGAACCGGCTTCGTTAGGACAGCTATCTTTGCTATCTTCAATACCATCACCGTCGGCATCTGGACAACCGTTGAAAGCCTCTAGGCCAGCAACTTCTGGACAAGCGTCATCTTTATCATAGATTCCGTCACCATCTGTGTCAGTACCACCAAATTTGATAGACAGACCAGCCATGTGCTGAAAATGTGGAGCTAAATAATCTTCAAATGCGTGCTTGTAGCTCGTTTGAACAGTTAAACCAATGTTGTCGGTAAACCAAAAGTTGATACCAACACCACCATTTACTGTACCAGCACCGATTTCATCGATCCAAGTGTAACCACCACCAGCTTCGATGAATGGATCGATTACGGTCTCTTTTAAGAAATTATATTTAATTGTACCATCTAAAGCGTAGTAAGAAAGGTCATCAACGCCCATGTCTCCCCATTTGCTGATTTTGTTTAATGAACCTCTAGCTCCAACGGAAAAACCACCTCCAACAGATTTAGAAACGCCAATGTAAGAAATGGAAGGAAGAATGTTCCAATGATCAGTGGCATTGAATAGTTGGTTGCCAAAAGAGCTATTTGGAAAATCACCAGTTGGATAAACGTCAACGGCGTTTACTCCAAAGCCAATCTGCCAAGGGTTATTCTCGTCTTGCGCTTGTATGCCGTTAACGGCTGCAATCAGCAGGGTAACGACCAATAATTTGCTAAGATGTTTCATGTTCAAATTTTTAAGTTTAAGTGTTTATTAGACGCAAATGTAAGTTGTTAAACATTATTAACAAAATCAATTTCCTTTTTTTTTTAACACAATACATAGGAAAATTTGTACACTTAAACGATTTTTAAGGACTTTCCTACCGTAATAAATGCTTTTATAGCGCTATCGAGATGCGAAATTTCATGTGCTGCTGAAATTTGTACCCTTATGCGCGCCTTATTCTTGGGTACAACGGGGTAGAAAAATCCGATTACATAGATGCCTTGGTCCAAAAGTAAGTTGGCCATTTGCTGGGATAGCTTCGCGTCGTACAACATGACTGGAACTATGGCAGAATCTCCATCGATGATATCGAACCCAGCCTGTTTCATACCTTTTTTAAAGTATTCGGTATTTTTTTGAAGTTTATCACGGAGGGTCGTATCGTTCCGCAGCATGTCGAATACCTTTATCGATGCCCCAACAATAGCTGGTGCTAAAGAATTTGAAAATAGATAAGGCCTAGAACGTTGTCGCAATAGTTCAATAATTTCTTTTTTCCCGGTAGTGTACCCACCCATGGCACCACCCAAGGCCTTTCCCAATGTGCCGGTTATAATATCAATACGGCCCATTACATTTTTTTCTTCCAAGGTTCCGCGTCCGGTTTCACCAATAAAACCCGTAGCATGACATTCATCTATCATAACCATAGCATCGTATGTTTCGGCTAGGGCACATATCTTATCCAAAGGGGCTACAAGACCATCCATAGAAAATACGCCATCGGTCACAATAATCTTAAAACGGGCGTTGTCGGCATTCGCTTGTTGCAGTTGTTTTTCGAGATCCACCATATCACTATTGGCATATCGGTATCGTTTCGCCTTGCACAGCCGTACACCATCAATTATTGATGCGTGGTTCAGGGAATCTGAGATTATGGCATCCTCTGCGGTTAGCAGGGGTTCAAATACACCTCCATTGGCATCGAATGCGGCGGCATATAATATGGTATCTTCAGTACCATAGAATTCTGCTATTTTTTTTTCAAGTTCTTTATGGATATCTTGGGTACCGCATATAAAACGAACCGACGACATGCCGAAACCATGGGTGTCCATGGTGTCTTTGGCTGCTTGAATAACGTCTGGGTGTGAAGAAAGCCCAAGATAATTGTTCGCACAAAAATTAATGACCTCCTCGCCGGATGAAATTTTAATTACTGCCGCTTGCGGTGTCGTAATAATGCGCTCTTGTTTAAAAAGACCCTCCTCTTTTATTGTGGCGAGCTCTTGTTGTAAATGTTCTTTTATTTTTCCGTACATAATTTGATTCTATATAAATTCTGGAGTTATGTTTTCGTCAATATATATAATGATTTTGTTTTCTACAATATAGCCCATGGTTTCCAATGCCAAGGCGTATGCATAGATTTGTTCATGGTATTTTGGATTTTTCTTTCCAGTCTTGTAATCGATAATGGTGGCTTTATTGTCTTTAACAACGAGACGGTCAGGGCGCAAGAGGCTTCCTGTTTCGGTCAAAATATCCTTTTCGTTTAGAATGGTATTTCCTTCTTGATAATAAGAATATAGATCTGGATGCTTTATTATTTTGTTTATTCGAGATTTTAACGGGCCCGTTTCCTCTTGGGTGATATCCCCATTTCGAACCAAGTCATTAAAGGAACTGTCCACATCTTTTTCGGTTTCTATGAGTCCTAATATATAATGTATAAGGTTTCCGCGAAAAAGTGCTTCCTCACGTTCGGTATCCCATAGCACTCCGGATCGGGTAATGATATTAAAACTGGGTCGATTTTTATAGGAATAGTGATGCTGAATATTCGTCTGATACTTTTTATGACGGTCTTTTTCGAATTGGGCAGTGATTAGGTCGCCAAAGGTATATTGGTTTTTTGTATCTTCCCAAAGCCCTGTTTCCTTTAAAAAATGTATAAACAGGCCCGAATAATGTTTAGTATTGTGCTCTCCACTTTTGTTTATTTCCTTTTCCGTAAGAACATACAACGCTTTTTCAGCTCTGGTCAAGGCCACATAGAGTACATTAAATGCATCTAAGACCATTTTTTGTTCTTCTTCTTCAAATAGGGATTTTGCACTATCGCCATATTCGGCAACTTCCGATTTTTCGTTAACCAAAAGTTCATCAAACCCATTGTAGAGGTTGCTATCAACGGGCAACCAGAGCTTTTTGTCGTTTCTTCGGAACATATCCATATTCGCAAATGGGAAAATCACAATAGGAAACTCCAATCCCTTAGACTTGTGCACGGTCATGATTCGCACCGCATCCATGTTTTCTGGAGCCGTTATAGCCAATCTGTCCTTTTTCTTTTCCCAATGATCTAGAAATGCCTGTACATTGCCTCCTTCTTTTTGTTCAACTTCCAGAACAACATCCATCAGAAAAGTGATGTAGGCATCTGATTTAGGAGCAAGATCAAATTGTTTTATGGCATGTTCGAAGAAATCGTATACCGAATTTTGTCTTATGAGGTCAATATCAAAATCGTACGCTTCTTTTAGCAATGACTTCAAACGATTGAGATGTGACGAAATATACCGATGCCGATTTGTGGTTTCGGTAACGGATAAAAAGGATAGGAGCTCATAGGCCAATTCGGCCTCTTGGTTGCCCCCCCCGTAATACAATAGATGAACAAGAAACCGCACTTTTCTACTACTGGCCAACAAAAGGCTTTCTGATGAAATAATAGGAATTTCTTTCTGTGTCAAATAATTGGCCAGTAAAATACCTTTACTATTACTTCGTACGAGAATGCAGATGTCATTGTAAACATAATTTAAAGTGACGACTTCTTGAATAATCTCGAGGGTAGTCTGGCAATAATTCTCGTCAATTTGTTTTTCATCGGTTTTTTCAACGAAATCAAGACGTACGAAACCTCCCTTTTTACTATTATATCGCTGTTGGTTGCCTTCGGAAAAAAGCACATGGTACTCGGGTCGTTCAAGAAAAGAAATCACTGAACTGAAGAAATTGTTGTTGAATTTTATAATTTCTTCATGGCTGCGATAATTAACAGGTAAATTTTCAGTGCCTGGGCCCATAACGAACGGGGTCGCACTTTGATTCACCAAACTTAAAAACTGTTCGGCATTTCCGCCACGCCATCGATAAATCGCCTGTTTGGCATCACCTACCAAAAATAAAGACCCTACCTTACCTTGATCATCAAGACTGGTCAAAGCGTTATCGACCAACGGTATAAGGTTGTTCCACTGCATTTCTGAAGTGTCTTGAAACTCATCGATAAAATAATGCCGGTACTTTTCACCGAGACGCTCATAGATAAAGGGCGCAGGCTGGTTCTTTATTTCATTGGATATGATATGGTTGAATTTAAATAACGGAACCTGGTCCTGTTCCTGTCCAATGGCATTGACCTCCTTTTGAATGACGTTCAAGACGGTAAGCGGCACAACATTTTGATAGGCATTTTTTAGAAAGAGATAGACTGGGTGCTTATTTTTTATGACATTAAAACAATCGATAAATCGAGGATGCAAATTGTCTAAAACACCCTTTGTGTTATCTGCACATGATTTGGCGTAAAGCGATGCTGTATCAAAATTTCTTTTCCACCCTGCATTGAAGTCAATATTAAGATCGTTTTCACTGATCTTAAGCATGAATTTTGGAAAATAACTGCTTGAGAAGTCGGAAAAGATCAATCCGTTCTCTTCGATAATAGTTAGGGTTTGTATGGCATTTGAAACTATTTCTTTTTCAACTTTAGACAATTTGGTCTGGAGGGTTTGTTTTAAAAGATTGAAATCGGAAATATTTTTGCTCTTGATTTTTTCAAGATGCGGCACATGGTTTTCATTAAAAAGCAGCTTGCTGATTTCGTTCAGGTCGAAGGCAACGTCCCAACTTCTATTGTCGTCAGTCTTTTCAAGGGCAAAATCGACCAATACTTGAGTCAACTGTTTGTCAACACCCGCCTTTTGAATGACTCGGGCAACGGCCTCTTCTTGCAAGAGTGCCGTGTCGACAATAGGTTCGAAGTTTTGAGGAATCTTAAGGTCCTTGGCAAAGGTTCGGATCAAGCGATGTGTAAATTTATCGATGGTGGAAACGTCAAAAAAGGCGTAATTATGTAAAATCTCCTTTAGTGTTCTTTTGCTTTTCTCCCGCAAATCAGGAGCAGAAATTTTCAGGTCTGCCAAAAGATCATTGAACATGCTTTGGCTCTTCTGGGGAATAATTTCATGGGAAAAATGGAAAAGACTATCTAGAATTCGGCCTTTCATTTCGTTTACCGCTTTGTTGGTAAAAGTGATGGCCAATATGGTCCGAAACCTCTTTGGAGAGGCAAGGGCAATTTTAAGATACGCTTTGGTAAGGGTATAGGTCTTGCCCGAACCAGCTGAGGCGTTATAAATTTTGAAGGGCGTGTCTTGTGCCAATTTTTGTTGCAAAATACACAATATAGCACAGTTCTTAACAAATTATTAGCGGAATATGTTTGTTAAAAAATGTAAATTTGAGAATCACTTTTTTATAACTTAAAAACATAAAATTATGGCTTTTGAATTACCGAAATTACCCTATGCCTATGATGCATTGGAACCACATATTGATGCAAGAACCATGGAAATACACCATACGAAGCATCACAACGGATACACGACCAAATTGAATGGCGCTATTGCCGGAACTGGATTGGCTGACAAATCGATTAATGATATTTTAACCGGTCTTGATATGTCGAACGGAGCAGTTCGTAACAATGGAGGTGGTTTTTATAATCATTCACTATTCTGGAAAACAATGTCCCCTGATGGTGGAGGTAAGCCTTCTGGGGCACTTGCCGAAGCCATCAACGATGCTTTTGGTTCATTCGAAGGCTTTAAAGACAAGTTCAGTGACGCCGCGGGTACCCGCTTCGGATCTGGGTGGGCATGGCTTTGTGTACATAAAGGAGGTAAATTGGAAATTTGTTCGACTCCTAACCAAGATAATCCGCTAATGCCCGATACGGGTTGTGGAGGGCATCCTGTTTTAGGGCTTGACGTCTGGGAACATGCATATTACCTTAATTATCAAAACCGACGACCTGATTATATCAATGCATTTTTTAATGTCATCAATTGGGGCAAGGTTTCTGAATTGTACGAAGCGAACAAATAATAATAAGATTAAAATTTATTTTGGTTAAAGTGCTCGATTTTTTGAGCACTTTTTTTATTTAATAATGGCTCGTCACCATAGAATTAATTCGAACGGCCTTACTTCTTATGTGGTTTCAGGCGTCTTTTTGTGAAAAGTTACAGTGGTAGTTTTAAATCGAATGGTATTGACTAAGAGCGGGTTAGAAATAGAAAAGGGCGGAGAAGTCTCCACCCTTTTCGTCCCAAATCTTACCATAAACTTAACCTACTTATGCTATGGCAATGCTAAATTACTGGTATTAGGGGAAATAAAAAAGAAATTTTAAGAAATTTTATGAGGTTAACCCTAAAAAAAAAAGGGCAGACTTTACTCAAAAGTGAGGAAAACCTTGTTAATTAGTGGGAAATAGAAAATAAAAAGACGGAGCGTTGCCCCGTCTTTTTCCCCAAATCTTACCATGAACTTAACCTACTTATGCTATGGTCCTCCAAA
>CBDULZ010000118.1:0-14126 GCA_965368185.1 uncultured Kriegella sp.
GAATAGCATTTCACTGCCAATTTCTTTGGAAAAGTCGCCCAATCTTCGAAAGAAAATAGTCATATCGGTTTCCGTCAACTCAAGGTTCTCCTCTAAAGTGTTGATTAGCTGAGCATCTTGGGAATCATCCATGAAAAGTCCGATTTTAGACTTCATCATTTCGAGATATTTGATTTGATACTTTGTTTTATAGGATTCCAAAATGGCTTCCAAAGGTGGCGCTTCCCCAATTAACGGAAATAGCGCATTGGCCAATTGAAATAAATTCCAAAGGCCGATATTCGATTGATTGCCATAGCGATATCGCTTAAATTGATTGTCCGTGGTATTGGGGGTCCAGCCTTTGTCATAACCTTCCAGCCAACCATAAGGACCATAATCAATAGTCAATCCTAAAATCGACATATTGTCGGTATTCATAACTCCATGAACAAATCCCACTCGCTGCCAATGAATGATCATATTCAATGTTCGGTCGGCCACTTCTTTGAAAAATTTCAAGTAAGTTTCCTTCGAAGGGTTTCCCAAATGCGAAAAGAAATGTTTTAAGGTATAATCGGTCAAAATACGAAGCGTTTCGTTGTCTTGCCGAGCCGCGAAAATTTCGTAATTACCAAAGCGCAGAAAAGTAGGGGCTACTCGACATACCACGGCACCCTTTTCGTATGCGGGATTGCCGTTGTAGAGCACATCGCGTAAAACCTGGTCACCAGTTAGTGCCAATGATAATGCTCTTGTCGTGGGTATTCCAAGATGGTACATCGCCTCGCTACAGAGATATTCACGTATCGAAGACCGCAATACGGCCAACCCATCTGCCGTACGCGAATATGGGGTTTCCCCGGCACCCTTTAATTGCAGTGCCCAACGTTTGCTGTCATGAACAATCTCAACTAAATTAATGGCTCTCCCATCACCAAGTTGGCCTGCCCAATTACCAAATTGATGCCCTCCGTAACACATCGCATAGGGTTTGGTGTCTGGCAGCACTTTGTTGCCCGAGAATACATTTAGAAATAGATCGGAATCCAAATCCTCTCGATTCAGCCCAAGTTCTTCGGCCATTTCAAAAGAGGTATGTACAAGTTTCGGATGAGTTGTTTTTTTGGGTTTGACGAACGAAAAGCATGCTTCGAGCACTTGCCTTCGCGTATTTTCCAAAATAGGATCTGCCGGCAATTCTTTGTTAAATGTATCCTTTAGGTTCAAATTCATTGGTCCAGTATTCGTTTATTATCCATCATCATAACACCTTTAGGTCGTCTACCGATTACTATTTTTCTATTCTAACGACCGAATCGCCTTTACCGACAAGTATGAGGTTCGTAGAATCTAGAAAAAGTCCTGTTTCGACAACCCCTGGTATATTGATCAGCATATGATTTAAGCTTGGAATTTCGTTCCACTCCCAAATATCGAGGTCGACGATTAAGTTATTTTCGTCGGTTTTATATGGAGTTCCTTTCACCGATCGCAGTTGCGGCTTTAATCCGATTTCAGCTAATTCATCTATAATATTCTTCGTAGCAAAAGGTATGGTTTCAATGGGTAGCTTGAATTTACCGAGTCGCGCCACTTCTTTTGATGAATCGGCAATGATGACATTATATTTGGCGTTGTGTGCCACAATTTTTTCCCTTAAAAGTGCACCGCCACCCCCTTTTATCAACTGCATTGAAGCGTCGAATTCATCGGCTCCGTCAATGTTTATATCCAATGTCATTGCTTCCTCCAGAGAAATTAAAGGTATACCGACTTCACGGGCGAGTTTAGCGGTGGCATCGGAGGATGGCACACCTTTTATAGAAAGCCCCTTGGCGACTTCTTGCCCTAGTTTTTGAATCATAAAAGCAGCGGTAGAACCTGAACCCAAACCAACCAACATTCCATTTTTTATCAAAGCTACCGATTCGATAGCCGCCATTTTTTTTTCACTTTCAGAACTCATAGTATTTTTAAACTTTTCGTACGAGACCAAAGATAGGCAATAGCAAAACGATACTTTTTTAGAACCGATATTAATATGCGCTTAGAGACGGAAATCATGGGTATATAATTCACAAAATGTTTCTTTAATTGTATTTTGTGCATTCTTAAAAAATATAGCGTGCTATGAATAAAATTTTTGTCCATAAGTTACAATTTGGCTGTGTCGGATCCCGGTAACATGTGGTGTTTGTATAAATACACTAAAGATGAAAAATGGAAAAGCGCTGCAGCATCTTTTCAGGCGATGTACGTGTGGGCAGTATTCCACATGGCCATGAAATTGATGTTCCTCTGAATTATGCCGATTGCTATTCTTTGGAAGCCCTAGTAAGATATAAGCATGATTACCAAAAGAATTAACGGCAGTCTCTAAGATGGCGTCGGATTAAAATTGTGAAGATTTCCTCAAATGATATCAAATAAATATTCAAATTAATTATGAGAAAAGTATATGGCGTCATGGGTATTGTAGTATTTCTGTTTACCCAGCAGATGGCCAAAGGTCAGGCTAAAAAGACTACCGATATTGTCAAGCCGAATATTATTTATATACTTACCGATGATTTGGGCTATGGCGACGTAGGCGTATTTTTCCAAAATCAGAGGGAAAAGAAAAATGATCGCAGTGAGCCGTGGGCGTTTACTCCGAAACTAGATAAAATGGCTTCTGAAGGTGCCATTCTAACCCATCACTACACAGCCGCTCCGGTCTGTGCCCCGTCAAGATCTTCTTTTCTATCAGGCTTAAGTCAAGGTCATGCCAACGTTCGAGACAACCAATTCGATAAGGCATTGGCAGAGAACCACACCGTAGGCAATGTTTTGCAAAAGGCGGGATACAAGACCGCTGCTATCGGTAAATGGGGACTTCAAGGATCGAAACGATGGTCTGAAAATGGTGCGTCATGGCCAGCACATCCCTTAAATAGAGGTTTCGATTATTACTATGGGTATATACGCCATTCAGACGGACACGAACACTACCCCAAAGAGGGCGTTTATCGCGGTCAAAAGGAAGTATATGAAAACAAGACAGAGGTAAGTAAAGATCTTGACAAATGTTATACCGGAGACTTGTGGACGGCCGTGGCAAAAAAATGGATCGTAGAGCAGACGAAGAATAAGAAGGAACAACCCTTTTTTATGTATTTGGCGTTCGATACCCCCCATGCCGTATTAGAGTTGCCGACACAGGCCTATCCGGAAGGAGGTGGGCTCAATGGGGGATTGCAATGGACCGGGAAACCTGGTTATATGATCAATACGGCATCAGGAGAAGTAGACTCGTGGGTGCATCCTGACTACGCGAAGGCTACATACGATGATGATGATGACCCGACAACCCCCGAGGTAGCCTGGCCCGATGTATACAAGCGGTATGCCACAAGCACAAGACGTATTGATAATGAGGTGGGAGATATTCTACAACTGTTAATTGATTTGGGCATCGATGAAAACACCTTGGTTATTTTTAATTCGGATAACGGCCCGTCTATAGAATCGTATTTGCCAAAAGAAGGCTATAAGGCGAATTTCTTTAACAGTTTTGGTCCCTTTGATGGTATCAAGAGAGATGTTTTGGAAGGAGGGGAGCGCACCCCTTTGATTGCAAGATGGCCGTTACGGATTCCTGCCGGAAGTGTGGTTGACTCACCGAACATTTCTTACGATTGGCTTCCGACTTTTTTAGATGCAGCAGGTCTTCCCGCTCCCGTGAATAGCGATGGGGTATCGCTATTACCCTGTTTAACTGGTCAAGGAAAACAAAAAGAAAGTTTGATTTATGTTGAATATAATCAAGGACGAAAAACTCCCGAGTATGATGAATTTGCACCCAATAATCGTGGTAGACTCAGAAAACAGATGCAGATGATGCGTATGGGTGATATTGTTGGACTACGCTATAATATTCAAAATGCAGAGGACGATTTTGAATTCTATAATGTTATCGATGATACCCATCAAGCGACTAACTTGGCCGAAAAGGGGAACATGGCCGAACTACAAAAACAAATGAAAGAACGTGTTTTGCAAGTACGGGTATCCGATACTTCGGCTGCACGCCCTTATGATGTTGAAGGTATATCGGCAGTTTCTGTCAATGGATTAAAAAATGGATTGCACTTTAAAGTATACGAAAGCAAAGCTCCCTGGTTGGCCCGGGTGGATGATTTGACTCCAACCGACCACGGTATCGCCAAAACTCTTTCACTGAATCAAAGTAAAACAGAGAGGGGTAATGTCTATCTCTTTGAGGGATATATTAAAATTCCGAAAAGTGGTATGTACACTTTTTTCTTAAATGCCACGAACAAAGCTTTTATGCGTATTCACGATGCTAGTGTTATCGATGCCGATTATGGGTATCGGCCTGGAGCGATTAGTGAGGGGACTGTTACATTAAAGGCGGGATTTCATCCGATACGGGTTTATTGCCAAAGCGATTCAAACATTGAGCATGAACTTGACCTGCAATGGAAAGGGCCTTCCCTTTCATTGAGTGAAATACCGGAAGCCGTATTTTTCTCGGAATAGGGAAACTATGTCAAAAACACTTGCGGATCAATTGGAATTTTAATGGGTGTTCGATTTTCAAAAGGGAATCCCATAAATTTTCCATCAAGGCAATTGACGGAAAATTACATTAGAACAACAAATGTGTCTCTAATTGAGAGGGTAGATTATAATTTTTATGGCCTATTTTAGTTAATAAGTTGTTTGAATTTTCCTTATTTTTAGAAGGTAACACAATTTTAAATCTACAGAAAATTACCATTCACCGACAGAAAATTACCATTCACCCGTTTTGAAACCTTTAAATAAAGTACAAAAATGGAAATTTGTTTTTATAATTCTTAAAGTGTTAGAACTATGGATATTCTTTTAATTGAAGACGATACTATTGAAATCATGAAATTACAGCGCACTTTATCTAAGTTGCAACTTAAGCACAACATTGTAAAGGCGAATAATGGTGAGGAGGCACTTGATATATTAAAGTCCGGTAATAGTTCCCCTGATATTATTCTGTTAGATTTGAATATGCCTCGAATGAGCGGAATCGAGTTTTTGGAGATTCTTAAGGCTGACCCTGTTTTAAAGTATCTTCCTACAATTATACTGACAACTTCTGAAAATAGGGCCGATTTGCTCAAATGTTATCAAATTGGAATCGCAGGTTATGTGATAAAGCCCCTAAAATATGAGGACTACCAATCAAAACTAAATAAGGTTTTAGAGTACTGGGACATCAATCAGCTAGTGAAAGGCTAACTAAAAACGACGTTTCACAACAAAAATTTGATAATAGCGTAGTACATTTCCTACCTTCATAAACTAAATTAGTTTTATGCGGGGTATCGTTTTTACGGAATTTCTGGAAATGGTAGAGTCCAAGTTCGGCTTGGAAACTCAAGATAGTATCATTGAAAATTCAAATTTGCCTTCAGGGGGCAGCTATACTTCTGTAGGTACTTATGATTTTAATGAGATGGTAAGTCTCATTACGCAACTTAGTGAGGTCACCAAAATTTCTGCAGGGGACCTTATATATACTTTTGGCCAATACTTGTTCAATGGTTTGGGCAATGCACATCCGGAGATAATTCAAAGTTACAAATCTCCAATGGCGCTAATCTATTCGATTGAAGATCATATACACGTACACGTAAAGAAGCTCTATCCCGATGCCGAGCTTCCAACCTTCAAAATTCTTGATAAAACGAATACTACTTTATCTATGATATATTCTTCGTCAAGAGGGCTGTATAGGTTGGCCCATGGATTAATGGAGAAAACCTTCGAGCATTTTAATGATACTGCGAAGATTACCTATGAATTATTGAAAGAAGATGGAACTGAGGTTAAATTCGATATTGCTACCAATGGAGAATAAAGAGGTTCAAGTACTTAAGAGAGCGTTGGAACGTGAGAAAAAGGCCCGACATCAGGCGGAGCGAATATTGGAAGAAAAATCCAAGGAACTATATGATGTTACAGAACATTTAAAGGAATCTAAAAGCAAATTAGAAGACCTTTTATGCAAAACAGCATCCGATCTTGATGGAAATTTTATCAATATTATCGATCCTTATGTGGTAATGGACCTAAAGGGAGAGGTTATAAAAATGAACATATCGGCCAAAGAGTTTTTAGGCTATGATCATACTAAGGAAAGCTTTAATCTTACGTCATTAATTCATAAAGACTTTGTTCAATATACCGTTCAATCAATGAAATCATTGATCGAGCTAGGAAAAATTAATAAATATAAGGCCAAAATTGTGGTCAAGAGCGGAGAATCGAGATGGGTAGAGGTCAATAGTAGCCTTATTTACGATACAAATAGGAAACCCGTTGCAGCACAAGGTATTATTCGGGATATTACCCAAGAAATGGAAATCAAACAACTGCTTTCTGAACAGCGTAGGCAGTTGGATATTATCGTCCAGAATTCCCCACTAGGTATTGTGCTGAGCGCTGGTGATACTATAATAAAGGCCAATAGTACCTTCATTGAACTTTTTGGGTATAGTGAAATCGAATTAAAAAAAATTAATATAAATGATATTTCAGTTCCCGAAGATATTGAGACCAACAATCGGTTGGTAGTAGAAATGAATGAGGGAAAACTAGACAAGTTTACGGTAATAAAGCGGTTCTTTAGAAAAAATGGTTCCTGTGTCCTAACAAAAACATTAGTTAGCGCCGTAAAAGATGCTCAAGGCAATATTGAGTATCAATTGGCCTTGGTTGAAGATATCGCGAAAGAACGTGAGGCCGAAGAAAGATTAAATACCGAACGGCAAAAATACGGAAATATAATTGCCAATATGAACCTTGGTCTTCTGGAGGTTGATACTGACGATGTGATTCAACTCGTAAACCAGAGTTTTTGTACGATGAGCGGGTTTCGAGAAGAGGAGCTTTTAGGCAAAAAGGCAGCCGATTATTTGAAAGTAAAAGACAAGAAGTTAATTGTAGATAAGAACATAGAACGATCCAACGGCAAATCAGATTCCTATGAAGTGGAGGTCAGGGATAAAGTTGGAAATAAAAAATATTGGTTAATTAGTGGTGCTCCTAGATATGATGTTGATAAAAATATTATTGGTTCCATAGGCATCCATCTTGATATAACCAATCAAAAGCTTCTAGAACAACAAAAAGAAGGGCTATTAAAAGAACTCGAGAACAGTAATAAGGGACTTCAGGAATATGCGCATATCGTTTCACATGATTTAAAATCACCGCTAAGAAGTATTAGTGCCTTGGCCACCTGGATTCAAGAGGATTATAAAGATATTTTAGACGAGGCTGGGCAACATAATTTGCAAATGATGCAAGAGAAAGTTGCCGCCATGGATAAGCTGATTCACGGTATCTTGGAATACTCTACGGCAAACAGCTCTGAACTTGATAAGTCACAGGTTGATTTGAATAACGTAGTCGCGGAGGTTGGAGAAAGTATTTTTATCCCCGACCATGTAAAACTTTGTGTACCCGAAGTATTACCCAAAATTTTGGCGGATAATATCAAGATGCATCAGCTATTTCAAAATATTATGGGCAATGCAGTAGTTCATATAGACAAAGAAGAGGGCTTGGTAGAAGTTCTTTACAAAGAAAATAAGACCCACCTGTGTTTTACGATCAAAGATAATGGGGTCGGTATTCCAAAGGAATATCATAAAAAAATATTCGAAATTTTCCAATCCGTTGGTCATAGCGAAAGATCTACCGGAATTGGACTCTCTATAGTTAAGAAGATAGTCGATCGATACGGAGGGGAAGTTTGGGTTGACAGCGAAATGGGTATAGGAACGGAGTTCCACTTTACTCTAAAAAAAGAATTTTGCCAATTAAAATAAGCGATTTATGAAAATAGTACAAGCGATTAAAATAGCCGAAGGTCCTTTTAAGTTTAAAAATGGGAATGAGCCATTGAAGAACCCTTTGGTCCTTGTTTTTGGAAATAGGTACATCTTAGAAGATAAGGGTATTTATAATGAGGTAAAGGATTTGTTTCCATCGGGACACATCGTTTTCGGTACCACTTCGGGTGAAATTCTGGAAGATTCGGTCTATGAGAATTCTGCCGTACTAACGGCAATTGAATTAGAGAAAGGCAGTTTTTTGGTAAAAAGGGAAAATGTAGCCAATTTCGATAACGATGACGCTTGTCTTGGAGAGCATTTGATGCAAACGTTCCCCTCCGAGAATTTGAAACATTTGTTTTTAGTGTCGGAAGGCAGTACGGTAAACGGAAGTGCATTGATTGCCGGGTTTGAAAAAAACAAGAACAAGGGTGTCGGTTTGTCCGGTGGTTTATGTGGAGATGATGGTCGTTTCGAAAAAACACTTTCTTCGTATAACCAAAACCCGAAAGAGGGAGAGATAGTCGCGATCGGGTTCTATGGAGAATCTTTGGAAATTACGAGCGCCAATTATGGAGGTTGGATGCCTTTTGGTCCTGAACGCTTGATTACAAAATCTAAGGATAATATTCTACACGAACTTGACGGTAAACCCGCATTAGACCTTTATAAGAAATACCTGGGGGAAAAGGCAAAGGAATTGCCCGAATCGGCCTTGTTGTTTCCTTTAAGTGTACGTTATCCGGATGAAGAAGTGGCCATGGTAAGAACCATCTTAAATATAGACGAAACAAACAATACAATGATTGTTGCCGGCGATGTTCCTGAAGGTTCCAAGGTTCAATTGATGATGTCTACGGTCGATGATATTGCAAATGGTGCAAGAACTGCCGCTAAATACGCCATGAATAAAAGAAAGACCCCTCCTGAGTTGGCACTATTGATAAGTTGTGTGGGCCGTAAGTTGGTAATGGGGCAAAGAACAGAGGAGGAGGTAGACGAAGTCATTTCTGTAATTGGTAAAAATTCTGTCGTTACTGGATTTTATTCCTATGGGGAAATGGCTCCATTTGCCGATCAGGAAGCTTGTAAACTGCACAACCAGACCATGACATTAACCTTATTGAGTGAATAATGCACCCACTGCTTAATAGACAGCTAAGAAAATACATACCGGAACACCTGAAGGAAAGTCCCGATCTTCAGACGTTCTTGAATGCCGTTGATAATTCCTATGAAGATTTTGATGAAAAGCTGACTATGATTCAGCGGGCGACCGCCATAAGTTCAGAAGAACTCTATCTAGCCAACGCAGAACTTACCAAAGAAGCGGAAAGACAACAGCAGATTCTTGCTTCTTTAGAGCAGGCCATGAGTAATCTTAATTCGAGTTTTGATGAAGTAGATAAATTGAAACATGGAGAGGCCAAAAATTTCGACGCAGAAAAATTGGCTCACCATCTAAGTAATCTGGCCAAGGAAGTTAGTGAAATCACGGCCGAAAAAAATACGCTTTTAAAAAACTTGGAGGCTAAAAATGAGTCGTTGAACAATTATATAAAAATGGTGTCCCATGACCTAAAATCCCCCGTTAGAAACGTAAATGCGTTAATGAGTTGGATTATGGAGGAAGAAAAAAATAAGATGTCGGAAGACAGCAAGAACAACTGCTTCTTGGTGTCTGAGAATTTAACGAAAATGGACAATTTGATCAATGGTATTCTGAAACACGCTACCATTGGTGCTCAAATGGAGGAAAAGAAAAATATTGATATCGAAGCGCTTCTAATCGAAATCAAAAATAATAGTTCGATACCGGATCATATAGATGTACGATGGCCCGATAATTTGCCCACTATTTGCATGGAAAGAATTTGGGTCGAACAACTTTTTACCATTTTGCTGACCAATGCCATTGAAGCGACGGAACACTTGTCACAAGGGTTAATTGAAATTGAAAGCGAAGACGATGCGGAATTTTGGAAATTTTCGATATCGGATAATGGAAGAGGGATACCTGAACGACACCATAAAGGTATATTCGAGATGTTCCGAAAGTTGGAAAACAAAACAACATCCGCTGGAGTCGGATTGGCCTTGGCCAAAAAAATTACAGCCCTTTATGGGGGACGTATTTGGCTCGAATCCGAGGAAAATAAGGGAACAACATTTTATTTCACATTAAAGAAAAACTGTGATGGATAAACCTAACTTGAACTATATTAAAGAACTCGCAGGAGATGATTACGATTTTGAGAAAGAGTTTATTGCTATCCTAAAACAGGAATTCCCACTTGAACGCGATATTTATAAGGAAGCCATTGAAAGAAAAGATTATCACGAAGCTTGGCAAATCGTTCATAAATTAAAACATAAATTAAATATTCTTAGCATGGAGAGGGCTTATAAGTTGGCTGTTGTCTTTGAAGCAGAATTGAAAGCGAAAGACTTTGCAAGTCACAAAGATTTCTGTCATGTGCTAGACAATATAGATAACTTTCTAAAAATAATTTAATTATGACCTGTATAATCGTAGATGACGAGAAAGCCGCCAGGGCGATTGTGACAAGATTTTCCTCTAAAGTTTCAGGTATAGAGGTTGTAGAGCAATTCGACAATGCCATTGATGCGATAAAGTTTTTAAATCAATGTACCGTTGATGTGGTGTTCTTGGATATTCATATGCCAGGATTTAGTGGGGTTGATTTTGTTCGAACTTTGAAAGATTCGCCAAAAGTAGTATTGATTACCTCAGATACTGATTTTGCCATTGAATCTTATGAATACGAGTCGATTGTAGATTATTTGGTTAAACCTATAAATTTTGAACGTTTTGAAAAATCGATTCGAAAAATAAAAAGCGTTGCGGTGAAGCCATTAAAAAAACCGGTTGTCAAACGGGAAGACTTTGGTGCTGAAGATTGTTTTTACATAAATATCGACAGACGTTTAATAAAATTAAAGTTCGAAGAAGTACTACTGATACGAGTCAATGGGGATTATATAGATATTCTAACCGAAAGGCAAAAATATAATGTACATACGACCCTAAAAAAAATAAGGCAAAAGCTACCTGAAAAATCCTTTTTGCAGATACATCGATCCTATATAATAAACTTCACAAAAATCATAGATATTGAGGATAACAGTGTTTTGATAGAAAAAAACGTTGTTCCTATCAGCCGAAATAGTAGACCAGAGCTTATGCGAAGGCTAAATCTTTTATAAATTCATGATGAGTCGGATTTAGCAATTGCAGGCTTAACCGTTCGGTGGTCTATTTGTTGGTCTTTGCTCTAAACGCCCACCCCCAAGGGTATTCGGGCGACCACCTCCTGGTGGCGGACCTCTTCTTTCAGATTCGGTAAACTCGCCCATTAGGCAGCGACCCACATAGGGATAGGATTTTGTGACCAAGTAGATATATTCACCGTTTACCTCGATGCCATTGCATTCGTCTAAATCTCCAGACCCTTTTACATATTCCCAATCAGATAGAAAAGTTCCATCTTGCTCGGTGCCATCTATATCTACGAGCATATTGGTTTTTGGATTGGAATAGGTACAATCGGTTCCCGAGCGGTTTTCATCGACTATTTTATAACTGGGTTGATATGCGCCACTTTTTGAATAATAGATAGGGAAACCATCGTGGGCAAAACCTACATGTACTAAATCTTCATCACTATCAAAGGTTTCGATAACACCTGTCGGCGTGCCATGATAATGGTAGGCTCCATTAGGTTGTACGTGGGCATTATTAAAATCAAGACCGAGGTCGATCAGGTTTTGAAAGGCTTCGACCCGATAATTTTCGCCACTTTCACAAACCACGACTTCAGCTGTTCCCGGTTCGAATTTTACTCCGTTTAATGCAACGCCGGGTTCCCTGACCCATTTTGATCTACCTGTATAAACAGTCTTTATGGGAAATACATAGGTTCTATCCTGCGCACTGATAGTGTTTGGGTTTCCTTGATTGGGGAATGCCCCTGTTCTATGATTGGGAATGGCATTGGTGACCATGGTGCGTTTATCACCTTGAACGGTCACCTTGGTTTTTGTTCCAAAATTCGCGTCATTCAAAGTGTACGAACCGAAGTAGTCGTTCGGTTCTTGGAATACTTCAGAACCTAAAATTTCACCGTGACTATGGGCGATTTTTTTCTTTCCCCCGGTACATCCATAAAATAGACCGATGACAATAACCACTAAAGCAATATTGAATTTTTTCATTATGTATTATTTAAGTTAAGACGGCTCGACTTACTCTTTATAGTACCGATCTTCATCTTTGTCCATTTACCCTACTATTTTTTCGACCGAAGGCGGTTTTTGATTCTCCGTACTGTTTTTGTGACGATTATGCATAACCCTTAAAACTGAAGAACGAGGCGATTAAGACAAGTTTTAGTCCTGTGAAACATGTTTTTTTATCCTGAGCTTTCTTTTGGACTACAAAGATTGACTTTGGATAAATGTCAAATGACCTTTTTAAGTGAATGATCGGAAGTTTTCAGCAAACGGTGGTAATTTACATGGTCAAGTATCATTTTCCAGGGTATTTCATAGGCATTTTTGAGTATTCACTGAAAATTATTTCCTTTAATTTGTGGTATGAACAAAACAAAAAGATATCTATTTCAGGTGTTTCTGTGGGCCGCTATTTGGAGCGTAGGATGGCTTGTATTAGGAGGTGATTTTCAATTTGCAAGACAGAATGTGATTTCTTTTATTCTTCAGATCCTTGTCGTTACCGTACTGGTCTATTATACGGCGCCTGCGCTTTTATTGAAGAAAAAGTACGCATCTTTCATTCTTGTATCCATAGTTCTTCTTTTGGTATGTTCGGCAATAAGTTCACAGATTTTTCAGGGTCCCCCACCGCGAAGAGGGGCTTTACCCGATATGAGGGCGCAACCACCTCCTCGATTTTTAATAGAATTTTTATTGGTAACCATTGCCTATGTGCTTGCCACCATCGTTGAGACCTTTCTGTTTGCCCAAAAACAGGAGGAAGAGACGATTCGCAATAAGAATGAAAATCTGCAAACCGAACTTAAATTGCTGAAATCACAGATAAATCCACATTTTTTATTCAACTCCCTGAACAACATCTACGCCCTTTCCGTAATAGATTCAAATAGGACGCAACAAAGCATCAGTTCATTATCAGAAATGCTCAGATATGTGCTTTATGAGTGTGACCGACCGTTTGTTCCGCTTCATAAGGAAATTGACTACATCGAAAATTATTTGAAACTGTTCTGTTTAAAAAGCAGTAAAGCCTTTCCTATAAAGACAGATTTCAAGGTGATGGATACTAATGTAAACATTGCGCCCATGCTTTTGATTCCCTTTGTGGAAAATGCCCTAAAACATGGCAATCTAGAAAAAATCAAGGATGTTTTTTTGACAATTAGTATCTATTCCGATTCAAAGGAAATCAAATTTGAAATAGAGAATAGCGTACCGGAAACAGTTTTAAACAAAGATAAAATAGGAGGCATAGGATTGGATAATGTAAAGAAAAGACTAGACTTGCTTTATCCGAAACGTCATGAATTAATTATTAATGACAAATCGACTACTTTTGAAGTTAAACTACATTTAAATTTAAATGGAGAAGATTAAATGCTTAGTGGTCGATGATGAAGAGTTGGCCAGAAATCTGTTGGAAGCCTATATTGATCGGATTGATTTCCTAGAGTGCTCGGGTTCGGTCGAAAGTCCGGTCAAAGCCATGGATGTACTACGTGAGGTAAACATAGATTTGCTTTTTCTCGATATTCAAATGCCGGAAATTAAAGGAACGGATTTCGCCAAAATGGTTTCACCGACTACACAGATTATTTTTACCACAGCGTATTCTGAATATGCTGTTGAAGGTTTTGAGTTGAATGCGCTCGACTACCTTTTAAAACCTATTACGTTCGAACGTTTTTTAAAGTCGGCCTCCAAAATTAAAAAGGAGACCGGAATTCAACTTCAAGATGATTCGATAACCGTGAAATCAGGTTATGATCTTCATAAATTAAAGTATGATGATATTCTATATATCGAAAGCGATAGTGAATACGTAATTTATTATTCTACAGACGGAAAGTTGATGAGTAACCAATCGCTTAAATCTTTGGAAAGTGTACTCCCAAAGGAAAGTTTTATGAGGGTACACCGCTCTTACATAATCAACAAGACAAAAGTTTCAGCATTAAAGGGCCGCGATCTCATTATTCGAAACGTCAGTATTCCTGTAAGTGC
>CBDULZ010000119.1:0-14008 GCA_965368185.1 uncultured Kriegella sp.
CCACGACCTGCTGATTACAAATCAGCTGCTCTAGCCAGCTGAGCTACATCGGCTTTTTAAGTACTTTTTTATGCAAAAAAAGCCCGCTATTTCTAACGGACTGCAAATGTATACGTTTTTTTGTTTATTCAAAACAAAATTCGAAAAATTTTAATTAGACTTGGACACGTAATTTCTCTTTTCTTTTAATCAGCTTTCTTTCTAAAGTACTACAAGCAGAATCAATCGCTTCTTCAAACGATTTACACTGTTTTTTTACCACAAATTTATCCCTTGGTATATTTAGCTTGATTTCAACAATTTTATTCTCTTTGACACTGGTCTTTTGCACCTTTAAATACACATCTGAACTAATCACCTTATCATAAAAGGTTTCCAACTTGTCCATTCGATGCTGTACAAAATTGATGAGCTTTACATCCGCATTGAAATTTACTGATTGAGCGTTTACTTTCATAGGTAGAAGATTTAAAAGCGTTAAAAATAATAACCGACTCGTCATTTCTTGCTTCTAGGATGGGATGAGGCGTGTACTTTCTTGAGTTCCGCTATGCTGTTATGCGTATACACCTGTGTAGATGCCAAACTCGAATGCCCTAACAACTCTTTTACCGAGTTTAAATCCGCTCCTTTATTGAGCAAGTGGGTCGCAAAAGTATGTCTTAAGATATGTGGACTCTTTTTTACTTTTGACGACACCCTACTAAAATAATTATTTATTAATCTATAAACAAGGGTTTCATATATTTTATTGCCCGATTTCAATAAAAAGACATACGCTTTGTCATTAATTATTTCAAGGGAATTCCGCGCTTCAAAATATTTTGAAAACAGGCTTTGTGTGGAAGGCAATAAGGGCGCTATGCGCTCTTTATTCCGTTTCCCCAAAACGCGAAGGGTGCCACCAGTCAGGTCAACATCGATTAATTTCATATGTATCAATTCAGCCCTTCTGATACCCGTAGTATAAAGCAAATCTATAATTAGTTTATCACGTACCCCTTCGAAGTTTTCGCCAAACGGAATTTGCAACAACACAGCTTCCATTTCCTTTTGGGAAAAGGGAATCTCTATTTTTTTTGAAGTCTTGAGGGCTTTATGTTTAGCCAATGGACTCGCATCTATGGATCCGATATGTTGAAGAAATTTGTAATAGGCTTTTAGGGATGCTATCTTTCTATTAACCGACCGGTTGGAAAGACCTTCGTCGACTAAACTGACGATCCAACTACGCACCAGGCCATACTCGACCCTATCGATTTCGACTATATCATATTCTTTTGAACAAAACGAACAGAAGCTCTGTATATCACTCCCGTAAGCCTGAACCGTGTGTTCGGAATAGTTTTTTTCTAAAGACAAATAGGAGAGAAAAGATGATACGCTCATAACGTAAAGTTACTAAAGAATATCTTTCGTTCCGAAAACAAAAAAATCCCGCCATGGGCGGGATATTAATATTTTGAGCTTAACAAGTGGATTAAATCTCCTCTTGATCTCTTAGACCCTGAATGTATTGGGCTTTTTGAATCTGCTGTCTTCGTTCAACGGAGGGTTTTGTAAATTGCTGACGTTTACGTAACTGTCGCATTGTACCTGTTTTATCGAACTTTCGCTTGAAGCGCTTTAAAGCTCTATCTATGTTCTCTCCTTCTTTAATTGGTATTATTAACATGGGCTACAACCTCCTTTCTTTAGTGATTAGGGGTGCAAAGTTAAAAATTAATTTACAACTCGCAACCAAATAATGATAAATATAAATTTTAGTTTTCCTTTGAAATGCGGTACTCCTTTTTATCGATAATAATCTTGGCAATAATTTCCCTGAGAATCTCTGATGTACCCCCCCCAATAGGCCCCAATCTACTATCTCGAAATAGACGTGCCATTGGGTAATCTTCAATATAGCCATAGCCACCTAAAAACTGTAGACATTCATAAACAACCTCATCTGCCATAGCAGTGGACTTTAATTTGGCTATCGAAGCCTCGCGAACCACATATTCGCCTTTATCCATTTTGTAAACTACAGAATAATTGTATTGTTTGCACATATCCATGTCTGCATGCAGGTCGACAAATCTGTGTCGCAATACTTGGTACTGGTTGATCGTCTTACCGAAGGTTTCGCGTTCTGACATATACTGCAAGGCATATTCAAGTGCATATTCTGCCCTCGCGTGGGCATTAATCCCCATGATAAGACGCTCCATAGCGAAAGCTTCCATTATAAAACCAAATCCTTTACCTTCACTTCCCATCAAGTTTGCGGCTGGCACAATAACATTATCAAATGCCAGCTCTGCAGTATCGGATGCTCTCCAGCCCAACTTGTTGAGTTTATTTGAAGATACCCCTTCACTGCCGAGATCCACAATAAATATACTGATTCCCTTGTTTCCTGCTGAGGGGTCTGTCTTTGCAGCCAAAATTATATAGTCTCCATAAACACCATTGGTGATAAAAGTTTTTGATCCGTTGATGATATATATATCCCCTTTTTTGATAGCAGTGGTCCGCATACCAGCCACATCGCTCCCTCCAAAAGGCTCCGTAACACCCAAGCATCCAATTTTTTTTCCGTTAACACTTGGTGTCAAATAGGCTTTCCTTTGGAAGTTATTACCATTTTTATTCAAGTGGGTCATTGCTAAATAGGCATGTGCCCAAATGGCCGCGGCGAATCCTCCGGAATTTATTTTTTGAAGCTCTTCCAACAAAATAACAGTATAGAAAAGGTCTAGGCCCATACCCCCGTCAGTTTCGGCAGTTGCCAGGCCAAAATAGCCCATCTCACCGAATTTCTCCCAAATGAAACGTTCAATGGTACCGGTAGCTTCCCATTTCTCGATATGGGGGACAACTTCTTTCTGTAAAAAATTTTTGAAGCTTTCCCTAAATAAATGATGTTCTTCAGTGAAGTACATACTTTGCATGGCTAATTTTTTAGAGCGTCAAATATAGCTTAATTCTATCAATCTTATCCGCAGGAAAATCATCAATATCCTTTAATTCATCAAATGAAGTAATAGTCCCGTTAATTTCACGATAGGCCACAATTTCTTTTGCGACGCTGTATTTAATATATATTAATTTTGAAATTTCCGCTACGGAGGCTTCGTTAATATTTATTTTCTTGATTTTAGGTTTACTAAGCACCTTGTACTTCCCCAAGACTCTTTCTGCAACAACTGAATCCAAGTAATAAACCTCATATAATTGCTCATCGATTAAAAAACCATTTAACCTATTCCTGAATTTCACAATTCTGGCCGATAATTTTTCCCCAATGCCGTTTATAGATTGCAGGTCTTCGGCGGTAGCACTGTTCAAATCAAGTACGCTCGAACCCACCTTATTCTCCGTTGCTGGTTCTTTATATCTCTGTGTGTGCTTCTTAGTCGCAAATGGCTTTTTATTTTGTGTCTTCGTCCACTCTGGAAATTTAAAATACGGTGAAATCGACGCTAACAAACTATCGGATATCAGAGTTACCTTTTGAAATTCTTCCGTTGAGTTTGCAAACTTATTTTGTTTTCTGAAAGCATGAAGTCTATCAATTTCCTGTGCCGACATGCCTAACGTATATCCTTTATAATCAGTAATAAAATTTGGATTGAAAGGATAAATTCGACCCACCGAGTCATTTTTTAAGGCTTCCTTTTTTAAAATGTTGATTTTAGATTGGGTCGCGTCATCAAACGAGAATGCGTCCCTGGAACTATTCAGTTGGCTTGCTTTGACCATAAAAAAAGTCACTTGCAAGACCAATATAACCAGCAGCAAAAAGAAAATCCCGCTTCGTTCCTGTTTACTGAACCTGAAGTGGGATTTAAACTTTCTCATTGTATTTTACCTATAAAAGGCATTTAATTATTCCGTCTGCGTCTGCTTTCTAAAAAGTTGGTTCGATTTTAACTTCGTCCAATACGCTCCCAAATCGGTTTTCACTTCCCCTGACATAATATAAAGACCAATGATATTAGGAAAAGACATGGCCAAAATCATCATATCGGAAAAGTCGAGTACCGCACCCAAACTTACAGAGGCTCCTATTACAACGAAGATTAAGAAGAACATCTTATAAATCATTTCCGATTTCTTACTTTTTCCGAAAAGATAGGTCCATGCACGCATACCATAATAAGACCAAGAAATCATTGTTGAAAATGCAAATAGGAACACTGCCAATGCCAACACGTAAGGAAACCAAGATATTTGACTTGCAAAAGCGTCGGAAGTCAACTGGGCACCTGCCATTCCCTCCACTTCGTGCATACCGGTAAAAATAAGTACCAAAGCCGTCAAAGTACAAACCACCACCGTATCGATAAAGGGTTCGAGCAAAGCCACAAAACCTTCAGAGGGTGGGTGATTTGTTTTAGCCGTACTATGCGCAATAGCTGCGGAGCCAACACCGGCCTCGTTGGAAAATGCGGCACGTTGAAAACCGACCACAAGCACACCGATGATACCACCTTTAAGTGCACTGGGGCTAAAAGCCCCTTCGAAAATGGCCGAAAAAGCCGGGCCAATATTTTGAATATTCATAATGATTATAGCGAGAGCCGCAACAATATAAATAGAAGCCATAATAGGCACCACTTTGCCCGTCACCTTAGCTATACTACTTATGCCCCCAATAATCACAACACCCACAAGAATCGCTGTTATGATTCCAAACCAAAATCCGTTGCCTACAAGCGCAGGAAATTGTCCTGACAATTGCTCAAATGACTGATTGGCCTGAAACATGTTTCCACCACCAAAAGATGCCCCGATTGCAAGTACGGCAAAAAAGCCCGCAAGCACTTTTCCGATTCCTTTCATGTTTCTTTTTTCGAGCCCATACCGCAAATAGTTCATCGGACCGCCGAATACCCTTCCATCAGGTAGAATATCCCGGTATTTAACTCCCAGGGTACATTCCACAAACTTGGATGACATACCCAACAGACCACAAACAATCATCCAAAAAGTGGCACCGGCGCCTCCCAAAGAAACGGCGACCGCCACACCTGCGATGTTCCCCAAACCGACCGTACCCGATACCGCGGTAGCTAATGCCTGAAAATGGGTTACTTGGCCAGGAGCATTGGGATCATCATATTTACCTTTGGCCAAATCGATGGAGTGCCGAAACCCTCGTATATTTATAAAACCCATTCGAATGGTAAAGAATAACGCTCCCACAACCAACCAAATCACTATAAAAGGAATTCCCTTGGTTACAGGGTCTCCATTGGGATGAACCATCACCACAGGTTCATCGTACTTTATTTCGGCAAGGTTATGAGCTCCTGCCTCTATAATATGCTCCTGATTTTCAGAATTATAAATTACGTTACCCTCTTTTACCAAATACTTAAGTTTGCCGCTAGCGGGGGCAACAATGGTCTCATCGGCACCATTATCCCTAGATACAACCGCTAATTGGTCTCCCTTCTTAATTTTGGAACCATTCTCTTTAAACCATTTTTTTAATACAAACTTGTCTTGAACCTCTGGAGACCATCCTGGGGTACCCACCAGTTTAATATCGGCGTACGCAACGGGATCATAGATGCCGAGTGCATCAAAGGGGTCCCAAAAAAGAACCGCACCTAAAGCACTCACCGCTGGGGTCATTGCCCCGTTGAACACTTCTGTAATAGCTTTGGTATCAACCTTGAATACTTTGGTTTCGGAGACTCCCTTTGCATCGATTACGGTAACAGTGTATGATATACCCTCCACCAGACCCATTGCCCTATTGGAATGAAGCGACGTACCCTGATTACTCCATTTATAGGTATAGGGAGGCGTTCCTCCTTCTACTTCCAATTCGATAGCTCCGTCATTGATGCTATTCGATGGATTTATGGTTTTGCCCTTGACTACAAGTTCCTGGGCAAAAGATGCAAAACCATATAGCATAAAAAGGAAAAAAAGGAATCTCTTCATAATGAAAATTTATTTTTGGTATGTTTGATTTCTGTTAAATAAGATGGACAATATCCTAAAAATAAGCATCACAATCAAATATTGTCGTTGAAAGATGCTTGCTGAATATGGAACATTTCATTCAATTTTTCAATCTGCTCCGGTCTCCCCAATACAATCACCTTACTTTTTGGCTGAAGTTGCAAGTCAGCCTCCGGATTTATTATATACTCACCATTGGGAGATATGTACCCTATAATGGTACACCCGGTCTTCCTTCTCAAATCAAGGTCGCGAAGCGAATTGTTCTCAGCGTTGACCATAAAATCTTCAATCGCTACTTCTTCCAGATTCGTAGTGTGCTGTCCCTCTGTCGACAACTTGTTTATGAATGTAATCAGATTAGGCATGACCACTAATGAAGCCATGTGATCACCCCCTATTTTATCAGGCATAATAACCTTGTCGGCCCCTGCCAATTCCAATTTTTTTTGAGAAGTCACCAAAGAGGCCCTGCTCACAATAAACAATTTGGGGTTCAACTGCCTCGCAGATAAGACCACAAATAAATTCGTGGCATCGTCCGGCATGGCTACGATCAAGTACTTTGCTTTAGAAATTCCTGCTTGCACCAACATTTCATCATCGTTGGTATCACCTTCGACAAAGAGTACTTCATCTTCATATTTTTCTATGATTTCACGATCTCTTTCAATTACAACAAAGGGTTTTTTATATGATTTTAAACGTTCGGCCGCTTGCATTCCATTTCGTCCATAGCCACAGACAATGACATGGTCAGACAATTTATTGATCATATTCTTCACTTTTCTTTTCTTTAAAAGTTGCAACGAGTTTCTACTTAAAATATACTCGGTAATTACCGATAGGGCATAAGCAAATATGAAAACACTCGAAATAATTAAAAATACAGTAAAAATCTTTGCCTCGGGATCCAAGGGGCGTACTTCCGAAAAGCCCACGGTAGTTACGGTTATGACCGTCATATAAAAGGCCTCGAGCCAAGAAAAATCTGCTATAAAACGGTAGCCCAACACTCCAATGACCAAAACCACAATAATCAACAGTTCAGCCAAGTAAATTTTTGAACGAAAGAATTTTATCATATTCAGAGGTCAAAAACCGATGTTCGTTTGGTATAAAGCAAATCTTTGATTTTTAACCAAAATGCCAAAAACAAGTATAGTGCAAAACCAAAGCCCAAGGTCACGAATGTAAGATAAATGAATGATGTACGCACTACCCTTGCCCGTATTCCCATTCGTTCGGCGATACGTCGACAGACTTCAAAACCGCGTTTTTGAAAATAATAAAGTAGTTGATAGAACACATTCATCGCTTAAAATTAGCTATTTTGGGTCAATAAACCAGTACCAATTACACATTGCAGGCATTTGTTCTGTGTACAGTATTCATTATATAGCTGCAAAACACCCTGACTTTCCATTGCGTTTTCAACACTTACCCCGTGCTTATAGAAATTCGAGACAATACTATTTTCTTCTTTGCCAATGGCCGAGGCAATGGCTGCTATTGTTTCATTTGCGTCTTCATTCAAATGTTGGGAATAACAAAACTTGATTGGCATTATCGTATTGATAATTAAAAGATCTATAAACTTCTTCGTCAATTTCTTTACTCCCTTACGCGATGATTTGCTAAAAGTAAAATGGTCGTCCCAATAATGACTTGCAGCAACATCAAAGATGGTATAGATTTCCTCTAAAGTTGTGGCGTTCATGACCCTACCGAACAAATTTTGGTGCTTGTGATACAAACTTGCCAATTGGGATAACCTTATGGTCGGGAAATTTGGTGGGCGAAGTTTAAAAAATTCCGGTTTTTGCACCCCTTCTTCCTCTAGGGAGAACTTATACTGCAAATACCGATATTCCGTTTTTAATCGAATATAGTATTCATCAGTAATAGTATTTTCGTCAAGTAGGTGCGACATTCCATATAAAACACTTTCCAATCGCGATTGGTCGTGCTGAAGTTTGCGCACCACTGAAAAATCAAGAGCCTTTGCCAAACTCAAAAAAGCTTCACCATTAATTTTAAGTCCGAAATTTTTTAAGAGCAGAATAAAAAACACCTTCTCCCAATCGTTTTTCGAATCTTTTAGCAATGTGAAAACAAAGTTCGATTTTCGTTCCAAACGCTCGAAAAAAAGGCGTTCAAACCAATTTTGGCGAATAAATGAGTCTACCTGCCCAATATCTTTTTCGCAATTAATAAAACGGACTCCCTGTTTGTCGAACAAATCTTGATACGCCCCCAACAGTTTGTCTGAAATATAGTTTTTGAGTTCAAGAGTGGGAATTTCAGAATTGTCGCTTCGAAATACCGCAATATCTTCTTCCCATACTACATGCAGAATTACGTTGTTGTAATTTTGGTCTTTTTCATGATTGTGGGCGTACCAATCGGAAGATTTGACGTGTATTTCGACGTTACCGGCCCAAAGCTGCCCATTAATGCGCACTTGCGCATTAAAGAAATCGGGGCCGGTCAGATGGTTGTGCGTGCCCACATTTACAATACCAACGGACTCATTTTTGGAGGTGACCAAACCTTCCAGCGGAAGCTTTTTATACTTCCATATAAAATGAAGCAGGTCTTCACGCATTTGTACTTTTTTTATGGCCTTTGATAGAGCAAATACCCGCACCTTTCTTGAATAAGATGATATTCAAAGGCCCAAGTCAAGCTTCGGCTACTCGGCGACCTCTCCTTCCCAATTCATAAAGCCACCTTCTAAATTATAGGCTTTTTCAAAACCCAAACTATTCATAATGGCACAAGCCTGTCCACTACGGGCACCAGATCGACAATAGACATAGTACGATTTCGACTTGTCTAATTTTTCAATCTCATTTATAAAACCTTGTCCTAAATGTATGTCGATATTGGTTGCATTGGGAATATAACCTTCCTCTACCTCCTCTGCCGTTCGTACATCTAAAATAAACGCGTTGTCATCATTCTCCAATTGTTCTTCCCACTCCTCTTGTGATAAATCTGCCATAATCTAAAAATTTGAAGTCCAAAAATACGGTTTTTAGCGCAAATTACTTACAATAAATATTTAACAAAAATTTGGCTAGCCTTTGTATATCGAAACAAAAATTAGCAATACATTTGTATATACAATTATTGTATTGACATGAATGTAGAGGAAGTTATAAAAACCGACAAAAAAATTCCATTGGAGAGCAGGACCCTTATTCATTATAGTCTTGTGGCCAATAGAATTCATGAGGTAATGACCAATGCCCTCAAACCCTTCGAAGTATCATTGCAACAATTCAACGTGCTGCGTATTTTAAGGGGACAAAAGGGCAAACCTGCCAATCTTTCCACCTTAAACGAAAGAATGGTGACCAAGATGAGCAATACCACCCGATTGGTCGATAAATTGATTATTAAAGATTATGTAAATAGAATTACATGCCCAAGTAACCGACGTAAGGTTGAAATCAGCATTACAACAAAAGGAGAGAACGTATTGCTAGAAATGGACAATGCAATGAAAGCCGCTGAAAAGTCGGTTTTAAAAAACCTGACCCAGGAAGACCTGAAAATTTTGAATCAGATACTGGATAAATTTTGAATTAATAGAAATAAAAACATATTTTCATGAGTGCATATATTGATAATTTAAATTGGCGATACGCCACCAAAAAATTCGATAATAACAAGAATGTGTCGGAGAAAAAGTTGGAAGTTTTACTCGAAGCCACAGCTCTAAGCGCATCATCCTATGGGTTACAACCTTATGAAATATTGGTTGTACAGGATGCCGAGTTGAGACTCAAGTTACAACCAGCGGCCTGGGGGCAGGCCCAGATAACCCAAGCATCGCATCTAATTGTACTTGCCAATAAAAGAACCTTTGGGGAAGAGTTGGTTGATGACTATTTAGAAAATGTCAGTGAAACTAGAGGAATTGCTAGCGAAGATTTAAAAGGGTATGGCGATTTTATGAAGTCAAAATTAATGGCGATGTCCGAGGAAGAGAAAAAGGTATGGACGGCAAGACAGGCATATATCGCGCTAGGAAATCTACTATCTGCAGCAGCGGATATGAAAATAGACACCTGCCCTATGGAAGGTTTCGATAGTGAACGGTTCAATGAAATTCTTGAATTAAACGAAAAAGGATTGAACGCTGCAGTTTTAATTGCCATTGGTTATCGTTCGGAAGAAGACAAAACACAGCACTACAAAAAAGTGCGAAAATCAAAAGAGAATTTAATTACCCATATATAATAACGTAGACAAGAACACACAATTTAAAAATGAGAATTATGAAGAAAAATGTATTGAGTTTAGTATTCGCCGTTGTAGTCGGCGCCGTAGCAACAGCAGCCAACCCGATCGATGGCGAAAAAAAAGAAGTGAAGGTCAGTGAAAGCACGGTCACTTGGAAAGCATATAAAGTGACAGGTTCACATCATGGCACAATCGATCTTAAAGAGGGCGCATTGGAATTTGATGGTGACAAATTGGTCGGCGGCGAATTCGTCGTCGACATGGGCACGTTGGTCTCCAATGATTTGGAGGGTGAGTACAAGGGAAAATTGGAGGGCCATTTGAAATCAGACGATTTTTTCGCTGTTGATAAACACGAAACCTCTAAGTTGGTTTTCACAGATGTGAAATCCACCGGTAAAAACTCATATGAAGTCACGGGCAATCTAACGGTTAAAGGCATTGCCAAACCGGTTACTTTTGATGTTTCTATTTATGGCAGTAAGGCCACTGCTACCATGAAAGTAGATCGAACCGAATATGACATTAAGTTCAGGTCCGGAGGCTTCTTTGAAAATTTAGGTGACAAACTAATTTACGACGAATTTGATCTTGTTGTTGATTTGGTTTTCTAAACACCTTTCGATTCAAAATTAAGAACCTGCTTTTCACACTCGAAAAGCAGGTTTTGTTATTTTTAGGCATTGTCTATTGTCGGTTTTAAAAATGATTTCTATATTTGACGCAATGAATACATGTAGAACAAATACTTGGTGGTGGAACAACTTACGACAACCTTCGTGAGCTAAGCACCATTGTAGTTAATCCATACAAGGCTTGTCATCACGACAAGCCTTACTTATTTTATGTAATTAGATATGTCATACCAGCTCCATTCGCATCAGAAGAAGATATTAGCCGATACCATTACACCCGTAAGTGTGTACTTGAAAATACGCGACCGTTTTCCGAATAGCATATTGTTGGAAAGTAGTGATTACCACGCCAACGATAATAGCTTTTCCTATATCTGCTGCAACCCGATCGCATCGATAAAAATTGAAAACGAAGTAATTACACAACAGTTTCCCGATGGCACTATCGAACAGACACCGATAGATAAAACCACCGATGTCGTCAACACGATTCATGAGTTCGGACAGCATTTCGAGGTACGGGACAACGATTTCAAGTTTATCAATAACGGCCTTTTCGGGTACATGGCCTACGATGCCGTTCGCTATTATGAGGATATCGACATTTCAAAAAAGGAAAATTCGCTTACAATTCCCGATGTCTACTATGCGATTTATAAAAATGTAATCGCTATCGACCATTTTAAGAACGAAGCTTATATTTTTTCCCATTGTTATCAATGCGAGGAGAATACGGCCGAAATCGAGCATATTCTGAATGTCCGCAATTTTGCCTCCTACAATTTTAATATGGAAGGCGATGTCGTCTCAAATTTGGAAGATGAAGAGTACAAAGAACACGTTCGTTTAGCAAAAAAACACTGTCAACGCGGCGATGTTTTTCAATTGGTACTCTCACGACGGTTTTCACAAGGTTTTAAGGGTGATGAATTTAATGTGTATCGCGCTTTACGATCCGTGAACCCCTCCCCCTACCTGTTCTATTTTGATTTTGGGGATTTTAAAATATTCGGAAGCTCTCCTGAAGCGCAACTTATCGTAAAAGACGGAAAGGCCGAAATTCACCCGATTGCCGGAACCTTCAAGAGAACGGGAGACGATGAAAAAGATGCCATTCTTGCCAAAGAACTCACCGAAGACGACAAGGAAAACAGCGAACATGTTATGCTGGTCGACCTGGCCCGGAACGACCTCAGCCGTAATGGCAATATGGTCAAAGTAGATAAATATAGGGAGGTGCAGTTTTTTTCACACGTTATTCACTTGGTCTCTAGGGTAATCGGTCAAAAAAAGGACAATATTTCGACCATGAAAGTAGTGGCCGACACCTTCCCGGCAGGTACGCTAAGCGGTGCTCCCAAGCACATGGCGATGCAATTGATAGAAAAATATGAAAAGACAAGCAGGGGCTATTATGGCGGTGCCATCGGGTTTATGGATTTTAACGGAAATTTCAACCATGCCATTATGATCCGCACTTTCTTAAGCAAAAACCATCAGCTCCACTATCAGGCCGGTGCAGGTTTGGTGGCTGCATCCGATCCAGAAGATGAATTACAAGAAACCTATAATAAATTGGGCGCATTGACAAAGGCACTCGAAATAGCCCAAACGATATGAAAATGCAGAAAATCTTAGTTATAGACAATTATGATAGTTTCACCTACAACCTGGTTCACTATCTCGAAGACCTTGATTGCGAGGTTGTCGTAAAGCGTAACGACCAATTGACGCTTGAAGAAGTCGATGCGTTCGATAAAATTGTGCTGTCGCCGGGCCCGGGGATTCCCGATGAAGCCGGACTTTTAAAACAAATAATCGCTACTTATGCCCCGACAAAGCAAATTTTTGGGGTTTGCCTAGGCCAACAGGCCATCGGCGAAGTTTTTGGTGGTTCCTTAATTAATTTAGACAAGGTATATCACGGCACAGCCACTAAAATTAAAATCACAAAAGACGATGTTATTTTTGAAGGAATGCCTCGGGAAATTGAAGTGGGCCGGTATCATTCTTGGGTCGTAAATCCGAATCTACCCGAAGTTTTAGAAGCGACATCGTTCGATGTGAATGGTCAGGTTATGTCGTTGAGACATCGCGATTATGACGTATGTGCCGTACAATTTCACCCCGAATCGGTGCTGACTCCAGAAGGAAAAAAAATATTGGCCAATTGGCTTGGGAAAAAATAGTATAGCGTAGTGAGAAGTGAGTATGTAGTACCTAGACTATGGTTTAATGCAACGAAGTGTTTTATACCAAAAAGTAGCAATGAACAATTATAAGGAACTTATCGTATGGCAAAAATCAATGTTGCTTGTAGAACTGGTGTATCAACTGACCAATTCTTTTCCCGATGAAGAAATTCGCTCAAGTCTAATTGCTGACAACTCTTATCTTAAATCTAAATACTTGGAAGAAAATAGAAGGGAGACGTTAAATTTGAGACCAAAAGACTTTGGGAACAAAAATAGTAACTTTAGTAAAATACAGAATATTAACTAAAAATCAGCTTCCCTATCGGGGAAGGCTGGGATGGGGATTATGAAAGAAACACTCAACAAATTGATCAACCACGATATGCTCACCAAAGCAGATGCGAAACAGGTATTGGTCAATATTGCCAAAGGCGATTACAATACAAGTCAGATTGCGGCTTTTTTGACCGTTTATATGATGCGCAGCATAACCATCGAAGAATTGGAAGGCTTTCGCGATGCACTCTTAGAGCTTTGTTTGGCCGTAGACCTTTCCGACTATAATCCTATCGATTTATGTGGTACAGGTGGTGACGGAAAAGACACCTTCAATATCTCTACGTTGGCCTCATTTGTTACCGCCGGGGCCGATGTCAAAGTAACCAAACATGGCAATTACGGGGTTTCCTCAAAATGTGGAAGCAGTAATGTGATGGAATTTCTAGGTATTAAATTTAGTAACGAGGCCGATTTTTTAACGAAATCGATTGAAGAAGCCGGTATTTGCGTGTTGCACGCACCCTTGTTCCATCCTGCTATGAAAAATGTGGCACCCATTCGCAGGGAACTCGGTGTGAAGACCTTTTTCAATATGTTGGGTCCGATGGTGAATCCGGCATTTCCGAAGAATCAGATGGTCGGGGTATTTAATTTGGAGTTGGCACGCATGTACGGCTATCT
>CBDULZ010000120.1:0-13974 GCA_965368185.1 uncultured Kriegella sp.
TAGAGCATTTCGACCATTTCTTTCATGACGGGCACAAACCACCCCATAATTTTGATTAAAAATTTAGGAAGTACTCGGTGTTCGGGCTTAACA
Organism: uncultured Kriegella sp.; assembly: GCA_965368185.1. Classification (GTDB taxonomy): domain Bacteria; phylum Bacteroidota; class Bacteroidia; order Flavobacteriales; family Flavobacteriaceae; genus Kriegella. The sequence continues at coordinate 94 of CBDULZ010000120.1, forward strand.
CCCATTGCCATGGCCGTCTGCTGTATCCACTCCCTTCCGGTATAGGGGTTGGCAGCTGTAGGCAAATGCCAGACCTGATTGTAAGCATCTTGGGTGTTTCCCAAAAGTGCCGTTGCTTTTCCGGCATCGGGGGTGTAGGTAAAGGAATGTTTTAGGGTGTCCGACCCCATCCAATTCGCTTTTTTGCGTTTCGAAAGATTTTTGAACACCATTTCGGTAAGCATACTGGTATTTTGGATTGATGGCCCATAATAGTCTGCCGAACGCGCAATAAGGGCAGTCAGATTTCCGGCCGTTACCTCTTCCAATATCATTTTTGAGATCTCGGCCCTGACTTTTCCTTTTTTACTAGGCGGGTTGATCGGAGTTTCTTCAGTCATCCCATCCAAATAATCTTTATCGTACATGTAGATATTGTCAAAAAATACCAGTTTGCAGTTTTCATTTTTACATGCTGTGATGACACTTTCCATAAATTTAGGCCAATGGTTCTGCCAAGTTTTGAGGTCGTAGGGAAACCCGACCGTAATATAGACTACCGACGAGCCCTGTACCGCTTTTTGTACTTCTTCGGTATTCAATAGGTCTGCGGGGTAAAGGGTGTCCGTCTCATTCACTTTTTTAGGATTTCGGCTAACTAAACGGATGTCGGTCGTATATGTCGTAAGGGCTTTTGCCAGTTCAATGCCAATGGCCCCACCCGAACCTAATATGGTCTGCATGTTTTTTTGTTTTATTGCGGATTAAAGTTAATGAAGTTTGACCAATAGCCGTCCACTAATAAAAACTATTAAGCGGTTATGAAAATTGGTGTTTTGACCCTTCGACTACAGGTATGACTTTTTTGTTGGCCTAGCCTGACAGAGCCTGCTATTCAGGCGGGCTTATGACAAGGTAACTTACTTGCCACTTAACACTTTTTCTACAACAATCCCCGTGCTTTGATTTCGAGATACTTGTTTATCGTATTGATTGTCAGGTTTTCGGGTGCGGTCAAAATGGTCTGTATTCCGTAGCGCTGTAGTTCTTTTTGCATCAATCGTTTTTCTAAAGAAAACTTTTCGGCAATGGTCTTATGGTATATCGTTTGAAGGTCTTCGGCATCTGTCGAAATAAGGTCTTCCAACTCGGTATTCTCGAAAAAAATAACGACAAGTACGTGCTTTTTAGCGATGGCCAAAAGAAAAGGCAACTGTCGTTTTAAGGCAGAAATATGTTCAAAATTTGTGTAGAGTAGCAACAGACTACGTTGGTTGACCTTTCGTTTGATATGGGCATAGAGCAGTCCGAAATCGGAATCGGTGAACTCGGTTGTGATGTTGTACAGCTTTTCCATAATCGTATTAAGGTGGGTCAGCTTTTGTACGGCGGGAATAAAACTTTCGATTTGCTTTGAAAAGGAAATCATTCCTGTTTTATCACTCCTTTTTAGCGCTACATTCGAAAAAGCAAGGGTTGAATTAATGGCGTAATCGAGTAGTTTTAGGTCGTTAAAGGGCATTTTCATAACTCTTCCGGTATCAATGATGGAGTAGATCGGCTGTGATTTTTCATCCTGATATTGGTTGACCATCAATTGATTTTGTTTCGCCGTGGCTTTCCAGTTGATGGTTCGAAAATCATCCCCTTGAACGTATTCCTTGATTTGTTCGAATTCCTGCGTATGCCCTATACGTCTAATTTTTTTTAGTCCGAATTCGGACAAACGGTTACTGATGGCCAGAAAGTCATACTGCTGCATTTGAATAATGGATGGATAGACGGGCACCATCTGGTCTTTTTGAAATACAAAACGGCGTTTGATAATACGCAGGGGAGAAGAAGCGTAGATGTTCAAATTGCCAAAAACATACGCACCACGGTCGACCGGCCGCACGGTATATTCGAATTGTTTTTTTTCATCCTTTATCAACTGGGTACGGTATTCAAAATCCCTCTTTTGAAATTGCACCGGAAGCTCATCGATTAATACCATGTAAGTCTTAAATGGATATGCCGATCGAAATTCTATAGTAATAGGATTAAAATCACTGTTCGAAAGTTTCTGTGGCAGCTGACGTTTTGCGGTTATGGCCGAGGGTGTTCGGTATAAGAGTGCGAGATCGAACAGGGTCAAGGCAAACAATATTAAGGTGAGAAGCCATGCTATGGGGTATAAAACAGGTAGCCAATAGGAAAGTACAAAGCAGGCCACCAACAGGGCAATATACCTGAAGAATGTGTTATGAATGTACAGTGATTTAAGAAATCGCACGGGTTATCTGGGTATTTCGACTGATTCTACGATCATATTCACCACACTTTCGGTGGTCATGCCTTCCATTTCACGTTCGGGTGTTAAAATGATACGATGGTTCAACACCGGTACCAAAGCCCGTTTTACATCTTCTGGAATTACAAAATCACGTCCAGTGATAGCCGCAAAGGCTTTCGCGGCATTCAAAGTCGCTATCGACGCCCTAGGGGACCCCCCCAAATACAAATGCGGATGGTTTCTGGTTTTGGTAATTATGTCTGCGATATATTTGATGATTTTTTCCTCAACGATAATATCTTGTATTTTGGCTTTATAGTCAAGCAACTGTTCTGGTGTGAGTACCGGGTTGACGAGTATCTGTGGTTTCGAGCCTTTACGGTCGTGGTGGGTTTGTATAATTTGTATTTCTTCCTCAACAGAAGGATAATCGACTTTTATCTTGAAGTTAAAGCGATCCAATTGCGCTTCCGGAAGGGCATAGGTACCTTCTTGTTCGATAGGGTTTTGGGTGGCGAGTACCATAAAAGGAGCATCCATTTGATATGTGGTGCCATCCATGGTTATTTGGCGCTCTTCCATAGTCTCGAACATGGCTGCTTGCGTTTTGGCGGGTGCTCGGTTGATTTCATCAATAAGGATAATGTTGGAAAAAATCGGTCCCTTTTTGTATTCGAATTCGCTCGTTTTTACATTAAAAATGGAGGTGCCGAGAATATCGCTGGGCATCAGGTCAGGCGTAAACTGAATGCGACTGAAATCGGTCTTAAGAGTCTTTGCGAACAATTTGGCCGTTATGGTCTTTGCGATACCGGGAACGCCTTCGATAAGCACATGGCCATCGACCAAAAGGGCAACAATCAGCAATTCGACGAAGTTTTCTTGACCGATAATGATTTTACTTAGTTCCGATTTAATGTCGTTGACCGCCCGTTGCAGGTTTTCCAACGGCACGCGATTGTCGAAATTAAGGTCGTCGGATTGTGTTTCGTTATTTTCCATTGGCTCTAGCTTTGAATTTATCTATTAGGGAATTTAATTTTTTTAGTGCGTCATCCGTAGGTTCATTGCCGGAGTTCATTTGTTCCATAAAGGTGAACAGTGTTTTTATTTCTTCTTTGGAGTGATTGCTACGCATTGCCAGATGTTGATAAAAGACATCGTCTTGTTTTAGGGTGTTCAGATAAAAGTGGGTGCGTATATATTCCAGAAAATAGGCAATTTTATGTTCTATAATCGATTTTTGCTCCCCTTTCTCAAAGTACATATCGGCAATGGTTCTTGTAAACGCCAAAGTTTGGTTCTGCAAAGGCATTACTACCGGTATTGCACGTTGTTTGCGTTTACCCTCGAAAACTACATAAATGAGCGCGCCTAATAAGGCGAGGTAGTAGGCCCACCTAAACTCTTTGGTATTCAGAAAGATATACATGGGAGAGGTGTAGAACGATTTGCCCGATTTGTAATGATTATCCACATATATAGTGCGCGAGGCGTCTAAATAGGATAGAAGTCCTGCCGTATAATTTTTATTGTTATCCTTTAAGATAAAGTAGTTGGTAAAAGCTTTGGGAAAGGTAGATAGTATAATCTGGCCTTCGCCAAAAGTCTGTTTTAGTACATTGCATTGTTTTTTAGCAAGACTATCATTTTTTGAAAGTGTGGAAACCTGGCCAACAATCTTCGTGTTGAGGGTATCGATGCTTTTAAAGAAAAGACTGTAGCTATCTTTGTCAAAAATATAGCCGTCTTCCGTTTGCAATTGTGGATTTGTCAGGCGGTGTCGTTGCCTCTGGTCTTCACCGAAGTCGGCATATAGGCCTGAAGTTTCCAAATGCAAGGTATCGGTAAGTTGCTCCTCGAATCCGGCTGAAGCGATAAACAAGGTATTTCCTTTGGAGGCCCAATCGAGTAAGGTGTTCAATTCTGCTTCCCCGAATTCCACCTTGTCATTGACGAAAAAATAGGTGCCAGCCGTATCTTCTTCCGCATTTAAAAATTCAAAAGGCGCCGCGTTGACTTGTTGTGTTTTGCCGTGAAATATTCTTTCCATTAAATCATTCAAAACAAAGGTGCCGAAGGGAATTTTGTGCTGGGATACAAACGATGGGAACCAATTGATTTCCTTTGGTTTATTATACTGCAAAAGCATGAGTGCTACCAAGGTAACTACTGCGATAACAATATATACGTTTGCTTTCTTACCCATACTGCACTAATTTTTGAAGGGAAGAAAAAGCGGTTTCGGCCCTTTTGTAACCCACTTCGTCAATATCGAAATTACCATACCAGATGAATGCATAAAGTCTGGTGATTTTACCAAAAGGCAGCTTTAGTTCTTGCCTTTCTATTTCTTTTAGGTAGTCGTCGTTGGTTTTTTGGGGTTCCCAGGCGATTAGCTGCTGTTCGCTCATAAGTTGCAGAATGAGGAGGTAGTAATATCGGACGGCCAATCGGTAATTTTGATTTTGAAGTGCCTCTTCAATCAACTTTCGAATATCTTCATTTTTGATGATATGTTCTTCTTCCGAAAGAGAAACCAACCCTTGATTGCTTTTGGAGCGTTGCAAACCGGATGCATGGATATTCAAGAAAAATTTGATAAGGATAAAAATAAGAATTCCTAAAAGTACATACGGAATCCATCTAAAGAACGAGGCCAAAAAACCTACGGCTTTCTCGACCCCAAAAAGCCACTCAAAAAACTGTAATAAGAGGTTGCCCGCCCAAGTCTTGAAATTGTTCCACCAAGTTGCGTCGGTTTTTATAACTTCATAGTCAAAATCGGGGTCATTTCGATACGTCTCTAAATCATTGGTATGAATTTCCCGTATCGTTAGTTGCGAATCGTCATACCGAATTTCCGTAGAACTATCGGCCTGGCCAAGAATCGGGTGGACAAGCAAAATGCAAAGTAAAAAGATGAAAATACATCTGTACATATCTATTCTTACGTTGTCTCCCCGAGGTTTTTGATGCGTTCATAAGTACCGGTGAAGTTCTTTTTTTCATTCAAATTAAAATAGATAAAAACCCCCGCAACAATAGAAATAATATTCAGTAAGAATTGTGCCAAGGTGCTAATCATATTAAGCAGTATATAGACAGGGTCTTGAAAGACATCCATCATATTTTCGGCATCCATTTCACCTGAAAAAATTCCCAATTTTATCCACTGGTAAATCATTGAGGGTACGGCAAACGCATAACTGGCAATGGCCACTATAATAACTATGACCAACAGGGTGGCGAAGGTAATCCACCAATAGTCGCGAACCAAGGTAAAGCTATAACTGAAAGCTTCGGTGGTCCCCAATCCATTATATACCAAAACACAAAAAGACAGTGATAGCGGAACCCATAGATAAATACCGGGAATAAGGCAGATCATAAGTCCGAAACCTACTGAGAGACCTACTAATATACCCAACCCAATAAAACGCCAAAAGGTATCATATACCCCAGCCTTGATGGTTTCGATATTTATTTCTCCCTTACCATTGGCGTACGACTTTATGTAATGCAGAACCGTAGATTGCGACATTACATAGACTGTTACCAGTGCCGCAATATAGAGCAACCCGATGGGTATCATAAGAAAAATGTTCGGAATCTCGCTAGAAGAGCCGACCATCATACTAAAGCTATTTCCGATAAAGTAAAGATAGAGCCCCAAGGCAATCATCATCACGAGCAAATAGGGACCGACGATTTTGAAAAAAACCGCGATAAAAGGCTTGAATTGGTCTCGTAAAAAGGCAAAGGTGTCAGATAGTATCTCACCCAACTCGCGCTGTTTTTTGAATTCGATGTAGTTATTTTTCATAGGATGCTTTCTTGTAAAGATATTTTGGGTATATAACGTAGTAAAAGAGAATTAGTGCCAATGAGCTTAGAATTATAATAATAGCAAGCCAGTCGGGCATTTCGGTATGTCGGGTTACAAATCCCTCCAAAAAACCTGCAATGATAAAGAACGGAAGGGTGCTGACCATTATTTTTAGTCCGTTTTTGACTCCTCTTTTAAACGATTCCAACCGGGTATAGGTGCCGGGGAACAACATGCCATTGGCAAGTACTAGACCGGCAGAACCAGCAATAATGATAACCGATATTTCGATGGTGCCATGGATCCATATGGTACGAACCGATTCCCAAAACAATCCCTTTTCATAAAAAAAATATTGAAAGCTACCCAACATAATTCCGTTTTGCAGCATGATCATCAAGGTGCCGATACCTAAAAAAATTCCAAAGGCAAAGGCTAGTAGGGCTACCCGAATGTTATTTATGGTAATTCCCAGGAACATATTGAATTCGCCCATTTGCTTGTAAACTGCCATTGGGTCGCCTTTTTCTATGTTCTCCAACGTCATGTTTACATAACCATCTCCTAGGATAGATCGCACAAAATCGCCTTCGTTGGCTGCGGAAAAAGCTCCGACAACGGCAAAAAAAGCAAACACCAAAAATGCAATACCCAATTCACGATGGAAGTGGTAAAAAAGAGTCGGAAATTCAGATTTCCAAAAGGAAATAATCCGGTTTTTGGGTTCTCTTTTGGTCTTATAGATTTTCTGATGCGCCTTTGAGGCCAAGGCGTTCAAATAAAATTCGGTATTACTGCGGGGGTAAAAAGTCTTGGCGTAGCTTAGGTGGTCGGTTATTTCGATATAAAGATCAGACAATACATCGGGCGCAATCTTCGTTTTCTTTGACAGTGCGTTTTCAAAAGTAGACCATTTGTCTTTATTTTGCTTTACAAAGGCAGCCTCGCGCATTAACTTACAGGGTTTGTAGCCAAAGAAACGGAAACTATGGAACAATTTCAAATAGAAACTGCCCAAAATATAAGCATTAGTCAAAACACGGCGCACTTGGGGGATCGCATGCTGGCCTATATTATCGATAGTTTTGTGGTTATGGTGTATATGATCCTCGTTATATGGCTATTGCTTTCTATGGATATTGACTTTTCCGACATGTGGGCACTGTATCTGTTATTGAGTTTGCCCGCATTTTTATATTATGTGTTGTTGGAAACCTTTATGGATGGCAAGACCATTGGAAAAAGCCTAATGCACATCAGGGTAGTTAAACTCGATGGTTCGAAACCCAATTTTGCCAGCTACTTCGTTCGTTGGCTCTTGCGTATTATTGACGTGACACTTACATCAGGTGGTGTTGCGGTTTTGACTATTTTGATTAGGGGCAAGGGACAACGTGTCGGAGATATTGCGGCGGGAACGACTGTCATCAGTGAAAAACAGCGCATTCGCTTAGAAGATACGTTATTGCGTGAATTGCCCGTTGGTTATAAAGCCAGGTTTCCGCAAGTGACCGTTTTTAAGGATAGCGAAATGCAGACTATAAAGGAACTCTTCGATGCGGCAAGGCGGAATGGAAACCACCAAATTATTCTTTCGCTCAGTGATCGCATTAAAGATGTAACCCAGATAAAAACAGAACTCAAACCCATTGAATTTGTAGATATCATTATTAAAGATTATAATTTTTACACCCAGCAGCTTTAGGACTGGTATTTTCTTCAACTATTACTGCTTCTCAAAGTTCATTGTCCACAGTTTCTTATTTCGGATTTTCAATTTCGTAGTTTTACAAACATCAATTAACTAAACAGTATGTTTTATTTCATCATCGATATTTTGGGTACTATCGCCTTTGCTATTTCAGGCGTTTTGGTGGCCATGGATAAAAAACTAGATCTTTTTGGCGTATTCATTATCGCTTTTGTTACCGCCACAGGTGGTGGGACTCTGCGAGATATGTTGATTGGCAGCACCCCTGTCCTATGGATGCAAGAACCCATATACATTTTCACCATATCGCTAACCGTGGTCTTCAGTATTATATTCGTAAAGCAATTGAAATATTTGCGTAAAACGCTACTTCTTTTTGATACGATTGGTATCGGACTATTTACAATGGTCGGTATCGAAAAGGGGCTAGCGGTCGATTTATTGCCTGTTATGTGTATTGCCCTTGGAACGATTACGGCATGTTTTGGTGGGGTTATACGCGATATGCTCTGTAATGAGATACCTATAATTTTCAAAAGAAAGGAGATTTATGCGACGGCATGTATCCTGGGTGGTATCAGCTATTTCTTGTTAATATTATTACCCTTTGACGGAGCCTATGCTTACATGGGTGCCATATTGATCATTATTACGACACGTTTGTTAGCCCTAAAATTCAACATTGCACTGCCCAATATATATCGATCCGAAAAATAGGAGGAAATGTCAAACTTAAGTTCAAGAATTGGATTGTATGGGTTTTATTTTCTTACCTAACGCCTACTCAATAACCTCCGCTTTCGTGATATACACATTCTGAAATGGCCAATCGCCCTTGCCCACCCGAACATTGTTGATTTTGTCCACTACGTCCATACCTTCAATGACCCTCCCGAATGGGGTGTAGTTGCCATCTAAATGATACGATCCAGGCTTAGTCACTACAATAAAGAATTCATAGGGCGAGGCCAACATATGGGGATTGTTGATTTCACTGCTGGGCATTGATACCGTGCCGCGATGGTGTTTATGGCCTTTTCGGGTATCAGGAGGTAAAAGGTACCGGCCAATCTTACCTCGTTTTTCGGCCGTTTTTTTATCGTCTGAATTGCCTCCTTGAATGATGAATTTCTTAACTACCCTATGAAATTGGGTGCTATCGAAATAACCTGCTTTGGTCAAGAATATAAAATTAGACCTGTGGTACGGCACATTTTCAAAGAGTTCAATTACAAAACTTCCCATGGTCGTTGTCAGTCTAACCTTATTCTCCTTTAGGTCTTTTTGGTAATCGAAGAAAAATTGGATAGCGTTTTCCTCGGTCAGCTCAAAATGCTTCTCTATAGCGTTTTGTAGTTGCGTGCTATCAATCTGAACGCTATCTTTTTTTGTCGTTTCTTGGGGGTCCGGTTGTTGTTTTTTATCGGGTTCCCTTTTACAGGCAAGTAAAAAAAATAGTAGTAATATTGTAGTTTGGGACAGCTTTTTAAACGTCATGGATTTTTCTTTTTTTTCGCAACAGATACCAAAAATAAAAAATCTACCTCTTCCAGGCGAGGCATCGCATTATAAAATGGCTCCACCTGTTCGTATTCAATTGATGAAGCAGAGCAAACTGAAAAACAAGCCGCCAAAAAAAGCGGGGGTAATAGCACTTTTTTATGGTGATGCGACAGAACATACCCGGTTGCTCCTCATCCTCAGAAAAACATATAAAGGCGTGCATTCAAATCAAATAGGGTTTCCCGGAGGGAAAGCCGAGAAGAGCGATGCGAACCTTATGGAGACGGCTTTACGGGAAACACATGAAGAGGTCGGGGTTTTGCCCAATAAGGTCAAAATTATAAAATCGCTGAGTGAAGTTTATATTCCCCCCAGCAATTTTGAAGTACAACCATATATCGGACTGTACACTAAAACAGAACCTTTTCAAATTCAAGAAACCGAAGTGGAAGCCTTGGTAGAGGTGTCATTTACCGATTTTATGAACGATAACAATAACTATATGCAAAATTTGACAACTTCTTATGCCAAGAATATTGATGTACCCGCCTTTAAATTAAATGGTTATACCGTTTGGGGTGCGACGGCCATGATGCTAAGTGAGATCAAAGAGCTCTTGAAACAGGTATTTTAGTGGTGTAATTTTGTAGATTTGCTGCTATGGGCTTGTTTAAGGAAAATCCGTTCGGACATATACTATTTTTAAAAAAGTGGCTTATCCGCATTATGGGTATTTTCACGCATCAACGTTATAAGGGTTTTAACACCTTGGAAATCGAGGGGTCTGAGATAATCCGAAACCTTCCTGATACAAACGTACTCTTTGTAAGCAATCATCAAACATATTTCGCCGACGTAGTCGCGATGTTCCACGTATTTAATGCAAGCTTAAGTGGAAGAGACAACAGTATCAAGAATGTTAGTTATATATGGCACCCGAAATTGAATATGTATTACGTGGCTGCGGCGGAGACGATGAAAAAGAGTCTATTGACCAAGATTTTTGCCTATGCGGGCTCTATTAGTGTAGAACGTACCTGGCGATCAGAGGGGCAAGATGTAAATCGCCAAGTAAAAATGAGCGATATATCGAACATAGGCAAGGCTTTGAATGATGGATGGGTAATTACCTTTCCCCAAGGAACGACCACCCCTTGGAAACCTCTACGAAAAGGCACTTCACATATTATCAAAAAGTACAGACCCATTGTAGTACCAGTCGTCATCGATGGCTTTAGGCGCTCTTTTGACAAGAAAGGACTTCGTGTTAAGAAAAAAGGCATTCTACAATCGATGGTCATTAAAGAACCTTTAGAAATAGATTACGAGAATGAATCTTTTGATTCGATTATCGAAAAACTGGAATATGCCATAGAGCAACACCCTTCATTTTTAAAGGTGATTTCTAAAGAAGATTTGTTGGCTTACGAGCAAGAGAACGAATTGCGTAGATATCGTAACAGTAAAAAGATTTAGTTCTTTAGAGGTAAATTCCGCCATTTATTCGGTTAATTTATAAATACCTCGACCCCTGGGATAGTCGGTTCCAAGAAATTCTTTAAAACCCCGAAAGACCAAAGTAATAGCACTAAACTTCGAGCTGTTTTAGTTCATCATAATTCTTCTTTAGTCTTTTAAGTAAAATGCCGTAAAGCAGTTTATAAAAAAGCCAGACAAGCAACAACAGCAGTGCTACCATGACCAAAGTTGCGCCAATGGCCAAAATCCAAAAAATGGTTTGGTTACCGGCATGCTCCGCGGCATCAAGAATTTTTTCGCTATCGGGACCATAACGTACAGTGCCATAAAGCCCTGTGACAAGTGAAATGGTAAAAATGGCAATATTGAACCACACATACTGGGTCACCGTTCTTTTTACGCTCAAGATGGTTTTCATCAATTTCTTTGACGAATCGGTAAACGAAATTTTTCGGTAGTTCAAATAGAACTTGAAAATAAAATAAAGCAGCACGGCATAATTGATCAAGGTGAGGGTCAACGTAATTTCATAGACATGTAAGATCTTGAACAATTCCCATGATTCGGCATCGGTAAACACCAGGTTTATGGTCGCCCAAAACACGAATTCAATGATACTGATGTAGAATATCCACTTTACAATGGAAGATGATTTCTTCCAGATCATTTTATAGATTTCATTATATGACAATTTAGGAAGGTGTTCTTCCTTTTTTTGCCAATCCCTTTTTAACAATTCCAACTCATCCATCATAACCTTAAGGGTTCAAGATTGTTCGTAACTTATTTTTTATGCGGTTCATTTTAACGCGGGCATTCACTTCGGTAATACCCAATGTTTCCGCTATTTCGGTATAATTTTTATCCTCCAGATAAAGAAAAACCAATGCTTTTTCAATGTCTCCCAATTGTTTGACAGCTCCGTACATTAACTTTAACTGTTGTTCCTCTGTTTGGTCATAGGTGTCTGCCTTAATTTTAAAAACTACCGATTCATAGTCTTGCGTTTGAATGGTACGTTTTGATTTCCTGTATAGCGTAATGGCCGTATTAAGTGCTACACGGTACATCCACGTACTGAATTTCGATTCTCCCCGAAATTTCGGATATGCCTTCCACAATTGTATCGTTATCTCCTGAAACAGGTCTTTGTGTGAATCCCGGTCATTGGTATACAATGTACACACCTTATGAACAATGTTCTGATTGTTCTCTAGTTCTGTCACAAATTGATGTTCCAGTTTTTTGTTCACGTTAGTAGTTGTAATGTATTAGTAGGTATAGTTCTTTTTTGTTACAAGGATTGTAAATGTTTTTGAGCAAGATCTCCTTTTTTATAGGCGCAGTCGTATTTTTACCGTAAATATAGAGAAGAGTTCTGCAATTGAGAGAGTATCAACAAAGACAATAACAGCTATTGTTTACCTTTATCGCTTAATTTGAAGTATGAATATACCGAAGTCCAGTTATCCGAGAATAGTGATTATAGGGGGTGGGTTCGCAGGTATTGCACTTGCCAAAAAGCTCAGTAAGAAGGAAGTACAGGTCGTACTTCTAGATAAGCATAATTACCATACTTTTCAACCGCTTCTATATCAGGTTTCTACCGGTGGACTCGAACCTGATTCCATTGCGTACCCCATTCGTAAAGTTTTAAAAGACTATCCTAATTTTTTCTTTCGTTTGGCCGAAGTACAACAGGTCATTCATGCTGAAAAAACCTTGATAACGAATATTGGAACTCTAAATTTTGATTATTTGGTGCTTGCCACGGGTTCGGAAACTAATTTTTTTGGGAATACCGAGCTTCAAAAGAACAGCATGGCTATGAAGACCATACCCCAATCTTTAAATCTTCGAAGTCTGATACTCGAGAATTTTGAACAAGCGTTGCTGACCGATGAATACCATGAACGCGATGCCCTCATGAATTTTGTGATTGTGGGCGGAGGCCCTACCGGAGTAGAACTGGCGGGTGCCTTGGCTGAGATTAAAAAAGGAATACTCCCGAAAGACTATCCGGATCTTGATACACGCAGGGTTCAGATTAACCTGATCCAGTCTGGAGATCGGATTTTAAAGGAAATGAGTGAAAAAGCCTCGCAAAAGGCCGAAGATTTTTTAGAAGGTCTTGGAGTGCAAATCTGGAAAAATGTTCGAGTGACACATTACAATGGAAAAACAGTAAGCACCGAATCTGATGTTACTTTTGAATCAGCTACCTTGGTATGGGCGGCAGGAGTAAAGGCGGCATCAATCAAGGGTTTGGATGCGGAAGACTTATTGACTGGTGGCAATCGAATGAAGGTCAACGAATTTAACCAAGTTGAAGGTCTCGAAGGTGTTTTTGCCATTGGAGATGTGGCATGTATGCAAACCAAGGATAACCCAAGAGGACATGCCATGATGGCCCAGCCTGCCATGCAGCAAGGGAGACATTTAGGCGATAATATGTTAAGGTTTATAGAGAAGAAACCAATGCGTCCTTTTGTTTACAAAGACAAAGGGAGTATGGCAACTGTTGGACGAAACAAAGCCGTAGTCGACCTTAAGAATATGCATTTTCAAGGCGTTTTTGCTTGGTTTGTTTGGATGTTCGTTCATCTCTTCTTTCTTATCGGATTTCGAAATCGAATGGTCGTTTTTGTGAATTGGGTTTATAATTACATCCGCTTTGATCGCGAGGCACGTTTGATTATTCGTCCCTACCAACGCGATTATTCACAGTTTAAGGAAGCGGATAAGTAGTACTTGTACCTTATTGCATGTTAAAATTCTGCTAATACGTACCCTAGGTGATGTTACCATATTTTGAATGTATAACTTTCATCCTTGTAGGTTTCGAATTGCTATGCTAAAAACTTGGACTATACTTGCTTTTTTTATTTGCAGTAGTATTGTCTACGGTCAGGAGACTCAAGTCGTCCCCGATAGCAAGGCCGAATCTCAAAAACCTTTGAATGTAGATAGCTTTTCTTACCCGACTTTTTTAAATGGGGAGAGACATGCTTCTTTTTTAATCGATTACGGGCTGTCTGAGGCACTTCGGATTGAACTCGAAGGCTTTTATGATACGTATTTGTTAGGCGATGTTTTCAAAGTATC
>CBDULZ010000121.1:0-13814 GCA_965368185.1 uncultured Kriegella sp.
GATATGATGGGGGATCATCATTTATGGCGGAAATCGTATCCTTATGAGGGGTCGGCAGCTGTACCCATGATTATTCGATGGCCAGAAAATCTAAAGATCGATGCAAAACGTGGACAGGTAATTAATGAATTGGTTGAACTAAGGGATATTCTACCTACATTTCTTGATGTGGCGGAAGTGCCGCTGCCCAATGACCTGGACGGTATGAGTATGTTAGACCTTGTCAAGGGTAAAAAAAACAATTGGCGAAAGGTACTTGATTTGGAGCATGGTCCATGCTATTGGCCTGAAAATAGTTGGACGGGACTTACCGATGCAAAATTTAAATATATCTATTTTGCCACCACTGGTGAAGAACAACTTTTTGATTTGGAAAATGACCCCACGGAGAAATATGATCTAGCAAAAAAGAAACAGTTTAAAAACACGCTGCAACAGTGGAGGAAAAGAATGATAGCCCACTTGGCGGAACGAGGCGAGCCTTGGGTGGTAAATCATGATTTAGGTCTACGCACCGAGGCAATTAGGTTCAGTCCCAATTACCCAGCGGAATATTACCCCAAGGAAATTGCAAAAAAATACTAATACAAAACATTAAAAATGAAGAAAATAATAGGCTTTTTGACGCTCGTAATGATGATTCAGGTTTTGAGCGCGCAATCAAAAAAATATGATATTGTAGTTTACGGTGGTACTTCTGCCGGGGTGGCAGCGGCTATCCAAGCTAGTAGAATGGGTAAATCGGTAGTACTCATCGAACCAACAAACAGAGTGGGAGGGTTGACCACTGGCGGACTGGGACAAACCGATATAGGTAACAAACAGGCCATTGGTGGAATTTCACGGGAATTTTATGAAAATATCAAAAAATATTATGACGACCCTAAAAATTGGAAGTGGGAGAAACGGTCTGAGTATATTGATGGCGGGCAGACCCGTACGGAAGAGGGAGAGTCATCGATGTGGACTTTTGAACCTTCTGCGGCACTTAAGGTATATCATGATATGCTAAGTAATGAGAAAGTAAAACTGGTTTATGAAGAACGGTTGAATAGAGCTTCGGGTGTAAATAAAGTCGGAGGGAAGATTCAGACGATTACTATGGAAAGTGGGAAAAAGTTTGTTGGAAAGGTATTTCTTGATGCCACGTATGAAGGTGACCTTATGGCTGCAGCGGGAGTGTCGTATGCCGTAGGTCGAGAGAGCAATGATGAATATGGTGAAACCTTAAACGGCGTGCAGGCCAACAATTTCAATTTGTCATTGACCAAGCTGGTTTCCAAAAATGCTTTTAACCATAATTTTATCCAAGGGGTCGATCCATACATAGAAAAAGGGAACCCCGAGAGTGGACTTTTGCCGAATGTCAATGAAAAACCGGGTCTTGAGGGAGCTGGTGATGATAAAATACAGGCCTATTGTTTTAGAATGTGTTTGACCGATCATCCTGAGAACCGAATTCCGTTTAAAAAACCCGCGAATTACGACGAGATCAATTATGAATTGTTGCTTCGGAACTACGAGGCTCGAAAAGGGCCCATACGTGATATGTACAGTTATGGCAATTCACTTTTGCCATGGATTAACTCGAGCATGCCGAACAGAAAGACAGATACCAACAACAAATTTGGTTTTTCAACGGATTATATTGGAAAAAATTACGACTACCCGGATGCCTCTTACGCCGAACGGGAAAAAATCATTGAAGACCATCGAAATTATCAGATGGGTTTGATGTGGACTTTGGCCAACCACCCTAGAATACCAAAGGAAGTGCGTGACGAGGCCTCGAGATGGGGTACTTCAAAAGATGAATTTGAACGTGCAGATGGTTGGCAACAACAACTATATGTGCGTGAGGCAAGGCGAATGATTAGCGATTATGTCATGACACAACACAACTGTGAAGCATTAAAAGTTGCTGAAGATGCTATCGGATTGGCGGCTTATGGAATGGACTCCCATAATGTGCAGCGTTATGTCGATGCCAATGGATATGTTCAAAACGAGGGCAATGTCGAAGCACATGGTTTTAAACCATACCCCATCAGTTATAAATCGTTGGTACCGAAAAAAGAGGAATGTGAAAACTTGATTGTTCCTGTTTGTGTCAGTGCGACGCACATTGCATTCGGCTCTATTCGAATGGAACCTGTATTTATGGTATTGGGCCAATCTGCCGCTACTGCTGCTTCTTTGGCTATAGATACCGGTGCTTCCGTTCAAGATGTTTCCTATGGGAGTTTAAAACCTGTCTTGTTGAAAGACGGACAACGTCTGAAGTAATTAGTGATGGGATTAATTTAGCACATGGCAAATAAAACATACGGTAATAAAATTTTGAAAACCCCTTTTAGAAATATCAAGTACCGACAGAACTATTCGAAATGGCACCCATTTTTATGGGGTGCAGTTGCTGTAATAGGATTTTTATCTGTTGTGTCTTGTGAAGAAATGGAAAAAACAAAGACGGTGCACGCGTTACCGAATATCGTTTTGATTCTGGCTGATGACCTCGGATATGGAGACTTAGTATCCTACAACCCCAACTCTTTGATACCCACGCCCAATCTAGACCGATTGGCCTCCGAAGGCATTCGCTTGACCAATGCCTATTGTCCGGTTTCCGTGTGCTCTCCCTCGCGATATGCCCTAATGACAGGAACGTATCCTTTTAGAAGTTGGAAAAAATCAGGTGTTTTATCGAATTATGAACCTTCGATGATGGCCGATGGTCAATTGACCTTGCCAAGCATGCTGCAAAAGTCGGGTTATACAACCGCTGGTTTCGGAAAATGGCATTTGGGGGCCACATTTCCAACACTGGACGGGGAAAAGCCGGCGGGCTATGGTAAGTTCAGGGCCGAAGACAATGGTGCGAACATCGATTTAAAAAAGACTATTTCTGATGGACCTGTGGCCCATGGCTTTGAGCATTGGTTTGGTTTTAGCTGTGCTAGTGAATGTTGGGTTATGGACGGGAATACTATTGTTGCCGCATTACAACATGATTTTTATAATATTGAATCTGCTACGCAAAAAGACCATATTGAAGCTATTCCATCTGACGAATATCTCAAAATGCTCACAGAGAAGAGCACGCGCTTTTTAGAAGAACATCATTCGTCGAAAACGCAGAACCCGTTTTTTCTGTACTTTGCACCTTATGTACCTCATATCCCGTTGTCGGTGAGCAATGAATTTCAGGGGGCTACCAAAGCCGGGTTGTATGGTGATTATGTTTACGAACTAGATACCCATATCGGTGATTTATTGAACACCCTTGATAGTTTGCAACAATCGAAAAATACGATTGTCCTTTTTGCCAGCGACAATGGATCTCAGTTTGAGATGACTGGGAACCATATTGACTTAGCCAATGCAAGCAATAGTCCTAAAGATGTTGTGAAAAAAGGAGCAAGTCCCGATGAACACCATCCTAACGGGGATTTAAAAGGAACAAAATGGACAATTTGGGAAGGAGGGGTTCGAACTCCTTTTATAGCAAGATGGCCGGGAAAATTTCCTATCGGTGCCCAATCCGACCAGCTCTTCGCTCTAAACGATGTGATGGCGACTCTTAGTGACATCGTAGGATTTGAACTTCCTGCCGATGCGGCCGTAGACAGTTACGACCAACTTTCTGTTTTAATGGGTGAAGATAGGAATATCAGGGAATCGGTGGTGGTTCAATCCTCTAAAAATGGACTGGGAATTCGGAAAGGAAGTTGGAAATATATCGCACCGGATAATGAGCATAATGGAGGGCAATTGTACAATCTCGAAGAAGACAGATCTGAATCGGTAAATAGATACAACGAGTACCCCGAATTGGTCCAATCAATGAAAAATGAACTGAAGGAAATAATATCCCAAACGACCACTGATCAAAACAAAAATCATTAAAAATCAGATAGATAAAAACAACCGATCTTAACTAAATAGAAGAAATATGAGAAAAAATAGACGAACTATATTGTCGTTACTTGTTCTGTTGATTACTGCAACAAGTTTTTATAGCTGCAAGGATAAACAAGCTGAGGCAAAAGATCCAAATACTGCCGACATTATTATTTATGGAGGTACTTCGGCGGCAATATCGGCAGCGGTAGAGGCCAAACGATCAGGGAAATCAGTTATTGTGGTCTCTCCAGATATTCATTTGGGCGGATTGACATCTGGTGGTTTAGGTTGGACGGATACAGGCAACAAGAGCGTGATTGGCGGACTGGCCAGGGAATTTTACCATAGGGTATACAATCACTACAATACCGATGAGGCATGGAGATGGCAACCCCATAGTGAGTACGGTAATACGGGACAGGGAACGCCCGCGATGGATGGTGAGAACCGAACCATGTGGATTTTTGAACCACACGTTGCCGAGAACGTATTCGAAGATTTGGTCAAAGAGGAAAATATACGTGTTGATCGTGATGAATGGTTGGATAGGGAAAACGGTGTGGCGTTAAACGATGGTAGGATCACTTCGATTACTACGCTATCGGGTAAGACCTATACGGGTAAAATGTTTCTCGATGCTACTTATGAAGGCGATTTAATGGCTACCGCAGGGGTAAGCTATCACGTAGGTCGAGAAGGTCAAGACGTTTATGGAGAAGAATGGAACGGTGTTCAAACAGGAGTTTTACACCACAAACATTGGTTCGAGTCTGACATTTCTCCTTATGTAGTTCCTGGGGATCCTTCGAGTGGGTTATTGCCTAGGGTTTCAGGGGCAGACCCAGGGGAAAAACATAGTGGCGATGATAAAATACAGGCCTATTGTTTTAGAACATGTATGACCAATCACGACCCCAATAGGGTTCCCTTTCCCAAACCTGATGGATATGATCCTATGCAGTATGAACTGTTGGCGCGTGTTTTTGACGCCGGTTGGAAAGAGTGGTTCGGTAAATTCGACGCCATTCCCAATCATAAGACAGATACAAACAACCATGGGCCTTTCAGCAGTGATAATATCGGTATGAATTATGACTACCCCGAAGCTTCCTATGAGCGAAGAAAAGAAATCATTAAAGAGCACGAGCAATACCAGAAGGGGTTGTTGTGGTTTGTAGCCAACGATCCGAGAGTGCCTGAAGATATTCAGTCGGAAATGCAAAAATGGGGACTGGCCAAAGACGAGTTTACCGATAATGGCAATTGGCCACATCAGATTTATGTTCGGGAAGCACGGCGCATGATCGGTGAATATGTAATGACCGAGAATGAATTGTTAAAGAAACGGCCCACACCCAATTCTGTTGGAATGGGCTCCTATACTATGGATTCCCATAATGTACAGCGCTATATTAAAGAAGACGGTTTTGTTCAAAATGAGGGTGACATCGGGGTAAAAACAGAAGGCCCTTATGCCATATCGTATGGTTCGTTAGTACCTAAAAAGGAGGAATGTAAAAACCTTTTGGTTCCGGTTTGCGTTTCTTCGAGCCATATTGCCTTTGGTTCCATAAGAATGGAACCGGTATTCATGATCTTAGGGCAATCGGCTGCCGCTGCCGCTGTTCTCGCTCTAGATAAAGGTACTTCGGTACAGGATGTGGCATATGAAGATCTAAAAAAGGTATTACTCGATAAAGGACAAGTATTAGAATAATTTAAAGTATATCGAGGTTGATTGGAAAAGGACGGAACCTTGACCAGTTGGAAGATTAGTTTGTTGAGTTGGTTTAGTTTTTTAAGAGCAGAGGGGATTTGGTGAAAACCGGGTTCCCTTTGTCAATTTCTAAGTAATCTACTATGCTTCATTTCAGAATTTAAATACATTCCAATAAATAAGTGATGCCTCAAAATCATAGTGGTCAATACGATTAAAGAATTGGAGTGCTTACGATTGTGAAATCATTCGTAAATCAAGGTTCTACTAATATAATGTTAAATATTAGTCTATTTTTTATAGATTTATCGCAGAGAATGACGTGCGATGAAAAACGGAACAGAAGATTCGAAGTTGTTGATAGGGTTGCAAAACGGTGACAACAACTCCTTTAGGGCCATTTATGACAAGTACTCCGAAGATCTTTTTCGTTATGCCGTGAAGGTCATTAACAATCGAACGGTTTGCGAAGATATTATTCAAGATATTTTTATTGCGCTATGGTCAAAAAGGGAAAAAACTAAAATTTCCGCTTTGAAACCGTATCTTTTCCAAGCAGTAAAATACCAGATTTTCAATCATTTTCGAAATTCTAAATTTTCAAGTGAAGACCTCACGCGATTAAATATCATTGATGTTTCAATGAATGTTTCCCAGAAATTGGAATATTCCGAATTGGAAACGAGAATTCGGAACCATGTGGATAAGTTACCTCAAAGGTGTCGTCAAATTTTTATGTTGAGCCGTTATCAACACAAATCCAACAAAGAAATCGCGAAAGAGCTTGATATATCCGTCCAAGCGGTAAAAAACCAAATCTCAAAGGCACTTACCTTTTTACGAAGCAATCTTCAGTTTGAGGAAGTGGTTTTTATTTCTCTTATTTTACTGCATTAATCACGGCATTTATTGGTAAAACTGCCTTTTTCTACGAAGAAGTCTGAGGTAAGTCGTACGGTTTCGATAAATCGCTTGTTTTGAGAATATGAAAAATTAGTAAGACAGTTTTTACGGAATTTTAATTTTTTTTTGCTTTTGACGTGTACCTTGATACAAGTTTGGGTACTTATATATGAATTGGTCTATTAACCGTCCGAAAGATGAATGCAAAAAAGGCAAAAAAACTCTTTAAGAAATACGTGAACAATGAATGTTCTCCAGAAGAACTTGAATTGCTTGAAGGTTTTCTTGAGTCTTTTCAGAACGACGGTTCATCTTGGTCTGAACTCAAATTTGATAAGGAACTAAAGGAGGAAGTCTGGACGAAAATTAGCCTAAAGACTAATCAAAGAAGACCAAAAAAAAAATACGATAAAAGGTTTTTTTTAAAATATGCCGCAGTACTTATCTGTATAGTGGGATCGGGGATAATATGGAATAAACTATCCAAAGAAGAACCAACACTTATAATCGAAGAAAATTCGATTGTTTTAAAAACGGGGGACAACCAACTAAAAAAAATAGTCTCGGGAGGGGAAGGGACCTTACGTGATTCGGAAGGTAATATCATCGCTTCCCAAAATAAGAATCAAATGGTTTATTCCGGAGAACCGACATCTGGGAAAATTGTTTACAATGAGATTCTGGTACCGAAAGGAAAGACCTTTCAATTGGTTTTGTCCGATGGTAGCTTGGTGCATCTAAATTCCGATACTTCATTAAAATATCCGGTAAGTTTCGTTCTAGGTGAAAAGCGAAAAGTGTTTCTAAACGGTGAGGCCTATTTCGAAGTGGCCAAGGACACGGCGCATCCCTTTTCGGTTGTTTCCCAAAAAATGGATATTCAAGTATTGGGAACACATTTTAATGCGAGCAGCTACAAGAATACCGATGCATATACTGTTCTTTTAGAAGGTAGCGTTGCAGTGCGTAAGCAAACGAGTTTAGGGGAAATAGCTGATACACAAATTATTAAGCCAGGTCAAAAAGCGACAATAGACGATGATGCCATGATTATCAGCGAAGTAAATATTGATGACTATTTAGGGTGGCGAAATGGGTTCCTGGTTTTTAATAACGAAGCGTTTAAAAACATAATCGAGAAAATTGAAAGACGGTATAATGTGGTTGTTGAAAATGACTATAAAGACCTTGATTCAGTTGAATTCAGGGGAACTTTTGAGAACGAGACCATTGAAGACCTATTAAATACTTTTAAGGAAAGTGCAGGATTTGACTACGATATTATAAATAACCGAATAGTAATCAAAAAACCAGAATAAATATGGCCTAAACAGTACAAAAAACGGGAAACGCGGCAACGTTCCCCGAATTAAATTGATTTCAACGCTATAATTAACTAATCAAAATCTCTTAAAACTATGGAAAAAAAACCATTGTTTTTCACTATTGTGGAAAACATTCTTAACAAGAATCGTACAGTGAAAATCTCGATTATATTGTTTGTCTTTGCCCTATTCAATCTTCATGCCAGCTCATATGCTCAAAACAAGAAAGTTAGCCTTGCTGTAAATAATGAAACTATTGAAAGTGTATTTGAACAAATAGAAGCGCAAAGCAAGTTTCGCTTTTTCTATAAAACAGGGGAACTGAACGTGGATAGAAAGGTCTCTTTGAATGTCGATAGGCAAACTATAAAATCCGTACTTCAGAATTTATTCCCGAACGGAGGGGTATCCTATACCATGGTCAAAAACCAGATTGTATTAAAAAACAACGGAATAAATCCTCCCAGCGACCAAACCTTAAACACGGTTGCGGCGGAAGCTACGGAGGAATTGCAACAATCAGTTGAAGGTACGGTTACCGATGAAATGGGCATTCCGCTTGCCGGAGCCAATATTGTTGAAAAAGGAACCACAAATGGTGTTACTGCCGATTTCGACGGTAATTTTAGCATAGAACTGACGAATACAGATGCGATTTTAATGGTTTCATACATTGGGTATGCAACCAAAGAAGTTCCGACAAACGGTCAAACTACATTGAACATTGTTTTGGTGGAAAGTGCCGCAGGACTTGATGAAGTTGTCGTTGTAGGTTTTGGTACGCAGAAGAAGGTGAATGTAATTGGATCAGTTTCCCAAGTTTCATCAGAAGACATCGAAAATAGACCCGTTACCCAAGTTTCACAGGCCATAACCGGACAAATGCCGGGGGTTACCGTTATCCAGCGATCAGGAAGACCGGGACAAAGCTCGGGTGCAATAAGTGTACGAGGTGTTGGTTCATTTGGCGCTACCCCGGACGCTCTTGTACTCATTGACGGTATTGCGGGAAGTATGAACGACATCAATCCTGATGATATTAAGTCGATTTCTGTTTTAAAAGATGCTTCCTCGGCAGCAATATATGGAGCTAGATCCGCAAACGGCGTTATTCTCATAACGACCAAAACCGGTAGCGAAAGTAAGTTTTCCATCAATTACAATAGCTATGTGGGTTTTAATGGTGCTACCGAACTTCCCGAATTTGCAAACTCTTGGGAATATGCCGAAATGTACAATATTGCTTCGGGGAGTAACAGTTTCTCTGCCGAGGATATCGAACAATATAGGTCTCAAGCCGATTTGGATAATTATCCGAATACTAGATTCTTGGAAGACCTTTTTTCTAAGAACGGGGTGCAAACCTCACATACGTTGACTGTTAACGGAGGAGATGACAAGAACAAGTACTATGTCTCTGCCGGAATTTTGGAGCAAGATGGTATCATTCCAAAAAACAGTTTTAGCCGGTATAATGTTAGAATGAACTTACAGAATAAACTGGGCGATAAATTTGAACTGAATACTAGAATGTTCGGTACCATTGAAGAGCGTAAGGAACCGCAGGCCACGGCGAACAAAGGCAGTGCCGATAATAGTTTTCAAGATCAACTAATTCAAAATGCGGTACGATATCCAGCCGTCTATTTAGGGCAAGCTTCTAATGGTGATTATGGAATAGGCCCTGAAAGTGGTGGTACACCGACATCGTGGCTCGCTTCTGAATCTTATTTAACCAATCCACGGACAAGGGTAGGGGTTAATGTAAAATTGGATTATAAGCCGTCGGATAATCTGGTTTTTTCGGCGATTGGCGGATATAATTTTTCACTCTTCGAACAACGTTCTTATTTGGCGTCACAACGTTTGAATGAAGACGTGCTTTTGGCACAGTCCCAATTAAACCAATTTAGCAACAAGGAAATTTTTAAAACCTTGCAATTCACAGGTGAGTACTCCAAAGAATTGGGTGACCATGATTTCAGTTTGTTAGGCGGTTATTCTTTTGAAAATGAAGTGTTGTCATTTTTTGATGGGTACCGACAAGATTTTCCAAGTAATGATTATACGGTGTTGGACTTAGGGAGTGCCGAGAACCAACAGTCGGGAGGTTATGACGCGGAATGGGCATTACAATCGTTCTTTTCTCGTCTAAAGTATAGTTTCGACGAGAAATATCTTTTTGAGGCGACATTGCGATATGATGGTTCATCCCGATTTCCGGAAAGCAACAAGTATGCTGTTTTTCCTGCTGCTGCAGTAGGATGGAGGCTTTCCCAAGAATCGTTCATGCAAGATATATCATGGATTTCAAATCTTAAACTAAAGGCTTCTTGGGGTATTTTAGGAAACCAGAACATTGGAAATTATCCGTATCAGACCGTTTTGGCATCTGGTCGTGATTATTCTTTGGGAGGAGGACTATCCACGGGGGCGGCATACGCAACTTACAGGGATGCAAATATCAAATGGGAATCAACAGAAACAACCGATATCGGCGTTGAAACTGGCTTTTTTGATGGTAAGCTTACTTTGAATGCCACTTATTTCAAAAGAAATACAACAGATGTTCTCTTTAAGCCATCGTCAAGTGTGTCGACTGTTTTAGGTGTTGCCATCAGCGAAACCAACACAGGTGCCGTTCAGAATACCGGTTGGGAGTTTGATCTCGGGCACCGGAACAGTATGGGCGATTTTAGCTATTCGATCAATGGTAATTTTTCAATTATCGAAAATGAGGTGATTACATTAGGTTTGGGCAATGTGGAACAACCCAATGGATTTGTAGGTAATGGATCCGATTTGTTTATCGGCTATCCCATGCAGATGTACTACGGGTACAAAACCGACGGCGTATTTCTGAATGACGGGGAAGTAAGTAGCTGGCCTGATATGTCTGCGGTTAATCCTACCGCCCAGGCGGGAGACTTTAGATACAAAGATATAAGTGGGCCGGATGGTGTGCCTGACGGGCAGGTCGATCCAACCTATGACCGCACCTATTTGGGAAGTAGAATTCCTAAATATACCTATGGCGCCAATATTAATTTGAACTACAAGAATTTTGATTTTTCGGTATTCCTTCAGGGAGTGGCGGGAGTAAAAGGACAACTCACCAATTATGCTGGCTATGCTTTCTTTAACTTGGGAAATATACAGCGTTGGCAAATGGATGGCAGGTTTGACCCGAACAACCCTGTGCGCTACCCCGAATATCCTCGTTTGGAGGTTATCACGAATAGTGGCACCGCCAATACGACAACCTCTGATTTTTGGGTTATTGACTCTGGGTATCTGCGCATTAAGAATGTGCAATTGGGGTACAATGTTCCAAAGAAGGCGACCGATATCGTAGGTATTGACAATCTAAGATTGTATTTGGGCGCTGAAAACTTGCATTCTTTTAATTCCTATAGAAAGGGTTGGGATCCGGAAATCAACTCCGGCGGGTCATATTATCCCATTTTAACGACCTATACCTTTGGTGTTAATTTAAAATTTTAAGATGATGAACACATTATATACTAAATACGTCCGTAAATCAACATTTTTCAAATTTCTGTTTGCAGCAATCGTCCTGTTGACCATGACCGTTTCTTGCGATAAAGAACTTGAACAATTCCCTAGTAACGCTTTTGCAAAAGATAATTTTTGGACATCGGAATCCAACGCAAACATTGCGCTCACTGGCGCATATCGCGGGGCAATAGAATATGGTACACAGGTGGTCCCCTCCGATTGGTGGACTTATTGTGGCATTGTTTTTATGGAATTCGCCACCGACAACGCCTATGATCGCCGGGGTGATAATTCGACCCAAAATCGGCTTACCAATGGCACACTACTTCCCAACAACAATGTGGTGAAGGGGTATTGGGACGGTTCTTATCAACGAATCGCAATTTGTAATGACTTCTTGGAGAACATTGAGAATGTTGAAATGGATCAATCAAAAATAGACCGGATGAAAGCTGAGGTCTCTTTTCTAAGAGCTACCCAATACTTTTATATATCGCAGTTTTGGGGCAGTGCTCCCTTGATAACCGCTACCTTAACGCCTGATGAGGCCAATAATGTAGACAAGGTTTCAAAGGCAGAACTGGTTTCTTTTGTTGATAGTGAACTAAAAGCGGCTATTCCTGCACTGCCTGCGTTCGGTGAATTGTCCGCTTCCGAAGCAGGCAGGGCCAGTAAACAGGCAGCTATGGCCTTTTTAGGTCGATTATATCTCGGCGAAAAGAATTTCACCGAAGCGTCCGCCATATATAAGCAGATTATTGATATGGGCGATAATAGCATAGATCCCGATTACCAATCGTTGTTTATTCCTTCCAATGAGAATAGTAGCGAAAATATTTTCAGCAGCCAGTATTTTGGCGGACAGGCTGGAAATTCGCTACCTCAACATGCCTATCCAGCGGTTGCATCGGGCTGGCACATTGTTAATCCACAGGGAAGTCTTGCCGATGCATACGGTTTCGATGACGGGACACCATTGTCTTATGATGATCCTAGATTTGATTATGATGATATGGGCGCAAATCGTGACCCACGGTTTCGATATAATTTTATTTGGGACGGAGCTACGTTTAGCGGCCGGATCTATGATTGTCATCCCGACCATACCGAATCTGTCGACCAATTGACCTATTCCAAACAGGCTACCAGAACAGGTTACGGTTTGCGAAAGTTTTTCGATGAATCCTTCAGTGGAAATTTACGCACCGATTACGGAGGTAACCTTCCTATTATACGATACGCTGAAGTATTATTGAGTTATTTGGAAGCTGAACTGGAAGCGGGTAATACGATTACACAGCAGTTGTTAGACGAAACGATCAATGCGGTACGGGGTAGGGCATCGGTTGGTTTGCCACCGATTACAGAAACTGACCCTGCGACGCTGCGACCAATCTTAAGAAATGAACGTAGAATAGAACTGGCGCTCGAAGGGCAACGTCTTTGGGATATTTTTAGATGGGGTATTGGTGATGAGGTATTGGTCGGTGATTTCTGGGGGGCTCCCTTTCCCAATTCCACTTTGTATCCAACGACGTCAAAGAAAATCGATCCGCAATCTCGGTGGTACGTTACCTCAAAGAATTTCAGGGAAGGCATTGATGATGTTTGGCCCATTCCTGAATCTGAAGTAAATGTCAATCCTAAATTGGGTAATTAAGCGGAACAGCGAAAATGACAATTAAAAGAAGAAAATTTATTCAAAATCTGGGACTTGCCGTGCCCATGCTGGCAAGTCCCTTTAATCCCATTCTTGCAAAAGAAATGGCCTTGTCTAATACCGCATCGGTTGGCGTTACTGATAATTCATTTACTGCGGATTTTAAAAAGTTGAACGACAGGGTATGGATTGGCAATTCATTTTGGGCCGTGCCTATGGAAGATTGGGAAATTAAAAACAAACGGCTAGAGTTTTCCGGTGTAGAGAAACAATCTCGGTTACATGTTTTGACCCATGAGCTTGGCGGAAACAAAGGAGATTTCTTACTATCAGGCGACTTAGGTTTGCTAGAAGACAAAGGGAATAAAGGGGGTGTAGGCTTTGCTGTCGGAATAAAGGATAATACCGATCCAGATAGTGTCAAGGCGGCCTGTTATTTTGGAAAAGGTATTTCCGTTGGAATCAATTTAAATGGAAAAATCTATATCGACAACAAAATAGCTGAATTACCCAATGGGTTTGGGTTTCAGAAATTTTCGTTGAAGCTTGAAGGTAGAAACGATGGGAGCCAAACTGAGCTGGTACTTCTGGCCATGGATGAAAATGGTAAAACGACAACCTTAAAACATACAATAAAGGGTAAGCTAGAAGGATTGGTCGCATTAGAGAACATTGGAGAACAAAAAGGGGAAAGCACTTTTTGGTGGACCGGGATGCAATTATCGGGGTCTAAAGTTGAGTACGAGCCTGAAAATAGTTTTGGTCCAGTTTTATGGGCCATGTATAC
>CBDULZ010000122.1:0-13747 GCA_965368185.1 uncultured Kriegella sp.
CTCTGCATAGGATGATTTCTCTCCCAAAGAAGGAATTGCTAAAGTTTTATTTAAAGTATCGAGTATTATGACTGTTGTAAGTAGCATAACTTCAAAAGATGCCATTGCATTGGAAGATAAGTATGGGGCACACAACTACCACCCCTTGCCAGTGGTGTTGCATAGGGGAGAGGGCGTGTATGTTTGGGATGTGGAAGGGAAAAGGTATTTCGATTTTTTGTCGGCTTATTCGGCGGTAAATCAGGGCCATTGCCACCCCAAGATTGTAAATGCCATGACCGAACAGGCACAAACCTTGACTTTGACTTCAAGGGCATTTCATAATGATTTGCTGGGGAAGTTCGAAAAATATGCCGCTGAAACTTTTGGCTTCGACAAGCTTTTGCCTATGAATACTGGTGCCGAGGCCGTGGAAACGGCTTTGAAAGTTTGCCGAAAGTGGGCTTATGAAGAAAAAGGAATTGCTGAAAACGAAGCTCAAATCGTTGTTTGTGAAAACAACTTTCACGGGCGTACCACCACAATTATATCTTTTTCAAATGATCCGGTTGCCCGTGAGAATTTTGGACCGTATACAAAGGGGTTTATCAAAATTGAATATAATAACCTTGAAGCTCTGCAAGAAGTATTGGAAAACGATGCGAACATTGCTGGTTTTTTGGTTGAGCCTATTCAAGGAGAGGCCGGAGTCTATGTGCCTTCTGAAGGTTATCTGAAAAAAGCGAAGGCGCTTTGTGAAAAGCACAATGTACTTTTTATTGCCGATGAGGTGCAAACGGGGATCGGTCGTACCGGTCGCCTTTTGGCCGTTCATTACGAAGACGTAAAACCCGATATCCTAATTTTGGGGAAAGCACTTTCTGGAGGAGTCTACCCCGTATCTGCAATACTGGCCGATGACGCCATAATGGGTGTGATACGACCCGGGAATCACGGAAGTACCTTTGGTGGGAATCCGATAGCTTCCGCGGTCGCCATGGCCGCTTTGGACGTCATTAAAGAAGAAAACTTGGCAGAGAATGCTTTCGAATTGGGAGAAGTATTTCGAGAAGAGCTTAACAAATTCATTCCTACTTGCAGTTTGGTTTCCAAGGTTCGTGGCAAAGGGTTGTTGAATGCAATTCTGATCAACGATACGGAAGATAGTTCAACCGCTTGGGATATTTGCATGGCGTTAAAGGAAAACGGATTACTTGCCAAGCCCACTCATGGAAATATCATTCGGTTTGCGCCACCATTAGTTATGACCAGATCTCAATTGATGGATTGTATTTCCATAATTACGACCACACTAAGGCAATTTGAAAAATAACACTTTACAGGAAGAAATGTTTAAAGTGATTAGGTTAAAACTTGCCATCCAAAAATCCTCCTGCGGAAATTAAGGCTATAATGACCCCAAAGTAGATGATGGTAAGGATGAGCATAATAATGGAAATGGCCAAACCGATATAAGACAGTAATTTTCCCGTCTTGGCATTTTCATATCCACGGAATAATTCCGGCTGCTCGAGATGTATTTTTTCGGCCCGTTTAGCATTGCTGAGTCCGATAATACTAAAAATAGCGGCAAACGGGCCGCAGCAAAAAATTGAGGTTATAATCGAAACTATACCCATTATCAATGCCGTGGTCGCTCCGGGTAATTCTTCTTGCATTCGGTATTCTATTTAGTGGTATGTTTTTGTTGGGTAATGGTCCGCTAAAGGTATAAAGGCGAACTTTTATATCGACACGATATAAAAGTTCGCCTTTATCTTATTTCTCATTCCTCAATGCCGTATTGCTCCATCATTTCTTGAACTTTTTCCATGTAACCATCAATACCACCTATCTGCTGAATCGTATAAATAGTATATAATAGCGTCAAAACTCCTAAAACTAAACCAATAATAGCCACAATTTTGGCGGTCTTTAATTGACTGTAATTTGAATAACTCTCGGGATTCATACGATAAACCCTTTCATCTTTGATCGTAAGATAGAGGGCTATAGCGCCCAATATGACACCACCGATTCCGGAGCTGCAAATACAACACAGAAATGACAGAATACCCAATACCAGGGCTATTGTAACGTTTGGTAGTTTTTGTTGTTCCATAATTTAAAAGGTTTAGTTATATGATTTTCAAAATGAAGTTGCCAAGTATTAGTGCGACGCTTGATATCATTAAAAATATAGTAATTTTATTGGCGTATTTAATGGCAATGAAGTTGTTCAGTAATAGTAAGCCGAACAAAAGTACAATCGAATAGATCGCGGGGTACATTTTAAAAGCACCCAAAAAATCACCTTGGAACAAGAGGATCACCGAACGTTGTAGCCCGCAACCAGGGCAATCAAAATCAAAAAGTTTTTTGGTTATACAGGGAAGCAAATAATCCTCTATTGCCAATATGAAGGTCGCCAGTCTCATTTTTACCTAAATTCGTATTGTAGGTGAAAATTACCATTATTTTTGGGGAATAAAAACAAATTAATGCGTGTTTTTGAAATAGGCGATGAGATTGAGACCCTTGATGATACGATTTCGGGGGTTGTGCTGGAAGTTGGTAAAAATGAAATAACCATAGAGACCACCGACGGATTTCTACTAAAATATGCGCCGTCAGAACTTATTAAAATATCGAATTCGAGAACGATTCAGGTAAGTCGCCAAGAAGTAGCCCAAATTAAGGCTGAAAAGGAGGGGGGTAAAAAAAGAAATTATAAGGCTGTAAAACCAAAAGAGCGGAACGCCCCAAAAATGGAGGTTGATCTGCATATTCATAACTTGACAAAATCGGTACGGGGCATGTCACATTATGATATGTTGAACCTGCAAATGGAAACGGCCAAGAGACAATTGGAATTCGCCATGCGCAAGCGGATACAAAAAGTCGTTTTTATTCATGGAGTGGGCGAGGGCGTTCTGAAGGAAGAACTGCGCTACCTTTTTGGTCGATACGAAAATGTAAAGTTTTATGATGCCGATTATCAGAAATACGGTTTAGGGGCGACCGAAGTTTATATTTTTCAGAATGCGTAGCATGCTATTATAAAAATCTTACTCGGTTTTGGTCGTACTAACGGTCCCGAAATTATTTATACTCAAATCAGTAATACGGGTGTTGTTACCGGTAACCAAAGAAATGTTGTTTAGTTGTAGAGTATGCACATATGTTTTCTCGTCCGTGGTCGCGGTAGTAATTAAGACTTCCCCTTGTTCCGCAATTATTTCTTCTATCACGGTAGGCTCGGTCAACGGAATGCCATCACAAAAATAATTGTTGGTTACGGTACCCGAAAAAATTCTATAAATGACTTTGGAAGGTCCTGCTGAGGTAACAAGGCTGACTTTTGCATCTGTTACCACTTCATTTGTTAGCAAATTAGCGGGCAGTTCTAAAATAAGGGCCTCGTCACCATTAATTTTGAATAGTACGTTTGTCGTTGCAATAGCTACAGTTTCGCAGCTGCCTATAGTAGTTATACTATCGAAGTCTAGGGTTTCTATTTGTAAATCCCCATCGTTGCAGGAAGACAGGAGCACTAAAAAACTAAAAAAAATGAATCTCGCCATGTGCCAAATTTAAGTAGAATATACCACAAGTTTATTCTGATTTGAGGAGAAATTAACTTTAATTCGGTTAATTTTGAACCGTTTAATTTCATGCAATCCAAATGGACAAGGTTTATCTAGACAATGCGGCTACCACG
Source organism: uncultured Kriegella sp. (assembly GCA_965368185.1). GTDB lineage: Bacteria > Bacteroidota > Bacteroidia > Flavobacteriales > Flavobacteriaceae > Kriegella. Next base: position 3,701 of record CBDULZ010000122.1, read on the forward strand.
CAGATCAGGAAAAGTGTGATAACCAAAATGCACGATTCGCTTTCCGGTTTTTACGGTAACCCATCTTCTTCACACAGTTTCGGGCGATCGGCCAAAACAGCGGTAGAGAGTGCACGGAAGACTGTTGCCCAATACATGAACGCCCATCCTGCGGAAATAATTTTTACCTCTGGTGGAACCGAGGCCGACAACATGATTTTAAGATGCGCGGTACGCGATTTAGGTGTCGAGACCATAATTACTTCTAAAATCGAACACCATGCCGTTCTCCATACCGCTGAAGATTTAAAGGAGGAGAAAAATATAGACCTAAAATATATAGACTTGGATGAATTTGGAAATCCGAACCTTAGTCATTTAGAGCAACTGTTGCAAAGTGATACCAGTAAAAAGCTGGTCAGTTTGATGCATGTGAACAACGAAATCGGTAATATTTTGGATATCGATGCCGTTTGTACGCTTTGTCACAAAAACGGTGCATTGTTTCATTCTGATACGGTACAGTCCGTTGGACACTACCATTGGGACGTAAAGCAAACTCCAGTCGATTTTTTGACGGCGGCCGCTCATAAATTTCACGGTCCGAAAGGCGTGGGTTTTGCCTATGTCAAGAAAAATTCCGGACTCAAACCTTTTATATCGGGTGGCACACAGGAACGTGGGCACCGTGCGGGCACTGAATCAATGCACAACATCGTAGGACTCGAGGAGGCTTTTACCGTAGCCCTCGATAATATGGAAACTGAAAAAGCGTATATATTAGACTTGAAGAAATATTTTATCGAGCAGGTCGAAAAGGAAATTCCCGGTGTGAAATTCAACGGATATTCGGGCGATTTAGAGAAGAGTACCTATACCTTGGTCAATGTATGCCTTCCCGTTTCACCTGACAAGGCGATGCTATTGCTTTTTCATTTGGATATAAAAGGAATTGCCTGTTCGAAAGGTAGTGCCTGCCAATCGGGAAGTAGTCAAGAGTCGCATGTGCTTTCGGAAATTCTTTCTGAAAAAGACCTGAAGAGACCTTCGTTGCGTTTTTCCTTTTCTACGTTCAACACTAAAGAAGAACTCGATTATACGGTCGAAGTGCTCAAAGAATTTGTTGAGCCTGGATTGTAGGTCATGCATTGGTAAAAATCGCTATAAGTCGAACTAACTTTTTTTGCGATCTCTTTTCTTTTCCCGGTCGTACGGAAATTTCCGGGTGGCTAGCTTCATCATTCTGTCGATGAGGTCGGTTGTGTTTTTACCTGATTTCTTGTTGATTTCCTTCTCGTACTTCCAAAGTAGTTTGCCCGTTTCCCCATCACTAATCTTGATACCGATACGACCATAATTGGCGTTTCCCGAAAAATAATCCATAAAACTGAATTCGGTCGGTATACCTTTTGACAGTAATACATTGAGGTTCATGTTACCACTAATGATTCCGTCGACTCCCAAAATTTCACTGATTTGTTTGATGGTATACACATCAATGTTTTCGTATGTAATGTTGTTTTGGGCCAAAATGGCCTTCGTATTCTGTGTGTTCTGAAAATCTACGGAAAATTTCTTTTTTTTCTTCCGTTGTGAAAAATAGGTTTCCAATGCATTTTGAACGGCGTAGCCTTCCTTCTCCTCCAAAACCTTTAATTCTGTTTTTGATATACCGTCTTTAAGGTCTAAATTGGTTAGAAAAGGAAGAATGGCCAGCATTTCGTGCTTCTGACTTAAGTCATCAAACTTCCGGCTCTCGTATATATTTTTTTGGGCACTTACAAAAATAAAAGAGAGCGCCACTAGGGGGAATAGTATTTTTTTCATGATAATATAACTAAAAACGCATACTCAGTTTTAAATTCAAGATACGGGAGGTCATAAAATTCGGAACGGCAAATTGTTGTTTACTTTCTACGTCCCTGACCCAGGTGTTGGTAATTGAATTTTGATTGTTGAACAGGTTAAAAATTTCGACACCCACTCTGAGCTCCTTGAATTTATGTAACCAATGGTTTTTCTCAAAGGTATTGTCGGCATCTACAAAAATATGGGAAATTCCTAAATCTGCCCGCTTATAGTCTCTTAATCTATTCTGAAAAATATAGGGGTCGGCATAACTTGGGGATCCCCCGGGTACTCCGGTATTGTAAACTAAGTTTAAATACATGCGTAAATTGGGTATTGAAGGCACGTAGTCTTGAAAAAGAACCCCGAATTTTAAACGTTGATCCGTAGGCCTGGCAATAAACCCCCTATCATCGATATTCTCCTCGGTTTTTAAAAAGCCTAAACTAACCCAAGACTCCGTACCGGGCACGAAAGCCCCATTCAAACGCATTTCGGCACCAAATACATAAGCGGTGGCGTTGTTTAGGGCTGCATATCGTATGCGGACATCATTCAATGTATACGGATTTACATTATCCAATTTTTTGTAGTAGGCCTCGCTCACCAATTTGAACGGCCGGTTCCATAACTTAAAACTATATTCGTTCCCGAGCACAAAATGTACTGATTTCTGAGCTTCCACCTCAGAATGAACCACCCCCGAATGATCTCGAAGTTCACGATAAAAGGGCGGTTGCTGATAAATTCCACCAGAAAGCCGGAAAAGAATGTCACTTTCCCAGGCGGGTTTAAGGGCAAATTGTGCCCTGGGGCTAAATATCAAATGTGATACTTTTGAAACACCTGTTCCGCTTACGGTCCAATAATGGGCCCGAACGCCGACATTATAATAGATGTCATGTTCTTTCAATTTCAGCTGTTCACTGTGCTGTAGGAAACCTGAAAACCTATTGGTTTTTATAAAATTTGTTGCGCTGACACCGGAATAGGGTACAATCGGAGCATTAAAGGGTGTATTCGGTTGGTCGTTACTAAATTCGGGTAGCGAAGGACGAATAGAAAAACCAACTGAATCGATAAACTCAGATTCCCTTACTTGATCTCGAATATCTTCATGTGTGTATTTTATGCCCCATTCAGTCGATTTTTCTTTGTTGCTATATTTTCCGATATGGGAAACATTGAAAATCAAGGCGTCTAAATCGTTGCGGGCACGTACGAATTGTGTACCAATTCCTGGAGATGAACCACCGAAGCTTGTGCTTTCACCTTCTAAATGATACTTTGCTATGACATCGGAATGTTCTTCTTCGGTGGTGTGATATAGGGAGGAGATAAGTTTCACCGTTACGGCGTCATTCAGAAAATAACTAGCTTTAAAGGCTCCCAATTCTGTGTTGAACCGATTATTTTCATTGCCCTCATAGGCTGCAAAAAGTGTCCGTGGTTGGTTTAGGGTGCCAAAACTGGTTTCCCTGTCCAAGGGTTCGTTTTGATAGTGGTTCGAAGAAATGTTTCCTAAAAACGCCAACTGGAATTTTTTCGAAAACCGATAGGTCAAATAACTTTGAATGTCACCAAAAGCGGGATTGAAATTGCTATTTGTCTGTTGGCTATTGACCAGTAAACTATTGTCGCGGTACCGAACGCCAGAAACACTTGTGAATGCCTTGTTTTTGGAAATGGTCTCTACTGTGGTACTGGCGCCTAAAAAACTAATATCCGATTGTACACCGAAAACCGCAGGGTTTTTGTAAGTGATATCCAAAACCGAAGATAACTTGTCACCATATTTGGCTTGAAAGCCTCCGGCCGAAAACTTTACGCCCTGTACCATGTTACTATTCACAAAGCTTAGACCTTCTTGTTGCGCGGATCGGACAAGAAATGGGCGGTAAATTTGAATTTCGTTCACATATACCAGGTTTTCGTCATAGTTTCCACCACGAACGGCATATTGCGTGCTTAATTCATTGTTCGAGGAAACTCCGGGTAAAAGCTTTAGAACGTTTTCTACACCGGCATTCGCTCCGGGAATGTTTCTTATTTCTTTTGGGGAGATATCGGTTACGCCCTCAACGTTTTTTTCGCCAGAGGGGGTGACGGTAACTCCATCGACCTGTACAACATCGGTTTTAAGTACCGGGTTAAATTCGTAGGTCTCATTTGTAGTAAGTATTAAATTTTCAAGAACCACCTGTTTGTTGCCTAAATGCGAAAAGGTAATGGTCGTTTCTTTCTCAGCCACTATTTGAAGGGTATAGAAACCATTGGCATCTGAGAATGTGCCGTTCGAAACTGATGAAATATTGACATTGGGTAGTGGTTGGTTCGCCTTATTGAGTATTACCCCCGTGATGGTGGCGGTCTGTGCGTTTATAAGCGAAATACCACATAACGTAACACTAAAAAGGAAGGCCAAAAGGTTTTTCAAACCGTTTATTTTCTATAGAAGTTGGTCTCAAGGGTAGTACTGTTCCCCACATTATCGGTAACCACTACTTTAAGATTGCACTGGCTTTTATCCAGAATTTTGTCGTCAAAATTATAGGTAATTGTGTTGGTCTTGGGCTCGTATTCCATCAAGATCCACTCGCCGTTTAGGGTTGCGGTATATGAATCGATACCGCTAAGGTCATCAGAAATGCGGAGACTTAAATATCTATAATTCGTTAGCCATTGATTTTCTTTAAAATTTTTCGAATATACCTTAGGGGCGATTGTGTCTTTGGCCAGCGTGTAGGTGCCCAAGTTGCGTGTTCGGGTGGTAAAGGTGCTACCTCTCTTATAGGTAGAGGCGTAACTAGGTCTAAGGTTTTTGTCCAAGCGAGCTATAAAAAGTTGCTTTCGCTCTTCTCCCGTGTATTTCGAGGTGTCGAATGTAATCGTGAAATTACGGTGTGCCGGAACCGTGCTGTTATGAATGGTCACCGTATCTTTTCCTTTTTTGAGATCGATATAAAAGTCATCATAGAAGGTGTTTGAAGGAAAATAGACTTTGGCGATGCCTAAATCATAATTGTTCGGTTTTTTGGCAACGACATAATTATCCGTTTTTAATTCTTCCTTTTTGATTTTGATAGGTTCTTTCTTACCTTCGATTGGCACTAGCAATTTGGTGAGATTCCCATGGTAATCACGGATTAATATTTCAACGTTGTAGGTCAATCCTTCGCGAACAACAATTTTTCCGTCGTTATGCAGCGTATTGTAAATGCCCAGTCGATTTCCCGGGGCCCTGAAACACTGTTGAATTTTTTGCCGGTATCTTCCGTAGTGCCCATAATCGATCAGCGTATTGAGATATCGTGTTTCGGTAAATGAAAAAGATTCAAAATCGTAATCGGTATATACTTTTCCGTTGACCAATTGTTGCACAGAGTAGACTCCGTTCCGGTTTGCAGCCATATCTTGACGGTCAAAACCTATGAACCCCAGTCCTATGGTACCTGTCGCCAGCACTTTATCGGCTAAATAAGTACCATCATTCTGCCGGGTAAAATTTATCGCTATTTTTTCTTGACTTTGGTTGACCTGTGCATCGTCGGAAAGCGGATAGCCGTACAACTTTACAAGGGTAGGGTCGGTGGCATCGCGAACTTCGTAGCCGTACAAAAGAGGATTGGTTGGTTTTTCCGAAATGCTGCTGCGTATTTCAAAATGTAAATGTGGACCGGAAGAACTTCCCGTATTTCCTCCATATGCGATGATTTCGCCCTTTTCTACCGATACCTCACCGTAATCGGGAAACACTTCCACCTCGTACGATTTCTTTTCGTATTGTACTTTTTTGATGTACTCCTCAATTTTTGGGGAGAATTTTTGAAGGTGGCCGTAAACCGATGTAAAACCATTCGGATGTGCCAGATATAAAACTTTGCCGTAACCCCAGTGTGATATTTTTATGCGCGTCATCGAGCCCTCGCCAATAGCGTAAATAGGAAGGCCTTGCCGCTGTTGGGTCTTTATATCGATTCCAGAATGAAAGTGGTTTGATCGTAGTTCGCCGAAGGTTCCAGCTAAGATCAAGGGGATATCCATGGGAGACCGAAAAGTATCTTTCGGATAATTTTCCTGTGCTTGAATGCCGATTGATAAAAATAAAAACAAACCAAAAACAACCTTTCCCATAATTTAAAATAAGATGGTACGAAAGTAATCAATACTGTTGAATCGCTAAAAAACTTAGTTATTAAATGCGGGTTGGTAGTGGTCAAAATATAAAGTCGAAAATTCATTGGGGTTTTCCGACAGGTATAATTTTGCAATTTCACGTCTTTGCTATTCGGCCTTTTTAGAATTGTAAGAATGCTTCATCGCTTTTAGAAGATTTCCAAGGGTACAAAAGTATCGTGATGGCGACGGATCGGTTCGAAACAAAACCAAAGTAGCGTTCAATTAAAGTATTGCTTGAAGAATAATTGAAAAAACTATTGCTAAGTCGAACGATGTATGTTAACTTTGTGTAATATGCATTGAATTTTCTTTATGAGTGAATTGGTTGAAATAGTTGATTCCCTGGAAAACAAAATCAGTAAGCTATTGCATAAGTTGGAGTTGCTTAACCAAACCAATCGAAAACTGGAACATGAACTGATTACAATTCGAAATGATCAGAACACCGTTAGAAATTCGGTTGTGGAATGGGAAGAGAAATACAATTCACTGAAACTTGCAAATTCGATGCTGGGCAGTAATACGAATAAAACAGAAGCTAAGCTTAAAATAAATACGTTGATAAGGGAGTTGGACCAGTGCATTGCACAGCTCGCGGAATAATGTAATTGAATACTATGCCGGAAAAGCTCAAAATCAAGCTTTCAATTGCTGATAGAATATATCCATTGACAATTGATCCAACCCAAGAAGAGGGATTGAGGAAAGCAGCAAAAAATATTGAGCAGTTGGCCAAAAAGTTTGAACAAAACTATGCGGTCAGAGACAAGCAAGATGTATTGGCTATGTGTGCCTTGCAGTTTGCCTCTAAAATTGAACAAAAAGGTATAGACCAATCCGAAGGTACCAAAGAGGCCGTTGAAAAGCTTGTGGCATTGGACAGATTGGTAGATTCGAAGCTTGGAATAAAATAAATACGTTCTTTTAAATAACTAAAGTTACTGCCCACATTGGTAATATCTTTTGACGAACTCAACACTAATTTGTTTGAAAAGGGTGAGTTTAGATTGTAAAAGCAAGCCTTACTTGTATAAGGATCCTTGATCAATCTGTTAGCCCTAAACCTGTTTTTAGGAGTTTGTACAAAACTTCTCTGATGTGGGCTTTTTTTTGCTTTTTTCAGAATGAAAAGGGCTTCGATGCCGTTAGAGACGGCTTTCAGGTCAAATGCCTGGAATTAATTAAATTCTTTACAAATTATGGATAGTACTATATTGGTGATAATTGCTGCAATAGTCGGCTTAGCGGCTGGGTTTTTAATCGCTAAATCTATGGAAAAGGGCAAAGCCTCAAAAACCATAGCAAATGCAAAGAAGGAAGCAGATGCAATAATAAAAGGAGCCAAGATTGAAGGCGAGAATATTAAAAAGGACAAGATATTTCAGGCTAAGGAGAAATTTTTAGAGTTAAAGGCAGAACATGAAAAGGTAATTATCCACAAGGAGAAAAAAATGGGTGAGGCCGAAAAGCGCACGCGAGATAAAGAGTCTCAGATAAGCAGTGAGTTGGCAAGAAGTAAAAAGCTGAACGACGAACTAGACGGCAAAATAAAGGATGTGGCCCATAAAGAGGAGTTTTACGAAAAGAAACAGGCCGAACTTGATAAGTTACATCGAAACCAAGTACAGCAACTCGAGGTCATCTCGGGTTTATCGGCTGAAGATGCTAAGGCTGAGTTGCTCGAATCCTTAAAGGAAACGGCAAAAACCGATGCTATGTCTTTTATACAGGCAACCTTGGAAGATGCCAAGCTTACAGCGCAGCAAGAAGCAAAGAAAATAGTTATCAACACCATTCAAAGGATCGGCACCGAAGAAGCTGTTGAGAATTGCGTGTCGGTCTTTAATATAGAATCCGACGATGTCAAAGGGCGTATTATCGGTCGTGAAGGTCGAAACATTAGAGCGTTGGAATCTGCAACAGGGGTCGAAATCATCGTTGATGATACGCCTGAAGCAATTATACTTTCTTGCTTTGATTCGGTACGTCGAGAGGTCGCACGCCTATCGTTACACAAGCTGGTAACCGATGGCAGGATCCACCCGGCACGTATCGAAGAAATTGTTAAAAAGACAGAAAAGCAAATCGAACAAGAAATTGTCGAGATCGGAAAACGAACTGTTATCGATTTGGGTATTCACGGACTCCACCCTGAGCTTATTAAAGCTGTAGGACGTATGAAATACCGTTCATCTTACGGACAAAACTTGCTGCAGCACTCACGTGAGGTTGCCAAGCTATGTGGGGTAATGGCCGCTGAACTGGGATTGAACCCAAAATTGGCAAAACGTGCCGGCCTATTACATGATATTGGGAAAGTGCCGAATACCGAGGCCGAGGTAGAAACACCGCATGCTATTTTGGGAATGCAGTGGGCGGAGAAATTTGGTGAAAAACCCGACGTGTGCAATGCAATCGGGGCTCACCATGATGAAATTGAGATGAAGACTTTGATATCTCCTATAGTTCAAGTTTGTGACGCCATTAGTGGCGCACGACCTGGGGCGAGACGGCAAGTAATGGATTCTTATATACAACGCCTTAAAGATTTGGAGGATATCGCTTTTGGTTTTGGCGGGGTTCAAAAGGCCTATGCCATTCAGGCCGGAAGAGAACTTCGGGTAATCGTTGAAAGTGAAAAGGTGAGCGACGAAAAGGCGGCAGAACTTTCTTTTGAAATTTCACAGAAAATACAAACTGATATGACGTATCCGGGTCAGGTAAAAGTTACCGTTATTCGCGAGACTCGGGCTGTCAATGTAGCAAAATAGTAGGATTTACGCTTCGAGATTATTTAAATAGAGTATACAAAAAGCTCCGATTTACGACTTTGCGAGGTACGTAGCAATCTTTGAATTAGTAGCAAACAATACAAACAACTTACTTCACCGGGTTCGAAATAAATGCTTTTTATAGTTTTTGTACCCTCTTTTCTTGATGCAAAGGACTTTCTAAGGTCAATTCAATCCAGCTTTTGAGAATTTTTTCTTCCTCCAGGGTGAGCGTTACTTTTTTGCCTTTAGGCATTTTTCTTTTAATAAAGACTTGGTTGTTTATTTCCAACGCCAAAGAATCCATATTGGAAAGGGTAAAAACTTCCGTGCGTTTTTTGACGGCATGGCAAAAATTGCATTTGGTCTGCAATACACTAAAAGCTTGCTCTTTGGGTTGCACTTGTGTTTTGACACCATTTGGAGAGCCTAGTGTTAGGAAGGATGTAAAATAGAACGACAACAGTAGTAAAACAACTATATTTTGTGATTGCATTGTAGCTTCAAGGGTTAAATTTCACTAACAATCGAACATATTTTCATAGCGTAATTCGAATTCCGGTTTTAATCTAAAATTCCCCGGGGCTCTGCCCTGCGGATAGTCGGTTTCAAGAAATTCTTTATTTCAACGATATCAATACAAATCAGCAACCTAAAATAAATGTTACGGTAATCCCATGTCCAATCTGATTGTCAACAAAACAATCCATCGAACTGATTTACCCCAACCCCCTAATTGGTTTTCACACCTCGCGTGGTAAATGAGAGGCCTTGCTGTCCGGAAGTTGAAATCATGACCCCTTCGAACAACGGTTCGCTGTTGGAATCTTTAGTGGCCCATTCAAATATAAAGTTGGCACCCGTGCCTCCTTGTTCATCCCGCTCGTTAATGACTATTTCAATAGTTTCCATAGGTTTAAGGAAGATAGGGTGCGCTATATAGGTCTGTATCAATTTGCCCTGTGTATTGTAATAGGTGGCCTTTTTAATAAATACCGAATCTTTCAAATCAGTATTTCTTAAACTGATTGTTGAAGTAAGGTCATGGGTTTTATGTTCCGATAGACTATAGATTTGAGAGTAAACCGACAAATAGGTGGTCCCGTTATTCAAGGAGTCTACAGGATTTAGGGAAATCTTTCTGTTAGCCAAATTGACAGGGTCAATAGAACTTTTATTTTCTTGTTCTTCGGCGCAAGAACTCAGGAACAGGGCTAAAATGGGGAGCATATATAATCGATTCATGAAAGTCTGTTTATGGCAATTTTAT
>CBDULZ010000123.1:0-13270 GCA_965368185.1 uncultured Kriegella sp.
AACAAAGCATTTTCCCACTTTAGATTTTAATCAGAAATGGCAAGAGATTTAAAATATACAAGAAATATTGGTATCGCTGCGCATATTGATGCCGGAAAAACCACGACTACCGAACGTATACTTTTCTATACGGGTGTTAGTCATAAAATAGGTGAAGTACATGATGGCGCCGCAACCATGGACTGGATGGAGCAGGAGCAGGAGCGTGGGATTACCATTACTTCGGCTGCTACAACATGTGAATGGAACTTTCCCTTACGGAATGGTCAAGTTATCGACGAAACGAAACCTTATCACTTTAATATTATTGACACTCCGGGACACGTGGATTTTACCGTTGAGGTAAACCGATCATTGCGTGTTTTAGATGGTTTGGTTTTTCTCTTCAGTGCAGTTGATGGTGTTGAGCCTCAATCTGAAACGAACTGGAGGCTAGCCGATAACTATAAGGTGCCACGTATCGGTTTTGTGAATAAAATGGATCGTCAAGGTGCTAACTTTTTGATGGTTTGTAACCAGGTTAAAGAAATGTTAGGTTCCAATGCGGTGCCGATCGTTTTGCCCATTGGTGACGAAGCTGATTTTAAGGGTATTGTTGATTTGGCCAAGAACAGGGCTATCGTTTGGCATGATGATAATTTTGGTTCTACTTTCGATGTTATTGATATTCCGGAAGAAATGAAAGCTGAAGTACATGAGTACAGGGCAGCTTTAATTGAGGCCGTTGCCGAATATGATGAGCAATTGATGGAGAAATTCTTCGAAGATGAAGATTCCATTACGGAAGAAGAAGTGCATGCCGCTTTAAGGGCTGCTGTAATGGATAGGGCCATTATACCCATGATATGTGGTTCGTCCTTTAAGAATAAAGGGGTTCAGTTTTTATTGGATGCTGTTTGTAGGTATTTACCATCTCCGATAGATAAAGAAGCTATCGTAGGTACTCATCCCGAAACTGGTGCTTCAATAAGTAGAAAGCCGAGTGTTAAGGAACCTTTTTCTGCCTTGGCATTTAAAATTGCTACGGACCCATTTGTTGGTCGCTTAGCTTTCTTTAGAACATATTCAGGTCGCCTAGATGCAGGTTCTTATATTTTGAACAACCGTTCGGGTAAAAAGGAACGTATTTCACGTATCTATCAGATGCATTCGAACAAACAGAACGCTATCGATTTTATCGAGGCAGGTGATATTGGGGCTGCGGTAGGTTTTAAGGATATCAAAACAGGAGATACGATGTCTGATGAAAAGCATCCGATTGTGTTGGAGAGTATGGATTTTCCTGATCCAGTAATCGGTATCGCTGTTGAGCCAAAAACTAAAGTTGATGTTGATAAATTGGGTATGGCTTTAGCGAAGTTGGCCGAAGAAGACCCTACTTTTCAGGTAAAAACCGATGAGGCATCAGGCCAGACTATTATTTCTGGTATGGGGGAGCTTCATTTAGATATTATCGTTGATCGTTTACGACGCGAATTTAAAGTTGAGGTTAATCAAGGTGAACCTCAAGTTGAATATAAGGAAGCACTCACTAAAATGGCTGCTCACAGAGAAACTTACAAGAAGCAATCTGGTGGTCGTGGTAAGTTCGGCGACATTGTATTTGAAATGAGTCCCGCTGATGAAGATTTCGAAGGGGAAGGATTGCAGTTCGTTGATGAAATAAAGGGTGGTCGTATACCTAAAGAGTTTATTCCATCGGTTCAGAAGGGTTTTGCCGCTGCAATGCAAAATGGACCTTTAGCTGGATTTGAAATGGATACTATGAAAGTAGTATTGAAAGACGGTTCTTTCCACCCTGTTGATTCTGATGCACTTTCTTTTGAATTGGCGGCCAAAATGGGTTACAAAGCTGCGGGTAAAGCGGCTGGTGCGGTTATCATGGAGCCAATTATGAAGATCGAGGTGATAACACCTGAAGAAAATATGGGTGATATTGTTGGTGATTTAAACCGAAGACGAGGTACTATTACGAATATGAGTGACAGGGCCGGGGCGAAAGTTGTAAAAGGAACGGTTCCTCTTTCAGAAATGTTTGGTTATGTTACTTCATTGAGAACATTGTCTTCCGGTAGGGCAACATCAACTATGGAATTTTCTCACTATGCAGAAACTCCATCGAATATTTCAGAGGAAGTTATTAAGGCAGCTAAAGGCGTAACTGCATAATTTTTAGAAGATGAGTCAGAAAATTAGAATAAAATTAAAATCTTACGATCATAATCTGGTAGACAAGTCTGCTGAGAAAATTGTAAAAACGGTTAAAACTACAGGAGCTGTGGTGACTGGGCCAATTCCGTTGCCAACTCATAAGAAGATATTTACAGTTTTGCGTTCACCCCACGTAAATAAGAAATCTAGAGAGCAATTTCAATTAAGTTCGTATAAAAGGCTGTTGGATATTTATAGCTCTTCATCTAAAACTATTGATGCACTTATGAAGTTAGAACTTCCGAGTGGTGTAGAAGTAGAGATAAAGGTTTAATCTCCATACCCAAAAAGCGGGAAGCTCATCAAAAATTGGATGGGAAGAGAGGTAGATTCCCGTATTTGTGGGAATAAACATGTCCGGAGCTGCGTGCAAAGGAAAAACGGAAAAAGAATACATTCAGGGCTGGATGATTTCTTGGCCCTGTTTTTTTGCAAGAAATTTTGAGTAATAGTTGAATATTAAATATAAATAAATTATGTCTGGGTTAATAGGAAAAAAAGTAGGCATGACCAGTATTTTTGACGAGAACGGAAAGAATATTCCGTGTACTGTCATTGAGGCTGGACCATGTGTGATTACCCAAGTCAGAACCGAAGAGGTTGACGGGTACAGTGCCCTTCAGCTCGGTTTCGATGACAAGGCAGAGAAACGTGCTAATAAGGCCGAATCGGGTCACTTTAAAAAAGCAGGTTCTTCTCCGAAGAAAACAGTCGTTGAATTCCGAGATTTTGAAGGTGAATACAAATTAGGTGACACCGTTGGTGTCGATGTTTTCCGAGAAGGAGAATTTGTTGATGTTATTGGTACATCAAAAGGAAAAGGTTTTCAAGGAGTTGTGAAAAGACATGGCTTTGCAGGTGTCGGTCAGGCGACTCACGGTCAACACAACAGGTTGCGGGCTCCTGGTTCCATCGGTGCGGCCTCAACGCCCTCAAGAGTGTTCAAGGGAATGAAAATGGCTGGAAGAATGGGCGGTGATCGTGTTACTGTTCAAAACCTAAGAGTGTTGAAAATAGTTCCAGAAAAGAATCTTTTAGTGGTAAAAGGTTGTGTACCTGGTCATAAAAACGCTTACGTAACTATTGAGAAGTAATGAAAGTAGCAGTTTTAGATATTAAAGGAAAAGAGACCGGAAGAAAGGTAGACCTTTTGGATGAGGTTTTCGCAATAGAGCCCAACAATCATGCAGTGTATTTGGATGTCAAGCAATATTTGGCACACCAACGACAGGGAACGCATAAAGCGAAAGAGCGTGGTGAGATTGCCGGTAGTACTAGAAAGATCAAGAAGCAGAAAGGAACGGGTACGGCAAGGGCAGGTAGTATAAAATCGCCTATTTTTAGGGGAGGTGGTAGAATTTTTGGGCCAAGGCCTAAGGATTACAAGCAAAAATTGAATAAAAACTTGAAGCGTTTGGCGCGCAAATCTGCGTTGAGCATCAAGTCGAAGGAACAGGCAATTTTGGTTGTTGAAGACTTCAATTTTGAGGTACCTAAGACTAAAGAATTTATGCAGGTTTTGAAGTCGTTGGGCTTAGAAAACAAAAAATCTTTGTTTGTGTTGGGCGATTCAAATAATAGCGTATATTTGTCTTCGCGTAATTTGAAGCGTTCCGAAGTTATAAATACCTCAGAATTAAGCACTTACAAGATATTGAATGCAAATAATATCGTATTGCTCGAAGGTGCGTTAGAAGGGTTGCAGTCGAACTTAAATAAATAGGAAAACCATGAGTGTGTTGATAAAGCCAATTATAACGGAAAAAATGACTGCGGATAGTGAGTTGCTCAATCGTTATGGTTTCATTGTGGATCCAAGAGCAAATAAAATACAGATCAAAGATGCGGTTGAGGCGGCGTATGGTGTTTCGGTAAAGAAAGTGCGTACAATGAATTACGGCCCAAAAAGAAAATCACGATACACTAAGACTGGTGTACAGCACGGAAAGACCAATTCGGTCAAGAAGGCGATCGTTGATGTAGTAGAAGGTGATATTATTGATTTTTACAGTAATCTATAGAGACTAAAGATGTCAGTTAGAAAATTAAAACCAATCACTCCAGGACAGCGTTTTAGAGTAGTAAATGGATTTGACGCCATTACTACTGATAAGCCGGAGAAAAGCTTGCTTGCTCCGTTAAAAAAGTCGGGAGGTAGAAACAGTCAAGGAAAGATGACCATGCGCCATAGGGGTGGAGGTCATAAAAGAAGGTATCGTATAATAGATTTTAAGAGGGATAAGCAAGATGTTGCTGCCACTGTAAAATCGATTCAATACGACCCTAACAGAACAGCTTTTATCGCTTTGTTGGAATATGCCGATGGAGAAAAGCGATATGTGATAGCTCAAAACGGACTTCAAGTAGGTCAAGAGGTGTCTGCTGGTTCTTCCGTTGCCCCGGAAATTGGAAATGCGCTTCCTTTAAGTGAGATTCCACTGGGTACCATTATTTCTTGTATTGAGTTGCGGCCTGGTCAAGGAGCCATAATGGCCCGAAGTGCCGGTACGTTCGCTCAATTGATGGCCAAGGAAGGTAAATTTGTTACCATTAAATTGCCATCTGGAGAAACAAGATTGATTCTTTCCGGTTGTTTGGCTACTATCGGTGCAATATCTAATTCGGACCATCAGTTGCTGGTTTCCGGTAAAGCTGGCCGTAGTAGATGGTTGGGTAGAAGACCAAGAACAAGACCTGTTGCAATGAACCCTGTCGATCACCCAATGGGTGGAGGTGAAGGTAGAGCTTCAGGAGGGCATCCAAGATCGAGGAACGGAATTCCTGCAAAAGGATTCAGAACCCGTACCAAGACAAAGAGCACCAACAAGTATATTTTAGAACGTAGAAAGAAATAAAAAAGTAGAAAGAAATGGCACGTTCATTAAAAAAAGGACCTTACGTTCATTATAGCCTGGAGAAAAAGATTGAGCAAAATGTTTCTTCTGGTAAGAAGACCGTTATCAAAACATGGTCAAGGGCATCGATGATAACACCGGATTTTGTTGGTTTGACTATAGCGGTTCATAACGGAAGACAATTTGTTCCCGTGTATATTACTGAAAACATGGTTGGACATAAATTGGGTGAATTCTCTCCAACGCGATCTTTTAGGGGGCATGCGGGAGCGAAAAACAAAGGAAAAAAGTAAGCTATGGGAGTTCGAAAAAGACAGATGGCCGAAAGAATTAAGGCTGAAAAACAACAAGTGGCTTTTGCTAAATTGAACAATTGTCCGACATCGCCTAGAAAAATGCGTCTTGTGGCCGATTTGGTTAGAGGGGTGCAAGTTGAAAAGGCTTTGGCAATATTAAGGTTCAATCCGAAAGAGGCATCACGTAGATTAGAAAAGCTTTTGCTTTCAGCTTTAGCCAATTGGCAAGCGAAGAATGAAGAGGCAAGTGTTGAAGATGCAGACCTTTTTGTAAAAGAAATTCGGGTAGACAGTGCAAGTATGTTGAAGAGACTGCGTCCGGCACCCCAAGGAAGGGCCCATAGAATACGAAAACGTTCCAATCACGTAACATTGGTGTTGGGGTCTAACAATAATATAGAAAGCTAGAATGGGACAGAAAACAAATCCGATAGGAAATCGTCTAGGAATCATCAGAGGATGGGAGTCTAACTGGTATGGTGGTAACGATTATGGTGATAAACTTGCCGAAGATGATAAGATAAGGAAGTATATCCATGCGCGTTTGGCAAAAGCAAGTGTTTCCAGGGTTATTATAGAGCGTACGCTTAAACTGATTACGGTAACAATAACAACAGCTAGACCTGGAATCATTATTGGTAAAGGTGGCCAAGAAGTTGATAAGCTTAAAGAAGAGCTGAAAAAGATTACCAATAAAGAAGTTCAGATCAATATTTACGAAATCAAGAGACCTGAGCTCGATGCTAATTTGGTTGCTGCCAGTGTAGCGCGTCAGATTGAAAGTAGGATATCTTTTCGTAGAGCTATAAAAATGGCTATTGCGGCAGCAATGCGGATGAATGCCGAAGGAATTAAAATTCAAATTTCAGGACGTTTGAACGGAGCTGAAATGGCGCGTTCGGAGTCATATAAAGACGGTAGAATTCCATTGTCTACTTTTAGGGCCGATATTGATTATGCTTTGCATGAAGCTCATACTACCTATGGAAGATTAGGTATTAAAGTATGGATAATGAAGGGTGAAGTATATGGCAAACGGGATCTCTCTCCTTTGGTCGGTATGTCTAAGAGTCAAGGTGGAAAAGGAGGCGGAAAGCAAGACGGTGGTAGAAAACCTCGCCGTAGAAAGTAATTTTTAAAGAATAAGAAATGTTACAGCCAAAAAGGACCAAGTTTCGTAAAATGCAAAAAGGCCGCATGAAAGGTGATGCGGGTAGAGGACACCAACTATCAAACGGTATGTTCGGCATTAAAACTCTGGATTCCAATTTTTTAACATCGCGTCAGATAGAAGCGGCCCGTATTGCGGCTACCAGATATATGAAGAGGGAAGGGCAGTTGTGGATTAAAATATTTCCGGATAAGCCAATTACCAAAAAACCATTGGAAGTTCGTATGGGTAAAGGTAAGGGTGCGCCAGAATATTTCGTAGCCGTGGTCAAGCCAGGTAGGGTTTTGTTCGAGGTTGCCGGGGTTCCCATGGATATTGCCAAGGAAGCTCTTAGGCTGGCTGCGCAAAAATTACCGGTAAAGACTAAGTTCATTGTCGCTCGAGACTATGTTCATCAAGATTAAATTTTAGGGAGGCATGAAAAAACAGGAAATAAAGAAAATGTCGGTTGAAGAGCTGAATGAAAAGCTTGCTGAATTCAAAAAACAGCACACCGATTTGAAAACGGCCCATTTTGTAACTCCGTTAGAGAACCCGCTTCAGATAAGAAAGGTAAGAAGAACGGTTGCACGATTGGCAACGGAATTAACTAATAGGGAAAACCAATAATTGGTTCGGCTTTATGGAAAATAGAAATTTAAGAAAAGAGAGAGTCGGGGTAGTGACCAGTGACAGAATGGAGAAATCAATTGTGGTTTCCGAAGTTAAGCGTGTAAAGCACCCGATGTACGGTAAGTTCGTGTTGAAAACAAAGAAATATGTTGCGCACGATGAAAAGAATGACTGCAATATCGGGGATACTGTAAAAATTATGGAGACACGCCCTTTGAGCAAAACTAAGTGTTGGAGGTTAGTAGAAATCCTAGAAAGAGCTAAATAATTATGTTACAGCAAGAATCCAGATTAAAGGTAGCGGATAATACGGGGGCCAAGGAGGTTTTGACCATTCGAGTTCTCGGAGGTACAAAAAGAAGGTATGCTTCTATAGGTGACAAGATTGTAGTTTCCGTAAAAGAAGCGACCCCTAACGGTGGTATTAAAAAAGGAGCTGTTTCTACTGCGGTAGTGGTTAGAACCAAAAAAGAGGTTAGAAGGCCCGATGGGTCATATATCCGCTTTGATGACAATGCTTGTGTGTTGTTGAATCCCACCGGCGAGATGAGAGGTACACGTGTTTTCGGACCCGTTGCCAGAGAGCTTCGTGACAAGCAGTTCATGAAAATTGTTTCATTGGCTCCAGAGGTGCTTTAAACCATTAGAATGAAAAAGTTAAAAATAAAAACAGGGGATACCGTAAGAATTGTTGCTGGAGACCATAAAGGTACCGAAGGCAAGGTTATGCGAGTAGACATTGAAAAGAACAAGGCAATTGTTGAAGGGGCTAATTTGGTCTCTAAGCATGAAAAACCGAGTGCTAAAAACCCACAAGGGGGCATCACTAAAAAAGAAGCTCCTATTCATATATCCAATTTGGCATTGATTGATTCCAAATCTGGAGAGACTACTAAAGTCGGTTATGAAGTTAGAGATGGTAAGAAGGTCAGGTTTTCCAAAAAATCCAATGAAGTAATTTAGTTATGGCTTACGTTGCAAGATTAAAAAAGGAATATAAGGAGCGCATAATAGGTGCGCTAACAAAGGAATTCAGCTACAAGAACGTTATGCAGGTTCCTAAATTAGAAAAGATTGTTGTCAGCAGAGGTGTTGGTGCAGCAGTGGCCGATAAAAAATTGATCGATCACGCTGTAGATGAATTGACCAATATTACTGGGCAAAAGGCGATTTCTACAATGTCGAAGAAAGACGTTGCCGCATTTAAGCTTCGAAAGGGAATGCCGATCGGGGCAAAGGTTACACTTCGAGGTCAAAGAATGTATGAATTCTTAGATAGATTGGTGACCACCGCTTTACCGCGTGTAAGGGATTTTCAAGGTATCCGTGCTACTGGTTTTGACGGTCGTGGAAATTATAGCCTTGGGGTTACCGAGCAAATTATATTTCCTGAGATCAATATCGATAAGATTAACAGGATCAACGGAATGGACATAACTTTTGTGACTACCGCAGAAACGGACAAAGAAGCAAAATCATTATTAACAGAACTGGGATTACCTTTTAAAAAGAACTAGTATGGCTAAAGAATCGATGAAGGCCCGTGAAAGAAAAAGAGCAAAAACAGTTGCCTTATATGCGGAGCGACGAAAAGAGTTGAAAGAGGCTGGTGATTATGAAGCCTTGCAGAAACTTCCTAGAAACGCTTCACCTGTGCGTTTGCACAATCGCTGTAAGTTGACAGGAAGGCCTAAAGGTTATATGAGGACTTTCGGAATTTCAAGGGTAAAGTTCAGGGAGATGGCAAATCAAGGCTTGATTCCCGGAGTAAAAAAGGCCAGCTGGTAATATATTGAATAACTGGTTTCAGGTTTAGCAATACAGCTAAAAACCGTTACCGAATAGAATAAAAATGGTTACAGATACTATAGCAGATTATTTAACAAGAGTTAGAAACGCCAGTAGGGCGGGTCATAGAGTTGTTGAAATACCTTCCTCGAAAGTAAAGAAGGAGATAACTAAAATACTATTCGATCAGGGATATATTTTGAGTTATAAATTCGAAGATGATAAAGTGCAAGGTTCAATTAAAATAGCACTTAAGTACGATAAAATGACCAAAGAACCGGTTATTAAGAAATTAGAGCGAATAAGCAAGCCAGGTTTACGTAAGTATACCGGTTCGCAAGATTTGCCTCGAGTTTTGAACGGCCTTGGTGTAGCTATAGTCTCAACATCGCATGGCGTAATGACCAGCAAGCAGGCCAAGAACGAGAACGTTGGCGGCGAGGTGTTGTGCTATGTTTATTAATGTGATAAAGAATTAAGAAATGTCAAGAATAGGTAATAATCCAATAGCGATTCCTGATGGTGTGACCATAGAGGTGAAGGATAATGAAGTTGCTGTAAAAGGTAAGTTGGGTGAGTTGGTCCAAGAATTTTCAGAAGTTTCCATCAAGGTCGAAGACGGTCAGGCATGGGTTACTAGACCATCAGATTCAAAAGAGCACAAAGCGAAACACGGTCTTTATAGATCCTTGGTTTTGAATATGGTTGAAGGAGTTTCTAAAGGATGGACCAAAGAATTGGAACTCGTTGGGGTAGGATATAGAGCAAGTAATCAAGGTCAAAAGTTGGATCTTGCAGTAGGTTTTTCTCACAATATTGTGTTAGATATAGCTCCTGAGGTAAAGATTGAAACCGTTTCTGAAAAAGGAAAAAATCCTATCGTAAAATTGACATCTCACGACAAGCAGTTGGTGGGTCAGGTAGCTGCAAAAATACGTTCGTTCCGCAAACCAGAGCCTTACAAAGGAAAAGGTATCAAGTTTGTTGGTGAGCAATTAAGAAGAAAAGCGGGTAAATCAGCATAATAATATTTAGTATCATGGGATTATCGAAAACCGAGAGAAAATTTAGAATTAGAAGGAGAATACGTAAAGTTTCTTTCGGAACTGCCGAAAGACCGAGACTCTCCGTTTTTAGAAGTAATAGCGAAATTTATGCCCAAGTTATCGATGACAATAAAGGTGAGACCTTATTGTCAGCCTCATCAAGGGACAAGGATTTGGCCAAGAATAAGGGAACAAAGTCTGAATTGGCTGCCCTTGTAGGAAAAACTATTGCTGAAAAATGTAAAGAAGCAGGAATAGAAAAAGTTGCATTTGATAGAGGTGGTAACCTTTATCATGGCCGAGTAAAATCTTTGGCCGACGGCGCAAGGGAAGCAGGACTAAAATTTTAATAGAGAATATGTACCAGAAATACAAAAACGTAGAGACCGTAAAACCTGGAGGGTTAGAGCTGAAAGATAGATTGGTCGGTGTTCAAAGGGTTACCAAGGTAACTAAAGGTGGTAGGGCATTTGGCTTTTCGGCTATAGTGGTCGTAGGTGATGAGAATGGTGTCGTAGGCCATGGTTTGGGTAAGTCTAAAGAAGTTGCTACCGCAATTGCCAAGGCAATCGAAGATGCCAAGAAAAACCTAATACGCATTCCCTTGAACAAAGCTACCGTTCCACATGAGCAGAAAGGGAAGTTTGGAGGTGCCCGCGTCTATATTCAGCCTGCATCGCATGGTACTGGAGTTATTGCTGGTGGGGCCGTTAGAGCGGTTCTTGAATCTGTAGGGGTGCAAGATGTACTTTCCAAATCTCAGGGATCATCAAATCCACATAATGTTGTTAAGGCTACCTTTGATGCACTTTTACAACTTAGGGGTGCGAGCACGGTTGCCAAACAACGTGGTGTTTCTTTGGAAAAAGTTTTTAAGGGATAACATAAAATAGTATTAAGTTCCGGTACAACGGTTACTTAGCTACGAATTACTAAAAAGATGGCAAAGAAGATTAAGGTAAAGCAGTTGAAAAGTGGTATCAAAAGACCTCAGAATCAAAAGAGGACACTTGAAGCACTTGGTTTGCGAAGAATTGGTCAAGTCGTAGAACATGAAGCGACTTCCAATATTGTTGGCATGATAAATAAAGTTAAACACTTAGTTTCTACAGAAGAAGCTTAATTATAGGTCCAATGAATTTAGGCAATTTAAAACCAGCGGATGGCGCTGTACAGAAAGAAGGAAAGAGAGTAGGAAGAGGTCAAGGCTCAGGAAAGGGAGGTACTGCCACTCGAGGACATAAAGGAGCGAAGTCGAGATCGGGATATTCTAAAAAGATCGGTTTCGAAGGTGGTCAGATGCCGTTGCAAAGACGTGTTCCTAAATTTGGTTTTACGAACATTAACCGCAAGGAATATAAAGGCATCAATTTAGATAAGTTGCAGGAGCTGGTAGACAACAAAGCGGTGAAGGATACTGTAACACTTGATACCCTTATTGAAAACAGACTGGTCCGCAAAAACGATTTGGTGAAAATATTAGGTGGTGGCGAATTAAAAGCATCCCTAAAAATTTCAGTACATAAATTTACATCTAGTGCCAAAGCTGCTATTGAGGCTGCTGGTGGAGAGGCAATAAGTTTATAACCAAAGCATAGCATGAAGAAATTCTTTGAGACAATTACCAATATTTGGAAGATTGAAGAACTGAGAAATCGAATTATTCTCACTCTTGGTCTTCTTTTGGTGTACCGGTTTGGTTGCCAAATTGTGCTTCCCGGTATTGATTCCAAACAATTGGCAGAATTGGCCTCTAGTACTGATCAGGGTATCTTTGGTCTATTGAATGCTTTTACAGGAGGTGCGTTTGCCAATGCATCTATTTTTGCATTGGGGATCATGCCTTATATATCGGCATCGATTGTAGTACAATTAATGGGTATAGCTGTTCCCTATCTTCAAAAATTGGATAAAGAAGGGGAAAGTGGGAGGAAGACAAAGAATCAGATTACACGTTGGTTGACTATCGGTATTTGTATTGTTCAGGCGCCTGCTTATCTCTATGGATTAGAGGCGTTCGGAGTTCGCGATAGTGCTTTTCTATTGGGAAAAGGACTTGAATTTATGATTCCGGCAGTAATTATTCTTGTAACTGGTTGTGTTTTTGCGATGTGGTTAGGAGAGAAAATTACGGACAAGGGTATCGGTAACGGTATCTCTTTATTGATAATGATCGGTATTATAGCTACCATGCCCCAATCATTCGTTCAAGAATTTATTTCGAGAACTGTTGATAACAATGGGGGATTGATGTTCATCTTAATAGAAGTAATCATATGGTTCTTGGTTATTTTGGCGAGTGTTCTACTTGTTATGGCTACACGTCAGATTCCAGTTCAGTATGCCCGTAGAACGGCATCTGGTGGATACGAGAAAAATATTATGGGATCCCGGCAATATATTCCCTTAAAATTGAACGCTTCTGGTGTAATGCCTATTATATTTGCACAGGCAATTATGTTTGCTCCGGGTTTACTGGGAAAAACATTTAATGACACGACTGTCGGACAATGGATGGAGGTACAGTTTAATGACATTTTTGGGCTCGCATACAATTTGCTGTTCGCTTTTCTAATTATCGTCTTCACTTATTTCTATACGGCCATTACAGTGCCTACGAATAAAATGGCTGATGATTTGAAACGTAGCGGAGGTTTTATTCCAGGCGTTCGTCCAGGAAAGGAAACAGGCGATTTCTTAGATAAAATAATGTCTTTGATAACACTACCTGGTTCCGTCTTTTTGGCACTTTTGGCAGTGCTTCCGGCTGTGGTGGTCAAGCTAATGGGCATTCAGGCAGGTTGGGCTTTATTTTATGGGGGTACATCACTTTTGATTATGGTAGGTGTAGCCATAGACACGGTTCAACAGGTGAACGCTTATTTGTTGAATAGACACTATGACGGTTTGATGAAAACAGGCAAAAATAGAAAAGTAGCATAAGAATGGCTAAACAGGCAGCAATAGAGCAAGATGGATCTATAATTGAAGCATTATCAAATGCGATGTTTCGTGTAGAATTGGAGAATGGGCATGTAGTAACGGCACATATTTCAGGAAAAATGCGAATGCATTATATAAAACTGCTTCCAGGGGACAAGGTTAAACTAGAGATGAGTCCTTATGATTTATCAAAGGCTAGAATAACATATAGGTATTAAGAAAAAGTAAGAAAGATGAAAGTAAGAGCATCAATAAAAAAGAGAAGTGCCGAGTGCAAGATTGTACGTAGAAATGGCAGGTTGTACGTAATCAACAAAAAGAATCCTAGATTTAAACAAAGACAAGGAT
>CBDULZ010000124.1:0-13131 GCA_965368185.1 uncultured Kriegella sp.
CATAGGCGTAGCTGTCCTGCAGCTTATAGTTCAGGTTTTGGGCCATCCAGGTAACTGTGGTGCCCGTCGAAGCATTTTTAAAGCTGATCGTTTTATACGTTTGGCCATCGCGCGAGTCAGTGAAAGTGTCCGTGGCTTGTGCCATTCCCACCTGTGCAAAAAACAAGATGGCAAGTAGGGTAACGATATGCTGTTGTATCATAAACAATTCGGGATTACTTTTACGGGTGAAGTCATATTTGGTGGTTAATTTATTCTTTTGGCACAATCTAACCAATAATGATATTTTAAAACTTCTTTTGAGGTCATAGGAGTGGCTTATGAACAAACCCATAACCCTTCAGTTAATGCCAAGCTTAACAACCCGTTAATCCAAATGAAACGACCAATTCTTGGTCGACTTTTTCGCCTTTGGCATTTTCGGCCGGATCCCATTTCCCCGGCGCATTGGTGATGAGTTTGATCATGGTATTATCTATGGAAAGGTAGCCCGAAGTTCCATCCATTTTTACATTTTCAATGGTCCCATTCTTGGTCACCGTAAAAACGAGCTTAAAAGGCGGTAGTTCGTCCATTTGCACGTTGGCCCTGACTTCTGCTTCTTTACTGTTTTCTTTGAAAAATGCCATTAGCGCCTCCGTGCCCCCTTCATATTGCGCTTGCTTTTCACGCTCATCGGTACCATATAGGGTAAACCGAAATTTTTCCGGTTGGTTTGGGCCATAAATAAAATCGGACAAGATTCGCTCATTGATTTTCTCCGTTACTGGCTTATTGATATCCACATCCTCACAAACTAATGTTTCTACCTGATCGGACCCGGAATTGTTCCAATTCATAAAACCAAAGGCATTTAAGCTAAAGGTTGCCAGTGCTACGCAAAAAATGATATTATTCTTTTTCATATCCGATTGATTTAGTGATTAATTGCTATCAAATCTAACGCGGATAACCGCTTCAACAGGTATATCAAGTGTAAAATGATGTAAATTTTATGTAAAACAACTTAAACTTTCGCAGATATAAATAGCTTTGTAGAATGGGCCCAAGACCGTTTAAAATAGCTTTGTCCACTTTTGTATGCCTATTGCTTTTTATTTCAAATAGTACTGCCCAATTGCGGCAAGACGAAAGACATATAGAAGTAGCATTGCGAATGGTCGGACATAAGATACTGCTCAGCTCAGGTGATAGTATCTCTCGAATATTACCGATCAAAAAGGAAGATGATCGCTATAGCATTCAATTCGAATCTGAATTTGAATTCTACCCGGAAGACTTGGTTGCTACGATCAATCAAGTGGTCAACGAAACGGATATGGCCAGCAGCTATATCGTGGAGGTGGCCCAATGCGAAACCGATGAAGTGGTCTATAGTTATGAAATAAACGATTTGGAACAAACGGACATCATCCCCTGCAAATCAAGGGTTCAACCCAAAGCCTGTTATCGTCTTTTATTCACCTTGATGGGGCCAGAGGAACCCATAGCATCAGTACAAGACGTTGCTCAAGGTGCTTCCAACGGATCGTCGTTTAAAGCAGGACAAGTACCCTATGCTATATTAGCGCTACTGCTCGTTTTTATACTTGGGGCCTTTGTTTTTCTGTGGAGGAAAAGGCGAAAGGCCATTGTCGATCCGAATTTGATCCCCTTGGGCGACTACCAGTTTGACAAAAGGAATACGGCGCTAGTATTTAAAGATCAAAGAACGGAATTGACCGGCAAAGAGGCCGATTTGCTCCTTTTACTGTACAACGCGGCCAACACCAGTGTTGAACGAGAGGTTATTCTCAATAAAGTCTGGGGAGACGAAGGCGATTATGTAGGCAGGACCCTGGATGTTTTTATATCGAAATTGCGCAAGAAATTCGAAGCCGATCCCAAGGTAAAAATTGTAAACATTCGTGGAGTCGGGTATAAACTTGTTATCGGTGTTTAGCGGTAATTGGGTGAAAAGTCGGCGATGGGGAGATGAAATCGGAACATTGAAAATTAGCCTTCCGTCGCTGGTTGTAGAACACAAAAGCCGCTTAAAGAGGCTTGTACGAATCCGTTTTTTATGAACTAATGGCTTGTGCAACGGTTACCGTTGTTAGCTACAGTTTTAGTTCGTAACTCCAACAGCTTTGTGTATATACGTATTGGAGTTTAAATTTTTTAACATAAAGTGGGCAACACTAGCACGGGAGATCATTTTTGTTAGTAAATAATGTCCAGCCTTTACATCATGACGGTAATTAGTTCTTATTTTTCCATTCGTTAGTTGACCAGGCCGAACAATTGTCCAATCTAATCCACTTCTCATTATTAGTTTTTCTTGTTTTGATTTATCTAAAAAGTAGAAAAATAAGATTACAGGAATAGTGAAAAGAGTGTAGTATAACCCAAGTTTGAATCTGCTATCATTTATACCCAGAGAGGTGATACAGATAAAACGTTTTAAATGATTTTTATTCATTGTGGCTATAATATTTTTTGTTCCTCTAGAAAGAATTGTCGTTTTTATAAAAAAACGTTTATGTCCTAATGCGGAGAGGACAGCGTCTTGTCCTTGAAATGAACTTTCAATGCTTTCAGGAATTAATACATCTCCTTTCACGATTCTTAAATTTGGGGCATCAATTTTTAACTTTTTAGGCTTTCGAACAACTGCTGTTATTTCATGCCCTTGTGCGAGCCCTTGTTCAATCAATTTTCTTCCGGTCTTTCCAGTTCCACCGATTATTAGAAGTTTCATACTCGCTAGTTTGACTCGATAAAACTCTACAATTAATTTATTTAGTCAAATTCTTGTTAACTGAACTGTCAATAATTAATGATGAAATGTTTTTTAAAATTGTAGCTAACAAGTGTATATGAATATTGACCATAGTTCCCTTAAACGACTAAGATATCAAATGCTTGTGGATAAGGCCCTTCATTTAAACCCGTAAATTTAAACCGACGGTTTAGCGCAAAGTATGCTATTACACTTATCTATTGTCCAAAAGCCCCCCATTCATGTTCTCTTTGACTCCTTGTACGGTATTCGTAAATCTCCTTAATTTTTTTAGACTTCTATTTGGGAATTTCGTAACTTTTTTATTGATAAATCCTTTTGGATATATCTACTTAACCTCATTGTGGAAGGTAGCTGGGTGTCATTTTTGCAACACATAATGATAATAGACCATCTCCCCATTGCCCAACAGCTTATGGATGTTCGAACCCTTGACTCCTGCAAAAGCATTTAGCGGCTTTTTTAACCAACCTTTTACCATATTTTGAAAGAAGGCTATCTTATATTCGTGAAAAGCCTCCATGGCATTGACGACTTCCTTCGAAATCAATTCCTTTTTAAGCACTTCAAATCCTAAAGCGCTGAAAGTCGTATCAAGTTCATCAATCGCATCCGAGGGGCGTAGGTCGGCAAACAAAAAATACCCGCCAGGCCGTAGCACTCGATGGACTTGCCCCACAAACTTTTTCATAGACCCGTAGCAATGGGAAGATTCAATATTCACGATCGCATCGACACTTACATTGGCCAACGGTAAGTTTTCTGCATCACCATGAATAAAGGTCAACCCTTCAACCGAATGCTGTTTATTGCTGAATTCGATAGCGTTTATAGCATAATCGATTCCCGTCATCGTCTTTGGATTAAGATAGCGTTTGATGTACGATGCACCGCCTCCCCGCCCACTGCCGACCTCCAATACGTCTTTACCGGTAAGGTCAATAGCTGTTGCCACATGGTGGTATAGCTGAATCATATACCGGTCACGCTCTTCCTCCTCTTTCAGCGGTATTTTAGTGGCTTGGTCACCCGGTTCGTATCCGTAGTTCATAAATGCCCATTCAGCTGTCGGATACTTCTTTGCCAGATACTGATATAGTTTTTTCCAAACCGAGCGCTTCAGTCCTGGAGAAATCTTAAGAAAAAAAGCAAATATATTGGAAAGCATAGTTTGGCAGAATGTTTTATACTATATGAAGAGGGAACTACCAAGTTAGCATATTTTTAGCGCACCGCTGCTACAATAAAAGAACCGTTGCGAGCCACTGGCTTTTGAGGCTATGTAATCGTGGTTGCAATTTCCTTTTGCATAACTACGACATCTTCCCCATTATAATTTACCTCTTCGATCGCCGACCAACCCAATTCTTTATACAATCCTCCGCTCCGGTTTTCCGTTTGAAGATATAGTTTGTCGATATGAAGTTCGCGTGCTTTCTTAATGGCTTCAAGTACCAGAAGCTTCGCAATGCCCCGATTTCTATGTTGTTTCCCTACAAAAACACCACCCACCCAATATTGATAGTTCGGGTATATGGTCATTTCACGTATTTTAAGTTGCACAACGCCTAACAAGGTATCCTTTTCAAAAGCCACCAATATCAAGGGCACCTTATTTTCGTTGCGATATGCCTGCAGGTTTTCAATTTCTTTTTGAGTCTCTTCAAGGTCTTTTGTTTGTCCCCATTCTTTAACATACCAACTGGCAATGGTGGGCAGCCAATACTGATGCTTAGATAGTAGTTCAATCTTCATAGGTAGATGTTGTTTTTTTAATTGTGACTAATATGAAACAGGTTTTTTTTTAGCATTGACCCACTAGGTTCTACCCATAGACTTGTGAACAATATTTGGCCAATGCCATAGCAGAATAGCCCGTGCCGCGGCCTATGTCAAGTCCGTCTTGAAATCGCTCATCTTTTCCCAGTACTCGACTTAAAATCACCTCATGTAGCGGTGGACGATAGGCGTTATAATGATAGGCAATGGCTTCATCGTATTCTTCACTCATATCGCACGTAGTTAAACACCTGATTGTCTTATGGCAACACGAAACGCTTCTTTCGGATTTTCTACCAAAATTTGATTGATATCATCTTCTGTAAATCCATTTTTCGACATTTCCGGAATTAAATTTTCGAATATCGCATTAAAATCCCGAATCGCACCACCGCTTGGAAAGCCATTCCCGTCATGGGACAATAGTACTTTATGCAATAGTTTCTTTTGTTTGAAAAGTTTAAGGCGCTTTAGGTATTCCTTCGTATTGGATGCCTTTACGCCATCGAGTGAAATCCACGCTCCTTTAACGGCTAAATCAATTAAGATCGTATCATCTTCAACTTTATTGGCGTGTGTCCAAATCCACGCACTTGGATCAACATTATAGGTATTTAAAAGATCGGTCTGTAATTTAAGGGCCTCCCTATTTTTTCCGGTATGAACGGCCATGGTCAGCCCGGTACTTAGATGGGTTAGAATTCCTGCTTCGAAGAGTTTTTTGTCAATAGTGGAAGGCGGCTTGCCATCATCAAAAGCTAATTTGATAAAACCCGGTTTAATTTTCGTTCTATCAATTCCGTTTTCGAATTCATCGATCCAAATTTTTGAGATAGCTTTAGCACTCGCCGTATATGCGAATTCTGGAATATACCGATCATTTGCAGCTCCGTAAAAACCCGTATTCGTAATGATTTTAACTCCCGTAACATCCGATATTTTTTCCAACAAGTCAATTCTTCTACCGAAATACGCCGTGGTACAATCAAAAATTGACTGTACCCCTAACGCTTTCAATTGCTTTACATACGGAATAACCTGATCGAACAGTTTTAGGCTGTCATAACTTGAGGTCTCTGTTATTTCTTTCCCATAATTTGACATGATGTGTTCATGGGTTAAAGCCAATCCTAATGCTGAAGGATTAATGCTTCCTTTGACCGTATTTATTTGATTCCGATTTTTGTTTTCTTGACATGCTATGAGCAGAAGAATCAGATTGACAAGTAGAAAGCGTTTGACAGTGGGGATTTTCATATATGAATGGTAGTGAGTGTTTTTGATTTGTACGTTTTTGATTGTTCTATACCCCAAAACATAGACTTATGGGTATTATTCTACTTCTATACACTAAGGTAAGGAATATTGTTTGTTAAGGCTGCTGGTTTACTGACGTGCAGTATTCAATATTCTTCTGTACTTCAGATTCCATATTTTTCAAGAGTTACGAATACAGATGCTGGAGATAATACAACAAACCTATGAAAATATGGAAATTATATATCGTATTAACCGCCGAATTTATTTGAAGCTATTTAAATATTTTTCCAACATTGTATATCCATCCGAAGCTACACTATTTCGGTCATCAGGGTTTTGTTTGTCCAGTTGGTTCTTATCCTCCCAGAAATCGGGCATTCCATCATGGTCTGTATCAACAGGAGCCGGGGTACTTTTCAATTCAGGCCAGCCACCAACATCTTCGGGGCTATCAATAATACCTTTATTGCCATATTTTGCAATACCATGAAGTACATCATCTATAATATCTGCATCTACTTTATCACGAATAGGTAGTGTACAACCCGCATGGTCAAGAACAGATTGAAAGGCTTCTTCAGCCGTTTGTTGATTAATTTCCATGGCGGGCCAAGGCTCACTTAATCTGTATGCCGAACTTATTTTTGTTACACCCAGCAAGTTATTTTCAGTGACTTTAGGACTTCCCTCAACAAAATTTTCGGAAACCCACCATTTCCCGGCATCAGCATTTTCATCACGTGATGAAGGAGCAGTAATACGGTACTGCACTTTTGGATCCGTGGCAGGGCCTGGCTTATAATAATTCGCAATCATGTTAATGGTAGAATGTTTAATTGGAGGTTTACGTCTATCCCCTTTCTGATGGGCTTCACCTCCATAACTACTAGCATATTCCCAGTTATAGATTACATTGTTCCTGTAATCGTTAAATCCACAACCAGAGGCCCAACGTGGGTTTCTGCTAGCGTTATGTGCGAAAAGATTATGATGCCAAGAACCGTAGTTATTTCCCCATATGCCCCCGAATCGGTGTTCATCAGTAGTGCCTTTGGGGCATGCTTCCGCTATAATACTCCATTGAACGGTAGTATACTCATTATGATAAAGTGTCATCGTCTCATCGGTACTCCAACTAGCCGATATATGATCAAAAATAATATTCTTATGATACCTGCCACCTATGGCATCATTTTCACGCATTGAAGGGTCAAATCTTACTCGAATATACCGGATGATTATATTATCAGCTCCAATGGAAAGGTTTCCTTTAATACATATACCATCTCCAGGTGCCGTTTGGCCAGCAATAGTTATACTGTCGTTTTTAATACTAAAATTACCCGTTATTGTACCCGAAACTCGAAACACAACTGTTCTGGGTCCATTAGCCTCCAATGCGGCCCTTAAACTTCCTTCCCCAGAACTATTGAGATTGGTTACTTCAAACACCGCTCCACCACGTCCACCAACGGTATACTTACCATATCCTTCGGCTGTAGGGAAGGCTAATTGCTGAGACCGCGCATGAAATAAAGTCAGTAATGAAAGGGCTCCGCTTAAAATTAATATTCTCATATTTTAATTTCTTAATGTGGTTTAGAAATTTCTCCTTAATTGCAGCCAACAAGGGATAGCCTTGGTGATGCCGATCCACATACATAAACCTAAGATAAAGAATGTTATGAAAAATAACGCTACCCCAAGCTTTGTATCAGGTGGTCGGTAAGCTCTGAATAGTCATCTATGATATAATGGGCTTGTGTTAGTTTGTCCCGTTTTTCAGTGTTTGTTATCCCAATACATTTCATGCCTGCAGCAACGGCCGACCGTACCCCGTTTTCCGAATCTTCGATTACCAAACAGTTGCTACTAGACACTCCGAGTTTTTCAGCCGTCAACAGATAGGGTTCGGGGTCTGGTTTGCCCCGTTTTACATCTTTAGAACTGACAATCACCTTAAAATGGTTTTTAAGTTGCAATTGGCCTACCACGGTCTGTACTTCAGCAAACGTTGAACTGGTCGTCAGCGCCAATGTATAGTTTTGATGGAGCTGTTCGATCAACGCCAAAACACCGGGATACACCTTTAAATTATCGGCGATAAGCGCTTGGTAGACTACGGATTTATCGGCAATGAGTGCAGCTACTTCCTGATTTTTAAGCTGAAAATTACGTATCAAATCAACAAAGGCCGCTGCATCGGTTCGGCCCAAACAATATTGGCGATATATTTCGGGCGTTATTTCCAATCCTACAGTTGCAAAAGCTTTTTGGGTAGCCAGTTCATGGAGGTCTTCATCATCGGTTATTACCCCATTCATATCAAAAATTACGGTAGTTATCATTCCGGTAGTTTAAAAATTAGTTTGAACAGGTTTATTAAAGCGCTCAATTATTCTGTACCAGTCGCTGCTCCAATTGTATAATATGTGCTATATGCCTATCCGCTATTTCTTGGTGCTGTGTATCAAAGGGTAAAGCGGGACTGCGTACCTTCGGGGTCGGATAAATACCCTGGCGGAACAATAGCCGCTTAAAAAAATGCACCGAAATATCCAAATGCTGATTTGAAAATGCCAAAACAGGAAGTATCTCCAAAAACAATTGCTCGGCCGCTCTAGGTTTGCCTTCCTCAAAAAGTTTATAAATGGTGGTATAAATAAGATGCATTCCTGTTGGCATAAAGGCATGAACCCCTCGTTGTAGTCCTTCCATCATTTGAGATACCGCCCATCCCCCACTGATATGTAATTTCCCTTGGGTCAATTCCAACATTCGAGAATATTTTACACCGGCGGGAACGGTTTCGATCTTCAAACACCGGAAAGCTTCCACAGTTTCGAAAAGATCACAAATCAATTCGTCTTTAAGTCCATAGCCCGAGGCATCCCAATCTTGCAGCATGATCATTTTGGGGTCGAGGTCGGCCAATTCGATAAAGTGTTTCCGAAACTGTGCTTCGTTCTCAAATGGAATTTGAAACAGTACATTGGCGCACCCCATATTCAGATACGACCGTAAAAACTTTTTACTTTTTTGGAGGTCCGTTTCACCGGCACCTGCAATTACGGGTACACGGCCGGCCACCGCTTCCAAAACTGCCTCGACCATCTGCAATCGCTCTAGCTCGGATAATTTATAGACCTCGGCAGCCATGGCAGGGACCAGAAATCCGGAAACGCCCGCTTGTATTGCCACGGCTACATTTCGTTGTAAGGCGTTTAAATCAATAGTATCCGCTTCGGTAAAAGGGGTATTCAATACCGTCACTATGCCTTTAAGAGGATATAATTGCTTTTTCATATTTGAATTATCCGGTTTCCCTAAAACTTAACGATTTACCTACCTAAAAGACGTCCTTAAATACCCAAATTATTCAAAAAAATTCAGGTTTAATTCGTAGAAAAAATAGAATATTAAAGGAGACCTGATTTTTATTTAAAAGTGGTATTTTTCTCCGTAGATTCCTGTTTGAGCCGCTACAAACAAATATATCTTTTTTTAAAAAAAACCGATTATAATATTTTGTTCAAAACGTATGGTATTTTGTCCGCCCATTTATTTAATTAGCTATATTTTCGTTATTTAAGTCAAGATTCCAATATATATTTCTTTTTTGAGTTACGTATTCCCAAAAGAAATAAACAAAAAACAACGTACAACAAACAATTCGCAAAATTAAAACAAGAACAATATGGGAAACCGATTAATAGGTAGACTACCAAAAGTGGGAATTCGACCCGTAATTGACGGACGGGAACGAGGTGTCAGGGAATCACTGGAAGCACAATGCATGGAAATGGCGAAAAATGCCGCCAAGCTAATTGAGGAGAATTTAAGGTTTCCGAGCGGGGAAAAGGTCGAATGTGTAATTGCCGACACCAATATCGGGGGTGTTGCCGAAGCTGCCCTTTGTGCCGATAAATTCGAACGCGAAGGTGTTTCCGTCTCTTTGACCGTTACGCCGGCTTGGTGTTATGGTACCGAGGTGATGGATGCCGACCCGAATACCATAAAGGCGATTTGGGGCTTTAATGGTACCGAACGCCCCGGTGCGGTCTATCTTGCCGCCGCTTTGGCAGGCTACGCTCAAAAAGGGTTGCCCGCATTCAGTATTTACGGTCGTGAAGTGCAGGACACTGGAGATACCGAAATACATGACGATGTAAAAGAAAAAATTCTACGTTTTGTAAAAGCAGGTCTGGCCGTTGCCCAAATGAAAGGCAAGTCATATCTGTCGCTGGGGTATTCCTCTATGGGGATTGTGGGCTCTATGGTCGATCAAAATTTCTTTCACGATTATTTGGGCATGCGTACCGAATTTGTCGATCAAACCGAGGTTACCAGAAGAATCGAAGAGGAAATCTATGATAAAGAGGAGTACCAAAAAGCGTTGCAGTGGACGTATGAAAATTGTAAAGAGGGAAAAGATTACAATATAGAGGCGCTAAAAGGAGATACGAAACGGAAGGAATGGGAGTGGGAAATCGTTGTTAAAATGACTTTGATCATCCGTGATCTTATGATCGGAAATCCGAAACTAAAGGAATTGGGGCATGGTGAGGAAGCTTTTGGAAGAAATGCCATAGCCGCAGGTTTTCAAGGGCAACGGCAATGGACGGATCATATGCCGAACGGGGATTTTCCCGAGGCCATATTAAATTCCTCTTTCGATTGGAACGGAATACGGCAAGCCTTTATGGTCGCTACGGAAAACGATAGCTTAAACGGCGTATCCATGCTTTTCGGACATTTATTGACCAATACGGCCCAAATATTCTCCGACGTGAGAACGTACTGGAGCCCCGAATCGGTAAAGCGGGTAACCGGTAAAGCGTTAAAAGGCAAGGCAAAAGACGGCATCATCCATTTGATCAATTCAGGGTCCACGACTTTGGATGCCACGGCCCAACAACAAAATAAAGACGGCAGTCCCGCAATGAAACCTTTTTGGGACATTACCGAAGAAGAGGCCAAAAAGTGTTTGGATGCAACCCTTTGGCCACAGGCGGTTAAAGAATATTTTAGAGGTGGCGGCTATTCTTCGCAATTTAAGACCGATGGGGAAATGCCGGTAACGATGTGCCGAATCAACCTGGTCAAAGGCGTGGGACCGGTTTTACAAATTGCCGAAGGTTGGACGGTTGTTTTAGAGGATGATGTCCATAAAATATTGGATGAGCGTACCAACCCTACTTGGCCAACGACTTGGTTCGCACCCATTACGACGGGTAAAGGTGCGTTTAAAGATGTATATACGGTAATGGCCAACTGGGGCGCCAACCACGGAGCTATTAGTTACGGACATATTGGTGCCGATTTGATTTCCTTGGCTTCGATGCTCAGAATTCCGGTAAATATGCACAATGTCGACGAGAGCGACGTATTTAGACCTGCATTGTGGTCATCTTTTGGCACCGATAAAGAAGGACAAGATTATAGGGCTTGCAAAGCTTATGGCCCGCTTTATGGCATAAAATAAAGGATTATACCTACGTTTGTAGTCGGTAAGTTCAAAGTCTGGATCTATGAAGAAACTCATTCTATTATGGCCATTGATAAGTCTGCTTTTTTCATGTGCCGGAAAGAATGAGTCCAAGAAACCTGACCCGGGAGATCTACCAATTTCAGGTCTTTCGGGGAAGGAATTGGCTGAAATACATTGTGCGCAATGTCATGCTTTTGTTCCTCCCTCCTATCTTTCGAAAACTATTTGGGAGGCCGACGTGCTTCCGGCAATGGGAAACCGCTTAGGTATCTACTTTGGAAACAAGCAACCGGACAGCATTTTCGGACCACCACAAAACAAGGCCGTAGTTCAAGCCGCAAAGGTTTTTCCAGAGACACCACTTTTGGCAAAGGCCGATTGGATGAAGTTGGTGGATTATTATATTGAAAATGCCCCCGACTCTGTCCTGGCTCCGACACATGATAAAAAAATCAATATCAGACTAAAACATTTTAACTACAAGGAAGCAGTATATAACAATCGTCCACCGCTAACTTCCTTGGTAAAAATTCTGCCTAAGAACCGCGGTGTTGTCTTTGGTGACGGCAAAAATAGGAACAATATTTTAACCTATCTCACCCCAGATCTCAACCTTGACCACAGCCTAATGTTGAATGGGACCCCGATCAGTTACCATGAAAAATCGGACACCCTATTTTTAACAACTATTGGAAGAAATATATTTCCGAACGACCTGTCGCACGGCATGGTCCAAAAAATTCTTCCGAATAAAAAAGGAACAAACAGAACCAACCAAGGTGTTGTCATACCGAACCTGCAACGCCCCGTGGCTGCGGCTTTTGGGGATTTAAACAATGACGGATTTGAGGATGTGGTTATCTGCGAATATGGCGATTTGACCGGTAAGCTCGTTTGGTATAAAAATGAGGGGAATGATACCTATACCGCAAATACCCTGAACACCAAGCCCGGAGCCATCACCGCAATCATTAAAGACAACAACAACGACGGTTTTAATGATATTTTTGTTCTTATGGCCCAAGGTGATGAAGGTATTTTCTATTATGAAAACCAAGGCAATGACACCTTCAAAGAAAAAAGATTGTTATCCTTTTTACCCCTTTACGGATCTCAGTATATGGAGTTGGTCGATTTTAACGACGACGGATTCGACGATATTATTTATGTCTGTGGTGACAATGCTGACAAGACCCCTATTTTAAAGGACTATCACGGGGTCTATATTTTTCTTAATGACGGGGAACTCAACTTTGAACAAGCTTATTTCTATCCCCAAAATGGGGCATACAAAGCAATGGCTAGGGATTATGATTTGGATGGAGATTTAGATATAGCGTCAATTTCTTATTTCCCAGATTATGGTAGGCGCCCCGGGGAGAGCTTTGTGTATTTAGAGAACCAAGGAAATTTGACATTCGAGCCATTTTCCTTTCCCGAAGCGACAAAAGGACGCTGGATCGTTATGGATGCCGCAGATATGGATGCCGACGGCGACATTGACCTTGCACTTGGTTCTTTTGTCTATTTTTTGGCAAAGGGCGACACCACGGGATTAAGTAAAAAATGGTTAAAAGAAAGTCCTTCTGTTATTATCCTTGAAAACACAACCAAGTAGCGTACAGAAATGACGAAGGGATGCCTCAAAACCCGTTAGCAATCGGTTTAGTCATAAACAATATGGGAGCAAACCGGCGTTTGCTTTCCACTGTGCACCCTAGAACAAGACTCGAAGCCGGTATTGTTTAAAAGTTTGTGTAATTGCAACGTATTTTTTATTTAATCGTTTTCCTTTTTCTCAAATTCCAAATTAATTCTA
>CBDULZ010000125.1:0-12978 GCA_965368185.1 uncultured Kriegella sp.
GTTAAAATCAAGTCCAGATAAAAACAATCCGAAAATTGTCACGGACAAAGCTAAAAAAAAATATATTTTACGCAACCGATTACGTTAAATATTTACTAAAAAGTTTCAAAAACCACGATTAAAGCCTGTCGTAATCAATATTTTTAGGACTTAATGGCCTTAAAATTCATGTTTTTTGCAATTATTATTTTTTTTTGGTGATTTGTTACGTAATATTGTTGCGCTAATACCCTCCAACGAGTTCATGCAAAAGAAGGTTACTATATATGATTTGGCCAAGATGATGAATGTTTCCCCTGCGACGGTAAGTCGTAGTTTGAACGACCATCCGTCCATTAGCAAAAAGACTAAGGAGAAAGTCTTATTAGTGGCCAAAGAATCAGGATATCGCACAAATAAATTTGCTGCAAACCTGAGCAAACAAAAATCGAATACCATAGGCGTGGTCGTACCCAAATTGAATTCCTATTTTATGTCTACCGTGCTTTCGGGAATAGAAAAGGCGGCCAATGATGAGGGGTATAACCTAATTATTAGTCAATCTCTGGAATCTGAAAAAAAAGAAAAACTCAACACAAAAACCTTATACGACAGCGGCGTTGATGCCTTAATGGTCTCATTGGCCTACGAAACAACCGACTACGAACACTTTAACACCTTCACAGAAAGGGAAATACCGCTGCTATTCTTTGATAGGGTATTTAGCTTGCCGAATTGCCCTACCATACTCATCGATAATAAATCGGCCGGTTTTGAAGCGACCCAACACCTTATTTCGCAAGGTTGCAGAAACCTATTGCATGTCAGCGGCAATTTAAAACGTAATGTATATTCGGAACGTTTACAGGGATTTAAAGACGCCATGACCACAAATGGACTTACCTTTAAGGCCGGTAATTTTCTTGAAACGGACTTAGATCCCCAAAAAATCGATGAAGTTCTGAAATATTTAAAAATGTCAAAATATACAATCGATGGCATATTTCTTGCCAATGATACCATGGCGGTCGAATGTATAAAGGAGCTTAAAAAAATTGGATTTAAAATTCCCCAAGAAATTAAGATCGTCGGGTTTAACAACGACCCCATATCAGAAATAATAAGCCCTGCTTTGACGACGATCGATTATCCCGGATATAAATTAGGGGTTTTGGCCGGTCAGAGCATTATAAGTCACCTGAATGGCACTATAAATTTACAATCCGCAGGATCCATTATCCTAAAACATAAATTAATTGTACGAGAATCCACAGAAAATAAATTAAACTGAAAACAATGAAAAAACTGATTTTTACCGCCCTTTCACTTCTCTTTTTAAATATTATTGTTGCTCAAAGCTTAAAATCATTTGAGGTTTCCGATGAATGGCTTTCAAAAATGGAAAAACTCGCTCCTTCAGAAGCTACGGTCAAAGCCGACACCAAAAAAGTCTTGGTCTTTTCGCAGCATACCGGATTTTATCATTGGACCGCCCCGCTCAATGTTGAAATGTTAAAAATTCTGGGCACAAAATCGGGTGCTTTTGAAATCACCAATTCTTATGATATCGACAGTTTTGACTCAGATAACCTAAAAAAATATGACGCGGTAGTTTTCAATAATTGTAATCCGGCGGGACCAAAAAGAGATTTGTTTTGGGATCTATTGCAGAAAAATTCAAATCTCTCAGATGACAAAATAACCGCATTAGCAAGTGAATATGAAAGCAATATGTTGGATTACGTAGCCAAAGGCGGTGGACTTATGATCTTGCATGGCGCCATTACCGTTCAGAATAATTCTATGGAGTTTAGTAAAATGACCGGAGGGAGTTTTGACTACCACCCCAAACAACAAGAGATGCATCTTAAAGAATATGACAAGAAGCATCCTTTAGTGCAAGCTTTTAAAGGCAAAGGACTGACGCATGTTGACGAACCCTATTTTTTCAAAAATGCGTATTTCGATTATAACTTTAGACCTTTGCTTTATATCGAAATAGACAAATTAGAGGGCATGCGAGAGGAAGTCGACCAAAAGGTCAACTATGTTGCCTGGATAAAAAGACACGGTGAGGGAAGGGTTTTCTACACTTCTCCTTCACACAATGCCCAGAGTTTAGACAACCCCGAACTATTACAGTTCTTACTAGACGGAATGCAGTACGTCGTAGGAGATTTAAAATGTGATGATAGCCCTATAGGCAAGCAGAAAGGCGGTACACATTAAACTCGTGACGCATATTTAGTATAAAAAAATGACCGGGTCTGTCCGCTCATTTTTATTTTATGCAATACTATGATAACTAATAAAAGCATCGTAAGCCCTTTACTATACTCTATGCAATTTATAAGGATAAACCCCTCCTGCATTCCATTGGCAAACATATAAATTCTTATCACGGTCGACACATACATCATGGCAATGTTTAAAAATAGGGCGGTCTTGGAGCATTAATTGCAGTTTTCCATCTTTGTATCTCGGTACGGTTCCCCCTGGATTCGATACCACCTTATTTTGCTTATCGAGAATAGTCACGAACCCCTTGTTCAATTGCATATTGTAATTGCCTTCCTCCATACCAAAACATACTCCGGAATAAATATTCTCCCCATCGATTACAGGGCGACTAACAAATAAGCCCGGCATATAAATATTTTCTAAATATTCTCCATCCAAAGAAAATCGCTTGAAGGAATTTTTAATACGTGCCGAACACAACAAAGTTGGATTGTTCGGATCTCGAGTATCTAAAGTTACACCGTGGGCCTGCTTGAATTTTTCCGGAGACAAAAAACTATCTCCCCCGAACTTTCGAATGAATGTTCCTTTGGCATCATATTGTA
This sequence comes from uncultured Kriegella sp., assembly GCA_965368185.1. GTDB lineage: Bacteria > Bacteroidota > Bacteroidia > Flavobacteriales > Flavobacteriaceae > Kriegella. The sequence continues at coordinate 2,826 of CBDULZ010000125.1, forward strand.
AAATAAATTGGGAACCGTAGCCGTCGGCCACATAAATATCCCCATTAGGCCCTATGGTCGTTTCTGTAGGTCTATATGCCATTTTCTCGTCGTAAGCACCCAGTTTTGAAGGTGAGCTAAGTTCCATAATTATGCGCCCATCCAACGAACTTTTGATTACCCTACCCAAGCCAGGGTCGGTGATATATAAATATTCCGAATCTCCTTCATCATGTAGGGTCAATCCATGGGCTCCGGGTAAATTCAATGTCCAAAAATTCAGCAGTTTGCCGGTTGTGTTATAAATAAGGATATTGTTCTTAGGATGGTCGGTCAGAAGTAATAATCTTCCTTTTTTATCCATAACCATCTCGTGACAGTTGTTTACTGGGGTATTTTGGGGGTCTAAATTGCCCCATTCCTTTTCCAGCCGATAACGAAAATCACCGTGCCCCAAAACAATCTCTTCCAAATTCGGCTTTGATGGCATAATCTGAAACGGAAATACTGCGGATACCATTAGAGCACCGCTGGACTGCATCGTTTTTTCAACGAATTTTCTTCTTGTAATCATTTATCTATGCTAGAATATCCTTTACAACATGACCGTGCACATCGGTCAACCGATACCTTCTTCCTTGGTGTTTAAAAGTAAGCCTTTCATGGTCGATGCCCAATAAATGAAGAAGGGTCGCTTGAAAATCATGGACATGTACTTCATTTTGAATTACGTTATAACTGAACTCATCGGTTTCACCATAGACCATGCCGGGTTTTACACCTGCGCCGGCCATCCACATCGTAAAGCATCCTGGGTGGTGGTCCCTACCGTAGTTGGTCGCGGTTAATCGACCTTGAGAAAAACTTGTTCGCCCAAATTCACCTCCCCACACTACCAAAGTATCTTCTAAAAGTCCCCTTTGTTTTAAATCTTGAATAAGACCCGCAGTAGCTTGGTCTGTTCCCATTGCCTGTCGTTTAATGCCCGCGGGAAGACCACCGTGCTGATCCCATCCCATGTGATACAATTGTATGAATTTCACATCTTTCTCGGCCAAACGTCTTGCCTGCAAACAATTATAGGCATAAGTACCCGGAGTTCTCGCATCTTCGCCGTACAACTCATAAATATGGTCGGGTTCTTGGGAAACATCTACAGCATCAGGCACGGAACTTTGCATCTTATACGCCATTTCGTATTGGTTGATTTTGGACTGTATTTCCGGATCTTTCCAAATATCGTATTGTTGATTGTTCAATTCGGCTATATAATCCAACGCCCTTCTACGATCGTGGTCATGAACCCCATGCGGATTGTTCAAATACAATACTGGATCTTTACCTGAACGGAACTGCACACCCTGATGATGCGACGGAAGAAATCCGTTTGCCCATGCCGATGAACTTAAAGGTTGTGCACCCCCACCCTTTGACAGCATCACCACGAAATTGGGCAGATCCTTATTATCGCTTCCCAAACCATAACTGAGCCACGAACCAATGGAAGGCCTTCCACTCTGTTGGGAGCCTGTTTGCACGAACATCACGGCCGGTTCATGGTTTATGGCCTCTGTACGCATTGATTTAATGATACAAAGATCGTCGACCACTTTGGCCGTATGCGGAAAAATCTCACTGACCCATGCCCCTGATTGTCCATATTGTTTAAAATCATAAATCGACTTCACCAAAGGGAAGGTAGATTGATCCGAAACCATGCCTGAATTTCGTTGGGTGCCCTGTACCGAAGGTGGTATCTCTTGACCATGCCATTTTGCCAATTGAGGTTTGTAATCAAACGTTTCCAATTGTGAAGGCCCACCACTTTGAAAAAGATAAATGACTCTCTTTGCCTTTGCCGGAAAATGCGTACCGTTCAAGACACCTCCCATACCCTTCCCAGAATTACCCATTAATAAGTCATTGGCATAACCCGTAGTCGGCGCCAACATACTAGAGAGGGCAATAGAACCAAAGCCCAAAGAGGCTTTCTTAAGAAAGCCGCGTCGGGTCTCTGTAAATTTTAATTCCCTTGTTAAATCGTCCATAATTGCTTATCGTATTGTATAGCCGTCAGCGGTATTCATCACTCCGTTCAAAACTGTGGCCAAAGCCGCAACTTCTATGACATTTAGATTATTTTTTGGTTTTGAGCTTCCCGTGGAAATATAGTCCACCGCATCTTCTTTCCTTTCTTGAAACCGATTGCGCTCTGCACTATAGAATTTTTGTACGATGGCCATTTCCGATGCACTCGGATTACGTCCGGTAGCCAATTTATATCCTTTTCTAAGCCACTCACCCTCACTCCCATAATTTTGAATCAAATTTTCGGCCAGTACACGGGAGGCTTCAACAAATTGGGGATCATTTAAAAGTACAAGGGCTTGTAACGGCGTACTGGTTTCTCTACGTTTTACCGTACAGACACCTCTTTCTCCAACATCGAAAATTAACATTGAAGGGGGAGCCGATGTTCTTTTCCAGATGGTATACAAACTACGGCGATAGAGGCCTTCCCCAGGTTCCTGTAGGTATTTGTAGCGCCACGATTTATTGCTAATTTCATCCCAAAGCCCCTCGGGTTGGTACGGGTAAACACTCGGCCCTCCTATTTTATGGGACAACAAGCCACTAATGGCCAAAGCATTGTCGCGTATCATTTCGGCGGTCATGCGAAAACTCGGACCACGGGCCAATAAGGTATTATCCCCATCTATTTCATGCAATTCTTCTCTTATCTGGGAACTTTGTTGGTAGGTCGCCGACATTACAATAAACTTGTGCATTTTTTTGATATCCCAACCCGATTCACGAAAACTAACTGCGAGCCAGTCCAATAATTCAGGATGAGAAGGCAGATCCCCTTGATTGCCAAAGTCGTCTGAGGAAACCACCAACCCCTTTCCAAAATGCATTTGCCACAGGCGATTTACATATACCCTAGCGGTCAACGGATGATCTTCATCGAACAGCCATTTGGTAAGACCTAGTCGGTTTCGTGGAAGCTCTTCATCAAACGGAAGTACCGCTTTAATAATATTCGGAAAAACTTCCTCCGTGGGGGAATCGTACATACCCCTATCGAGCACATAAGTAGGCCTTGATTGAGGCGTTTCACCCAAAACCATAATCTCAGGAATGGTGTCGACAACAGTTAAACGTTCCCTTTTAAGGTTCCGAAGTTGTTCGCTCTTCGTTATAAAATCAGGATCATTTATTAATCGATATGCCGAAACAATCGCCTTCTTTTTCCTATCCTGGGTATCTTCTAGTGCTAAAGCGGCCTTATTTTTATCTTCGGAGTAAAGCACTTCCAAAGCTGATAGTTCCCTATTATATATCTTAAGTTCATCAAGCCCACCGTTGATAAAGGTCTTTACCTTATCCCTAACACCTAAAGTAAACCCATTAAAACCGTAAGTATGAATATTGGGCTCGAATGTAATCGACTTGTAAAGGTTGTCAATATCAACAATCACTTCCATTTCCTCACCGTTTAGATAGAAATGTACGCCCCCACCCTTACCGAGGCCATCGTACGAAACAACAAAATCGGACCATTTTTTTTCAGGAAGAGGCTCTTTCGCCGTCACCTGAATCGCGTTAGTAGGCCAAGACTGGGCAATGACAAATTTCGGACGGTTATCCTCCAAATAGAACGAATACCCATTTAATCCCAATCTCAGGTCTTCGCAATGATAAAATATTCCTGCTTCTTCATATATTTTATCAGGAAAAAGGGATAATGAAACGGAGAATGGATCGGTGAAATCGTACCACCCGACTTTTTCAGGCAATTGAATCGTCGTATAATCATTTATAAAAATGCCGTCGCCACTCGCCCCAGTTTTAACATTGGGTTCATTTACTACCGCTGGCTTACCGTGAGCTACCAAATTCGGACTACGGAATCGCTTTTTATCAGTTCGAATCAACCTGTCGAAACTATAATTTACTATTAACCCTTTATTTTGATTTTTTTGGAGGGTTTGCAATAGCTTCTTTGAATCGTCTTTAACATTTAGTGCTTCCGTAGGTAATTTCTGAATTTCAACCAACTGCTTCTCTACTTTACCAATATTAGCATCGATATATTCCAAGATTTTGTCTTGCTCGGCATTGGTCAAAAGCAAAGAAGGCCCAGGAACCTGCCCCGGACCGTAGACCGCGGTTCCTAAATCGTTGGTACTATTAAAAAAAGCGGCCATTTGATAATGTTCCTTTTGGCTAATGGCATCGTATTTATGGTCATGGCATCGGGCGCATTCCACGCTCAATCCTAAAAATGCCTTGCCCAATGTAAGTGTTCGGTCGGCGACATATTCTTGGCGGAACTCTTCAAAAACAATTCCGGCTTCCGAATTCTTTTTATGCAATCTATTAAAAGCCGTTGCCAGAATACTTTCTTGTGTCGGCTCCGGAATGAGATCACCCGCCAATTGCCAAGTCGTAAATTTCTCATAGCTCATATTTTCATTAAATGCCTTAATCACCCAATCGCGATACGGACTAAAATCACGGTGTTTATCATCTAAATAACCATCACTTTCGGCATATCGGGCGACATCCATCCATTCAGCGGCCATACGTTCACCATAGGCTGGGGACGCCAATAAACGATCAACCAGTTTCTCGTATGCATCAACTGAAGTATCTTGAACAAAGTCTTCAATTTGTTTCAAGGAGGGTGGTAAACCGGTAAGGTCAAAACTTAACCTCCGAATAAGGGATTCTTTGGAGGCCTTTTCGGAAGGCGATAAATTTTGTTGCTCTAGTTTATGCGCTACAAAAAAATCGATTTCATTTTTGGCCCAATCGGTACCTTCAATTTCAGGGAGTGTCTCTTTTTTAGGTTTTATAAAGGACCAATGTGGTTTGTACTTAGCTCCTTGCGCTACCCATTTTGTCAATATGGCCATCTCCCTTTCATTCAAAGCTAAGTTTGATTCAGGGGGCGGCATCTTCAAATTCTCGTCGTTACTAAGAATTCGACTTATGGCTTCGCTTTTTCCAGGTTTGCCCGGTACGATTGCATGGGCTTGGATATTATTTTCGAGAGCGCCATAGGCATTCTCCTCAATATCCAAGCGCAGTCCCGCTTTTTGGTTTGCAGCATCAGGTCCATGACAGGCAAAACATTTATCGGAAAGAATCGGTTTTACGTGATAATTAAAATCAATTGTTTCAGGAACCCGTTCGTAGGCCAATTCTATTTCTTCGGGTACATTCCACCCACAACTTGTTAATAGAAAGCAACCTAGAAAAAGCCAAGAACAAACCTTAAATTTCTTCATATCCATTTCCTATTCAATCAAATATAATCAATTCAAATCTGGTAAAATCGTACTAAAAACAGTTTTGTTAACAGTTAACAATTAATCCCTATATTTAATTCCTTGAAGTCAAACCCCATGAAAGACGTAGATTACGAGGCTATTGTCGAAAAAATCATTAAGACAAAATCTTTTGGCAGATCGAACACCTATGCCAATCTTTTAAGATATCTAGTAGAATCTTCAGTCAGGAACGATGTACCTAAAGAAACCACGATTGCCTCTGAAATTTTTGGGAAATCTTCTTTCGATCCATCACAAAGCACTTTGGTACGCGTATACGTTTTTAATCTTCGAAAAAAACTCAAGGCATATTACCTAAACGAGGGAGTAACAGACGAATACATCATTCGAATACCTAAGGGAAGTTACCGAATTGAAATTGACAAAAAAGAGAAGAACAAAACCACTCCTCTCCCAAAGCTATATGCTAAACGTTGGGGAATATTGGTGTTAACGTTATTGGTCGTATCCGTTTTTATTTATATGTTTTTAGTGCAGCAAGAAAGGAAGAACGGTTTAGTTTCTAAACAGGGGCTTTGGAAAGATTTGATACAAAGTAAGAACCCCACCATGGTCGTACTGGGAGACCTTTTTATTTACACAGAACACGACTCTACCTTTCTTTTAAATCGGAATGTAAGGGACCCTCTAATAAACTCTAAAGCCGATTTTGAGAAATTCAAATCGAGTATAATCCGTCCAGGAATTGATATCAACGTACCCACCTATTCACTACTTATCCAAAGTACTAGCATCTGGATTAAAAATTTAACCGAAATCTTTTTTTCAGAAAATAAGGATTATACCATACGCAGCATATCAAGGTTTAATCCCAAAGAACTGCAAGACAATGATTTTATTGTCGTTGGCATGATAAAAACGTTAGGTATTTTTAAGGCTTATTTTAAAAATTCAAATTTTGATTTTCATCCGGAAAAGGATGAGCTCATTTATAAAGATCCGAAGAACGGAAGCCAAATAACCTATAAACCTTCGGGTGACCCCGATGCTTATCATACCGATTATGGGTTTATGGCCAAATTTCCCGGACCAAATAACAACACCGTTTATCTGCTCGGTGGCATCTGGGATACAGGTGCTACCCAAAGTTTAAAGAATTTTACAGACCCCCAACTACTGGAAAGATTGACTAAGATAATGAAAGGCAAGTTTGGAAAACTACCGGAGTATTATGAAGTTTTATTCGAAGTAAACGGAGTAGACCGAATGGAGCTAAGTAGTAAGATAGTACATTTAAATCAGATCAAAAATACCCAGGATGTGTGGGAGGTACATCAATAAACCCTTCGGTATATTTTTGAAAAGTCATTTATTTGATTACCTATATCGAATCATTTTAAAACTTAAAAGGGAAATACCTCTAAAAGCGATTTCTTTCAATTCAAATCTACTCATCCATATTCGGGGTAACATTCTCCATTGTTATTTCCCTACCATCGACGGGCAAAGTAATCAGTTTGCCTCCCGGGGGCCAAGCATACTTTGTGGCTACGCCACTAATATAGCCATATGCCAAAATAATGCCTCCTTTATAGGTTCCCCAATAATTATTGTAGTGATCATGCCCACAAAATACGGCCTCCATATTACCGACATCAAGAAACGCTTTGTAAACCGACCCATCATCTTCTTCGTAATAAACTTTTTCTTCATTGAATCCCTGCTTTTTTATAGAGTCGTCATCCTGCAGATATTGAAATTCTATAAGCGGAATATGAAACATCGAAATCGCACTGATTTTATCTTTGTACGTATTGGCAGTATTGCTGGAAATATCACGATACCATTTCAATTGGTCTTCCTTGATAGATTTATTACCTTTTTCTGCCCCAGAATCAAAACCAAAAATTTGCCATACCGGTTTCTTTTCGTCATTTATCAGAATATCTACAACATAATCATACTTCTCATTCCATTTGTTGTTTACAGGGTGTTTCCCTAAAACTCCCCATTTTGCTTCGGCAAAAACTTCGGCAATAGCCGCCCTTCCGAAACCGCCTTCAGGGTCATGGTTCCCGAACATAAACAACCAAGGTCGTTCTAAACTATCGAAAAAGTTAACTGCATAGGATGCCAATAAAGTTCCATGAGGTTTGTTTCCATCGAACAAATCTCCAGTAATAGCAATCATATCAGGATCATGTGTCTCAACCAACTTCTTTATTCTTCGGCAAGTTTCCAAATCTCTTTTCCATTTTCCTTCATCGGTACTACCAAGATGAAGGTCTGTAACCTGCAGTATGGTTACGGGTGAACCACTATCATGGTTGATTTCGATACGATATCGGTCACTATCCATTTTATGAATAGTCCGTTGACAGTTACTAATCGAATAGCCAAGTATAAATAGCATTAAAGCAAACAAAACCTTTAATTCACGGACAGTCATGCAATTAAATTTAATATATTTTTAGAGGAAATTAGGCGACCTTCAGAGTCCCAAAAAATCTTTCGCATAGTAAGATAGTCCATCTTATATTTAATAATTTGGTATTTCTTAGCCTTCTCTCCATATTTTTTGACCTAATTGGAGATACTCTAATTTTGAAGTGGGTGCAATCTCCTTTGAATTGTAATTCGGAATAATAGATTTATCAGTCTGGAGAAATTTTAGTCCAACGTGAAGGTAAACTTATTATAGGGCTCGTTGTGGAAGGCCATTTTTTGAGTACTTGGTGAAATCGCGAAATAGGGGGAAAATGTGGTAACATTAACCGTTTTGCCGTCAGGAAGAAATTCCAAAATGCGCAACCAACCATCTCCTCCGTTACCGTGCCAACCTCCGCCCATGGCTTGGGCATTAAAGGTCATCTGATTTATTTTCCTATTTGCTGTGTTTCTATCAACTTTAAACGCTACATGTCGCTTAAAATCATTAGGACTACCGATATGACCTGAAAACACTATTTGAATATTTTGTGAGGGTGCTACCAACTTCTCCCAAATAGCTTTTCCGTAATTACCATCTTGAATAGGGTAATTCTCCTTTTCAATATGCTCATTTTTGGCATTTAAATAAGAATGGGTCAAGACCGCCACAGTGTGGTTTTGAAATTGGGTATTAGAAATCTCTTGTCGTGCCCATTGCAGGATGGTGTCGCGCGGGGCAAATTCAAGATTCAGGAATAAGAATTTTCTTTTGTGAGGGGAAGCAAATTCATAAATAGCATTCTCAGGTGATGGGAATCCTTCAATATTTTTACCTGCCGCACGCAGTGCCTTTTCATTCAAAATATTTCTATCTGCCGGAAAATATTTATTGTAGTTTGTATTTCTATTTTCTACACTTTTATAACCAAAATCATGATTGCCAGCCGCCAAAATATAAGGTACTTTGCCATCCAATCGTTCAAAAGCTCGGGAAACCGATTGCCATTGATTCTGACTTGGACGGTTTCCATTGATATGATCAGGCACCAACAAGTCGTTCTGCTCCACTAAATCCCCCGTACATAGCACCATTTTAATGTTCAATGAATCAATATTTTCACTGATCCAACCGGTCATTATCTCTAAAATACCTTGGTTGCGTTCAAATTTCACATACGATTGTGTATCCGGCATTAAAATCATCGACCATGATTCCGGATCTGATAATGCTGGTGGGCTATATTGCTCCTGTGCTGTAAGGGGAGCAAAAACGGCAAAGCAAAAAATTAGAAGTAAAAAAACCCGGACAAATCTCATTTCCTCGAATTATTGTTTAGCAACTCGTTTTTCAGATAAAAGCTTCTTAATTACTTTATCAAGCTTTTTAGGCTTGTCGACATACTTTTCCAAATTGACGATTTCGACTTTTCTAAAATCGACAGGATGACTTTCACTTTGTAAAGAAATGGTTCCCCCTTTTAATAGTTGCCCCATTTCTTCCCCGTTTTTGGCATCTAATTGGGGCTTTTCATAACGCATTACTTCTTCGCCATTTACATAATGTACTATCAGGGAATCACCTAAAGCCAAAACTTCGGCACGAACCCACTGATCCCCATGATAGGTGTGTGACTTGGAGTTTGTACAATGCCGTTTTATGACTTCACCATCTTTAACGTATTGGGTTCCAGGAGTGCAAAGATTGGATGTACTGCGGTCATCTTTTCCATTTCCACCTAGAAGTTGCACCTCTATCGAATTCGGAAAATCTTGATCAACAGCCATAATTGAGGGATTTTGCCCATGAATCATTATTCCACTATTGCGATAGGCCCAACCAGGTCCGCCTTTGGCCTGATCTCCAACAAAACGATATTCAACAGCAAATAGATAAGAGGAAAATGGCTTATCGTAAAATAGATGCCCGAATTGCTCGTCAAATGTGTCGTATTGATCGTACCTCACCTGAATATTCCCATCTTTAACCGTGAAGGTATCACCAAAATTATCGTTCAATTTGTGATATCTGATTTTGATCGTCCAATTCTTTAAATCTTTCCCATTGAACAATTGCACCCAAGGCGAGTGTTTTTTAAATGAACTACCTGTACAAAAAACAAGTAAACCTAACACCAAAGAAGCAATGAGAAGTCTAAATTTTGAATTCTTTTTCATTTGTAAACTGTTAATTTTAATTTCAACCTTTATGGGAAGTGTCATTCGGTTTTAATCTGAACGACACCAATTTTGAGTTTACAAGGTATGTAATAAAATGAGGAAATAAAATCTTTTCTGAGAGTGAACTTGTCGAAGATACCCTTCTGAAATAGGGCTCGATGTGGTGGTCTTTTCTTTGGATATCGGGCATAAAAAAAGGGCCCCCCACGTTTGTGGAGGGCCCTTCGAGGAAGGCGGCGGCCTACTCTCCCACCTTTCGGCAGTAC
>CBDULZ010000126.1:0-12965 GCA_965368185.1 uncultured Kriegella sp.
GGCTACTACCGCGATTCAATTTGAAATCATGTAAGGCATTCTAGGAGTTCTACCCATTCAAAAGGATATCATGGGTGGCGTCGAAAACGAAAATGGGTAACATAGATTGGCAATTTTATATCTCAAGGTCAAGTCATCTTGGATTAAAACAATCAAGTGGCCAAAAATTCCCCAATTGGGGAATTTCTCCTCACTTTAAAACAGCTCTCTTTTTAAATAAACCACGCAAAACTACTGAATATCAATTAGTTACATAGATATCATATACCGATTCACTTTATAGGCATGCCATTTGCCTATCGTATCACGAATTAAAAACAAAGTTGGGGTTATGTTTTATGACTATTGTTAAGAACAAAGCATTCTTCAAATAAGGTATGTCAACGAGAATTTCTAAGAAAGTAAACACCAAAAAAATAGAAGAAGGGAAAATAAAACAGAATTGAAAAAGTCGATGAAATGAAAAATTTAGAGCGGAGCATATGCTCCACATGTAGCTATATTTTCGATTGCGTCTTGACCACAAACAAGAGCACTATCAGTTCATGTAGTGAATATATGCATCAAATGGATCAAGATTCTGAACCATTGTCAATTGTCACTTTTGAAATGTTTTGCGGTTTTGATTACCGAGACGAAAAGGAAGAATCGGTTTTATATTAAAATCAGCGATTGCAAAGACCCCGACCCCGAAACGGAAGAAAATAATGAAACCATGCATGTTGGTCAACGACATGCAAAAGATGGACACCCTTATCGAGATAATAGGACTAAAAAGATGAGCTAAAAAACAAAATTTTATACGAATGAAATACGGAAGTTTAGTTATAGAAAAAAAGGAATATGTGCTATTGAAACGGTATATGAACCTAATGGGGTATTACAGGGACGACACATTGCGCACGTCGGTCAAAAAACTGCTTGGCGAGATGGAATTGGCCCTGATATACGATGAGATCGAGATGCCTGAGGATGTGATCCGTTTCAATTCCACCATCACCATCGCTTCCAAAAACGGATGGAACAGAAAATTCAAATTGGTCATGCCCAACCAAAGCGATGCTAAGAATGATAAAGTATCTATACTTACCCCAATGGGGGCTGCAGTTATGGGCTATGCCGAGGGTGATTCAATTAAATGGGAATTTCCATCCGGCGAACAGCAGCTTACCATTCAAAAAGTAGAAACAGAAAAAAAATTAATTAACGCGAGCATGATAATATGAACGAGACAAAACCATTTTATACCCATGAATCCGACAGTAAAATCATGTTGATAAAAGACAAGGCAGAAGTCAATAACTGGACCGATGATATGGAGTATATAAACGAAGAACTTGAATATCTATTGGATATTGAAGATAGGATGATTAACAGTTCCGAGCTATACCAACAAATGCATACCCTACGAATAGAAAACGAATTAAAATTAAGGGAATTGGACAGGTATGGGAGCACCATGCGAAACGTGCTCGAATGCGACACTGTAGCGTGTGATGCCTTCTATCTGGACAAACACGAAAAGAACCGAAACATTTATGTCGAACACCTAAAAAGATATCGGAAAATAAAAACAAAAGTGCTATCCAAAATTTTGTTAAACGCGAAAAGCTAAACAAATAAAGCAGAACACGCGGTTAAACAAAGGTAAAATGTCTAACGTCATCTGTCTATCGGCAGGTATTTAAAAACAAAAAATCATGAAAAAAAAGCTTTTATTGACTACTGATTTTTCGAAGAATTCATGGAACGCCATACAATATGCGATAAAGCTCTATGAAAACCAGAATTGTGATTTTTACATCCTAAATACCTATACAAAAGATACACATGGCTTAAACAACTATACCCTTTTGGATCCCGGCGAAGCGTTCAACAAACTTTCGGAGAAACGATCAATGCAGGGTTTGGGCGATATCATGGTCAGGCTGACTTTTGAGAACAATAATCCGAACCATCGTTTTCATATACTATCAAAATCCAATTTGTTTTTGGATGCGGTCAAGGAGGTTGTCAAGAGTATGCAGATCGATATGGTCGTTATGGGCGCCAAGGGCATGAAGAATGAACGACAAGGCAAATATGGTAAGAATACCTTAGCAGTTATAGAAAGCATTAGAAAATGCCCCGTTTTGATAGTTCCTAGAAAAGTGACCTTCGACCAGCCCGAAGAAATTGTTCTAGCCACTAATTTTAGCAGTGATTTTAAGGTTGTCGAAATCAAGTATTTGGCTGAAATCGCAAAAATGACCAATGCCAAAATACAAGTGTTGAGTTTGACAAATGACCACGACCTGACACCCCAACAAAAAAAGAACAAGAAAAGCTTAAAAAAGTTATTAAAGCATATTGATCATAGCTGCAATGAACTGCATACTGAAAAAACGGAAGGTGCATTAAACCGTCATGTTGAAATCAAACATAACAATATGATCAGTTATATTGCCAAAAAACCATCCTTTTGGGAAAAACTGGGATTTGGCAAACCGGTCTTGGACAAATTGGGGTACTATGAAAATATACCGGTCTTGGCGTTACATGGGTAGACAGGGAGTTGGTTACGATCATTGAGAAAGTTTATCCTAGGAAGAACCACATAACCTACTTTTTCTCCCTAAAAATCAAACTAAAGGCATACCCGAAAATAAAACAGGAAGCTACCCCGAAAAAAGCGTACATCAAAAAGCTTATGTCGGTAAAAACGCTGATGTAACAGATCAATAGAGCACTTACAACTAGACCCATCAGGGTTCCAGTGCCATTGGCTTTTTTGGTCAACATTCCCAAAAGAAACATGCCTCCCAATCCCCCTGTGAACAAGCCGAGAAATTTGTAGAATTCATCCCAAAGAGATTTGATATTCGAGTTGGCCATCCACAACGCTAATAGTACCCCGGCAATTCCGGTTAATATGGTGGCGATCCTAGCAATCTGCAACAGCTTTCTATCAGGTGTCTCGGGCCTGAAATGTTGGTGAAAATCGTTACAATAGGCTGTCGATACCGAGTTCAGGCTACTACTGATGCTCGACATTGCCGCAGAGAAAATTCCGGCTACCAACAAGCCGGAAACCCCAACGGGCAATTCCCTTACGATATACCACGGAAAAATGGAATCGTTATTCGAAATCGCAGGAGACAGGGCATTTGGCATTTCCGAATAGAAAATGAACAACAAGGTACCTAGACCAAAAAAAATGATGGTTGCCGGCAATGTCAAGACCGCATTGGTATAGAGTGTTTTTTGCGAATCCTTTACACTCGAACTAGTCAAAAAACGCTGAACAATAGTTTGATCCGTACCTTGGGTAACCATGGCAGATGCTAGACCTCCAATAAAGACCACCCAAAAGGTCGATTCCGTAAAATCGAAATCCATATTAGCGATGTTAAACTTATCACGTTCGGAAGCATAAATTATCATCTCACCAAAAGAGGTTTCGGTATGCAGCATGATCCAGACGACTGCCAGAATACTACCCCCCAAAAGCACGATGACCTGCATCACATCCGTCCAGATAACCGCTTCTATGCCACCAAAAGTGGTATAGAGAATACAGAGAACACCCATAATCAGAATACTGGTTTCCACGGGAATGCCGGTCACTATCGAAATGGCCAAAGAAGGCAACAGCAAAACGATACCTATCCTTCCCAATTGGAACAATATGAAGGATAAGCTACCAAAGGCACGCGCCAAGTAGTTGAAACGGTCTTCCAAATATTCATAGGCCGTTCGAATCTTGAGTTTATTAAAGAATGGAATGAAAATAAAAGCGATGACGGGAGTTATCAAAATGGCTGTAATGTTCAAAAAGAAAAAAGACCAATCCGTAATAAAAGCCTTGGCCGGAATTGCCATGAAGGTTATGGCACTCAACAGGGTACCGAAAACACTAAGCCCCGAGGCCCACCAAGGAATTCGACCACCTCCAACAAAATAATCTTCGGTCGATTTTTGTTTGCGCATGAAATAGATTCCGATACAGAGCGAAATCAAGAGGTAGAGCGCTAAAATCGTATAGTTGATAGCACCAAACGGTTCGACTGCCTCCGCTATTTTATATTTCTGGACTTTTGGTGTTCGAATTCCCGGAGAAATTTCCCCGGAAACAATAAAAAATTCATCGTCCTTTTTGAATGAAAGTGCTGTTACCGGGATTTTGTCGGGCAAACTGTCATACAAGAACCATTTTTGGGTAATGGTATTGTAGCCCAAAATTTCCTTCGAAAATCCGGGATGGGCGCTAAGAATTTTATCTCTTTTCGCCGTCAGCTTTGCAACTATTGAATCGTTTTGTGTTTGCGCTAATTCTAGCGCGATAGTTTCGAGCTGGTCAAAAAGTATTTCATCGGAACCTCCATAGACCATCAGGTGCATAGAACCCATGGTTTCTGCGGAGGCCCCCATCAAGACCCTTGGTTTATCATCAATCAACAGCGTCCCTTCGTTATTCCAGACACCTTTCCTTAAATCATAGGATAGGTAATCCGTCAGTGTCTCAGACTTTTTTCCCGCATTTTGATTGCGCCCCCCGATTACGAAAAGTTTTCTGGAGTCTTTGGTTTCCTGCACGGAAATGGCATGTACCGCTCTCGGAGAGCCAGGGAAATCGGTTAGTTTTTCCCATTCTTTTTTATCTTCCAACGACAATCTGTAAAAGGAATTGACGCATTTCTCGTCGTTTTTGCCACCAACGACATAGGCATAACCATCTTCTACCACAGCTGCGGTATATGCCAAAGGTTCAGGCAAGGGAGGATACTCGCTAATCTCGATTGCGCTTGATACGGGATTATATTTTATTGCTAAAACCTGATTTGTGGTCGAGGATCCGTTTTCCCCGCCGATGACCAAAATACCGTCAGGAATCGATACGGAAGCACCATATGCAAGCGGCGAAGGCAAGGTCTGATTCGATAATTGCCATTTGCCTCCATCTAGAACATATAATTTGTCGCTATAGCTTTTTTTGCCGCCTTTCCAAGGCAAACCATCTGGGAAGTTGGCGCCGCCACCAACGATAATGGTCGCGTTGTGAACTCCGCCGACCATGCCCGCATAACCGAAAGCAATTGAATCTTGAGCTCTTTTTGGCAGTTCGGGCGCCTCGGTTATACTTAGTTTAGGGATTTCTTGACCGAAACCTACTGATACGAATAGAATTACTACGATTATCGCGTTTCTAATTTCTTTTCTAATCATTTACGTCGGTGTTCAGTTCAGTATTTTAGATATCACGCTGAGCTTCTTCAATGCCTTCCTATGGCGTGACCCGTATTATTCTTATTTCTTAGGTTTTTTGTAACTGTCTTTTTTGTCGGTCAACCATTTTAGTGACAAGCGAGCAAACTCGTTTTTTGTGTATTCGTCTTTTTCAAAAAATACGCCGATATCCCCGTTTTTTAAGACGGTCAACGATGAATAGGCCGAAGGGCCTTTATAGACTGTTTTGCCTTCTGTCCATGTTTTTCCCTCATCATAGCTAACGCGAATTGTTAGGTTGGTACGCCCTTTTGTTGTTTTGGCATTGGAGAACAACAAACGATTCTTTTTGAAGCCATCTTTAATGGCCGTATATCGAATGATACTAGCATTACAACCCGGGTCGATAAGGGTCGGATCCGGTTTGGTGTCCCATGTTTTTCCCTCATCCGTCGATGTATGAATATAACGTAGCCCTTTTTCGTTCGCTCGAGAATTGATCATCCAACTACCATCGGCCAGTTCAACGATTTTTGATTCATCGGCGGGAGATATTGGGGTGTCGATTAAAAACCAGGTCTTACCATGGTCATCGCTGCCAAATACATGCATTCCGCTATTCAAGTTTGCCATACAATGCAGGAGTTTTCCCGTACTGGTCTGAATACCCCTGCCAGAGGTTATGAATTTAAAGTCCTTATGCCATTCCGGTTTGGCAATTTGCGATGTAATGTCTTTGGGTTTGCTCCAAGTTTTTCCATTATCCGAACTTTTTATTACGTGTAAATAATAAATATCTTTTTCGGTATCTAGATTCATGAAATTGTAGAACAGGAAAATTTCTTTGGTGACTTCATCGACAATCATGGATGGGTCCGACGCTGATTGGCCCAAAGGAAAATCAATAACGGTTTCGATTGGCATCCATGTTTCTCCATTAGTGTTGCTTCTGCGTATAACGATATTAATATCATCGCTTCCCCTAAGGTCGTTACAAGAAGGTACTCTTTCATCGATTGCAGCAATAAGATCGCCGTTAGGTGCTGTAACAAGGGCGGGTATTCGGTAACAGGAAACTGAATCGTTCATGGAAGTATTAAATAGGTCCTGATGGCTTTTTATTCCCTTGGCCATTTGATATGCCTGATTTTGGGCGTTCGCGGAAAAAGCGAAAAACACAATTAAGATAAACAGCGTATTTTTTCTCATTGGTATTGATTTAGCCTTTATTGTTTAGCTTCTATTTTTTTAAACGATTTCCAACATTGGTACATCGCTCTTGGAACATGGAAACAGCCTTTCCATTGCCCACCTTTTAACGTTAAATGAGGTTCTCCTTGGCGGTTAAGATACCCAAACCATTCGCCATGTTCAGGATCCGGAAAATGGGACCACGTATAGTCGTGAACTTTTTGATACCAATTTGCAACAGTCTTTGTCGGACAGTGTTCATAGGCTTTTGCCAAGGCGACCAAGGTTTCTAAATGTACCCACCACAATTTTTGGTCGTGTTCCAACTGTTGGGGCGGATGACCTTTGGAATCCATAAAATAAAAAATACCGCCAAATTTATTATCCCAACTATATTCCAAAATATTGATTATCGTATCCGTCGCCTTTTGGATAAATGCTTGATTCCCTCGGCGTACACCTATATCGATCATAAACCACATGGCCTCGATCCCATGACCGGGGTTGATTAGTCTTCCGTCAAAACTATTATGCAGTGAACCATCGTGTTGAACATTTTCATAAATGAGTCCGGAATCTTTATGCAGGAAGACCGCCATAACTTCGTGGACACTTGCATCGATTGTTCTTTCGACTTCCTCGGCATCGAGAACATGCTCTAGCTCCAATACCAGATTGGACAGGATCATAGGCAATGCAAAACTTTTGAGTTTTCTTGCCCCTGTACTTTTTTCAAAGGCCCCTTTGGGATTGTCCTTCTTTTTTAAAATGTTGAAGTAGGTGTTTTTCGCCAGTAGCTTAAACTCCTCATCTCCCGAAGCCTTGCCGTATTGACTGAAGGCCATGGCGGCAAAACAGTCCGAGAAAATATTATAGGGCTGCACCAGAGGAATGCCTTCTTTTGTCAAGGAGAAATAGAAATTCCCCT
Organism: uncultured Kriegella sp.; assembly: GCA_965368185.1. GTDB lineage: Bacteria > Bacteroidota > Bacteroidia > Flavobacteriales > Flavobacteriaceae > Kriegella. The sequence continues at coordinate 7,325 of CBDULZ010000126.1, forward strand.
CTGAATCTCTAGCACAATTTTTTAGAAAATCGGCTCCTAATTTTGCAATTTGCAACCAAGATACCCTGTGTTCCACTTGACTGTAGAGCATTGAAAACATCCATACCTGCCTTGCCTGTAGCCATGTAAACTTGTCGGTATCAAACACCTTTCCCTTCCGGTCCAAACAAGTAAAATAGCCGCCATTTACGGAATCTAATGAGTGTTGTTCCCAAAAAGGGAGTATATCATTCAACAATGTATTTTTGTATAATTCCGCGTACTTCATTTTATATGTATAACATAATACAAAAATACATAAAAATTCATTAACTTCGCTTGTGTCAAACACATATGTATGCCATATTGGACTTCCAAAATAAAGGAGAACAATATGCCTCGATATTTAATTCAGCAGACGTACTTTTTTCGCCCTGTTTCAAATTAATTGCCGTTAAATAAAACGTATGAAGAAATTCAAAAAGTTGGAACCCATGGACACCGGGTCCCTTGTGGACAAGGTAGAGATACGTTTGTTGGCATTTTTTAAGGAAAATAATTTGAAAGCCGGAGATGCCATACCCAAAGAGCTGGAATTCGCCGAATCTTTGGGTGTCAGCAGGACAGTTGTACGGGAAGCGTTTCTTCGTTTGAGGACTTTAGGATTGGTTGAGTCGAGGAAGCATCGGGGCATGATTTTGAAACAACCGGACATTATCAACAACTTTGAACGTATTATGGATCCGACCCTCTTGGGCGAGGACACCTTGAAGCAGCTCTTTGAACTTAGGTTGATATTGGAAATGGGCATGGCCGATTTTCTTTTTGAGCATAAGACCCAAAAAGATATGGCAGAGCTAGAGGAAATTGTTGTCGCCGAAGAAGCTACAGGATCGGGAAAAATACGATTTACCTTAGACAAGGAAATTGCCTTTCATGGTAAATTGTATGAAATGTCAAACAACACCACATTGTTGAAATTTCAGAACCTATTGCTTCCCGTATTCGGCTACGTCTACTTAAAAGAAACAAAAGATACCGATTTAGACGATTATCATTATTCTACAGGTAAGTTTGTTACCCACCGCATGCTTTTGGAAAACTTGAAAGTGGGCACACCGGAAACCTTTAGAAACGCCATGCGTCGACACTTGGAACCTCATTTCGACCACGCCTTTAAGAAAAACGGAAGTAAATAAAAAGGCTTTGGCTAACTAAACCAAGATCTTCTAAAACTAACTCAACAGAACCTATCCTTGATTAATATCCCGGAGTTTGCACCGATGCCGGGTTTGGTCCGATCATGTCGGCGGTAATCGGGAATAACCGTTTGAATTCCTCTCTAGGACATAAAAAACTAACATTATCCAGTACAAAGCTATCCCCGTCTTCTTAAATACCACCATCTTTTACCTTTTCCAACAAATTTTTCGCTTCAGCCAATAGCAACAATACATCTATATGGCTATAAACATGCACATCATTTTCAAATATGTGTTCCGAACCAATTGCTTGGCCTAAAAACTAATTGAAAACAGAACCAAAATATTCGGGTCCACTATAGGTTGTATACCCCTCTCCCCTATTGGCATCAACACATATTCTAATAAAAGACGCATCTTTACCGCTATCATCATTATCATCCAAGAGCAAAATGGTTTTCTCTGATTGGCCATATTTATTAGCTCCGGCAAAACAAAAATCGATTATGGAATTTCCCTTGTCATCAAACTGCGGATTAATTTCGGTAGTGCTACCCGTTGGGCTATTGTAAAAATTAGATGTATTGTATGGCAAAGATGAATTCACTATTGCTTTCGCTCTCAACTCCCCATAATTCCAAGATATCGCTTGCCAAACGTACCCCTAAAGATACATATGTTGTAAGGCAGCTTTTGCTTCCGTAAAATCAGGTATAAGCTACCATTGAAAGTATTATGTTACACATACTTCAATATAAAACCTGAGTTTTTAACGTTCCAGGATGTTTTATTTCTCGAATTTTACTGTTTGGAAAATTTGGGAACGACACTCCCTTGAATGATTTCAACTAGGTATACCGAGAAAATTGCTTCCCAAAGTAAGGCAGCATACCTTTTTGATCTAAAGTCCGAATTGCCGTATCCAATTGTTCGGTAGTCAATGTACTGTGCGGAAATCTACTCGGACCCATATCGAGTCCGAATAACCTCATAAAGCTTTTTCCGGCCCCGTTGAACCCTCCGAATCTGTTTAGGGTTTCAACAAAGAATACGGCCCTTTCTTGAAGTAGTTCGGCTTTCTGCGTATTGTCGGCTCGATACAAGGAAATGATTTCATAGTAGAGTGGCGCCAAATGGTTATACGTGCTGCCTACCCAGCCCATAGCACCAAGAGGCAAGCTAGCCACAAGCTTTTCATCAACTCCAAAAAGAATATTTTTGGAGCCTTGATCAAAATGCAGGCATTTGGCAAAATCAGTTGTATCGTAATGGGAATACTTGATGCCTGCAAAATTAGGAATCGTTTTGACCGCCATCCCCAAGAAATCGATCATCGGGAAATCAGCTCCCGTTAATACTGGAATATGATAATAATAAAATGGTATGCCGGGAGCGCTCTTTGCAATCTCGCTACAGTAGAACACTAGGCTTTCCAATGTTTTAGGCTTGAAATAAAACGGGGGAAGAGCACATGTGGCATCTACAAAGCTTTCAGAATGAGCCGCCAGTTCTTGGGCCTCCCTTAAATTAGTATGGCCCACATGGTTGGTAAGAAAAAAATCTTTGGGCTTGTTCTTCGACCAAGCTTCGATAAGCTGTTTGCGCTCTTCGGTGCTTAGTGAAACGAAATCACCCGTTGATCCGTTTACAAAGGCACCTGTAACTTTGTTGGATTTTAAAAATTGACCGTATGGACCAATTATATCAAGATTGAGAGAGCCGTCTCGGTGCATCGGGGCATAAGTGGCAGCAATTAGATTTTTCATTTTATTTGTGTATTATGTAATACATATATAAAAGTAACTATATAATTTTTTAAATTACAGATCGTACGAAAAAAAAGTTCTTTAATCTTATTCTTGATCTTAGTTTGGAGTGTGTAAACTTAAACCTTCTAAATTGTATCTTTAGGCTGGCTGGTAAATTTTAGAACAAGAAAGCTATTATAATAGCCCAGCTTTTAATTTGTGCTTGAGGCGGACAAATCAGATTTGTTTTTGACCTAAGAAACCTTTTTCAACCCTAGCCGTTATTTTTCTATTGGGTCAGCCTGGTCGGTCCTCTTTTTTGATTGACATCATAATTATATATTTTCACACTTTACAGATACTATTTTTACGCTGCTGCATTCTAAACAAAATATCGCATGAAAGTCCGTGAACAGTTTATTCTAATTTCGACAATTGTCGTCGTGGCCATTTTAGGCATTGCATTAATTTGGCCTTCTATTTTATGGCTTTTCCTATTAGTGGGACCCTTGCTTTTGATGGGTATTTTCGATATCGTCCAAAAACACCATACCGTGAGGCGAAACTTTCCCTTAATAGGTCGCTTCAGGTATGTGCTGGAATCCATACGGCCCGAAATACAGCAATATTTTGTTGAAACTGATACCGAGGGAAGGCCATTGAACCGTATTTTAAGATCTTTGATATATCGAAGGGCAAAGGGTGCGACCGATACGGAACCTTTTGGCACACAGATGGATCTGTACCATTCGGGGTACGAGTGGATGGAACATTCGATGTATGCAAAGCACAATCCCAAGGAAATCGGCAAATTTCCGCGTTTGTTGATTGGGGGCAAGGATTGTAAACAACCTTATTCCTCCAGCCTTTTGAATATTTCGGCCATGAGTTTTGGCTCGTTAAGCGACCGTGCGATAATGGCCATGAACAAGGGTGCCAAAATGGGAAAATTTGCCCATAATACGGGTGAAGGCGGTATTAGCGATTATCATTTAAAATATGGTGGTGATCTGATCTGGCAGATCGGTACGGGCTATTTTGGTTGTAGAAACGACGACGGCACCTTCAATGAAAAGACATTTCGTGAAAATGCTATTAGGCCCGAGGTAAAGATGGTAGAAATTAAATTATCACAAGGGGCGAAGCCCGGTCATGGGGGTATTTTGCCCGCAATAAAAAATACTGAGGAGATTGCAAGAATAAGACATATTAAACCCGGCATTGCCGTGCATTCACCCCCTTCCCATTCCGCTTTCGCCGACCCGATACAATTCATGCATTTTATTAAAAAATTACGTGAGCTTTCGGATGGCAAACCGATCGGATTTAAACTGTGTTTGGGTAGAAAGCAAGAGTTTATGGATTTCTGCGAGGCCATGATCTATACAGGGATTCTTCCCGATTTTATCACTGTCGATGGTGGAGAAGGTGGTACAGGAGCCTCTCCGGTCGAATTTTCAAATTCTATGGGAATGCCTTTGCGCGAAGGCCTAATCTTCGTACACGATACACTGGTAGGTTTTGGGTTGAGAAAGGAAATAAGAGTGATCGTTGCCGGAAAAATTATAACCGGCTTTCACATGGCACGTGCAATTGCACTTGGTGCCGATGGTTGTAATAGTGCAAGGGCCATGATGCTGGCAGTAGGCTGCATTCAGGCTTTGCAATGCAACATGAACACTTGTCCAACGGGGGTCGCCACCCAAAACAGATCACTGACAAAGGGACTTGTGGTAGATTCCAAGGCGGATCGGGTTAAAAATTACCATGAGGCCACCATTCATAGTTTTTTAGAGTTGGTTGCCGCCGCCGGACTCGATGGCCCCCACGAGCTAGCTCGGAATCATATCAGTAAACGCGTGGGCATGTACAATGTGCAGACTTACGATGAAATCTATCCTTATATGGAAGAAGGTTGTCTATTGGATATAGCGGACATTCCGGAAAATTATAAAAGATATTTTCAGTTAACTAGAATTATGAAGTAGTTTCTCGCGGAATTTAGAAATCATTTTTCATTTGGCTCGACATACCATTGCCAAGACGGTCACTTTGGCCTATGGTATTCCTATGTAATAAGCTAGTAAAATTTTGAGGCATCAATAAAAAGGGCAAGTTTTGATAATCATTGCGTATAAAGTTATTTTTTTATACGATTGCTAGACAAGGTTTTCTTTTTTCTTATCTGTATTATAAGTGCAACAAGGGATACGACTGCCGCAAAAAACCAAGCATATTGAATATACGTTTTATTAGCCAACATATAGTCTATTCCAACAGATATGCACACAATGACATTCATGACGAGTATAGCATGGTTCAGTTTTTCCACTCTTTTCTTATTTCTGATTCTCACTATCATTAAAATATTCAGTAATGAGGACACTAATTGTATTATTCCAAGAACAATTTTATTTTCATCTATTAGCACTACCCCTCCCAATAAAAAGAGAAATCCATTTAGAGAAAAAGCTACAAGCTCAAGTCTGTTCTTCTTCTTCATTTTATAGGGTTTAATTTTAATGCCCACATTCTATAAGTACGAGTAAATTTTCTATTTTCTTGATATCACGAATTTAAGTTTTTAACGAACATGTCAAACAAACGGGCTAGTTAAAAGAATGGAATGGAGAAGAAAGCCGAGTTCCCAAAAAGGTCCGATTTACAGGACCAGAGTAACCGAATATTTTGTAATTTAAAATGTTTAAAATG
>CBDULZ010000127.1:0-12927 GCA_965368185.1 uncultured Kriegella sp.
GCCATGGCAGCTTCCGATAATCTTGAAAAGCAACGGGAACTGTTTTCCGAATTGACCGCAGGGGTTGAGCCGCTACTCAAGGAGTCCATTTCAGAGGGAACGATTTACAAACAATTCTGCCCCATGGCCTTTTCCGGAAAGGGTGGGTATTGGATTTCAAATGCAAAAGAAATTCAGAATCCATATTATGGCAAAAAAATGCTGAAATGTGGCAAGGTCGTAGAAGAAATTTGATGGTATAAGCCCTGTTTTGGGAAAGGGAGAATAATTAATGGTTAGTGTTTAGCTCTTTCCCTTCACCGGCACTGTCAACACCCTCAATATTGTAAAAAATGAATCAGGAATCCTAAAACCAGAAACAATGGAAAATAAGAATGAAACGAATCATAAAAACATGGAAGGTAGTAGCTATACGAAATTTTTCTTGATGTTAGGAGCATCTTTTGTAGCGATGTATGTTACTATGTATTTGAACACTTACCAGATCGACCATGTATATTTTAGTCTTACCCGATTTTATATGACATGCTTGGGTATTTCGACTATGGCCGTTATTATGCTACTTTTTATGTTGAAAATGTATAAAGACAAGAAAAAGAACATCGCCATTCTGGTTGGTAGTTTTGTGCTTTTTATTGGAGCATTGGCCTTGGTACGTGCACAGAAGCCCATAATCGGTGATGTGTTGTGGATGAAAGCTATGATTCCACATCACTCCATAGCAATTTTGACCAGTGAACGTGCGGATATTGAAGACGCTGAAGTAAAAAAATTGGCAGACGATATCATTAAAGCACAAAAAAGGGAAATTGAAGAAATGAAAGCTATGATACATCGCTTGGAAAGTGAATAGAAGTGGCCATGGAAATTTGCCTAAGAATAATTTAACGACAAAAATCATGAACAAAAACATCATTTATATCGGATTGGCGGTTATCGGTGGTCTATTCGCCGGATACCTCATTTTTGGGAATGACTCCATAAAAAATGGGGCCGAGGTACATGACCATAACCAAGAAATGGAATCGGGTCAAATGTGGACTTGTTCCATGCATCCACAGATTATGCAGTCCGAACCAGGCGATTGTCCCATCTGTGGTATGGATTTGATTCCCGCCGAATCAGGAGCCGACGGTTTGGCCATGGAACAATTTAAAATGACCAAAAATGCGTTGGCTTTGGCCGATATTAGAACCACGAAGGTGGGTTCTGGCCCTACTGAGGATAACACTTTGGAACTATCGGGAACAATAGTACATAATGAAAAAGCCGTGGCCACCCAGGCTGCTTACTTTGGCGGGCGAATTGAAAAACTGTTCGTCAATTTCGAAGGTGAGGAAATCAGAAATGGACAACAACTGGCAACCATCTATGCCCCAGAGCTGGTTTCCGCACAGCAAGAGTTGCTTACGGCAGCAGGTCTTAAAGAGTCGCAACCTGCATTATATAAGGCGGTGCGTAACAAATTAAAATTGTGGAAACTCTCCGATAAACAAATCGATCAAATCGAGGTGTCAGGCGAGGTACGCGAGAATTTTCCCGTGTATGCCAATGTTTCCGGTACGATTACTGAAATTATGGTGGAAGCCGGTGATTATGTAAAAAAGGGAGCCCCTTTGTTTAAAATAGCTGATTTGAATACCGTTTGGGCCATTTTTGATGGGTATGAAAATCAAGTTTCGCTTTTAAAGGAAGGTCAGAAGGTAGCTATTGTGACCAAATCGTATCCCGACAAGAGATTCGATGCCAAGATTTCTTTTATAAATCCCGTATTAAATTCAGCGACTAGAACTGTTGAAGTTCGGGCCGTATTGCAAAATTCGAATGGACTATTAAAACCTGGAATGTTCGTAGCCGGTTCATTGGCTTTGCCATTCAATAAAAAGGACGATAACCTGGTAATTCCCGAAAGTGCCGTACTTTGGACCGGAGAACGTTCGGTGGTATATCTGAAGACCGATCCCGATAACCCAACTTTTGAGATGCGTGAAATCACAGTAGGAGATGCGACTAATGGTCGGTATATTGTTCTTTCAGGTCTGGAAACGGGCGATGAAATAGTGACCAATGGCACTTTTACGGTCGATGCAGCCGCACAGCTACAGGGTAAAAAATCAATGATGAACGATACGGGTGGAAAAACTACAATGGGTCATGAAGGTCATGAAGGTATGCAGTAAGATTTCTGCAATATGTAAAATGCCCGGGGAAAAGGGCAATTTGAGATTGATAATGCAATAGTCATTACGTATTACTTGCGTTTTGGGAACGTTGGTTAATATTCCCCTTCATCATCCCCACCTCTTTGCTGCTGATTTCCATTCTTTCCTTTTTTCTGGTTAATGCGATATACGAAAGAAAGTGTCATTTGTCGCTCACGCCATTGAAATTCGCTGTCGGAAGTAAAGAAAGGGGTCTGTGTCAAGGATTGCCTTTTACGGGAGTTCAAAAGATCGTTTACGTTGAGCGAAACTGTCCCCTTATCGCCCAGCACATCTTTGGCGAAGGCCAGATCCAATGAAAAGATACCCTTGCTTTCACTTTGTGCGGTCTGCCGTGGGCCACGATAGTTGGCATTCGTTTGCCAGTCGATTTTTCCGGGCAGTGTTACTTTTGAGCTAAATCTCCCAAACCAGCTGTTGTTCTTCGTCCCAAAATCAACTCCGTTGAACATTCCGTCGGAAACGAATTGAAAATAGTTAAAACTGCCATTAAGGCGCAGCCATTTAGACGGGTTATACAAGACTCCCATTTCAGCACCAATACGTTCGTTGGTAGACAGGTTGATCGGTATGGAGCGGATAATGCGTATGCCATCCGAGGTCATTTCTCCTGTTTCTTCCTGTACGACCTCAAAAGAGTTGGTTTCTTTTTGGTAATATACGGATGATGTTAAGGTCAATTTTTCCCAACGTTTCAAATAACCGAGGTCAAAGGCGTTGGCAAACGCAGGATCGAGATCTGGATTGCCTTGAAAAATGTTAGTACGGCTAGATCGAGACGGAAACGGATTGATAAAAAATCCACGAGGCCGGTTGATCCTACGGTTATAACCCAACGTAATGTTTTCCATTTCGTTCAATTCAAAAATCAGGTTTACGGTTGGGAAAAGCCCTAAGTAGTTTTTGTCGAAATTCAAATCGACATCAGAACCCAAGGATTCCTCCAAAGCGGTCAAATCAAAATCAGATTCCACTAGCCCTTTAAGTTGGGTGTTTTCCAGGCGCAGGCCGAGCAAGAAAGAAAACTTTCCGAATTTATTGCCATATTGCGAATAGAGCGCATTTACGTTTTCATCATAAATAAAGCGATTGCTCAATTCTTCGTTGGTCTCAAATTGGCCACTTCCTTGGTTCAGGGTGTCTAATTGAAACGAATTTATGCTTTGTTCAAAATTTCCGCGATACCCGGCTTCGAACTGTGAATCGCCAATGGGAAGTACATAATCTGCCTGAATCAAAAATTCGTTCTGTTTTTCGGTCTCAAAGATATTCTCCTTGGCCAACAAGCTGTTATCGGGAAAAATTCTATTGTCGTCGATTGTGGTACTTGCGTCTTCAGTATCGTAAGAGTATTGAAAATCGGCGGTCAGTTTATGCCCTTCTTCATTAATGTTGTTCGTATAGTTCATGGAGAACTGATAACTCTTGTCATCTTCAGTTTGTACCTCGTCGCGAAAAGTTCGGCTGTCCAAGGTACTTCCGACAAAACGTTGGCTGAGGTTTTCAGTGCCATCCTGTTCATCAGAAAATCGAGCAAATACGCTTCCGGTAAGGGTTGATTTTTTGGTCAGGAAATATTCCAGACCTAAGTTCATATTGAATCCTTTATCCTTTCTTATAATATCGCGCTCTTCGATAATCCTGCTAAAATCCCCCGCTGCATAGGTGTTTTCGAAAAAGGCGTTTCCAGGTGGTTCACGGTACGAATACCCAAGTGTATTGAAAAGATTAAACTTATCAGTGCGGAGGTTTAGATTCGTTGATATTTGACTTGCAACCGGTAGCCCGATACTGGTGTTTATAGAACCGTTCAGTCCTAGGGTCTTTTGCTGTTTTAAAACGATGTTCAAGATACCTGCCGTTCCCTCTGCATCGTAACGGGCGGATGGACTCGTAATGACCTCTACCCGGTCAATGGCATCGGCAGGGAGTTGTTTCAAGGCATCGGTAGAACCGAATCCGGCCATTGCCGAAGGTTTTCCATTGATCAAAATACGTACGTTCTCGTTTCCGCGAAGTGCTATGGCACCTTCTACATCTACCGTAACCGATGGAATGTTGTTGAGCGCATCCGAGATATTTCCACCACTTGTGGTAATATCCTTTCCGATATTGTATATTTTTTTATCCAAGCGGACTTCAACAGTGGTCTTTTCTCCAACTACTTCAACTTCGTTAAGTTGCTCAACATCTACGGCCAATCGTATGGTGCCTAGGTCGGTGTTGCTTCTTAAATCTTGGTTGGGAAGGGAATAGGGTTTATAGGAAATAAACTCTACCCTAATATTATAAGTGCCCGGAGCCGTCTGAACGCTGAACTTGCCCTCGAGATCGGTAATACCCCCGGTAACTTTTTCAGGGTTTTGAACACTCTGCAATACCAAAGTCGCATATTCAAGGGGTTCACCGTTGTCTTTATCTAATACGGTGCCTTTGATCTCAATGAATTCCATGTCAGGATTTTGGGGAGCTTGTGAAAAGCTTACTGTGCATAAAAAATATAGCACTAGACAAACGAAGGAAGCAATCTTGGTTTTCATCTTGAATATATGCAAATAGGTTAAATACTATTTCCATTCAAAGATGGTACATTTATATAGGTGTATTTTTAATTTTCTTTGAACGACAGCATTTGGTTTGCGAACGACCTTAAAGGAATGTTAATACAATTGGTATTTGAAATCACGTAATAGCTTTTGCGGATGGAAAAATAACGTTTTGGTAGCCACTCCCTTTTTATTAAATGATTGGAGGTCAGGGATTAACTATGCATTTTTAAAGGAATAAATATGGGTAGATGGAAAAAGTACTTACGGGTGTATTCGCAACAACGTAGTCGATTTAGGGTTCATTTTTAGCTCTACTGTATTTGTTGAGTCAGCCATTACCTGATTCTTCACAGGATCGATAATCTGAACTTCGAACGGAAAGCGTAGCGTGCGTTCCCCACCATTTATCGTATGTATGCCCAGCCAATTGTTACCAATATAAAATACATCATCGGTATCATTGTAAATATGTACCTCTGATTTTCGCCACAGTTCACGCAATTGAGCGGCTGACCATTTTAGTTTGCCATCAAGAAAAACGGGTTCTTCGTTGTTCCTATAAATTTTGGTTCCCTTTGCGTTGGTCCATATCACAGTTATACCCTGTTTTTGCCACTCTTCTATCCGTGCTTCTTCCGCTGCGTTCAATTGCAATAGCCCCATAAGCCAGACGACTTTATATTGGTCGGTTGAAATGGCATCTACGTCGCTGCGAAGATAAAGATCGTATGAGGTTCCTGTTTTTGCCAAAGGGTAACGGTTCGATAAGATATTTTCGGTAAGGCTACCGTAACTCGCATCCCAAAAGGAGAGTTCCTCATCCACCACTACCAGTACTTCCGATTTCATTTTTTCGATATTCCGGGGAAGGTAATCGACATGCAGTCGCTGTGTCTTTTTTAGAACGTTCAACAATTCAGGGTCGCTGAACCAACCACCCCACATGTCGAACCACCAACCGCCATAACCAAAGGCGAGCATTCGTGCCGTATTCTTCCATAAAAATGCTTTTGACGTTTCTATATCATCGGGCCCTAACCAGACGCCGTCCTCGTATTGACCGACTGGCGCAATACCTTCCGATCGGTCTTTTAGCAGGGTGGTTATCGAAGTGCGCGTATCGTTCTCGGTAAGCCACAATTTGCCATGTAGGCGTACCGAATTGACCGCTGCCATTGCAGGCCAGTCTTCGCCCAAAACCCGGTTATAGGCATTGGGGCTCGATAGGTAATCGAGGTCGGGGCAGTCCAACAGTTTGGCCAAGGCTCCGTGACCTCTTCTGGGGTCGGTCACGAAATAGTGATACCCGTAAAAAGCTCCCGTTAACAAATTGCCATTGCTTTCTTCTTTGACAATTTTGCAGAAATAGGCGATGTTGTCGGCCATTACCTCGGTATGGAATCGAAAGGTGTCGATATAGTGTTGCTCTGTTTTCAAATCTCGCCATTCCTTACGTCGCCCCGGTTCATCAATATTCGCCAATTGGGCCTTTTCAAAAGTAATGGTATTATCGTTCCATGCTTTTCGAAGTGCAGCTACCTCTTTGTACCTGTTACCTAACCATTTGCGGAATGCATCCCGGCGGGCGGGGTTTTGATCGTGGTATTGTTTGGGATGGTAGAACCATTCTTCGGTAAAGCCGCTTGCAACATGTATTCCCGCGAGATATTGGGCATAAGGGGATTTTTGGATCCATTCGAGAAAATCTTTGAGCACCGCTGCGGTTTGGGCTTTCCATATTTCGGATGAAAAACATTGTCGAAAGGTGCTTCCATCCGGCAATTGGGCCGAAGCTTCAGGATGCAATCGTTCCCACCATAGGGGCGGATCCAAATACAGGCGAACGATTACTTTGGCATAGGGGTCCGCTGTTATGATTTTCTCAAAATCTTGGATTACACTTGAAAAATCATACTCGTCGGCACCGATCCATATAGGCTTTCGAAAGGGGCCGATGCCTGAAGTTGAGTTGATACCCCTGTCGGCAAGATAAGCGGGAATGTTGTATAGGTGGATGCCCGCATCGGCTATTTCCTTATAGTATTTTTTCTCTCCGAGGTACGACATATACGCAAAGGGTGGATGCGGTTTTCCATCTATTACGATTGATGGTCTGCCCTCGTTCAAATTTATTTCTGTGCGGGACTGAGCGGTCGCTGTGACCGAGATTTGAAAGAAGAATACAATTCCTATTAGAAATATACTTGGAAAGTCCTTAGCCGATATTCGATACGTCATCACTTTGTTTGGGTTGATAAAATATAATCACTGCACTACAACGGTTCTAAAATACCTCCTTTTTATATTGTTTACGCTATTCGGTGACCAAGAGATTGTTTTATGGCCAGAATTATTCTTTTTTTATTCGCTGCCGTGTATGGGCAGGCATTTTGGAAATCGAATTTTTGGAAATCCCTTCCATCAATATGACATAAAAGAGCTTCTATTGCTGTGTTATTTCATCAAAATTAGGGCTGTTACGGATTTCCGTAAGGCATTGTCTTTTTATGGGCTTAGGTTTGAGCTGTCTACCTTGGTATAGCGTATAATTTGGGATTGGAAAGAGTTAAAGCACATATGTAATTGCATACTGTCGAGAAACCAATTACAAAAAAGCAGTTAACTGGAACATATGGATTAAGGTAGTCAATAAGTCGGCCAATACAGATTTGGCTTCCTTATCGCTTTATGCAATAGTACAATTGAGTTGTTATTTTGGCCGGCTTGCTAAAGAGGAAATTGGGGAATTCGCCGATTTGGCAGGTACGGCCCCTACTCAGATGTGTTGGAAACCAAACCAATTATGGGTAAAAAAAACTAGCATAAAAGGTTGGCCTTATTTGCTTATTTGAACGATTGCGTTACCTTTTTTATGTTCGGTATCTACATACCGATGTGCCTCGGGCACTTGTTCCAATGAAAAGCGCTTGTCGATTATCATCTTTAATTGTCCGCTTTCAAGAAGGTCATTTAGTTCGCTCAACAGTTTTCGAAGTTCTTTTACTGGTTTAAGACCTGTAGCTGAAAACAGGGCCTTTTTTGTGCCAAAGATTGAGGTTCTTAGCATTTGAAAAAGAAGGGGCATGCCAAGTACGGGAGAAAGATAAAGATCATTTTTAGCCAACACCCTTTTACACTTTGAAAAGGAGCTCTTTCCTACCGTGTCGAAAACAACATCATATTTTTTATAGGATTTGGTAAAGTCAGTGCGCTTATAATCGACTACGAATGCCGCACCAAGGGATTGTGCCATTTCCAGATTTGAGGTACTGCAAACTCCGGTAACTTCGGCACCTAAATAGTTCGCCAATTGTACCGCTGCTGTTCCCAAACTTCCAGAAGCACCGTTTACCAATACTTTCTGACCTTGTTCAACCTTTGCCATTTCTTTGAGAAAATTCCATGAAGTGAGCGGGCCATCGCAAACCGAGGCAACTTCTTCATGGGTCAGATGTTCCGGTTTTCGGGTAAGCATGCCGTCTTCGGGCACACATAGGTACTCGGCGTTTGTACCGGCCCCGAAAATTGATTCCCCATACACTTCGTCCCCCACTTTAAAAGAGGTGACCGCAGGACCGATTTTTTTAATAACTCCTGAAAAACCGGTTCCGCTAATGGGGTGCTTTGGTTTTTTAAAACCGATAAATAGTCTGCCATATAAAGGCTTTCCTTTACGCATCATCGTATCGGCAGCGGTGACACTGGCTGATTTTACCTTTATCAATACCTCATTGTCTTTAGCTGTTGGTTTTTCTATTTCCGTAAGTTTAAGAACATCGGGTGATCCATATCTCGTTATGATAATTGCTTTCATTTTTTAAATTATTGGGTTTGCGAATAAATTTTCCTCATACAATGGGTTTGGTTGTATGTTCCAATCTTTGATATGCGTTTAGGCTATTTGAATTAAAATCAGTTTAGCCGGCACATGAATTTTTATTGCAATAAGGTGAAAACTAGATGCAGTACTGCTATTATTAATTTAACCACAGTACTTGCGGTCAAGAGAAATTTTAAGGGACTTATCATACTTGTCTTAATTTATGGTGTTTTTATTTGCTTCAAAAGTAGAAGTCAGCGGAAAGCCAATCGTTCGGGTTTGAGAATCGGAACGAATTCGAAGGAGTCAGAGACTTAGTGAACCATATTTTTCCAATAGGTTCTAGGAGTGATGCCCATGGTTTTCTTGAAGTAGGTATTAAAAACGGTTTTAGAATTAAAACCACTTTCATAGGCCAAAGCCAGAATCGTCAAATGCCTATGGGAAGTGTCGGAAACTATCTTTTTAAAAGTTTCAATGCGATACGAATTCACAAATTCAGAAAAGTTCTGGTCAAAACCCTCGTTTAGCAATTGAGATAAATAATTCGGAGGAATTTGCAACATATCGGCCAAATCACGAAGGGTTAAGTCTGGGTTCAGAAATGGTTGTTCTTCAGCCATCAACAGATTTAATTGCGTCTTGTACTTTTTAAGTTCTTCGGTAGCCAATAACGACTTTTTATACTTCCGTTTATAATTTTTAGAGGCTGTAGTTTCTCCCAATGCCTGTTGCATTAAATTTTGAAATCGGGAAATTGAGCGAAGTGGTTTTAAGATGGGTTCCGTATTCAGCAATAAAATTCTGGGTAATCGATATTCCATGCCTTTTTCGATCAATTTTAGGGCCTCTTCGTGATTGCCCTTGAAGGTATGACATAGAATTAAAAAGAATAGTGCGCTTCCCATGGCATCGGTTTGCAATGCCGCTTCTAGTTTAGAGATGCCTTCTTCTATTTTGGCCGTATCGTTCAAGGCAATGTATGCCAATGTAGTTCCTCCCAATTTTGTCAAATTTCCATGTCCCAGGGACGGAAGGTTCTTAAAGTAATTTAAACCTTCCGAAGGCCTTCCTTGCAATACTAAAATTGTACCCAAGTATAAAGGCGGAAAAGGTAGATTGGGTTTTAGCCTTAGGGCTTTTTTAAAAAAGGGAACGGCTTTGTCATACTTTTCCATTAAATAGAACAAAAACCCTTTGTAATGTAGGTTCATCGCTGAAAAAGGGTCAAGCTCCAGCGCCTTGTCTACATAGTTCATGGCCGCCTTTAGCTTTCCTTCAAGCGTTAGCGTATTTGACATGGTTAGGTAAATTTCATCGGAGGGGCGAATTTCCAGAGCATTGTTCAAATGGCGATAAGCACTTTTTAAATCCCAATTTTGCCAACAACTGATCCAAGCAAGGTTCAATTGTGATTTCGGTAGATTTTCATCTAGTTCGAGTGCCTTGTCAAGAAATGACCTGCCCTTAACAAAGGATTCTTGGGCGGGTAAAAGCCCCATGGTGCCCAAAAATGCGTATCCTTGGTTGATATCTAAATAGGGCAGGGGAAAATTTGGCTGTTCTTGAATGATTTCACGGAATATGGAAATACTTTTTTCCGTATCGGGAAGGTTCAACTTCATCAAATAATAGCGACCCTTTAGATACTTCTTATATATTTCGACAGGAACTTCGGGAGAATCGACCAATTGATCAGCGATATCAAAATGGCCTATATGTTCTCGTAATTTATCAGCAATCAGCAAGCTCACTTCATCTTGAACGGAAAAAATATCATCGATAGATCGGTCGAAGGTTTCGGACCAAAAATGAAAATCGGCGGCCACATCGATTAATTGTGCAGTAATACGCATCTTATTCCCCGCAAGACGAACACTGCCTTCCAAAATGGTGGAAACGTTTAGGGCCTGACCGATTTTTGAAATCGATAGGTTCTGATTCTTAAAATGGAAAGAGGAGGTGCGAGATGTTACTTTCAGGCCTTCAATCTTGGCAAGGGCATTGATTATTTCCTCGGTCATACCATCGCTAAAATATTCGTTTTCGCTATCTGAACTCATATTCACAAATGGTAGTACGGCAATCGATTTATTTTGTTTGTCTGGAGTACCCTGAAGTTCGGCTACAGTGGGCATTTTAATGCCCTTTTCGGCTACGGCAAAGATTTTAACAGGTTTGGTCACATTTTTTAAACTAAAGCTCCCTAAAAATTTCGTTTTGACTTGAACCTGATTTTCAAGCTCTTCATTTAACTTGTCGGATAGCAGAATAGCCCCGGCAATACCTAAGTTCTCGATTCGTGATGCCCTATTGACACTATCTCCATAAATTTCTGTACCGTCAAAAACGATATCGCCCATGTCAATTCCGATACGCAAAGGTACCTTAGGTTCTTCTTGCAAGTTTTTTTGTAATGCTATGGCACATTCAACGGCCTGAACGCCGCTCTGAAAAACGCTCAAGGTGCCATCACCGAAATATTGAAGAATTTTACCTTGATAAATTTCATGATATTTTTTAAATTCTTTCCGATGTTTTGACCTAACGGCCGCCGCCGCTTTTTCGTCTCGTTGCATCATTGCGGTATAGCCCACAATATCAGTAAACATGATAGCTGAAATACGACGTTGTTTGTGACCTTTCATGTGTTGACCTTGTGTAATTGCCTACAAAGATTCGGTTTGGCAGGGTGTTTTAAGAAATGCAATTTAAAAATACAATTATTTGTTTGAACAGATTCGGGACATTTGTTCTGAAAAAGAACTTAATTTTAGTGCTGATAAATTAGATCGACCTATTAATTTCGAATGTTAAAGCTTACTCCAAAAAGTAAAAGAAACATCTCGCGCATCATTCCCTTCGGAGTGATTTGGCTTTTTGTCGGTTGGATTCTTTTATTCGTTCAAGAGGCTGCAACTCTAAATCAAAATTTAAATCCATCTTCCGCTATTTCGGTGACCTATCAGGTTTTTGCTTTTGCAAGCATTGCAGTTACTTGTATTGGGTTGATCGTCGGAGCAATCGAAGTTCTATGGTTGGGCAATCTTTTTGGTAAGAATAGCTTTTCGCAGAAAATTTTATATAAAGTAGGCTTTTATACCCTCTTTCTGGTTGTGGTCATAATTGTAATCTACCCGATTGCGGCGGGTATAGAACTGCAAAAATCGCCGTTGGATGCCAGTGTTCTGGACAAACTTTCGAACTTTCTGGTTAGTATCGAATTTTTTAGCACCTTGGTTTCCGTGGCGTTCAGTTTAGTTTTAAGTCTTTTTTATGCGGAAATCAGTGAAAATTTAGGACATGGTGTGTTGATGAATTTCTTTACCGGAAAATATCATACTCCCACCGAGGAAAAAAGAATATTTATGTTCCTGGACATGAAATCATCGACGACCATTGCCGAGCGATTGGGCCACATCAAATATTTTGAATTGCTAAAGGAGTATTATTCCGATTTCTCGGAAGCGATCATTCGGTCTTCCGGGGAAGTCTACCAATATGTCGGGGATGAAATTGTTATTTCATGGAAATATGAGGATGGTATTTTGAACAATAATTGTGTTAAATGCTTTTTTGCCATGAAGGAAAGCCTAAGTGAACGGAAGGCATGGTATACATCTACTTTTGGGGTCTCTCCAACTTTTAAAGCCGGGCTACACTTTGGGAAAGTAACAACTGGTGAAATCGGTGTTCTTAAAAAGGAAATCATTTTTACCGGTGATGTGCTAAATACGACCGCCAGAATTCAGGAACTATGCAATGCGTATCAAGTAGAACTTTTAATTTCTGACAGTCTCGTGCAAAATTTGCCACTTGAACCTGAGTTTCAATTGCGATCTCTGGGCAAGACCGAGTTAAGGGGTAAGG
The DNA here is from genome assembly GCA_965368185.1 of uncultured Kriegella sp. Taxonomy (GTDB): domain Bacteria; phylum Bacteroidota; class Bacteroidia; order Flavobacteriales; family Flavobacteriaceae; genus Kriegella. The sequence continues at coordinate 12,462 of CBDULZ010000127.1, forward strand.
AAGCGAACTTCGAATTGTACACTGTTCTTAACAAATAGAAGTATGCAGGACGAGGCGGATGGAGAGACAAATCAATACGATTCGAAAACTATTTTTGGTAAAAATAAGGTTCTGTTGTAGGTATACTTTAAAAGGTATCTTGTTCGATTCCATATATCCTATTCGATTACCTGTTTTTAAGTAGCCTCAGGCATCGTCTTTTTTATAGGGAAAAGCATTTGTATACCCTGTTTGGTAGAAGCCATATCGGAATAGCAGAAAATGGAAACTTAGGTTATCTTTTTCTATCGAATATGGATGCTTCCTTAAAGGGAAATTATAAAAATTTTGCGAAAGTCAAGGAAAAAGTGGCCAAAGGAGTAGCACAGTTGTTAGAAACCCAACTAATAGGAATAAAAGTATTTTAAGCAGTATTTTAGTTTCAAAGAGCGACGCACCGACTTTGCTACGAACTTACAATGAATAC
>CBDULZ010000128.1:0-12606 GCA_965368185.1 uncultured Kriegella sp.
ATTATACTGATTCCTGCAGCCGCCACAAGGGACTTTTTTACAAAGTCTCTACGACCCGTCGATTTTTTCTTCATAATAGCTGTATTCTTAGATACTCAATTCTCTTTTTTTTTCGGCAAGATAGTTCTCTAATGGTATTTTTCAAACTGAAAAATGGCCGACTAAAAAATAGTCGGCCATTTTTAAAACTAAACTAACTCAAAACAAACTAACTAAAATTATATATATCATTTTCTGCGGGGCAAGATGTAAGATACTTATGCAGTTGCAGGTGAAATGAATCCAATGTTCAATTTAATACTTCTCAGGCATTGTCACACACCTGATTATGCCAATTTATCACATTTCGAAATTAGTTTAATTTTGTACTATTTGCTACTATATTTTAAGCAAAATATGATACTATTTTTGCACTACCTCCATTTTTTAAGTATTTGGGATAAGTTTGGTAGCAACTTGCCTCAAATTTGTTCTGGAGAGTTTAATTTTTAGGGTTAAATTTTTGTCCCTTGTCGAAGTCAATACTTTCGTTTCTCAGGCCAGTGTAGGCGCATTACATTTCAATGTTTATAATGGCCCGCTATTTAAGATTCCTAGATTTCAGGTTTTTAGGAAGTAGCTTAGTTTAAAGAAAATGGTCGGCTACCCGTGGGCAACCGACCATTTGAAAAAGAGTGAAACTTATTTTTAGTTGCCTCCGCTACCAATAGTGGGGTTGTTCAAATCCCACCAAAGACGCTGTGAATTCAATGCATCGGGACTTTCATCTCTCGGGCTGGTAAACCCTTGGTCGGCATTGGCCTGTAACCACTTCGCTACATTCAGGTCGCCAGGTTCAGGGGGCGGAATTCTTCTTGGGAACGGAATCTCAGGAGTGTCGATTGGAAACCTTGCCAATAATGAAGACCCGTATTTAGGATACCCGGTTCGCATCGAAAGAATCCATCCTTCGTCCGGCAAGCGATAAAAATTCAGAAATTGTTGGATATATACCTTTTCTAGGTCATCTGTTCCATTGAGCTGAATTTCGGGGTTCGACAAATAATCGGCCATTTCCGTTTCACTTATCGGCTGATACGGATATTCTTTGTTGGCAACCCTTAATATCAAATCTTGTTTTTCACCTAACATATTATAGGTTTGCAACGACGACTCGATACCTCTTGAATACCAATCCGAGGCATCCCCGGTGGAATATCCTTTGAGTATGAATTCCGACATCATAAAACATACCTCTGCATAAGACAACATGACATCTACATAGGTACCTTCAGGTTGTGGTAGACCACCATAGGTGTATCCACAATTCTGGAGTAACCTTCTATTGTATTTTGACAGCATGGTGGCATTATTACCAACGGTATTCGGTTGGTCTTGATACTGGTAATAATCGGGAATACCGATGTTCGGGTCATTTCGAAAGGTAGGAAGGCCAATATAGCGATATCCCAAAATAGCTTCCCCATCTTCTGTGGTGTATAAGACGTCTGTGTCATTGTCAATATCCACTGCCGGAGATATGGTGCTAGGATCTTCAAAGGCATCAATAGTTTCTTGGGTATAGCCATTGGGTTCATAAAAAATGCGAATTCTTGGATCGGCCGTAGTTTTCATAAAATTTACCATAGGTTCTGCCGCCCACATTACACCTTTCCATTCAAAATCGGCACCGGCCGAACCGCGATAGGTACCCCCCAGGTCAATGGTCAATTGATCGTCATTGCTTTCGAATAATCGACCGTCTGAGGTTACACTACTAATTATTTCACGCGCCTTGGCTTCATTCTGGGTGAATAGACGTGTCGCAATTCGTAATTTTATGGCATTGGCCAATTTCACCCATTTTGTCGCGTCGCCTTGATAGGCCAGGTCGCTGGATGAAAAGTCGAAACTAGTCGCAATGTTCTCGTCCATTTTTTGGATAGCGCTATTCAATTCGATGACCAGTTGGTCTAATATAGCTTCTTGTTTATCGTAGTCGGGGTCTAAAATTCCTTCCCTTCTCCCATCGGAAGCTTGGGAATAAGGTACGTCACCAAACTGATCGGTAATGCGCAGGGCAAAAAACGCCTGTAGAATTTCCGATGCTCCCACTAATTTTTGATAAAATTTCTGTTCTTCTTCAGAACGATTGGCTATCTGTACCCGCATTTCGGTCAGGTGGTTCATAACCGTCACATAGAACGTGCTGTATTTGCTACCGGGTAAAATGGTATTGATGTCACTGTCATTGCCCCGGCCCTGAACCAGGTATTGGGCCCAAGTCATCTTTTGATGGTTTTCATGGTACCATTCGCCGCCGCCTTTATAGGTGACCATTTCCTTTTGGGCATAGGTAAAAAGTGTTTCGGGGGGAGGAACACCAATATCAGGGTCGGTATTCAAAGCAGCAAAATCTTCGTCGCATGAGACAAGAAGTACTAAGCTTAGTGCTAGATATATAACTTTTTTCATGTTATTCTTTTTGAAATTAGAAGTTGAGTTTTATGGCAAATGACACTGACCGCACGTACGGCGACGACTTTTGCTGTAACGGATTCGCTGCCGCGTTACTACTTAAGGTCGGATTGATATTATCCGGTAACGAATTGTACAAGAATCCTAAGTCCCTTCCGGTTAAAGATAGAGAGGCGCTTCTGATCAACAACTTGTCCAGTATCTCAGAGGGAACGTCATAGGTAAGGGTTACCTCGCGCAATCCTACCCAACTTGAAGTATAGACACCGGTAATTGGAGTTCCGGTACTAGCCGAAGTCCATCGATATATATAACCCGACCAGTGTGTTGGTTCGACCAAACCTTGATCATAAGCTTGTTGGTAGGTCATTCCGCCCACATCTACCGCAGTTCTATTATCTGCAGGTCCCGAAGTGACTGTAGCTCCGTCTGGGAATACACCATTAGGAATATAACCGTCTTCGTAGGTTTTTCCAAAGAAATTCTGTCCTTGCCCTTCGCTTGTCCAAGTGATACCACCCTGGGAAGCATCCCTATTGGGCAATGAACTATTCAGAACCCCTTGATGCAGCCCATACCGTGCATCTGCAGAATAGATTTCTCCACCAAATTTGGCATCAACGATAGCGCTTAAGCGCAATCTCTTGTATCGGAACGAAGTATTCATACCGCCGTACCAGTCGGCCTGCATATTTCCCATGACATAAAGTGAATCTTTATTCTGAATGCCGATGGGGTAGGCTACCGACCAGCCATTTCGATTTGCCAGTACAGGGATATCATGATTTTGGGTGTTTTCACCATCGTAATAATCATACCCTCTTCGGGTTACCAAATCACCGTAAGCACCACCTACGTAAGCATAGGAGGCCGTTGCGGAGTTAGAATCGTCAGGGTTTCCGAAAAGTTGGAATTCATTGATGCCGGGGGCCAATTCGATAATCTTATCACGGTTTCGCGTGTAGTTCGCACCAATATCCCATCCGAAATCTTCGCTATCGACAACTACCAGATTTAGCGATGCTTCGATACCTTCGTTTTGAAGATTACCTGCATTGATCAACTGACTTGAAATTCCTGATTCAGAGGGTACTTGTAAGGGTAGTATTTGATTTTTGGTATTGTCCTTATAATACGCCACATCAAGATTGACCCTATTGTTTGCAAAACGCAAATCGATTCCTGTTTCGAAGGAATACTTTTTCTCAGGTTTCAAGTCAAGGGGAACAGCCGTGCTGTTTTCAAATTTAAATGCGTTGATATCAGGATTTGCGTTGAAATTGTCGGCAACAAACCCCGTCGAAAGTCGATAAGGGTCGGTGTCGTTACCTACAATGGCATAAGAACCCCTTAACTTGGCAAAGGAAATAAACTCGGGCAAGGCAATTGTTTCACTGGCGACCCAAGCTAAACTTGCCGAAGGATAAAAATACGAATTGTTGCCTGTACCATCAGGGTAGACCAAAGCGGAAGACCAGTCGTTTCTCGCGGTAAGACTCAGGTACAAATCTCGCTTATAGCTGGTGTTAAAAAATGCGAATGCAGAGTTTATTTTTTTTCGAGGCCCAATTCCTCCATCGCCATTAATAGGGTTTCTAGAGTTTTCAAGAGCAAAGAAATTCCTGATTTTGAAACCGCCGGAAGTACTTCCGAACTGGCTTTGTTCTTTAGAAGTCCAAAGTTCCCCTCCCAACAATAAATCCATTCGGAAATCATCATTCAGCTGTTTGTCAAAGAACAACTTGGCCGAAAAACTATGTTGAAAGCGTTCGCCGTTGGCAAAATAATAACTGCCGTTCAACCGATCTCTATTGTCGGCGTAGGTTTTGTCTTCTTGATTGTACGTGTATTGATTCACATTGCCTTCAAGGGTCGCCGTAATATTATCAGTAACATTGTAGTTTAATTTTATATTCGATATAAACGAACCTTCGGTACGAACGTTTTCGTCTTTTAAGGCGTGTGACCATATGCGGCTCATACGGGTATAATTGTAATTATCACCAAAAGGGTGTGGTACACCGCCATCTACATCGAGATAGTTATTTCGCCATTTGTTGACATCATAGTTTCTAGGAAAACCATCATGAAACCAATGTGAAAGTCCGCCGGGACTCAATGGGTTTTTTGCCTTTGACCTGGTGTAGTGCATTGCGGCACTGACGGTAAGTTTATCTTCGATTAAATCTTGAGAACCTTTAAAACTTATCGAGTTTTTATCAAAATCGTTGCCCAATTCTACCCCTGATTCCGAAAAGTTGGAATAGGAAAGTCTGAAGGTACTCGTTTCACTACCTCCATCGATAGCAACATTGGTGTTTCTGAGAAACCCAGTATCAAAATAATCTTGAAAGTTGTTGGGTTGTGCTACCCAACGTGCTCGAGATCCGTCGTAATCTATGATTTCTTGACCGTCAAATCGTGGCCCCCAACTGGCTGCATGCTCTTCATAAGAATCAAAAGCTACCGAGGGAAGCCCCGTATCAAGATCGTATGTGAAGAACTGACTTGTGTCGTGGGAGTCGTCACGGGTTCTGGTATTGGGACCGTTGGTGACAAAACTAAATCCACCGGCTGTCAGACCCGAACCGTATTGGTTCTGAAAATCTGGTGAGTCATAAACCGTTCGTATACCAACTGTTTGGTTAACACTTACCCCGAGGCCCTTTCGCTTTGACCCCGATTTTGTAGTGACGATGACCACGCCGTTCAATGCACGAGATCCGTACAATGCCGCTGCCGCCGCTCCCTTTAAAATAGAAAAGGTTTCGAAATCATCCGGATTGAGGTTCTTTAACTGATTTCCCCAGTCAGCACCCTGGTTACCACTGATATCATTGTCTAAAATAACGCCATCAACCACAAAAATAGGTTGGGTGTTTTGGTCAAAAGTAGAGTTACCACGCACGGTAATTCGTGTGCCCCCAAATGTACCTCCCGCAGTAGTACTAATTTGCACACCTGCGGTCTTTCCTTGAAGCGAGTTGACGGGGTTGACCTGTACCGTTTGGGCAATTTCATCGCCCTGTATTTCCGATACGGCGTAACCCAATGCCCGTTCTTCTCGCTTGATACCCAGGGCGGTGACAACTACTTCGTCAAGTGCGGCCGCATCTTCCTGCATGCTAATATCGACGGTAGCATTGGCGCCCACGGTCACATTTTGACTTTTCATGCCTAAGTAAGAGAACAGTAGAACATCTCCAGTAACAGCATTAATGGAGTAGTTGCCATCAAAATCGGTTTGTGTTCCAGTTGTGCTTCCCTGTACTAAAATATTGACACCGGGCAATGGCACTCCCTGTTGGTCGGTAACGGTACCTGTCACCGTGTTCTGAAAGGTCTCTTTAGCGAGACTCGGTTTCAAACTGGCAGTACTTGTTTCAGCCGTGCTTGCATTTGCATGAAGCATGAATAGTAAAACAAGCGCCGGGAATAAGGCAGATCCAAACTTTGGATTCTTTTTGTGGATATTCAAAAATGAATACCTGGGTATTTTACTTTTTTTCATGTTTTTGAGTGATTTTTAGTTATTTTAAGTGGGTTTAGAACTTCTTTACGGTCAATGCCAGCAAAGTAATTCTCTGTTGTTGATACTGTTTTTTGAATTTAATTTTTCTTCATAAAATAACGTGTTAGGGTTGAACTTGACTTCAAACAAGAAAGGGCATGGTTTTCAGTGATCCACTGAAATTTAATACTTTCGAAAGTAGCTTTATTTTTTACAAAATGCTGATAATTTTTGAATAAATACTGGTATTTTTTTTGCTATTATTTATATTATTTTGACCAATTTGAAGATGGCGTACAGAAAAATTGCATAAATTGCTCTTTATTTGATAGCGTATGAAGCTTCATTTACTCAATAGGGCCAGCTCTAAAGACAGTTCTTTTTCGGTTGCCATTAACCGGTACCCAAATTTCCTCAAGATTTGGCATCATCACCCTGAGTTGGAATTGGTGGTTATTAAAAAGAGTACGGGTACACGTTTTATCGGTGACAGTATCGAGAAGTTTGGTGAAAGTGAAGTGATATTGATCGGCGCGCATCTGCCCCATATGTGGCTCAACGATGAAATTTACTTTGATTCGGATTCAGATTTGATCGCGGAAGCACTTGGGATTCATTTTAGGCGCGATTTTTTGGGAGATCAGTTTTTTGATACCCCGGAAATGCAGTTGATTTCAAAGCTTATCGAGCGAGCTCGGCAGGGTATAAAGTTTATAGATGTTGATTCAAAATTGATTCGAAGTATTGAGGGTCTTCTGAATATGGAAGGTTTTGAAAAAACAATGCAGTTTCTTGATGTCCTGTTTCTTCTGGCCAAACATAAAAATTACAGACTGTTAGCAAGTGCGGGTTACGTGCACACTCTTAATCAAGCCGAGAATAGGAATTTAGATGAAATTTATGCCTACATCTTTAAAAACTTCAAAAATCCTATTCATTCAAAAGATGTTGCCGAGGTCGCCCATATGAACGCTTCGGCATTCAGCAGGTTCTTTAAGCGAGTGCATCGCAAAACTTTTACAAAGTATCTTAACGAAATTAGGGTGGGTTATGCTTGTAAATTGTTGATGGAGCAAAAAAGCAATGTGTCTTTGGTCTGTTATGAATCGGGGTTTAATAATATTTCAAATTTTAATAGACAGTTCAAGTCTATAATGCACATGTCGCCCACAGAATATATACGACTTCATGCACTTTGACGGAAATAATTAAAGACTTAAGAGCAAAAAAAGTATTGGAGAGAGTGTTTTTTTAAGTAGAAAAATGTGATGGCAACCATTAGATTTGTGAAAATACTTTAATCGGTGAGAGATAGTATAAAAGTTTGGGAAGTACTGAGCAAGGATGTTGGTTTTTCTCTGGATAACGTTTTTCTGAAGCGAAAATGTAGAAAGAAGTGGGTTGATGATATCGGGTACAGTTTTGAACAAGGCTAGGTTAGAATGTTAGGGTTTAATTTGAAAATGAAAATATGAAGAAATACGTTGTTGGGTTATTGATTTTTGTGGTTTTGATGGCTTGTGAAAAACAAACAGGGCTGACTATGGCCACTGCAAGTACAATTCCAATTAAGGAAGTTGATACCAAAGACTCGATTATCGCTAAGGCTGCCCATGTGGTGCCCACGCCCAATCAATATGCAGCTTTAAAAGACGAATTTATAGCCTTTATCCATTTTGGCCCGAATACTTTTACCCGTATGGAGTGGGGCAACGGTATGGAAGACCCGGCGCTATTCAATCTTCAAAATCTTGATACGGACCAATGGTGCCAATCGATGAAGAATGCGGGAATGAAAAAGGTAATTTTGACAGTTAAACATCACGACGGCTTTGTACTCTGGCAGAGTCGTTATACAGACCATGGCGTTATGTCGACGCCATTTAAAGATGGTAAAGGTGATATTTTAAAGGAACTGTCGGATTCTTGCGAAAAATATGGATTGAAATTAGGCATTTATCTTTCCCCCGCCGATTTGTATCAAATTGAAAACCCAGAAGGGCTTTACGGAAATCTTAGCGAGTATACCGAGCGAACCATACCCCGCATGGTTGAGGGTAGACCTTTTGAAAACAAGACGACTTTTACCTTTAAGGTCGATGATTACAATGAGTATTTTTTAAATCAATTGTTCGAATTATTGACGGAATATGGCCCAGTTCATGAGGTTTGGTTCGATGGTGCACACCCAAAGCGCAAAGGTGGGCAGACTTATAATTATTTGGCTTGGAAAGAACTGATAAATAAACTAGCGCCAAAGGCCGTGGTTTTTGGTAAACAAGATATTCGCTGGTGTGGTAATGAAGCAGGGCGAACGAGGGATACAGAATGGAACGTTATTCCTTATAAGGAAGACCCGGCGAAATTGAATCGATTCGCCGATTTGACCGATCCATCGCTTGGGCAACGCGATGAACTCTATCAAGGTAAATTTTTGCATTATCAGCCCGCGGAAACGAATACTTCCATCCGTGAAGGCTGGTTTTATAGGGATGATGTATTTCAGACCGTGCGAAGCACAGACGATGTTTTTGATATTTATGAAAGATCGGTCGGGGGCAATTCTACATTTCTCTTAAATATCCCTCCAAACAGGGAAGGGAAATTTTCACCAAGGGATGTTGAAGTACTTAAGGAAGTCGGTGAACGTATTGAGGCGACCTATGGAACGAATTTGCTTGCAGGTGCTAGCGGGCCGTCAAATCTTTTAGACGGGGATATGCTCAGTTATGAACTGTTAGACGGTGAGACCAAAGAAATAGTCGTGACAACTTCCGAGGCTATTACCCTAAATCGATTGGTGTTACAGGAAGCGATTACAACACATAGTGAACGCGTGGAAAAACATGCCGTTGATGCATGGGTTGATGACACTTGGAAAGAGATTGCAGCGGCAACGAATATTGGATATAAAAGAATACTGCGTTTTCCAGAGATAACTACTACAAAAATTAGGATTAGGATATTGCAATCGCGAATGGCACCAGCGCTATCAAATGTGGCCGCGCATTATTACAAGAGCAGGCCGCCGCAGTTGTCCATTACCCGAAATATTGATGGAGAAGTAAATATTCAGCCTAAAAAAGAAGCCTTCGCATGGCATTCTTGGAAACCCGATGCGGATAATATTTCGAAAAATCTGAATGGAAATTTTGAGGTCAGATATACCACCGATGGCAGCGAACCCAATAAAAATTCAGCACTTTTTGAGGAACCATTTAAAATTAATTCAGGGGAAGTTAAGGCAATTTCCATCCGGGAGAATGAATTGGGCAGTGTTGCCTCCACTACTTTTGGAATTGTAAAAAAAGGATGGAAAGTAATGGCGACCGATAGCAATGCCGAAAAATCGGAAGCGGGGTTTGCTATCGATGCGAATACGGATACGTATTGGTCTTCAGAAGCAAAGGGGAAACGACATTTCATGGCATTAGATTTGGGTGAAACATATTCCATTAAAGGTTTTGCATACACCCCACAGACCGAGAGTGCAGGTGGAATGATAGAGAAAGGTGTCATAAAAACAAGTTCAAATGGTAAATCGTGGAAAACAGTTGAAACTTTTGAATTCGGAAACCTTATCAACGATCCTACTGCACGTACGCACAATTTTAAAAACACCCTAACGGCGCAATATGTAAGAATAGAAGCTGAGACAATTGCTGGTGGGGGAAATACGGCTGCTATTGCCGAATTGGATTTTTTCGAAGAATAAGATTGCATATTTAAGTTTGATGAGAAATTTGAGTTATTTACCTACGGTTTTGGTTTTGTTGATTGTTGGCTGTTCACCGGTCACGAACGATATTTATATAAAAGCTCTGGACTCTGAAGTTTCTATTGAGCCGAAAAATGGACCAATTTATAATTCTATTGAAGAAGGGCTTGACCAAATAATCCTGATACGCGAAAAGGGTTTCCATGATGACTTGACTGTTCATCTACTACCTGGTAAACACAGGTTGAGGGCGCCCATTACAATTTCACCAAAATTAGGGCCTTTAAAGATAAAAGGGGAAGGTGCCGAGAAGACCGTGATTAGCGGGTCGGAAAAGTTACGTGCTAAATGGAAGGAATACGATGATAATATTTGGGTAGCTCAATTGGATAAAGCTGTAAGTTTTGACCAGCTTTTTATTGAAGGTAAACCTCAAATTTTGGCACGATACCCAAACTATGACGAAAATGGAGGGCATTGGCAGGGTCATGCTTCAGATGCCATTGCACCTGAAAGGGCAAAGACATGGAAGAATCCGGTAGGAGCTTTTGTTCATGCCATGCATAGTGGTGAATGGGGTGGTTTTCACTACAAGGTTTCAGGGGTCGATGAAAGCGGCGAATTGATTTTACAGGGTGGTACGCAGAACAATCGACCCTCTAAAATGCATGAAACCTATCGAATGGTAGAAAACGTATTCGAAGAATTGGACGGCCCTGGCGAATGGTTTTTAAGCACGGAAGGAAAACTGTATTATTGGCCATTGCCAGGCATTGACTTGAATACGGCACACATCGAAACTGTTCGGAAAAAACATTTACTGAACATTATTGGAACGGAGGATAACCCGGTAAATGGTGTTTCTATAGAAGGAATTCGTTTCGAGCATACCAAGCGAACATTATTTGAAGAATATGAGCCGCTTTTACGTAGTGATTGGACGATTTATCGCGGCGGTGCCCTTTTTATTGAAGGTGTTGAAAATGTTTCCGTGACGCATTGTGAATTTGTGAACCTTGGCGGCAATGCGATTTTTGTGAGCAATTACAATAGAAACGTTCAAATCATGAACAATCACATACATGACTGTGCTGGTTCGGGAATCTGTTTTGTTGGTAGTCCCGATGCGGTTCGTTCGCCATCCTTTCAATATGATGAATTTGTTCCCCTTGCGGAAATGGACACGGTCAAAGGCCCCAAGAACAATATGTATCCGGCAAAATCACTAGTTGATAATAATTTGATTCATCGTACGGGGCGATTGGAAAAGCAAACGGCGGGTGTTGAAATCGCCATGGCGATGGATATTACTGTGAGCAATAATAGTATTTATGACGTTCCGAGAGCGGGTATCAATATCGGTGATGGCACTTGGGGCGGACATATTCTTGAATATAACGATGTGTTCAATACGGTTTTGGAATCTGGGGATCATGGGGCTTTTAATTCTTGGGGGCGGGATCGCTTTTGGCATCCATATCGGAAAACCTTGAATGAGATAGTGGCGCAAAATCCCGAAATGCCAAAATGGGACGCCATAAACACGACCGTTATCAGAAACAATAGGTTTCGATGCGATCATGGTTGGGATATAGATCTTGATGATGGATCTTCAAATTATCATATTTATAACAATGTATGTTTGAATGGTGGATTAAAGCTTCGGGAGGGGTTTTATCGCACCGTCGAGAACAATATCATGCTCAATAATGGTTTTCATCCGCACGTTTGGTTCAAAAACAGCGGTGATATTTTTAGACATAATATTGTACTGGCGGAACATAAAGACATACGATTACAGGACTGGGGTCAAGAAGTAGATTACAATCTTTTTCCTGATGAAAAGGCACTTGAGAACGCTCAAAACAAAGGAGTAGATGCGCATAGTATTGCCGGGAATCCATTGTTTGAAAATGCGGCTTTGGGTAATTTTACCGTCAAAGAGGGGTCCCCTGCATTTGAAATCGGTTTCAAAAACTTTCCAATGGATGTCTTTGGAGTTAAGGATCCGGAACTAAAAAACCTAACTAAAACACCGGCAATTCCCTCACTATTCTTTGGCAGTTCTGCAGACGAGAATACCATACATGATTGGTTGGGTGCCAAAATCAAGAACATTACGACTATGGCAGAACGTTCGGCTTCCGGTCTGGCGAAAACGGCTGGGGTTGTTTTTGTATCGCTCGATGAAAATGGCATCCTTAGTAAATCAGGAATACAAGTCGGCGATGTTATCATCGAAAGCGAAGGCGATACAGTCGATTCGGTGGAAGACTTAATGAAATCTTTCCAAAGCCACAATTGGAAGGGTAAAATAAACGTCCAGATTTTTAGAAATCAAAAGGGGCAAACAATCACGTTAAAAACAAAATAACATGGAGACGGGCAAAAACCAAAAAGGATATAACCTCAAAGGCATGGGAAAAAACAGTCTTTTTTTATTGTCTATTTATTGTATGCTACTCATGGTCGGGGATTGTTCAAACGAGAAAAAGGAAATTGTCACAGAAGAAAAACTGCCCAATATCATTTACGTTCTGGCCGATGATTTAGGTTTTGGAGACATTCATGCTTTTAACCCACAAGGAAAAATTAAAACTCCATTTATTGATCAGTTGGCTGCCGATGGAATGAAGTTTACTGACGCCCATACCTCATCCTCAGTATGTACGCCAACTAGATATGGTATCATAACCGGGCGTTATAACTGGCGTAGTTCGTTAAAAAACGGAGTGCTTACCGGGGTGTCAAAGGCATTGATTCCTAATTCTCGAACAACCGTAGCTTCGTTACTTAAACCCAAGGGATATCACACCGGGTTTATCGGGAAATGGCATTTGGGGTGGGATTGGGCCTTGAAAGAAGGCGATAGCGTTGGCGGCGAGGGTTGGAGCCCTACTGATTACGAGAATATTGATTT
>CBDULZ010000129.1:0-12580 GCA_965368185.1 uncultured Kriegella sp.
ATCAGCGAGATCAACAAGACCGTTGTCAAAAACGGGGTGAAGGTCATCGGCACCAGCATCGATCCCAAAAGCGTCTCCACCAATGCGAGCGACCTGTACGCAAAGAATATCTATAACTATATCATGCACCTTACCGAAGGGACCAAGTTCAAATGGGACCTGGAAGAAGAAATCACCGATGAGACGTTGATCGTCATGGACGGGACCATTAGAAAAAACTAAAAAAGAAAAAAATGACCGATTTTCTGGAATTTATTAACGACAACCTTCAGATTACCTACATCCTTATTCTCGCCATATTCGTAGGCGTCGAAGTGATAAAAAGTATTCCTGCCGTTCTGCACACCCCTTTGATGTCGGGTGCCAATGCGTTGAGCGGGGTGGTAATCGTAGGCGCCATACTGGTGATGCTTCATGCCGACCCCTCCGATTATGTGGCACTTGCACTGGGCTTTGTGGCCGTGGTACTGGGAGTCTTGAACGTGGTGGGCGGCTTCGCCGTTACCGATAGAATGTTACAAATGTTTAAAAGGAAGAAATAATGGATGTATTGTTGAATATCATATACCTGATCGCCACAGTTACGTTCATTGTCGGTCTAAAAAAATTGGGACATCCCGAGACGGCCAAAAGCGGGAATTTGATTGCGGCAGCGGGAATGGGCCTGGCCATTTTAGGAACCATTTTCGTACACGGAATGGAAGTCCCACCGCTGATCTATATCCTGATCGGCCTGGCGATCCTCGTGGGGTCGGTTATAGGCTGGTTGATCGCCATCAAAGTGGAAATGACAAAAATGCCAGAACTGGTCTCCTTGTTCAATGGCTTCGGGGGGGCGAGCGCCGCCTTGATTGGTCTGGTCGAATATAGCAAGAACGTCGCCGATTCCGTGCAGGCCATCACCATAGTCTCGGGAATCATCATCGGGGCCATTACCTTTTCCGGAAGTCTGATCGCCTGGGGCAAATTGAACGGTTCCTTGAAAAGCGTTGTAAAGATTCCTTTTTATAACAGTGTCAACAATCTGGTCATTATTGGGATAATCGCCTTTGCCGCATTTATGGTCGCTACAGGTGTCGACAGTCAAGTGCTCTTGTACGCCCTCTTGGCCTCGGGACTGGTCTACGGTGTCTTGTTCGTGCTTCCCATTGGTGGGGCCGATATGCCCGTAGTCATATCGTTGTTGAACTCATTGACCGGTATCGCAGCGGCCATCACCGGCATTCTATATGATAACATGGTGATGCTGGTGGGAGGTATACTGGTAGGTTCCGCAGGTATCATATTGACAGTGGCCATGTGCAAGGCTATGAACAGAACCTTGGGTTCAGTAATCTTCGGGGCTTTTGGAGGAGCCGATACCGTGTCAATCGGGAACAAGACATTGGGGTCGATCAAGAGTACGAACCCCAGTGATGCCGCCATTATGATGAACTATGCGTCGAGCGTAGTGATCGTTCCCGGATACGGCCTGGCCGTCGCACAGGCGCAGCACATCATACATGAACTGGAAGAGCTGCTATCAAAAAAAGGGGTCAAGGTAAAATATGCAATCCATCCCGTGGCAGGACGTATGCCGGGCCATATGAACGTATTGTTGGCCGAATCGAACGTGGAATACAACATGTTGGTCGAAATGGACGACATCAACCCCCAGTTCAACAACACCGATATCGTTCTGGTGGTGGGTGCCAATGATGTTGTAAACCCGGCGGCTCATAACGATCCGGCCAGTCCGATCTATGGCATGCCCATACTTGATGTAGAGAACGCCAAGCATATCATCGTGAACAAACGTGGGATGAACGCCGGTTACGCGGGCATCGAGAACGAACTGTTCTATAACTCAAAGACTTCGATGCTATTCGGTGATGCCAAGGCGGCACTTACCGATCTGGTCGCGGAGCTAAAAAATATGTAGTTCTAGTCTTTGATTAGGTGTCAGGGTTTATGGAGAAAGGAAAACCATACTTTTGGACTTTTTTATTTTTATAAAATTAAAAGGGGGGTGCAAAATGTTCTTATTTACACCATTGCGAGGCACAAAGCAGTCTTTGAGTTCTAAATAGTCATTAGACAGATTACACCACTCATTCGTAATGACCACTTATTTTTAGTTTTTGTACACTTTCTTTTCTTGATTCTGTAGATAAGACCAAAACCCCAGTGCCTCAAAAGCTAAAACTACGCACAAGCCCAAAAATCTTAAAAACTCTAATAGCATTCTAATTTCAATAACAAAGACAAAGCAGGTGTTTTTTTATCTTTGCTGCTTTTTGTAAAAGCACTGTTTCATCTGATATATTTACAAATGCCTAAACAAATATTAGTCATAGAAGACGAACATAATGTCGCTACCTTTATCAAGCAAGGTCTTCTAGAGGCCGACTATGAGGTTTTTTTGGCATATGAGGGCGAACAGGGTATGGAGCTTTTGAAAAACAAGGAAATTGATTTAATTATACTTGATATTATTTTACCCAAAATGGATGGTAGGGAAGTCGCCAAAAAAATCAGGGGACTTGGTTATGATGAGGTACCCATAATTATGCTAACTGCCTTGGGCAATACCGAGAATGTGGTCAAGGGACTCGATTCTGGTGCCGATGATTATTTGGTTAAACCTTTTAAATTCAAAGAACTTTTGGCTCGAATACGCGCCTTGACAAGACGAAATGTGTCGGCTTTGACAGCAGCACAGAAATTGGTCTTACAAGATCTTGAACTGGATACTGATGCCAAGACGGTGAAAAGGGCCGGTCAGGAAATCAGTCTGACATCTACAGAATTTCGCCTGTTGGAATTTTTGTTGAAAAACAAGAATAGGGTACTCAGTCGTATCGACATCTTAGAGAATGTGTGGGATATCAATTTTAATATGGGCACCAATGTCGTCGATGTTTATGTAAATTATTTACGGAACAAAATTGACAGGAACTACAATTCCAAACTTATACAGACCGTAATCGGTATGGGATATGTTATCAAGGATTAAGTGATTGAACTATATGCAGTTAAGAACAAAAATCACTGCCATTTTCATATTATTGACCGGACTATTCCAAATTGGAATCTTCATTCTTATTTATTATTTCTCGGAGGAATATACCGAAAATGAGTTCTACCTGCGTCTGAGCCAGAGAGCTACAATTGCGGCCCAAGCCCATCTTGATGAGGGAGAGGTGAACGTCGACATTTATGAAGACATACGTATTCGCCACCTACAGACCCTGCCCAATGAAAAAGAGGTAATCTATCCCGTAGATGCCGAAAAAAAGCGGTCTCTAACTGATTTTGACGAGAGTCTCCCTGATTCGTTTTTTAAAAAGGTATTCAATGAAGAGTATGCCGAGTTTAAAAAGGATGAGTATTACTACACAGGACTTTTGTACCACGACGACCAAGGTGACTTTATCGTCTTGCTATCCGCTCGAGATCTTTATGGTGTAGGGAAGTTGGAAAATTTGAGAAATATTCTAATCGTCGCTTTCTTGGTAAGCATGATTTTCATTTCTATTTTAGGGCAGTATTATGCAAAACAAGCACTGAGTCCGATTTCAGAGATTATTAAAAAAGTTAATTCCATACGGGCCGAAAGCCTTTATCTTAGGTTGGATACTGCCAATGGAAAAGATGAGCTCGCCGATTTAACCCGAACGTTCAATAATATGTTGGACAGGTTACAGATTTCTTTCGATCTTCAGAGCAATTTCATTAACAATGCTTCCCATGAACTCCGAAATCCGTTGACTGCCATATTGGGGCAGACCGAAATTGCATTAAGTAAAAGAAGGACGATACCGGAATATCGTTCCACACTAAATAATATCGATCTTGAGGCTTCACGGCTTGATACCTTGGTAGACGGCATGTTGAAACTTGCAAAAACTGATTTTGATTCGAAAGGCTTGATTATAGAAGCTATTCGATTGGATCAGATAGCTATAGAGATCAAACAGAATTTAGATATCGCCAATCCCAAAAACAGTATAAAACTAAATTTTGATCATTTACCCGAAGATGAGCGGTTAATTACCATGCTAGGTAGTGAGACCCTTCTCAAAGTAGCATTGAGCAACATTTTGGAAAATGCCTGTAAGTTTTCTGACAATAAAAAAGTTACTTTAAAACTTCTCACGGATGAAGGTTATATTTTCATAATTATAACCGATGAGGGTATCGGTATACCTTCCGACGAACTCAAAAATATCTTTGAACCTTTTTATCGGGGGTCGAATGTTCGAAATTTAGAGGGTTTTGGGTTCGGACTTCCATTGGCCTATCGCATTATAAAACTGCATTCTGGTGACATTCGCGTTTCATCGCAGATGGGCAAGGGAACCATCGTGAAAATAAAACTTCCTACTCAAGAAAAATACAATTCCTAAAGGTATTCTTACTACTTTTTAGATTGATATCGGCCTGTTCCGTCTTTTTTTATTCGTTCTAGAATTTAAAAATGGAAGACGCACGCGTGAATTCCATTCTTTCCGAAAACATTGCCCTCATTGGTACTCGATAAAAAAACATGGTGCTCATCTGCACATTGAAGCCAGGTTTTGTTATTGCTAAAATAGCACTTAGGAGGTCTTTTTAAAAATTTTAATCCCATTCTAATTTCACTCTTAAACCGTTCTAATAAGCCGGACTTACTTTCGCCTAGAAAATAATAAACAGATGAAAAGAATACTTATTCCCACAGACTTTACAGTAGAATCGCTGCAACTCATAGAGTATGCCATTTTGAATTTTCCTAAAACCAAACTCGAAATTGTTCTTGTTTACGGATTTAGATTGCCCGATACACGCTGGGGGCTTACCCATTTTTCCCAATTAAGGGAAACCAACAAGCTTGTCACTGAAGAATATGCCAAAGCGAAGAACATGTTCGTGCGTGAGCACGGCGATGTAATCGAGCGGATACGTTTTGAGCTGTTTACAGGAAGCAATTCTTTTGCGTTTCAAAATTTTGTGGAAAAACTGGACGTAAAGGATGCCATTGTCCCCAAAGGAGAATTTCTACACTTCAATAACTCCAAATGCTTTGATTCGACTCGATTTATCAAGAAGAATATTGATAACGTGATTGAAATTCCTTTTGAACTGACCGAAGATTACCATAAACCAAAATTTTCACTCTCAGGCCTCTTAAACCTTTAGCAATTTCCCGGAATAGGAGTCCGATCATATTCATTTTACATAATTAAAAAACTATGAAAAATTTCACAACAAGATATTTAAAATCTGATATAAAATCCGGTTTAGTGGTCTTCTTAGTCGCCTTACCACTATGTCTCGGTATTGCACTTGCCAGTGGAGCCCCGCTATTTTCAGGTATTATTTCGGGGGTTGTAGGGGGGTTGGTTGTAGGTGCCTTGAGTAACTCGCAATTGAGTGTTTCTGGTCCTGCGGCCGGTTTAACAGCTATTGTTCTAGCGGCAATAGCAAGTTTAGGTTCTTTTGAGGCATTCTTACTTGCCGGGCTTTTGGCGGGAGCTATCCAATTGATATTGGGCTTCGCTAAAGCAGGCATTATTTCAAATTATCTGCCTTCTAATGTAATCGAGGGAATGCTGGCGGCCATAGGTATCATTATTATATTATCACAAATTCCACATGCCGTTGGGTTTGATGAGATACATGAAGGTGACTATTTTTACGTTAACCCCGCTGGTGAGCACCAGATTTTCACCACATTGGCCAACGCCGTTAATTTTATCCATCCCGGGGCGGTAATTGTGGTTCTGGTATCACTTGCCATTTTAATAGCGTTTATTAAAGTGCCATTTTTAAAGAATATTAAATCGATTCCTGGCGCTCTGGTTGCGGTATTGGCCGGAATAGCCATTAACGAAATCTTTAAGTTGACAGGGTCTTCTTTGGCGATAAGCGAAGACCATTTGGTAAGCCTTCCCGTACCGGAATCTTTCGGGGCGTTTTGGAGTCAGTTTAGTTTTCCTGACTTTACCCAAATCGGAAATGCGAATGTATGGATCGTGGCACTAACCATAGCTGCCGTAGCCAGTATAGAAACATTGCTTTGCATCGAGGCGGCCGATAAATTAGATCCTCTTAAGCGCTATACCAATACCAATACGGAATTAAAGGCACAGGGCGTTGGAAACATCATTAGCTGTTTGATAGGTGGAATACCCATGACATCGGTTATAGTACGAACTTCTACAAATATAGATTCGGGTGGAAAAACAAAGATAGCTGCTATTTCGCACGCTGTTTTCTTACTGCTTGCAGTGGTGGCCCTTCCCTCTTTTATGAACAAAATTCCTTTGGCATCCCTAGCTGCCGTTTTATTGGTAATCGGTTACAAGTTGGCAAGCCCTGCTAAATTTGTGCATATGTGGGCTAACAGTAAAAAGTTTCAATTTATACCTTTCGTTGTCACGATTGTTGCCATTGTATTCACGGACCTTTTAGTGGGAGTAGGCATCGGATTGGCCGTAAGTGTCTATTTTATTCTTAGGGGAAACCTGAAACTTGCCTATTTTTTCAGGAAAGATAGACATGTTGAGGGAGAGACTATTCAGATGGAATTGGCACAGGAAGTTTCTTTCTTGAATAAAGCAGCCATAAAGCAGACATTTAATCATTTGCCTGAAAACAGTAAGATTGTAATAGATGCGTCGAACACCATATATATAGACCATGACGTGCTACATCTGATAAAAGATTTTGTGCATCACGGTTCTAGGGATAAGAATATCTGGGTAGAGCTTATTGGCTTTAGAAAGGAATACAGGATAGAAAACTCGGCTTCACATGTTACATCCATAGTTTCAGATAATGGAAATCTGGTGTCCCCAAGCAGTATCACCAATGGGGAGAAGGTTCCTTCAAATGTACTTTTGGTCAGTGAGCTAAGTCAAGTTTGATAATTAGCGCTTCGAGGTACTTAAAAAAGAAAAAGCCAAGATTTATAATCTTGGCTTTTTTATGTTGAGGTGATGTCCCGTCCCGTCAGTTTTGGTTCAAATCGGCGGTAACTTTTTACATGGCAAAGCATTTGATAGGTGTGTACGAAAGTTAAACACGCAGTAAGAAATGAAGACAAATAGAAAAGGTTTACGTTTATTATTTTTATAGTGACAGGTATTAGAAGAACTATACAAAAAGAACTTTAGGTGTTTCTACAAGGGCAAACGGGCAAATGGATAAGAACGATAAACTACTATCACTAAAGTTGCCCGGCAAGCTTTTGCCTATTTGGCAGCAATACGAAGTGGATAAAGTAAACGATACCGATTTTATCTTTCCAGAAATGAAGAAGGCGGACATGGAAAGCATGCCTGATATAAATACCACGACGAAGACTGCAATCAAAAAGTTCAATAAATACCTTAAATCTATTGTTCAGTAGGCGAAGATGTACAAAAGGCTTACAATGCATATTGCCCGACATAGTTTTGGCGACATAGTAGGGGATAAGATTCCTATTCAGATGCTTTAAAAGCTATATCGCCACCCTTTGGTAACGACAACAATTAATTACCAAGCGAATTTCATGCGCAAAGATGCCGATGCTGCTTTGAAAAAAGTGATAACCTTTTAATTTTCATACGTAGTAACTGTTCTCAATCTATATTCCAACCTAGTATAGCGTCACCACTTCATTCTACCGAATATTCCCAAAACTGTTGTGCAACTTTGATTATGTTCATTGTTTTGAAGTGTTTTGAAAAGATATGCGCATTGCGTAATTATGGACTGTCGAATTACATCCATACCAACTTTAGTGTTCTTGATTCAATTCCATGCCCCTTTTTGAAATTCTGGTACCGCTTTTTTTTCCCATTCGATCAATTCATTTTTCATCTTTTCCGCCTGCTGCGTCTCAACTTCGATCAGGTTATTTTTTTCAGAAATATCGAGAGCCACATTGAACAGCTCATATTTTCCGCTATGGTATTTGACCAGTTTCCAATCCCCTGAAATTACGGATGCATACTGATCTTCATAACTTCTAAAAAAATAGAGGTTCCGCTTTTCAAGGCTGTCACCTTTTATGATGGGCATGAGGCTTTTCCCATTGATCCAATCGTAGGTACAAGGTTGGCCGGAGGCGATTTCAATAAGGGTCGGATAAATATCCAGCGACTGCACAGGAATATCGGTTGTCGTATTCGCCTTGGTGAGTCCGGGATAATCAACAATAAAAGGTACCCTCGCTCCACCTTCGCCTAGGGTATTGCCTCCCGTTTTGCCCCCGCTTAATGGGGCCTGGTCAAAATAACCTCCTTGATCGGATATCAGCAATAGTACGGTGTTTTCGTCCATTCCATTGTCTTCAAGGGCTTTTCGAATCCGGCCGACGGACTCGTCCATGGCGGTAACCATGGCGGCATAGTTGGCAAATCTATCTTCCAAACCTTCCTCCTTATATTTTTCCACTAGATCTTTGGGACCTTCATGCGGGCCGTGAACATTATAGTACCACAACGAAAGCATAAAAGGTTGCGTTTTGTTATAGTTGCCGATAAAATCTTCGGCCTTATCGGTCAAGACATCCGTAAGGTATTTATCTTTGGGTATATCTTCTAAAGGATTGTCTATCTTAAAATAAGGAGGATAATAACTGTGGGGGTGGCCGGCGTTCGCCGTACCATATTGTTCGTCAAAACCTTGATGTATAGGATGATATGGCTCATGGCCCAAGTGCCATTTACCGATGAACATGTTGTAATAACCATATTCCTTTAGACGTTCCGCATAGGTAACCTCTTCCAAGGGAAACCAATTACGGGAAGGCATTTGAACAGGATCTGTAGGCCACAAATGGAATTCTTCGTCTGTTCTACCATTTTTAAAACCTGCCTCGTTGCCTCCGGGAATATGTCGTACCATTTGAAAGCGAACGGGTTCTTTGCCGGTTAACAGCGAAGCGCGACTCGGGCTACAAGTGGGCGTTGCAATATAGGCCCTTGTGAATTCGAGTCCGTCTTTTTTCAATTGGTCAATGTTAGGCGTATGGAAAAGCGCTGTTCTGTATCCAAGGTCTACCCAACCCCAGTCATCGACAAAGAGCAAAACAATATTTGGCTTTTGAGCGGATTTGACAGTATCAGCCTTGTCCGTTTCCTTTGCCGGTTTTTTATCCGTTTTGCATGCTATTGATAATGTCAATAGTAATGAGATTACGGCTATAGGGATGATATTGTTTTTCATTTCATTGATTTTAAAAACACTTTATTCTATAAAAAAAGCCGATTCAGGAATCTTCGCCTTCGCCATCGAAGGGCCTTTCCATTGCAAGTCGATCGTATTTTTTTTATCGGGATTATTCTGATAGTATACGCTAATCGGATGGTATCCGACCGTCAGATTTATGCTGCCCTCGCGTATCGTCCCTGCCGTATAGCCATAATCGGCATCTATTACGCTGGCCTCATGAATACGGACGAAAGCTTTGTTTGTCGCATTTAGATAAAAGGTATATGCGCCGTTTTCAGGAATTTTTATGTAGCCCTCAAAAAGATGGACATTGCCCCCATTACTTGCTATTTGTTCCGGCGTTGGCAATTTAGCGGTGCCATTTGCAACGGCTGTTAGCGCAGATACCTGTGGCAACCAAGGAGCCTCGTTTTTATAGGCCCGCCAATTCAAACCATTTTTAACATTGGAAACATCGCTTGCAGGCACCAACTCGTTATCATAGGGCCGGGCTGCGGTAGTATCTGGCATTCGTACTTGCAGAACCCGCTCTTTCATTTGACGTTGTAGATCGGCCATATCGCTATTACCAGCCAGATTGGTTGTTTGATGCGTGTCTTCGATCACATTATAGAATTCAAAATCGTCGTTGGCCCCTTGAATGTTATAGCGAAGTCCAACGACATCGCCCATACGCATCATTTGCATCTGCTTTCGTCGCCTACCGCGGTTGTTGGGTGAAAATTCATCATATTCGGGGGTTTTACCGCTTTGGTTGTATTCCACATAAACAAGACTTTCTTGTTGTTCTCCCTGATCCGTCAAACTTGGCAGTAACGACACACCATCGCTATTGACGGGTGCCGGTAGACCTGCGGCATCTGTAAAGGTGGGAAGCCAATCGTATCCGATACTGGGGGATTCAACGATCTTATTGGCCGGAATTTTGGAAGGCCATCGAACAATCGTCGGAAGACGTTCGCCCCCTTCGAGTACATCTCTTTTTATTCCATCGAAAGGACCGAAACTATTAAAGAAATCGGCAGCAAAATCTTCGTCGGGAAGATAGCTTTCTATGGAAGGTCCATTGTCGGAAGTAAAAACGACCAAGGTATTTTCATCGATATTCAAATCTGCCAATAGTCGAAAAATATCGCCTACGGCATCATCGATCCTTCGGGTACTGGTCGCATAGCGTTTATACACATTCGGCCATGCCACCTCGGGGGTTTCGGGATTTTTGTCGTGGTCATAGGTTGCATCCGCATAGTCGGGATGGATCCAGGAATCAACTTCACCAGAGGCGGTATTGATCATATTTCCCGGTTTGCCCAACCACTGCATTCCTCCGTTAAGACCACCTCCTACAGGGTACTCCTGTGTCGGTATTTCCGTAACGGCATGGGGGGTGTCGTAGGCCAAAAACATAAAAAAGGGCTTCTTCTCATCGGTATTCATCTGTTCTACAATCCATTTTTTGGCAACCGCGGTCCAGAGATCTCCGGTATAACATTTATCAAGTCCTTTACTCACCTCGTTTTTGTTTTCATACACTTCTTTTGCACCTCGATAAACGCCTTCGACCGGATAATGTTCGTGCCCATCTACATGGCGCATATATCCGTAGTAGTAATCAAAGCCTCGATGTAATGGATGTGCCGGCCACGAATCTCCATCTTCCGACCATCGGCTGGATCCCATTAAACCCCATTTTCCTATGGCGGCGGTTGTATATCCTGCTTTTTTCATAACATTGCCCACCGTATGGTTATCTGCAAGTGCTTTATCAAATTGCCCGTCGCGCACATTGGCATGACCTTGGCTTAGCCCTGACAGAAACGAAGATCTCGAAGGCGCGCAAACAGGTGCGGCGGTATAATGGTGCGTAAGCATGGCACCCTCGGCGGCCATTTTATCGAGATGTGGTGTCTTGGCCCACGGTTCGCTACGATCGTTCTCTTTTTTACGCTGGTTTTGAAAAAACACCCCTACATCACCATAACCGAGATCATCGGTCAAGATGTAGATGATATTTGGCTTTTGAACGGCCTGTTCTGTATTTTGTGGGTTTTTCTTTTCCCCGGAGCATGAAAACAGAATCGAACTGGCGGCAATCCCTATTAAAAGTTGAATTGTGAATTGTAGTGAACTCATGTGTTTTTAAAACTTATATTCATTTTAGTATCCTTTATAAATTCACTCCCGTTCCTTGCAATGAACTATCGTGGTCCCACATAATCAACCAGGGATCTCTCGTTTCCTTTTGGAACGTTTTCATCTTTACGATCAGTTCGTCAAGCGTTTGTTTATATTCGGGCTCGTATGCCAAATTCTTAAGTTCATCGGAATCTTTGGAGAGGTCGTACAATTCAAATTCAGGTCTAAAAAGATAGTCTTTTACCTTGCGGTTGCCAAAATATTCCTTGTTATTTCGGTAGACTTCCTGCCATGTGGATGCCGCCCACAAATCGGATGCAAAGGGGTACTCGGCGCGCCATTCTATATTTCGTATCAACTTGTAATTGCCACTACGCACCACGCGCATTGGGTAATACATGGTGATTTCATGAAAAGTATGCGAGGCGTAAATTTCATTCCAGTCTTTTGGGGCGTCTTCTTCAAGTACATTTTTAAAAGACTTGCCATGTAATTTATAGTGCCTGGGATCAATATTGGCCATGTCCATTATGGTTGGTGTAAGATCGGCCCAGGTAATCATGGCATCGATCACATTGCCTTTCTTTTTTACGAACGGATCTTTGACGATACAGGGCAATTTCATGCCCGGTTCGTACAAGGTGGTTTTAGCCCCGGGGAAAGCCATTCCATTGTCGGAGATGTAAATTACGATGGTATTGTCCGCTTTTCCGGAGTCTTTCAATAATTGCATAAGCTTACCAAATCCTTGGTCTATTCTTGAAATACTTTGGTAGTACTGTGCAATTTCTTCCCTAGATTCTTTGCTGTCGGGCAAAAAGTCGGGAACAAGCACATCTTTTGGGTCGTAAGTGACGGTTTCAACACCTGGATACCCCTCTGGTTTATTTCCAAAACTGTTCGGGGCATCCCAGCGTGATGGGTCGGTCGAATTTGCTCGGTGGGGGTCGTCGGTACAGAAATAGAGAAAAAAAGGTTTTTTACTTGTTATCACATCCTGGCATTTTTCAGCCATTTCATAGGTGCTTCTAGGGTTGGCCTCCAACACCTTTTGAAAATGATACACCGATTCAGGTGCCAAATGGTATTTGCCGATCCTTGCAGTTTCGTACCCCGATTTTTCAAGTATTTTAGGTAATGATCGGACGGTATCATAAGTGCTAAAGTGATGGTAGTCATGTACATGGCCATACGAGCCTGTGGCATGGCCATATTTCCCTGTAAGAATTACCGAACGACTGGCGGCACAGCTGGCGCT
>CBDULZ010000130.1:0-12016 GCA_965368185.1 uncultured Kriegella sp.
GGCGTGGTGGAATTGGTAGACACGCTAGACTTAGGATCTAGTGCCGCAAGGTGTGAGAGTTCGAGTCTCTCCGCCTGTACAGAGTTAAAACCTCAACTTACTTGTTTATAGTATGTTGGGGTTTTTTCATTTTGTCTTTTGTACGATTTATGTACGATAAACATAGTGTGTCTTTTGGAGTACGTAAGAAATGTTAGTTATATGGGTTCATTAGGTGCATAAATTCAAATCATATTTAATTGAAACTCTTGTAAAATTTAGATGAAAAAATTAGGGTTTTAGCCTTATTAAGGTTGAATGCTACAACCATTCTGATGGTGACATACAAGGTACCGTATAGAGGTCTTTCGAGGTACTACAGGCATTAAAAATCGATTAACGAAGTACGGCTGTATTATCGGAATCGTTTGTTTTGGATGCTGAAAGTCAGCTAAAAAAATTACTTTGCCTTAGCGTGGATTTAATATAATTGATAGCAGATAACAATTAGATAGTCAGATATTTATGTTTATCGATATATTATTATTAGTTTTTTCGGTGTTTTTCTTGCTCAGAGAACTATTACCTACAACTGACCCACGTAATCCAGAAGTTAGAAGATATGAAAACTGATCTTGTGTGGTTGAAAAATAAATTTAGAACTCACTACATTTTAAAGCTTTTCTAATTTGACAAAGGTTATAACATTCGGGTTTGAGAATGTAACCTTGCTGTTAAGAGTATATTAACATGAAGTTGACATTATTTTAGTAAGTTTACCAGCAATATGCTCAAAGGTCGCTTAAAACATAGCATTTCATATTTCTTGCTTGTCTTTTTCCTTTCTGTGAAAATGGCAGGTTTGCATGTACTGTCTCATTCCGATGATAAAGACCATGCTCTACATTGTGCTATTTGTGACCATACTACTGCGCATAACTTGGTTCCGGCTATTGCTCCCGATTTACCGGATTTCACGTTAAATAGGTTTGAGGATGTTTACCTTCAAGAACCTAATACACTTTACACCTTTGTTGGTAGTGGAACCTTAGATTCCAACCAACTATTTTCCAGACCTCCCCCTTCTACACTATAATTTTTTCCTGTACAGATTTACATGTTGATGTCATCAAAGCCAATGAACCTTATTGCATAGGCTTTATTGACTATTATCTGCATTGTTATATGGGTTTGAGATAAGTGCCTTGTGACCGACAGATTAGGGTCAAACGTGATTACTTATCATACACTAACAGTTTTGTACGGGTGAATTGACACTCTTCCGAGTTCCTGTTTTCTAGATTTTATTGTTTTTAGCAATTAGCATGATGTATAAACTTTTGAGCATTTGCCTATGGTTAGGCCCATGCTTATCTACCCAGGCACAAAGTACGTTTGAAATTAATGGCCTTGTACAAGATGGGAATACCTTAAAACCCATTAAGGATGTCAACATTCTTTGTGAACCTTTTTATGCCATTTCTGATGGAAGGGGCATGTTTAAGATTTCCAATGTCCGTCAAGGGAAATATACCCTGATGATTAGCCACATTGGTTATGAGGAGCAGCAGATTGAACTAACGGTTGACCCTAAGATAGGGCCTTTGTATATAAAGCTTAAGGAAGCTGTTACCAATTTGGACGAAGTAGAGCTTTCCGCCAAAACCAAAAACCGGCAGGCACAAGAACTCTCGACCATATCGGTCGCAGTTTCTAAGGATTTTTTGGAAGTTAACCGAGAGAACAGTCTTATGCAGACCCTAAAGAAAATACCTGGGGTAAACACAATAACCATCGGTTCTGGCCAATCAAAGCCCGTTATAAGAGGGCTTGGTTTTAACCGGGTAAGTGTGGTTCAAAACGGAGTCAAGCATGAAGCACAGCAGTGGGGTAATGACCACGGACTTGAGATTGACCAATACGGAATTGATAATATACAAATTATTAAGGGACCGGCTTCGCTCCTATACGGCTCCGATGCTATTTCAGGTGTGGTCGATATTGAACCTCCGAGTATTCCGTTACCCAATAGTTTCGAAGGAGAGCTGAACCTTTTAGGGGAAACAAATAATGATCTTTTTGGAACCTCAATAGGAGTTCAAGGGCGAAAAGAAGCTTGGTATTATCGTGGGAGGCTCACGTTTAGAGACTATGGGGATTACAAAGTACCTACCGATAAAATCAGGTATGAGAGCTATGTTTTTGACCTACACGATAACCACCTGAGAAATACGGCAGGTCAAGAAGCCAATGCCAGCTTCAGTTTAGGCTATATAGGTAATCGTATGAAGTCGGAAACCTTCTTTAGCAATGTCTCTGCTAAAAACGGATTCTTCGCCAATGCCCACGGTCTTGAAGTAAGAACGTCTTCAATTGATTATGACCGCTCAAGTAGGGATGTTGATTTACCCTATCATCGGGTGAATCACTTTAAGGTTGTGAACAATACCACCTTCTTTGGAGAAAAACAAACCGTACAGCTCGATTTCGGATTTCAAAACAACCAAAGGGAAGAGCATTCAGAACCGGTTCCCCATGGTTATATGCCCAAACCTGAAAATAGTAGCGAACGGATATTCAGTAAGAACACGGTGTCTTTGAATGCCAAATCTACCTATACGCCCAATCAAGAACATAGTTTTGTTTTCGGGCTCAACACTGAAGTTCAGAATAACAATATTGGCGGATGGGGGTTTTTGATTCCTGAGTATGATCGGTATAGTATAGGGGCATTTGTGTTTGATCATTATAGGTTTAACGAGAATTTTCATCTGCAAGGCGGCATACGTTATGATTGGGGGCATATGGCAACCCAGGAGTATCGCGACTGGTTTCCGTCAACTATTAATAATTCAGATGGCACGAGTTCGTATGTCTTTTTACAACGTTCTCAAGAAAGAAACTTGAACTTTAATAGCGTGAACGGTTCGGTGGGCTTGAGCTACCATAAAAAGAAGACTACCTATAAATTGAATTTGGGCAAAAGTTTTCGAATGCCATTGCCAAATGAATTGGCTTCCGATGGTGTCAACTATCACATGTACCGATACGAAAGGGGAAATATGGGTCTCGACCCTGAGCAATCGTACCAGATCGATGCAGATCTTGAACATAGGGGAAAAGGTTATCGCTTTGGTGTAAGCCCTTTTGCGAATTTTTTCAGCAATTTTATTTATCTAAACCCTACCTCAAATTACAATGAATCTCTGCAGATTTATGAATACGTTCAAAGTAAGGTGCTTAGATACGGCGGGGAGTTAAGTGCGGGGGTAGACCTCAGTTCGTCGTTGCATACCGACGCTTCATTGGAATACGTCTATTCTAGACAGACCAGTGGACCAAAGAAGAATTTTACCTTACCCTTTTCACCACCTATATCCGCATTATTCTCTGCCTCTTATGAGCTTAACGATTTAGGTTTTTTAAGAGAGCCTGTTTTCTACGCAGATCTCAGGGTTACAGCAAGACAGAATAAAATCGTACCGCCCGAAGAACAAACTGAGGGCTATCAAATTTTAAACCTTTCTGCCATGACGAAATTGGCGTTGTTCGGGTTCAATAGACCGGCCCAATTGCGTGTAAAGATCAACAACGTATTTAATACGGAGTATTATGACCATACCAGCTTCTATAGACTTATTGATGTTCCCGAAGCAGGACGAAACTTATCAGTATCAGTAACAATTCCTTTTTAATAATTAAATGAAGTATAACCCTAAAAACAGAAGTAAAATGAAATCAAATTTTAAAGTAACCGTCTTTTTTGCATCCTTAATCTTATTTGTCAGCTCTTGTAGCAATGATGATGAAAACCCATCCGTCGCCGCCCCGGTAATTTCCAATTTCGAATACGGTGCGGGAACCGAACATTCGACCGATCGAGTGGCCTACAAGGGCGCCGATATACATTTAGAGGCTGAGATTTTGGCAGAGGCCATGGTCAAAAGTATTTCCATTGATATTCATGCCGATGATTTAACACCCGCCGAAGGGGAAGTGGAGTGGGATTACGAAAAAACCTATACCGATGCAGATTACCTAGTAAAAAACCCGACGTTTCATGAGCATATTGATGTGCCCTTAGATATACCCGCTGGTGAGTACCACATTATTCTTACGGTGACTGACGATATGGGGAACAGTACCGAAATAGAAGCTCATGTACAGATTATGGATGTTATTGCCGTAAGTGGTTTTTCTATGGATGAATCCGTTGTTAGAGGGGAAGATTTTCATGTTGAATTTGTTATTACAGCAGTTAATGGAATTCATGGGGTAATGGTTGATGCACATGGCCATGACCTACCTGTTGGAGAAGGCGAAGAAGAGTGGGATTACGAATTTGACTATAGTGAAAAATATCATGAAGAGACCGAAATTGAATTTCATGAGCATATAGATGTGCCTACAACGGCTCCGGTAGGTGAGTACCATGTTGAATTTACCATTGTCGATGAAGACGGCAATACTTTTGAATACGGTGCCCATATCGATGTAACAGCACCCTAATTGTTACGGCCACTGGGCTGAGTTGTGCAGTGGCCGTTCTTTAATTCTTTAATAGAGATTATGAAATTTATAAACTACTTTTTCTTATTGGCTTTATGTATTTTGTTTTTGGCTTCGTGCTCCAATGGGGATGATGCCGATGTAGATGATGAAAAGCCGACCATTAGTTTGGTAACGGGGTTTCCGCAATCTTGCTCAGAACTCAAAAGGGGAGATACTTACACCTTTAAGGCTCAGGTCGACGATAATCTTGAGCTTGCTTCCTACAGTTTAGATGTACATCATAATTTTGATCATCATACGCATGATGATCAAGGGAGCAATTGTGAACTTGGCGATAAAAAAGATGCCGATAACCCAATGATTTTCATGGAGAACTATACGATAGAAGAAGGTCGAACCTCCTATGAAATTAATATTTCATTGACCATACCTCAAGATGCCGATGTCGGGGATTACCACTGTGCCTATTCGGTAACCGATATTACCGGTTGGCAGGGCAGAACTTCGGTCGATATAAAAATTGTGGAATAGGTGGTTTTGAGCGCATGTGGTGCTGAAACGCTATGATAGCCTAAATTATTTTTGAAACAAAGAAGCCGACTTTTAGGAGTCGGCTTCTTTTATTTTTACAGTTAGAATTAGTTCTTGACTACAGTTTTTTGATTTTTATATTTCTAAACCAGATCGGACTCGAATGATCTTGAAGGCCGATATAGCCGGTTTTAAATTTTCCGTAATCAACACTGTTTTTCCATTTGTCGGAATTTTTCTTTTCGTACCACTCATCCGACCACGGTTTGAAAGAAAGCAACTTTTTTCCGTTTAGCCAATGTTCGACTTTTTCAGGAGTGAAGACTATTTTAGATGAATTCCATTCGCCGACAGGGTGCAAAACTTTCTGTGACGCATCGGGCGGATGCATGGCATAATCGGCACCCGTTTGTTGCAATGGCTTCAATTCTTCTGGTTTCTCGGTATACCCCAAACTTTTATTGTATTCTGTTAAATCATGTATTTTAGCATAATTTTCATCATCGATAAGTTGATATTCGGGTGATACTTCCGGGGGGGCTCCGTAGCCTTCTTTTAAATGGTAGAATATTCCGCTGTTGCCACCTTCCGGAAGCTTCCACTCAAGGTACAGTTCAAAATTGTCAAACTCTTCAGCACCATAAATGATATCTTCTCCTCCTTTATAGTCTTGTTCCAGGCCCAATTCGGTATCGAAGGTCAATTCTCCATTTTTGACGATCCAGCCGGGGGGTAGCGAGTCCCCATTGTAGGCACGCCAGCCTTTGGTCGTCTTGCCATCGAAAAGATAGATCCAATCATCTTCTTGCGAAATTTCGCTAGGAGTTGCTGCTTCGTTGTGGTCTTTTTTTGGTTCCGTTTTGCAACTGGTAAGTACCAGCGCAAAGAAAAGTAAGATTATTATTTTTCTCATAATTTTCAATTTTACAGATTTCCATGAAATTATTTAACCTTTTCAAATCGCTTTTCATTTGTCATTCCGCCATCAGATTTCACCTTTTTATTACCCTGTTGCCCCATTTAGGCGATAGCTTTGCAAAATAGGAGGCGTAAAGATATCATCTTACATCAAAACCATCAAATTTACTTCAATTCAAAAAGGTTAAATCATTTCTTTTTTTAACCTCTACTCTTTACATGAAATTGATGTTACAATAAAGAATTGTAAAAAGCCTAAATCCGTACCGGTTTAAAAGCCGGACTAGGGTTGGGTCAAAAGTGGCTCCCCAACCTACACTACCTTTTCGTTCCCATATTAGAGGGTCTTATTGAACGAACATTTTTATAATGGATTTCTAAACTTCTGTTAAACAAACCGCTGTCAGTTTGAATTTTCGTAATTTTGCAAACAGTGAAAGAAGTTTTTCGTAAAATATCGTCTATTGTTATGGCATGTATAGTGCTGTTCTCCACCTCATCTTTTTCTGTGGATATGCACTATTGTGGCGACCATTTGGTAGATTTCAGTTTTTTTGAAACCTTGGATACTTGTATAATGGAGGCAGAAATGTCTAAATCTTCCAACGAATGTGCCGAGGTTGAAATGGATATGGAGTGCTGTTCAGATGTTGTTGTTTCCATGCAAGGTCAAGATGATTTGAAAATCTCATTTGACAAGCTCGGTTTTGACCAGCAGCTATTCATTACTTCTTTCGTTTACACTTATATTAATCTGTTTGAAGGGCTCGATGAGAACGTTGTTCCCTTCAAAGACTATTCACCTCCCCCGCTGATACGGGATGTTCAAATCCTAGATCAGACTTTCATCATTTGATTTTTAAGCTTTTAAAATGTAGCCCAACAGCCATCGCTGTTCTTGGGCCAAACTTGCTTGTACGATTTTGTCCAACATGATTTTTAACTGTTTAATAATCATTTCATATGCTGAACAAAGGCATTAAATTTCTAATCGATAATAAATTGGTCGCGTTATTATTGCTCCTCCTATTTGTAGGATGGGGTACGGTCAATGCACCTTTCAATTGGGATACCGGTTTTCTTCCAAGTGATCCCGTAGCTGTCGATGCAATACCCGACATTGGCGAGAACCAACAAATTGTTTTTACCAAATGGCCCGGCCGGTCCCCACAAGATATAGAAGACCAGATTTCCTATCCCTTGACCACTTCGTTATTGGGTATCCCCGGAGTACGGACAATACGAAGCTCTTCCATGTTCGGGTTTTCAAGTATCTACATCATTTTTGAGGAAGATGTCGAATTTTATTGGAGTCGCAGTCGTATTATTGAAAAATTGAATTCACTCCCAAGTAATCTTCTTCCTGATGGAGTAAATCCGGCTTTGGGGCCTGACGCAACAGGTTTGGGCCAAATTTTTTGGTATACCCTCGAAGGGCGCGATAAAGATGGAAATGTTACCGGCGGCTGGGATTTACAGGAATTACGAAGCATTCAAGATTACTACGTTAAATATGCGCTATCTGCTGCAAGTGGCGTTTCTGAAATTGCCTCTATTGGTGGGTATGTTCAGGAATATCAAATAGACGTCAATCCCGAACTGATGAAGCAGTACAAAATTGGCTTGCAGCAGGTGGTCAACGCAGTCAAACAAAGTAATCGTGATATTGGTGCCCAAACTCTGGAAATCAATAAGGCGGAATATCTAGTGCGGGGCTTAGGTTATATTAAGTCTTTGGAGGACATTAAAAATGCCGTAGTAGCTATAGAAAAATATACCTCGATACGTGTGAAAGATATTGCCAACGTTTCGCTTGGGCCAGCGGTTAGACGTGGTATTCTCGATAAGGAAGGGGCAGAAGTTGTAGGGGGTGTTGTGGTAGCAAGATATGGGGCGAATCCACTTGAGGTCATCAATAATGTCAAGGATAAAATCAAGGAACTGAGTTCGGGGCTTCCCTCCAAGGAATTGGATGATGGTCGTACCTCGCAACTGACAATTGTACCATTTTATGACCGTACCGAATTGATCCAAGAAACCTTGGGGACACTCAATGAAGCACTGACCTTGGAAATATTGATTACCATTTTGGTAATTGTTGTCATGGTATTTAATCTTCGGGCGTCCGTTCTTATTTCAGGATTGTTACCCGTCGCCGTGCTCATGGTTTTCATAGCCATGAAGTTTTTTGGGGTAGATGCCAACATCGTGGCGCTTTCAGGTATAGCTATTGCCATTGGAACCATGGTTGATGTGGGAGTCATCCTCTCCGAAAACATCATTCGTCATCTCGATGAAGATGGTGGTAAACTTCCTGTCAATACAGTTGTGTATAATGCTTCCGCAGAGGTTTCGGGAGCTATTGTAACGGCAGTAATGACGACGATCATCAGTTTTATTCCGGTGTTTACGATGATAGGTGCGGAGGGGAAATTGTTTCGTCCTTTGGCGTTTACCAAGACCTTTGCTTTGACCGCATCCATTATTGTGGCACTATTTTTAATACCCCCTTTTGCTGCCTTTTTGTTTAGGAAGAAAAGAGGCAGGAGTATTGTGGGATATGTCTTTAGCGGCGTGCTTATTGTCTTGGGGCTTGTAGCACTTGTTTATGGCTATTGGTTGGGGTTGGTTCTGGTTGCCTTCGGAACAATCAAGCCGTTGAAAAATTCCGAATTGACAACGCGCTTGTTTAACGGGTTTTCGCTTTCCGCAAAGCAGGCAAACCTTTTAAATGTCATTATTTCGGCCACTGCCATCGTATTTCTTTTGGCAACCTATTGGCGACCATTAGGCTTCGATCGCAACATATTCATGAATCTAATTTTTGTAGGACTGATATGTTTTGGACTATTAGCTGTATTTACGCTTTTTAGAAAGTACTATACACAGATATTGCGGTGGGCATTGCGCAATAAACTGTTGTTTCTTTCCATACCCACTGTTATTGTCGTTTTCGGAGCATTGATTATGCAGCATACGGGCAAAGAATTTATGCCCTCTTTGAACGAAGGTTCCTTTCTACTGATGCCAACTTCACTACCCCATTCAGGGGCTGAGGAAAACAGGCGGGTTTTGCAACAGTTAGATATGGCCGTGGCCAGCATTCCCGAAATAGAAACAGTTGTCGGTAAGGCGGGGAGAACCGAATCGGCACTTGACCCGGCACCTTTGTCAATGTACGAAAACATCATTCAGTACAAAACGGAATATATGCGGAACGAAGTTGGCGAACGCCAGCGGTATCGCATAAACGAAAATGGGTGGTTTATGTTGAAGGATGGAAACCTGTTTTTTAACCCGAATTCTAGTCTAGGCGAAGGTGAAGTCGAGAATAACCCAGAAAACATTTCAAGGGAACTTCAGGTGACGCGGGATAATCTGATTCCGGATCAAAGTGGTGAATACTTCCGAAATTGGCGGCCTGAAATTCAATCGCCCGATGATATCTGGAACGAGATTGTTAAGGTAACCAGGCTGCCTGGTGTAACATCGGCTCCCAAATTACAACCCATCGAAACGCGATTGGTCATGCTGCAAACGGGTATGCGGGCTCCTATGGGCATTAAGGTAAAAGGACAAGATTTAGGAGAAATCGAGGCTTTTGGTATACAGCTGGAAAACATTTTAAAAGAGGCCGTCGGTGTCAAGGAAGAGGCCGTATTTGCCGACCGAATTGTGGGCAAGCCTTATTTGTTGATCGACATCGACAGGGAAGCCTTGGCGCGGTACGGTATACTGATAGAAGATGTACAACGCGTACTGGAAGTTGCGGTAGGTGGCATGACCTTGACCCAGACCGTTGAAGGTAGGGAGCGTTATGGGGTGCGGGTCAGGTATCCTAGGGAACTTCGTGAAAATCCGACCGACCTAAAAAACATTCATGTGCCCGTGGCAAGTGGCAGTCCCGTGCCATTGAGCGAATTGGTGCGAATACGCTATGAAAAAGGACCTCAGGTCATCAAAAGTGAAGACACCTTTTTAGTGGGGTATGTGCTTTTTGATAAGCTTGATGGGTATGCGGAGGTGAACGTTGTGGAAAATGCCCAAGCCCTGATTCAACAAAGAATCGACAATGGGCAGCTCGTCGTACCGAAGGGGATCAGTTATCAATTCACGGGAACCTATGAGAATCAGTTGAGGGCCGAAAAAACACTCTCAGTGGTCGTGCCCTTGGCCCTGGGCATCATTTTTCTGATTCTGTATTTTCAGTTTCGTTCGGTAAGCACTTCATTAATGGTATTTACCGGAATTGCAGTAGCTTTTGCAGGAGGATTTTTGATGATATGGGGCTATGGCCAAAGTTGGTTTTTAAATTTCAATTTCTTCGGGGAAAACCTGCGTGATTTATTCCAGATGCATCCCATTAACTTGAGTGTGGCCGTATGGGTCGGTTTTATTGCCCTTTTCGGAATTGCCACCGATGATGGTGTGGTCATGGCCACCTATCTGACGCAGACCTTTGAACGTAACAAACCGAAAAGCTTGGAAACGATTCGGGCGTCGGTCGTAGAAGCTGGCGAAAAACGAATACGACCCTGTTTAATGACGACAGCTACCACCCTATTGGCATTATTACCTGTGCTGACCTCCACTGGTCGGGGAAGTGACATTATGATTCCGATGGCCATCCCATCGTTCGGAGGAATGTTGATTGCCTTGATAACATTGTTGGTCGTTCCCGTATTGTACAGTTGGAAAAGTGAGTGGCAACTTAAAAGAGATAATCGATGAAAAAAGCATTAATCATAATAATAGGATTGTCAGCCGTGGGTTTGGTACGAGCACAGACATTGCAATCATATATTGACGAAGCAGAGGCAAACAATCCTGAGGTACAAGCTTTTGAAATAAGGTACAACATTTCTAAAGAAAAAGTAGCTGAAGTCAACAGCTTGCCCAATTCAGAAGTAAGCGCCGGAATTTTTGTCAGTGAACCGGAAACACGAACAGGGGCACAAAAAGCAAAATTTTCGGTCAAACAAATGCTACCGTGGTTTGGCACCATAACCGCTAGGGAAAATTATGCCAGTTCTTTGGCCGAGGTCGATTACCTGGATATTGCCATTACAAAAAGAAAACTAAGGTTGGCGGTGTCCCAAGCGTATTATAATTTTTACGCCATTAAGAGAAAGACAGAGGTTCTAGAAGAAAATGGCAAATTGCTAAAGACGTATGAACAATTGGCGTTGACCGCTGTTGAGGTGGGCAATGCTTCCGCCGTAGACGTACTTCGTCTGCAAATTCGTCAAAATGAATTGCAGGAACAAAAGGAAATATTGCTACAAGAGTTGCATTCCGAAAGAAATGTTTTTAATAATCTTTTGAACCGCGATGAGGCCATGGAAATTGAGGTAGTCGATAGTCTTGTGGTTAATATTGATTATGTACAGGCCACGGCGGAAATTGGATTGCATCCTGAATTGGAAAAATACGATAGGTTGTACAATTCTGTTGAGCAGTCTGAAGCTCTTAATCAAAAAGAAGCCAATCCTAATTTAGGTTTTGGGATAGACTATATCGCGGTTTCAGAAAGGCCGGACATGACTTTCAATGATAACGGAAAGGATATTCTGATGCCGATGGTATCGCTCTCCATTCCCATTTTCAACAACAAGTACAAATCACGTTCGCTACAGAATGAACTGCGGCAAGAAGAAATCAATGCTCAAAAGGCAAATCGACGCAATCTATTGGAGTCGATTTTGAGTGCGGCCATAAACAATCGTGAGGCCGCTCGAATCAAATATAATACCCAACTTAAAAATTTGAATCAGGCAAAAGATGCGGAAGAAATACTGATTAAAAACTATGAGACTGGCACTATCGATTTTAACGAGCTACTCGATATTCAAGAACTTCAATTAAAGTTTCAAATAAATCAAATTGAGGCGGTTAAGAACTACTATTCGCAAATGGCGGCCATCAATTATTTGGTGGATGGACGGCTGGAATGATTCAATAAATGAAAAACAATTAACAATTTAAATTTTATCACTATGAAACTATTACAAACAAACGGTATCAAGAAGAACAAATACTTGGCTTTAACGGTGGCCGCAACTATATCTCTAGCCTC
>CBDULZ010000131.1:0-12007 GCA_965368185.1 uncultured Kriegella sp.
CCACCAATTTTGTCAAGGCAGCCCCTTCTTCCTGTGAAAAGAAATCGGGTGTCCACGCGAGAACCGTTTCATTTTTACAGCTCTGAACGATGCTTATCAAGGTAGGGGTGGCGACCGTATACCCGAGTGCCAAGCCCATATTTCTGAGTGCTTTTCTTCTATCCATTATATATTTCCTTTTTTAAGTTCTTTGACCGCATGATCTGCAGCCCTGGCCGTAAACGCCATATAGGTCAACGAAGGATTCACGCAGGCAGCTGAGGTCATAAAAGCCCCGTCAGTGACATAAACGTTAGGTACGTCATGCAATTGATTGTTTCCGTTCAATACGGATGTTTTTCTACTGCGTCCCATTCTTGCGGTGCCCATTTCGTGAATGCCCAAACCTAGGCCGGTCGGTCCATCATGCCCCTTGACATCACGAAATCCTGCCTTTTCTAGCATTTCAACTGCCGATTGCTGCATATCTTTTCGCATGTTGAATTCGTTTTCCTGCAGATCGGCATCGAAAGTGACGGTAGGCAATCCCCAGCCATCCAATTTATCGTAATCCAAGGTCATTCGGTTGTCTTCATAGGGAAGTACTTCACCGAAACCACCAATGCCCATTCTCCATCCTCCGGGTTTTAGAATATTTTCCTTAAGGTCTTTTCCATAAGAGAGCTCTGCGACTGTTTCTTCCCAATTTCCCCGACTGGCTCCCCCCTGATATCCGAACCCACGTTTGTAGTCTTTTCTATTCGAAGCACCTCCGAGGTTCCTGAATCTTGGAATATATACCCCATTGGGCCTTCTGCCCTTGTAATACTTGTCATCGAAGCCATCGAATTTTCCGGATGCCCCAACACCGAGGTGGTGGTCCATTATATTTCGGCCCAACTGATCGGAATCGTTGCCCATGCCGTTCGGGAACCGATCCGATTTGGATTGCATTAAAATAGAGGCCGATGCAATGGCCGAAGCACAAAGAAAAATAACTTTGGCCTTGAATTCATGGGTTTCCTTCGTCACACGATCGATTACTTTGACACCGGTAGCCCTTTTGGTATCGGCATCGTACATTACTTCATGTACAATGGAGTCTGGCCGTAAGGTCATGTTACCTGTTGCTTCTGCAGCGGGCAAGGTCGATGACAAACTACTGAAGTAACCTCCAAAAGGACATCCACGGATACACCTGTTTCTAAATTGGCATTTGGTACGGCCGTCAAATTCTTTAGTCCCTGTTATGTGAGCGACCCGGCCTATAGTAACGGCCCGATCGTCAAAACCCTCCATTACTTTGTTCTTGAAATGGTCTTCGACACAATTCATTTCCATGGGCGGTAAGAAATTACTGTCTGGCAACTGGGGTAAGTTGAGCGCCTCTCCGCTAACACCGATGAAGTCTTCCACTTTTGCGTACCACGGAGCAATATCTTTATACCGAACAGGCCAATCGACCGCAATACCGTCTTTTTGGTTGGCCGTGAAATCAATATCGCTCCAGCGATAACTCTGGCGTCCCCATTGCAGCGAACGACCACCTACATGGTAACCGCGCATCCAATCGAAACGTCTAATTTCGTTGTAAGGGTGTTCCAAGTCGTTTACGAACCACATTTTACTCGCAGCGTTGGTCGTGTAACCTGTTCTATTCTGTTTCTCCTGTTTTGCGATATCTTCTTGGGTAGGCTTTCCGGCGTTGGGGAAATCCCAAGGATCCATGTTGGCCGTTTCATAGTCTTCAATGTGTTTGACCATTCTGCCCCGTTCTAGCACCAAAGTTTTCAATCCTTTTTCACAAAGCTCTTTGGCGGCATATCCTCCACTTATACCCGTGCCAACGACAATTGCGTCATAGGAACCCTGCTCTTGGTTATAATAAAATTTACTCATTTGTAATATTGTTTATTCGCTAAATTTATTAAATATAAAATTAATTCTTTACATTTAAACGCCCTATTTTCTTAGGAAGTCGCGCCTTAGGGTGTTAAAAATCTATTTAATTTAAATTCAAACAACTAACACGTAAAATGAAGAGAAGAAATTTTATCCGAAATAGTTCACGGGCTGGCCTAGCAGTTTCCATTTTGGGTGTATATGCCTGCAAACAAACAAAAAAAGAGAATGCCGGGGAGGCTGTTGATGCCCAAACTACGGTGGAAGAGGCTTCACCATTTTTTGAGCTCTCTTTAGCGCAATGGTCCATACATAAGATGATAAGAAATGATGGTGTAGACCCCTATACTTTTGCGGAAAAAGCAAAAAAGTGGGGTTTTACAGGCTTGGAATATGTAAGTCAATTATACAACCCTGAACTTTCCGATGCCGGATATTCCGAGGAGGCGATGGCCGCTTTTGTCGACAAATCAAATGCAGAAGCTAAGAAACATGGTTTAAAGAACGTACTTATCATGATTGATGGCCAGGGTAATTTAGCGGTCGATGACGCCAAGGAACGAAAAGAAGCCATCGAAAAACATCATAAATGGGTCGATGCCGCAGCTGCTATGGGATGCCATTCTATACGTGTAAATTTGGCAGGAACCAACGATCCGGTCAAGTGGAAAAGCAATTCGGTAGCCTCACTCAAAGAGCTTGGTGCTTACGCTAAGGGAAAAAACATCAATATTATAGTGGAAAATCATGGGGGACTCTCCTCGAATGGTGCTATGTTGGCCGATGTCATGGCCACCACAAATATGGACAATTGCGGTACTTTGCCAGATTTCGGAAACTTCTGTATAAAAAGAAAGGAAGATAGTCGCGATTGTGAAGAACAATACGATTTTTACGATGGCGTCAAAGAGTTGATGCCTTATGCAAAAGGCGTAAGTGCAAAATCACATAATTTTGATGCTGAGGGAGACGAAACCGAAATCGATTATGTAAAAATGCTTCAAATTGTAAAAGACGCTGGTTATACCGGTTTTGTAGGCGTAGAGTATGAAGGAAGCGAATTAGGGGAAGAGGCCGGAATCTTGGCTACAAAGGAACTGTTGGTCAAAGCGGCCAAAGAATTGAACTGACCCTTTTTATAGAGCTAAACCCATACCAGTGAAGGCGTTTTTCGACCAACTTTTTGATTACAATTTTAATTGTAACAAAAAAATTATTGATGAGTGTATCAAGCTCGATGTAGTTCCGGAAAAAAGCGTCAAACTTTTTAGCCATATCTTGAACGCGCATCATATTTGGAACGCCAGAGTATTTGCTTTAAGACCCGAATACGCAGTTTTTCAAGAACATTCGATTGTTGATTGGGGAGACATTCATTACGAGAACCAACGCGGTTCTTTTGAAATTATAACAAAAGCCGATGATTTCGAAAGGCGTATAGATTATGAGAACTCCAAAGGGGTCTCTTTCACCAATACATTGCACGACATACTTTTCCATATTATTAACCATTCTACGTATCATAGGGGTCAAATAAATATGAATTTGAGACAAGAAGGCCTTGATCCGCTCTCTTTGGATTACATTTTTTACAAACGATAAATACAATAGAAATGAATACAAAGGTGCGAACGCAATTATCGGTGATGATGTTTTTAGAATTTTTTGTTTGGGGTAGTTGGTTCGTCACTATGGGAACTTTTTTAGGCAGTAATATCGGAGCCAGTTCTGGTCAAACCGCCATGGCTTTTTCCACGCAATCTTGGGGAGCCATTTTGGCTCCTTTTGTTATTGGGCTGATTGCGGATCGCTATTTTAACGCCGAGCGAATTCTGGGAATCCTGCACCTCGTAGGGGCTGCGTTACTCTATTCAATGTACTGTAGTGCAACTTTTGATGCGTTCTATCCCTATGTCTTGGGTTATATGATCGTATTCATGCCAACATTGGCCTTGGTGAATTCGGTTTCGTTCAATCAAATGAAAGATCCCGCAAAAGAGTTTTCGTTTGTTCGCGTTTTTGGAACCTTGGGATGGATTGTTGCCGGATTGATCATTAGTTATGTATTTCATTGGGATTCTCCTTCGGGTATCGCCGAAGGAACGCTGAAGAATACCTACTTGATGGCTGCAATTTCATCGGCCGTTCTTGGAGTTTTCTGTTTTACGCTGCCAAAAAATCCGCCGAAGGTAGCTACTTTGAAAAAAGTATCCCTCTCGGAAATGTTGGGTTTGGATGCACTGAAACTGCTGGGGGATAAGAATTTTCTGGTGTTTTTCGTTTCTTCGATCCTGATTTGTATTCCGTTGGCTTTTTATTACCAGAACGCGAATCCGTTCTTGGTTGAAGTCGGGCTTCAGAACCCCACAGGAATGATGACGATTGGCCAAATTTCCGAGATTCTGTTTATGCTGCTATTACCGTTCTTTTTTAAACGGTTCGGTTTTAAGAGTACGGTTCTAATAGCTATGCTGGCGTGGACTTTGCGGTATCTCCTCTTTGCCTATGGCAATACTGGAGAGTTAACTTTCCTGTTGATTCTAGGGATAGGATTGCATGGTATTTGTTATGATTTTTTCTTTGTTTCGGGCCAAATATATACCGACTCGAAAGCAGGGGAAATGTACAAAAGTGCTGCCCAAGGGCTTATTACACTGGCGACCTACGGTATAGGTATGTTGATTGGTTTCTGGGTGGCCGGAAGAATCACCGACATGTATTTAAATGCCGATGGTTCCCACGGTTGGGATATCATTTGGATTTATCCTGCGGGATTCGCATTTTTGGTTTTTCTGCTCTTTGCCGTTTTATTCAAAAACGAGAAAATTGCGTATAAGTCTTAGAAAATTTTATAAATTGACAACCTTAAATTACAAATTGATCTTTAAAGAATAAATAAGAATAGGATATGCCAAAAAAAATTAGACTGGGAATATTAGGAGGTGGAGGTGACTCCCTCATTGGGGTATTGCACCGTGTAGCTTCACACATTAATGACAACTATCAAATTACGGGCGCGGTCTTTAATCCCGATTTTAAGGAAAATATTGCATTTGCCGAGGAAATCGATGTGCCGACCGACAGAATCTATAAAGACTTTGATACTTTTATTGAGGAAGAAATGAAACTTCCCAAAGAAGAACGAATTCAAGTTTGCTCGGTACTGACACCCAATTTTTTGCATTTTCCGATGGCCAAAAAATTATTGGACAACGGGTTTCATGTCATTTGTGAAAAACCCATGACCACAACCTTGGAAGAGGCAAAAACTCTTCAGGAAGCTCATAAAAAGG
Organism: uncultured Kriegella sp.; assembly: GCA_965368185.1. Taxonomy (GTDB): domain Bacteria; phylum Bacteroidota; class Bacteroidia; order Flavobacteriales; family Flavobacteriaceae; genus Kriegella. Next base: position 5,175 of record CBDULZ010000131.1, read on the forward strand.
CTGGAACTATCTTTGCGCTCACCCATACCTATACGGGTTATCCTATGGTACGTCAAATGCGTGAAATGATCAAGGCCGGTGCTCTTGGAAAAATTCATAAAATTGATGCACGCTATTATCAAGGATGGATAAACCCTATTATTCACGACAAGGCACAGCGTTCCACAGTTTGGCGTTTGGATCCGAAAAAAGCAGGAATTAGTTCTTGTATGGGCGATATCGGCGTGCATGCTTTTAATCTAATCGAGTATACTACGGGGCTTGAGGTAAAATCATTGTTATGCGATTTCAATTACCTGTATGAAGACAACCAAATGGATGTCGATGGCACTGTTCTTATCCGTATGGGCGATTATGTAAAAGGAGTCATTCGTGGCAGTCAGGTGGCCACCGGGGAAGAAAACGGTTTGGCAATTGCGATTTATGGGGAAAAAGCATCTTTCCGGTGGGAACAAGAGCGTCCTAATTTCCTTTATAAAATGAGCGATACAGAGCCTACCCAAATTTATAAGCCGGGCCACGCCTATAATAGTGAACTTTCTTTGGACGGCACCAAGTTGCCGGCAGGGCACCCTGAGGGAATTTTTGATTCTATGGCCAATATCTATTTGGGTGTTGCAAATGCCATACGTGGCAAAGCAAATAATGATGGGGAATACCCGACCATGCATGATGGTGTTCGCGGTATGAACTTTATCGAGGCCACGGTGGCGTCACATAAAAGTGGAAATGTCTGGATAGACATGGAATAGCATAAAATACATTTTACTAAAAACCCGTCAGCTTTTTGATTTTTAAGCCGACGGGTTTTCTTGTTGTATTGCTGTAAAAGAACTTGGTTCTTGAAGTATTGACAGTGATGTTAACGCTCAAAAACCTTTTCAAATTCTTGACAAACGATAATCATGCTTTCGCGGGGCACCCGCCCAAACGGTCTTAGTTCCCGCTCGTAGTAGTCCCAATGTACACGCTTCCAATAATCAAGGCTTAGGTCACCTTCCCCTTCAAGGCGGGCATACGCCTCATCAATACTAAAATAGGGCTTGAGTCGTGCAGAAGTGGTTCTTACAATACATTGCGCCGTGCCTTCCCAGTCGGTAATAACCATAAAATCCCCTATTTTAGGTAAGGGCTCGTTACGGTACTGCAATCCCAGCAGTGAAGGGGATGTGGCTTTTTTAATACCCATTTTAACAAGCTTTACACATTCATTGGCATCCAGCTCATTATCACAGAAGTGAATCACTTTGGGTGCATCTACAAAAGCATACTCGAGATGGGCGTCTAAAAAATCCCCCCACATATTTCTGGCCGAAGCGTTGTCCATTATTGTTTTTCTATTCTATTACTTTTACCCAACCGATTCTTTTTTTTAAAAGCGATGGTAAAATAGGGTATTACCCTTAAACTAAAGCGAATAATCGATTAATTTCGTTATCTAGACGTTCTCCAGCTACTTTTATGAGAACTTACCCGCTTTAAATTGTTTCGCGGCGTGACTTGCGGCTCTTGCGGTAAATGCCATATACGTTAATGAAGGATTTACACAACTCGAAGACGACATAAAGGCACCATCGGTGACATATACGTTAGGTACGGCATGAATTTGATTGTGTTTGTTGACAACCGAGGTTTTCGGATTGTGCCCCATTCTAGCACCTCCCATTTCATGTATCCCCAATCCCGGACCGGTGGCATTATCGTAAACTGATATATCCTTAAAACCGGCAGCCTCGAATGTTGCGGCTATTTCTTTTTTTATGTCTTCACGCATGTTGTATTCATTCTCTTTGAATTCCACATCAAAATCCAATTGAGGCAAACCCCATTGGTCTTTTTCTGTAATACTCAAAGTCACTCTATTGTCATCATAGGGTAGAAATTCCCCAAAACCTGTTGCCCCGATACTCCAATTTCCAGGTTTTAAAATTTCATTCTTCAAATCTGCCCCATAACCCAGTTCTGCAACCGACTCTGACCAATCGCCTCTGCTCGCACCTCCCTGAAACCCAAAACCACGGATGTAATCTTTGCGCTTTGTTTTTTTGTCGAGGTTGACAAAACGCGGAATATAGAAGCCGTTGGGCCTTCTGCCTTTATAATACTTGTCTAAATGACCATCTACTTTTGCACTCGCTCCCAATTGGTAATGATGGTCCATGATACCTCGTCCCAAGGCATCGGAATCATTGCCTAATCCGTTCGGGAAACGTTTAGATTTTGATTGTAATAGAATGCCGACCGAGGCCATCGATGAGGCACATAAAAAAATGACTTTAGCCTTAAATTCAAGTTTTTCATGCGTTTCTGTATCGATTACCCGTACTCCAGTGGCTTTTTTAGTAGTATCGTCATAAATAACTTCATGCACGATGGAGTTCGGTCTAAGCGTCATATTTCCGGTGCGTTCCGCTGCCGGAAGGGTGGAAGAGTTACTGCTGAAATATCCTCCGAAAGGGCAACCTCTCGAGCACCTATTTCTGTATTGGCAAGTCTGTCGTCCTTCGAAATCTGCTTGGGGATCTGTGATATGGGCAACTCGGCCGATGGTAAGTAGCCTACCATCGTCAAATTGCTTTTGCATTGACGATTGTAAGTCTTTCTCTACACAGTTAAGTTCCATCGGCGGTTGAAACTTTCCGTCAGGAAGATGTTTTAGTCCCAAGTTTTGACCGCTTACCCCAATATATTCCTCCACCCTATCGTACCATTGAGCTATATCACTATAGCGTACGGGCCAGTCTACGCCAATTCCATCATTTTTGTTCGCTTCAAAGTCTATGTCGCTCCACCGATAACACTGTTTTCCCCAAGTTAGCGACCTGCCGCCCACATGATATCCGCGGATCCAGTCAAATCGTTTCGTTTCGACATAAGGGTGGTCTAGATCATTAACAAAAAAATGTTTGTTATCTTCTTTCGGGGCCCATCCTATTCGAGCTTGAATGTGTTGCTTTCTTTTATCTTCTTTTGAAAGCTCTCCTTTAAGTTCATAATCCCATGGGTCATCGTTCATGGTCTTATAATCTTTAATATGTTCCACCATTGGCCCGCGTTCCAGGACCAAGGTTTTCAGACCTTGTTCACAAAGCTCTTTGGCCGCCCAACCCCCACTAATTCCAGTGCCTACGACGATGGCATCATATTCTACTCCTTGATTCATATTGTTTTTCTTGTTTTAATACTGATGGTTTTCCTATATTTATGACTTCCCGAGGAAATTAGGTAGAAAGGGGAATTTTCAAGAATTAAATATAGGATTTATTCTTAATAACTCCTCAAATTTAATCAGTACAGAAACATAATAGAACACTATATAAATGAAAACAATTAAAGGACCGGCCGTTTTTTTGGCACAATTTGTAGATAGCGAGGCTCCGTTCAATTCTTTGGACGGTATGTGTAAATGGGCATCTGATCTCGGATATAAAGGAATTCAGATACCTACATGGGAAAGTTTTTTAATCGATATCGATAAGGCAGCCGAGAGCCAAACGTATTGTGATGAGCTGAAGGGGAAAGTGAATTCATACGGATTGGAAATTACAGAACTGTCGACGCATTTGCAAGGGCAGTTGGTTGCCGTAAACCCGGCCTATGACCTTATGTTCGACAATTTCGCACCCGATAAGGTCAAAAACAACCCGAAGGCCCGTGCAGAATGGGCGGTAGATGTGGTGAAGAAGGCGGCGACTGCTAGCCGACGATTGGGGCTGAAGGCCCATGCTACTTTTTCAGGTGCATTATTATGGCATACGTGGCACCCATGGCCGCAGCGCCCCGCTGGATTAGTTGAAATGGGATTTGAAGAACTGGCCAAGCGATGGATGCCCATTTTGAACCATTTTGATGAAGAAGGCGTTGATGTCTGTTATGAGATTCACCCTGGTGAAGATCTTCATGATGGTGATACTTTTGAGCGGTTTCTACAAGCGACCGGAAATCACAAAAGGGTGAATATATTATATGATCCGAGCCACTTTGTATTACAGCAGCTTGATTATATTACGTATATCGACCACTATCATGAGTTTATACGTTCGTTTCATGTAAAGGATTCAGAGTTTAACCCTACAGGTAAGAAAGGGGCTTTTGGTGGCTATAATGATTGGGGTGATCGTGCGGGCCGGTACCGTTCTTTAGGTGACGGTCAGATTGATTTTAAAACTATTTTCTCAAAGCTGACCCAGTACGGCTGTGACGTATGGGCAGTTATGGAATGGGAATGTTGTATCAAAAGTCCGGAGCAAGGTGCGCGTGAAGGAGCCATTTTTATTAAAGATCATATTATCGAAGCCACTGAGAAGACTTTTGATGATTTTGCGGGGGCTGCAATCGATAAATCTGTTTTGAAAAAAATATTAGGAACTTAAAAACTATAAATCGAAATAAATGAAAAAATTAGGAACGTTTTTACTAATGGCAATATGTATTGTGGGTTGTAAAGATAAAACGGAAAAGGAATCGGGGGATGTTGCCACGGAACCCGCGACAGAATCTTTGAACCAAACGAATTCGGAGGATGAATGGACCACACTTTTCGATGGTACTTCTTTAGATGCTTGGGAACTTTATCAGGGAGGTGATCCAGGAACTCATTGGAATATTGAAGATGGCGCTATCGTTTTTAACCCTCCTGCTGAAAGGGAGAAGGGTCAGATTTTAGATATCGTCAGCAAGAAAGAGTATACCAACTTTGTCTTATCGCTTGAATGGAAGATTTCCGAAGGAGGCAATAGCGGCATTTTTTGGGGCATTAACGATGATGAAAAGTTCGTAAAACCTTATCACACGGGTTTGGAGATTCAAGTACTCGATAATGAAAAACACCCCGATGCCAAAAATGGCACAACGCATCAGGCCGGGGCTCTTTACGATTTGGTCGAACCATCAAAAGATGCCACCAAACCAGTCGGGGAATGGAATACCTTCGTTCTTACAGTTGATCATAATACTAATAAAGGGAGTTCAGTACTGAATGGTGTAGAAGTGGCTACTTTTCCTGTTGGAGGTGACGATTTGGAAGCCCTATTGAAGGGAAGTAAATTTGAAAAATGGGAAGGCTTTGCAAAGTACAAAACCGGAAAAGTCGGGCTTCAAGATCACGGTGATGTGGTCGCTTTTCGTAATATTAAAATAAAGGAACTTTAGAAAATTAGACAGTCGGAGTTTTGAGGTGTCCACCTTGCCTTAAATGCCGGCTGTTTTTTTGTGCCAATTGAACAAATTTGTAGTTGTTTCATTAAAAGCCAATACTCTAAAAATGAAGAATTTCTTTTTATTCACATTATGTTCGACGCTAGCAGTGGTTTCTTGTCAAGAAGAAGTAAAGATAGATCCACTGGAGCCCAAAGAAAAGGAAGATCAAGTTATCGTACACGAAGAATATACCGGAACCGAGCCAACGAAACCAGAGGAAACAGAGTTTTATGAACCTACCGTACCGCGGGTAGAGCCTTCATTCGAAGGCAGTCCGCCGAGTGATGCCATTGTACTCTTTGACGGCACTAGTTTAGATGGTTGGGTCAGTTCAAAAGACAATTCAGCGGCAAATTGGATTTTAAACGATGACGGCAGCATGACCGTCAAGAATAAAGCCGGTGATATTGAAACCGAACAGCATTTCGGCGATATACAATTGCATATTGAATGGCGCTCCCCTAAAGATGTAAATGACAAGGGACAGCATAGGGGGAATAGCGGTATTTTCTTAAACGGTCTTTACGAACTACAGGTATTGGACCAAAATGATAACCCCACCTATGTAAATGGACAAGTAGGATCAATTTATAAACAACACGCTCCCCTGGCAATGGCTTCAGTGCCGAGCGGGGAATGGAATACCTATGACGTTATTTACCATGCCCCGGAATTTAATGCCAAGGGGGCAAAGATAAAATCGGGTACCATAACGGTACTGCACAATGGTGTTTTAATTCAAGACCATGTTGAAATTAAGGGAACTACGCCTTATATAGGTTGGCCTAAAAATCCCTCACATGGTAAGGGCCCCCTAAAACTTCAGGATCATGGTGACAATAGCCGTGTTAGCTTCCGGAATATTTGGGTAAGAGAGTTATGATATTATGTATTGGGGAACGTTGCTTGAAAGCATAGTTTATGGCCCGATTTTTAGTGCGATGGAACTGCTCATGAAATGGTTACCACCTAAAAAAATAAATCGTTTTTATGGTTATCGCACTAGGCGTAGCATGTCAAGCCAACAAGCATGGGCGTTTGCCAATAAAACAAGTGCCTCCATATTCCTTTATTTTGGAATTTTACTATTGGTTTTAGGAATTTTGGTCTATGTTGTTTTTCCCGAAAAAGCACATTTTAGTTCTCTTTTTGTGATGCTTTTATGGGCCGGTATCGGAATATACTGTTGTGAAAGATTGCTCAAAAAGCGATTCCATAAAAACGGGAGGCCAAAAAACTAACGATCTCAGTATCTTTGCCAAAATTTAAAATCAATCTATGATTCAATCCATGACCGGTTTCGGCAAGCATGTTATACAACTTCCTTCCAAAAAAATTACCGTAGAATTAAAATCACTGAATAGTAAAAGTCTGGATTTGAATGCGCGAATGCCATCTGCCTATCGCGAAAAAGAGCTTGATTTACGTAAAATTATCGCTAGTTCTTTGGTACGGGGGAAGGTCGATTTCGGTCTGTACGTAGAGTTTACAGGTGATGAAACTTCCGCCGAGGTAAATGAAGCCGCCATTCGCAATTACATGAAACAATTGCGGTCTATTGCCGATGGTGATGATTTGCGATTATTGGAAATGGCGCTGCGTATGCCCGATGCCATGAAAACCGAGCGGGAAGA
>CBDULZ010000132.1:0-11992 GCA_965368185.1 uncultured Kriegella sp.
ATAAATGAAACATGGTGGCAGAGGCTACATGATGGCCAAACCGATGTGACTTGGCCGGGTACTCCCGACTATTTTGCATTGAGTTCAGGTACTACGGGCAAGTCCAGTAAACGAATTCCGGTTACCGAGGAAATGATAAAGGCGATTCGTCAAGCGGGTGTGGAACAGGTATATGCGTTGAGTAATTTTGATTTGCCGGCCGATTTTTTTGAAAAGGGTATTTTGATGTTGGGTAGTTCAACTGACCTTGCCGAAGTAGACGGTCATGAAGAAGGTGAAATCAGCGGAATAAGTGCCAGCAATATTCCAACGTGGTTCAGGGGGTATTATAAGCCTGGGGAAGAAATTTCCGAAATCGATGATTGGGACGAACGTGTACGAAAAATAGCCGAAGAAGCACCGAACTGGGATATTGGCGCCTTAAGTGGTATACCCTCTTGGATGGAGTTAATGTTACAGGAAGTAATCGCATATCACAATTTAGACAACATTCATGACATTTGGCCCAATTTTCAAGTCTATACTTCTGGAGGGGTTGCTTTCGGGCCCTATGAGAAAAGTTTCAATTCCCTATTAGGGAAACCGATAACCGTAATCGATACTTATTTGGCATCCGAAGGGTTCATCGCTTTTCAGGCCAGGCCCGAAACCGATGCCATGCAACTGGTCACCGATGGGGGCATTTATTTTGAATTTGTTCCTTTTAAGCCAGAATATATTAACCAAGACGGGTCTTTGACCGACGAGGCGCCATCTTTGACCTTGTCACAAGTTGAATTAGGTCAAGATTACGTATTGCTTATAAGCACGGTTTCCGGGGCCTGGCGTTATATTATTGGTGATACTATTGAATTTACGGATATCAAAAGAACCGAAATAAAAATTACGGGGCGTACGAAGTTCTTTCTAAACACAGTGGGTTCGCAGTTGTCGGTTAATAAATTGAACGATGCCGTACAACATTTAGAAGATCGGTTTGGTATTAAGGTTCCCGAATATACCTTGTGTGCCAAACGAATGGATGATGAATTCTATCATTGTTGGTATTTGGGTACCGAGGACACAGTAGATAATTCAAAACTTGCCGATGAGCTTGATGATTTTTTAAAGGAAGCGAATAAGAATTACAGTGTCGCTCGGTCGAAAGCCTTAAAAGGGGTTAAGGTTGAAGCAGTTGCACCAACCGTTTTTTACGATTGGAACGGAAAGAACAAAAAGAAAGGTGGGCAGGTAAAAATGGAACGTGTGATGGGTGAAGAAAAATTTCAAGAGTGGGAAGATTTCGTAGCCCAAAGCAATTAGAAATTTGACAGTATAATTTTCAAGTACGAAAATAGCTATGGTCATTTTCGGACCTCAGATGCTTCAAAACCGGCTTCACGTTCTTTGACCAAAGTCATTATCTCTTCAGGTGACAAATAGTATCTTCTTATTCTTTGCTTATATATTGCATCGATGTCGGCATGGTTCAGGATAAAGTTTTTTGTATCCAAAATATATTGTCCCATGCCAGATGAGACAGCAAAAGAATCGGCGGCCCGTTCAGCTTCTTTGATATAGCTTCCAGAGAATGTATATTTTATTCCGAACCAAATCAAATTTAAGCTACTTCGATGTTTATAATCCATAACGTGCCCCAGTTCATGTCCCAGCCAGCCAATTAAAATGTTTTTAGGTACATTTTCGGTCAGAAATTCTTTTCCGGAAATCTTAAATTTTTTACTTATCAAAATAATATAAGCCCTTTTTTTTCGTGACTTGAACAGACTCCAAAATTTGGGTTGGGCCCGCATGGTAGACTTTTTGATGTGATTTTTGAATTTGAAAGTTATAGGCGTATCATTTAATTCTGGATAGAAGTCGAGTGCTTTGGCGGCCTCATTTTCAATTGATACAGGAGCCTTGTGTTGTGCGTTCAACGAGATTAATGTCATAATAAAAAGGAGAATCAAATGAGGCTTCATTATTTAGTATCTTTTGAAACGCAAGTGCCATATATTTTTAGGCCAATTTTGGTTTCGTCGGAATATAGTAAAAAGCAATAGCGTATAAAATCGATTTGGTCTTTACAGTTAAACAAATTGTTGAAAACGTCATAAAATATTTCTAGTATGTTGCATCTTGATGTCTATCTTGACTAGGAATGTAAATTTGGCTAGTGTGCTTCCATGACAAAAAAAAGAAAGAGAAATATAACGATTACATTTCTAATTGCATTTGGCGCTATTTTTTTGTTGGTATTTGTTGTGTCTCAAGTGATGGCCAAAGACATGATTGCCAATTTCTTAAAAAAGAAAATTCCCAAACACATTGAATTGGCCTATAAAAATGTACAGGTAAATGTACTAAAGGGCAACATTGAATTTGAAAAAATAAGTTTAGATTTTTACGAACGCGATTCTTCTTTGTTACAAACTAACGTTCAGATTGACCAGTTGACTATTGATGATTTTGGCTATTGGGATTTTTTTGTGAATAGTTCCATCCACATAGATGCCATTCATGTAGATAAACCGAAAGTGAAGTATTTTTTAGATCGTGTTTTGCCACAAAAAGATACAATTTCAAAGGGCGTCGTTCAACTTTTAAAGACTATCGAGGTAGGTGAGATAATTGTCGAAAATGGCAATCTTTTGTTGTTAAAAGACAGCAAAGATAATATCAAAGTGGCGATAGAGAATATAAATTTTTCTTTGACAGGAGGTAAGACCGGACCTGAACTCATTAAAAACAAAATACCGGTACAGTACGATCGGTACGAATTAACGACTAAAGATATTTTTGTCGACTTGGGACCGTATGAGATTTTTAGGGCTTCAGAACTACAATTGAAACCAAAGAAGGCCACCATGCGGCATTTAACCCTGGCTACAAAACTTAGTAAATCAGAACTGTCACAAAACTTGTCTGTAGAGCAAGATCATGTTGATTTAAAAATCCCGCAGCTAGAAATAGAGGATATCAATTTCGGCTTTAAGAAAAGCGTTTTTTTTCTAAACATTCAGCAGGGTTTTATTCATGGGCCCGTTCTTGAAATATATAGGGATAAATTGGTGCCAGACGACTTAAAGAAGAAGAAATTATATAGTCAAATGCTTCGTGAATTGCCTATTGATTTGAGCATACCTAAAATTATTATTAAGAATGGCAGTGTAACGTACACCGAGCATGTTACAGAAGTGGCGAAGCCCGCACCGCTTATTTTTGCTGACTTAGAAGCAATACTCGAAAACGTGTCAAACAGGGCCATAAGTACATCGGTAAATGCCAAAGCCAAATTAATGAATAAAGCGCAGTTGGAATTAAACTGGTCGTTCGAAGATCCAAGTAAGAACGATCGTTTTGTTGCTTCAGGTGTTGTGAAAGATTTTCATGCGGCAAGCCTTAACGATTTTCTGTCCTCTAATCTTAGGGCGAATGCAAAGGGTGTGGTAAATGAGTTGTATTTTACAGTAAGTGGTGATGCGATTTCGTCGAGTGGGGATATGAAAATGAAATATGAAGATTTTCAGTTCTCCGTTCTAAAAAAAAATAGATTGGGGATCAATAAATTTTTGACGGCCATTGGTAAAATATTTATTAACGATGGGTCGAAAACTGCCGCTGATGGCTTTCGCTATGGTGTCATCGAGGTAGAAAGAGATCCTACCAAGTCGTTCTTTAATTACTTGTGGATCAATGTTGAAGATGGAACCATGTCGACCCTAACGGGAAAAGCTAAAAAGAAGAAATAATTCTTAAATTATATAACCGATTAATATAATCATCAAAGAATATGACTATGGGAGTAATAGCAAAGAACAAAAACAAAATAACACTGTACTACAGTTCAGAAAATACAATTGGCAAACAAACGTATGCCTACGTCACACCCTCGGAAGAACGAATATTGGCTGTAGATGTTTCGAAAACGAAGGTAACGGGTACGCAATGGGCAGAAATCGCATCTAATTTAAATATTCATGTTGGGGAACTGATCGATCAAGAACACCCAGATTTTGTGGAAGAATATGGGTCTGAAAAAGTCGATTTGGATGAACATGACTGGTTACGGATCTTAGAAAAGAAACCTTCGGTATTGGCTTATCCGATAGTCATAAAAGGGAATAACGTTCTGGCGATAAAGAACCCATCTGATTATGTGAAATTTATCGAGAATGATAGTGCGGGGATAAAAAAAACCTAAAATTAATGGTTTGAGTATGTTTTTCCATCGGAAAAATAGTGGAAAAAGAAATTTGGCATGCAGAAAAAAGACCAACGACGAAAGCGTTATAAAAAGAAGAGATATGTTATACCCGTTACTATAGTAGCATTATTGGTCTTGCTAAGACTACTATTGCCTTTCTTCGTAAAGAAATATGTGAATGGAGTTTTGGCAGATATACCTGGATATTATGGCCAGGTTTCCAATATCGATATTTCCTTAATCCGTGGTGCCTACGTCATCCATAACCTGTATTTGAATAAGGTAAATGCCGGTTCTGAAGTACCATTTCTTGACTTTGAAAAGACCGATATTTCAATCGAATGGAAATCACTGCTAAAAGGAAAGATTGTTAGTGAAATTATAATGGCCCGGCCAAAAATAAGCTATGTATTCGAAGATCAACAGACTACTGATGCGACCGATCCCGAAATTGATGATTGGACCAAGGCACTAACAGATTTAGTTCCCATCGACATCAACAATCTAAAAATCATTGAAGGTAAAGCGGCTTTCGTTGAGCTGACCGCCGATCCTACCATTGATTTGTACCTGAATAACATTAATCTGACAGCCACTAATCTTCGTAATGTAGTAGAAAAGGAAAGAACCTTGCCTTCAGAAGTGCACGCTACGGCGGTATCTATTGGAGAAGGGGACTTTAAAATGGATGGAAAGATGAATTTGCTCAAGCAGGTTCCAGATATGGACATTTCTTTTTCTTTAGAAAATGCCTCGGTTCCCGCCCTGAATGATTTCACAAAATATTATGCAGGTATCGATTTCGCCGAAGGTGACTTTAGTCTATTTAGTGAATTTGCCATTGCCGACGGTTTTCTTACAGGATATGTGAAACCCATACTCAAAGATTCTAAGCTAATCGAGAGGGAAGATAAATTTTTTGAAAAGTTATGGGAAGGATTTGTAGGTTTTTTCAAATTTGTTCTCAAGAATCAAAAAAACAATACTTTGGCGACCAAAGTTCCAATTGAGGGAGATTTAAATAATGTCAAATCAAGGGTTCTGCCGACGGTGTTAAATATTTTTAAGAATGCTTGGATAAAGGCTTATAAAGGGGTTTTTGATGAAGATGTAGAGTTTAAGGATGCCCTGGAAAAGGCCGATAACAATAAAAATTAGTCATGTCAACATTCAAAAAAAAAGGTTAAGTCGGGGGATACTTAACCTTTTTCAAGAATATCGATTTACTTCTAGAGTTTAATTGTCGTCAACGGCGTCTTCAACTTCTTCGGCACCTTCTTCAATACCGTCTCCGACTTCTTCAATACCATCCTCAATCTTTTCACCCGCCGACTTATCTTCTCTACAGCTTGATAGGACGGTAGTGGTTAAAAATGCGAATAAAAATATATATGCTAATTTCTTCATAATGTTCTTATTTAGGTTTTTTATTTATTAAACTTTTCTTCTTCCGGAAATAAGTGAAATCACAAATAGTATCAAGAATATGAAAAATAAAATTTTAGCGATACTTGCAGCGCCTGCTGCTATTCCTCCAAATCCAAATATTGCGGCAATAATAGCCAAAATGACAAATGTGACAGTCCAACGTAACATAATTTCTAGTTTTAGGTTTAACTTAATAGCATTCTTCGATACAAGAATGTCGTAGCCTCTGCTACTTATATTAATGTAAAGGTCTTTAAATAAAACTATTAGACTTGGCCATATCAAATCAAAAATTGACGCATTCCAAGTAAGGTAGGCCAGTTTTGATCAATTTTAATAGACACGGCGAATTTTACGCTGTTATTAGAATGGTAGGCGGGAGTATTTGACAATGGTGGTTAGTTTCCTTTATATAAATTCAAGACTTCAAGGGTTTTCGTATCGCAAGTAAAAAAGGATGCCTGCTTAAGGCATCCTTCTATCAATCGGGCTTCTTTTTCACAATTTATTTTAAATCATCAAGACCTTTTATAGTATTGAGGCCACTAGTTATATGGTTTTTTTGAGAGACCAAAAGATTTGCAGTGGTCGAAGGCAAAGAAGTCTCATTAAGAACATCATTATATTCTTCTAGAGCAGCCTTTTCACCTTTAATAGCTTCCTCAAGCATGGCTTCTTCATTATCGGTTGAAAAAAGTGCTTTGATGTCCATCCATGAACGGTGTGCTTTGCTGGTAAAACTATCGCCCTTATCCACTTCGGTACCGAATTCCCTGATTTCATTTTTTAATGCATGTCCGAAATCATAGCGCTCCTGAGCCTTACGTTCGAAATAATTTTTTAAAGGGATGTTTTTTACATTATCTGCGGCTTTTTTAAAACCCTTTTCGGCATCATAAGTTTTCTCTAATAAATCGTTTAATTTGCTTCCTACTTTTTCTGTATATGTTTTCATCTGTGTAAATTTAAATTGACAGTACCTTGATTAATGATATGGATGCGTACTGCTCAACATCCTTATAAATATAATTCCAAATGTAGTTTGAGTACCGAAATTGGCTTTGCTCTAAAGAAAGGATTGCTTGCTGTATTCCAAAAAAACGCGGCCAAAACAATTTGTTAGCAACCGCTTAGAAATAGTTTTCTCAGTTTTGTTTTTAGTAGAAGGAAGGGGTGATTTTGAAATCAATACAAATTGGACGTTGTTTTTTGAGTCACTTTCGGTTAGAAAAATCTAAAAATGACCCCAGTGTAAAAAGTTTACCGGGGCCATTCATAACAACCAACCAAATTATTTTTCAATCCTTTGATTTGAAAATTGTTCAAATCAACTCGTTTAAATCACATCTACAATTTAAGGATCGGGAGCTAGCATTGTTGATCTTATCAATTTATAAATTGACACTTTTGCATTAAATGAGATTTGAAGTAGTGTGGTAAAGAGATTTATTGGGCTAATAATCATCGTAATAGCGTAGTACACTTTTTGAGAAACCACGTATCTTGTATTTTGATTTCTTGGGTATTTGAATTTAGTGGTTTTAAGGGATGTTCCCACAACCTCTCAGAGCAAGAATTCTTAAGCACGTGTCGTTAAATTAGTAAATTAAAGCTATTGAAAGAGGTACTTAAATCATTGAAAAAGGTCTATTACGATGTATTGAAGAGCATTGCCTTTTATCCTGTAATGATAAGCTTTGGTTTTTTTGTCCTTTCCATGGTCGTATTGGAACTCGAGAATACCGAAACGGTGGTTGCGCTCAAGGAAAATCTGTCGTATCTTTTTATTCAGGATTTTGAAACGGCCAGATCTATACTTTCAACCTTTATCGGAGGTATTCTTTCGTTGACAGTGTTCAGCTTTACGATGGTTATGGTAGTACTTAACCAGGCTTCGTCTAATTTCTCTCCACGATTGTTACCAAACCTTATCTCGAACAAAAAGCATCAGATCATTCTCGGTATTTACATAGGTACCCTTTTATATTGTACTATCGTGCTTATATATTTGGGGGCTTACGGAATAGATTCAGAATCGATGGGGCTTTCAACGATGTTGGCGGCATTGTTTGCCCTTGTTTGTATTGGATTCTTTGTTTATTTTATACATAGTATTTCAACCGCCATACAAATCAATCACATCACAAATCGCATTTTTGAGTCTAGCATGAGGCATTTAGATTCAGAATTGAAGTCTAAATCCGGTCGAGAAGTATCCTTGCAATATATTGACACTGAAAACTGGCATACCATTTACAATTCTGAAAATGGCTATTATAAAGGTTTCGACGGCTCTTTAATGACAAATTCATTACTGGGGCAGAATAACCAAATAGAGGTCATTCCTTATGTTGGGCAGCATCTCTGGAAGGGGATGCCGGTTTTACGAACAAAGCATGTTCTTAATAAAGAGGAGCAAAAAGACCTTCTTTTTTGTCTAGATATCTCGTCGAAAAGGCATGAAGGAGACAAAGGGATAAGTGGTATGATAAAATTAATGGAAATTGCCGTTAAGGCACTTTCGCCCGGTATAAATGATCCAGGTACGGCAATCGATGCGATAGGGAATTTGGCCGAACTACTTAGGGTCAGGTTACAATTTTCAAAGGTGGTCTCTGCGTATGTCCGTGATAGTGAAACACTTTTAATAAGGAATAATATTTCGACCAATGAAATTCTGCGTATTGTTGTACAGCCCATTCGAAATTATGCTAAAAAGGATAGTGCCGTGCTCTTTGAACTAGTGGCAACATTACATTTTATAACAAAGGCTCCAAATTTGTCGGATGAAGATACCGCAGCCCTTGCCGAGGAAAAAGAGGCGTTACTATTCGATATTAAAGAGAATGTTAGCAACCCGATAGACCAAAAAAGAATCTTGAATTATTTACAGAACGGTTAGCTTATTAAGGGAGAACAAATTATAATTTATTTTTTTGTTTTAGGGTAAACAAAAGATTCATATCTCTTGCCCGGCAAATTAATGAATGGGAACAATCAATACATCTGGTATGACTACAGTTGGCACCCTAATTTTGTATGTCAAATCACATTTATCACATATTCTTCAATACATTTAGGCCATCGTTTCAAAACTTGACGCAGACTAATTTTATTCGATTCCATTTTTTAATTATTTTCCCGATAACAGGTAGGTGCGGAAACGTCTTTTTTTCGTCGCTTTTGTATGACTTATTGCTCAAATTGAGCGACCCAATGGTTAGTAAGACGTAAAAAAAATGTCCCAATGTGCTTAATTAGGTCGATTTACAGTAGTGTATGTTTTATTCTTGTTTTTCCGCTTTCATATGCAAGCATTCCTGTTTGGAAAGATGGAGTTAAAAATGAAATACCAGATACGAAAATGCCCTTTATGTTTAATTTAAAAATGTACGATAAAGCAGTTCTTTTATTTTTAATGAATGTAGGAATATGTTCTACATTGCTATCTCAGACTTCGGTCGAAGTTGGTGATTTGGAAATTGCATTGGCCAATCAGACGTATAGTGCGCCTATTAAAAATAAATCGATTACAGGGGAGGGGTTGTCGGTCGCCGGCGAAAAATTCGAGAGAGGCATCGGTGTCCACGCCGAGTCGCGGATTAAGATAAAAATGAACAATGGCCATCGATTTACCGCAAAAATCGGTGTAAACGATTCTCAAATCGACTATTCGGCACCTAGTATAAAAACCATTCCTTTAACCGATGGCAAGCGCTTTTTCTATAACGTTACTCCCACCTCAAAACAGTTTATCGGTGTAGAGGGCAAAGAGGGAAAGGTAGACAAGGGCAGTGTTATTTTTAAGGTTTTACACAATGGCAAGGAAGTATTCAATAGCGGTTTGATGCATCAAGGTGTTAAAGCCAAAAAAATTGATTTGGAGGTAAAACGTGGAGTATTGGAACTTGTGGTTGAAGATAGTGGAGATGGCGTAAGCGGTGACCATGCTGTCTGGATCGATCCTCAGATCGAATACATGGAAATTGCGCCTGCAATTGCCGAGCAAGAATATACGGGAGAAAAACAAGAATTGTCTTCTGCAGTCAGTATGTCCTTAAAAAGGGCAATAGAGGCGCTTCCCGAGATTACATTGCCCTTAGAACGTCCAGACTACGATTGGCTCATCGATAATTCCAAGGTCAAAGCAAACGCTTACAAGACCAATACAGGCAAGGATATTGTACTCTCCAATGGATTAATTTCAAGAACATTTCGTTTGCTCCCAAATTTAGCGACCATCGATTATATGAATCAAATGACCGGGGAGAGCCTTTTGAGAAGTGTTTCCAACGAAGGAGTGCTGACCATCGATGGTGTCAATTACCCCATTGGTGGACTAAGTAAACAACCCGAATACGGCTATACTTTAATGAAATGGGTAGATCAATTGTCTGTATTGAACAATTCTTTTTTGGTTGATAATTTTGAGGTAAGGGAACTTACCGACCGTATGGCTTGGAAACGTGTTCGATGGGCCTCCAACAAAGAAATGCCCACAGGTAAGGAACTGGTCTTTACCCTAAAAAAGGACAATATACTCGTCAAAGTACATTTTGCACTTTACGATGGCATCCCTACTCTTTCCAAATGGATAGAAGTAATCAATACGGGCGAGCTGTTGGTACAGCTCAATGCCTTTAAGTTAGAACAGCTTGCCATGGTTGAAGGTGAAAATCTTGTGGGAACACCTGATTATTGGATAAAACCGAACATCCATATCGAGAGCGATTATGCGTTCGGTGGCATGCAACAGAAAAATTCGGATAAGACGACCTATTGGGAAAAAGACCCGAGGTATACCTCGCAAACCAATTATCCGTTGAACTTGCCCTGCCTTTTGGAGGTAAAACCTCCTTTGGGCCCTGATTCGGCAATACTTCCCAGTGAATCCTTGACAACATTCAGGGTCTGGGAGACACCCTTGGATAGCAGGGGACAGGAACGTCGCGGGCTGTTTTTGAGAAAAATGTATCGTACTATATCACCTTGGGTTACCGAAAACCCAATTTTTCTACATTTGGTCAGTTCCGATGAAGACGTAATAAAAACAGCGGTTGATCAATGTGCCGAGGTGGGTTACGAGATGATTATTCTAAGTTTTGGTAGTGGTGTAAATATGGAAGATGAGTCCGAAGCCAATTACCAAAAATATAAGAGGATGGTTGATTATGCCCATAGTAAGGGTATCGAACTGGGTGGTTATTCGTTGCTATCGAGCCGGTGGATCAGTGATGAGGTCGATGTAATCAATCCCGAGACCGGTAAAAGGGGTGGAATGATATTTGGATCTTCTCCTTGCCTGGCGAGCGAATGGGGCCATGAATACTTCCGGAAAATTAAAAAATTCTTTACCAAAACAGGCATGAACGTTTTTGAAAACGACGGCTCATACCCTGGAAATGTGTGTGCATCGACGACCCATGCCCATCACAATGGCCTAGAAGATTCACAATGGAAGCAATATGCCCAAATTCAGGACCTTTACAAATGGATGCGAGGCGAGGGAATTTATATGAACATCCCCGATTTTTATATCAACTCGGGTAGCAATAAAACCGGCATTGGATATCGGGAGGTAAATTGGTCCCTGCCACGCGACCGCCAACTGGTGCTGGGGCGTCAAAATATATACGATGGGCTGTGGGACCGAACGCCCAGTATGTGCTGGACCTTTACCCCACTAACCCAATACCATGGAGGAGGTGCCGCGGCAACCATTGAGCCGTTGCATGAGCATTTGACCGACTATAAGAACCAAATGATGCAGAATTATGGTTCAGGGGTGCAATCATGTTATCGCGGACCAAGATTATATGATACCGAAGAGACCAAGAAAATTGTAATAGAAGTAATTGATTGGTACAAACAATATCGTGATATTTTAAACAGTGATATCATCCATTTAAAAAGACCATCAGGAAAAGACTGGGATGGTTTTATGCATGTAAATCCAGAACTGAAGAATAAAGGCTTGGTAATGGTTTTCAATCCAACGGATCAACCAATGGAGCGAAATCTGAAATTACCCATGTACTATTCAGGGTTGACCAGAACTGCGAAGGTTATCGTAATGGGGAAGAAGTCTAGTTTGCATACCTTAGATCGAGATTATAATATAAATGTATCTGTCAATATACCGGCAAACTCCTACACCTGGTTGGTGATTGAATAATCACAACTAAAGTAGGTGCGAATATGTCAAATGCTAAAATGAGTGTTCGAACCTTGAGTTTAAAAGTATATTTATTCGGTAGTTGCATGACTATTTGTATTCTCGGTCTAGAAGGCCTTAATGAATTGATTATAAACCATTGCAAAATTATAAAATCAACCTATGAAAAAAATTATTTTAAAAATTTCGGCATTGTATTT
>CBDULZ010000133.1:0-11810 GCA_965368185.1 uncultured Kriegella sp.
ATGTATATTTTTTGTTGGGGTGTACTTTTTTGATTCACTTCAATTAAGAAATACATTGTGACTTCAAAACATACTACAAATGAAGAACACATTTATTTTTCTTATTATGCTATGTTGCATGTCAACATTATATAGTCAAGACCTTACCATTAGCGGAGTTGTTAAGGATGCCAGTTTTAATGAACCGTTGCCCGGCGTAAGTATCGTGGTAAAAAATACCACTACGGGAACTACTACCGATTTCGATGGTAACTTTTCTATAACCGGTCTTTCCACCGGTGATATCCTTGTATTCTCCTATATAGGGTTTGTTCCCCAGGAGATTGCCATCCAGAATTCCGACGATTTGACCATTGTGATGCAAGATGATGTAGCCGCCTTGGAAGAAGTAGTGGTAGTTGGTTATGGTACACAAAAGAAGAGTGTAGTAACCGGCGCCATTTCAAGTGTAAAGGCATCAGATCTTGAAAATTTGCCAATAGCAAGAGTTGAACAAGCACTTCAAGGTAGGGTATCAGGGGTTGTTATTGCTTCAAATTCTGGTCAGCCTGGTGATGCCTCTACAGTTAGGGTTAGAGGTATTACTACTTTTAATACAACTTCTGGAGGTAACAACCCGCTTTGGGTTGTTGATGGCGTTATAGTAGATTCTGGGGGGATTGGATATTTAAATCAGTCAGATATCAAATCTATAGAAGTTTTAAAAGATGCAGCTTCGTTGGCAATTTATGGAGCTCGTGCTGCTTCAGGAGTACTTTTAGTTACTACAAAAACCGGAAGTTCTGGAAGAATGCAGGTTAACTATACGGGATTCACCGGTTTATCAGGCCCTGCAAATAAATTATCCTTATTAAATGCTTCTGAATACGGGGCCATAATGAATGAAAAATCTGTTGCTGCAGGTGGTGCCGTACTTTATCCAAATTTAGGTGAATTGGGTAGTGGAACAGATTGGCAAGAGTTAATCTTTAATGACTCTGCGATTCGTACTTCGCATGAACTTAGCCTTAGTGCTGGCAACGACGTATCTACGTTTTATGCCTCGTTTGGATTTTTGGATCAAGAAGGTATAGTTTCAACAAATATTTCGAATTTCAACAGAAAGAATTTTAGGCTAAACTCTACACACAAAATTTCTGAAGTATTTACAGTAGGTCAAACCTTTGGGTACGCCCATAAAAAAACTATTGGTTTAGGAAATACAAATAGTGAATTTGGTGGCCCTTTAAGTTCAGCCCTAAATTTAGATCCTATAACCCCTGCCGTAATTACAGATCCCAATATTGCAAACAGGTCGCCGTATAACGATAGTAATGGGCCTGTCTTTAGAGACGCTAATGGAAACCCTTATGGAATTTCTGAAATAGTTGCACAAGAAATGACAAATCCATTGGCTTACGAACAGACAAGGTTAGGAAATTATGGATGGTCAGATGATATTGTCGGTAATGCCTATTTACAGATACAACCTATGGAAGGTTTGGTATTTAAAACTTCCGGCGGAATGAAATTATCATATTGGGGAGATGAAAACTTTACTCCTTCCTATTATTTAAACGCAAATAATTCCAGGGAATTAAATAGTATTTATAGGAGTAGGGAGAAGGGTTTTGGTTGGAATATAGAAAATACGCTTTCGTATAATAAAGTATTCGGTAAGCACGACTTTACCCTTTTACTGGGACAAGGGTCTTACGTAGATAATATTAACAGTAAAGTAGATGTTACCTTCACAGATTTGCCTGTTGATAATCGTAACGATGCCTCATTTAATTTTGATATACCTGCAGATCAAAAAACTGCCGGTGCAGAAACTAGTAATGATCATAGAGTGTCTTCTATATTTTCAAGATTGAATTACAATTTTGATGAAAAATACATCTTTACCGGAATTATTCGTCGTGATGGTTCTTCTAGATTTGGACAGAATAACCGTTATGGTATTTTTCCTTCTTTTTCTTTAGGATGGAACGTTTTTAAAGAAGGTTTTTGGAAAGATAACAATAGTATTGGCCAACTTAAAATCAGGGGTGGTTATGGCGTAGTAGGTAACGATGCAATTCCTGATTTTGGGTATTTGGCAACTGTGAGTGGTGGCAGTAATTATACCAACGGTTCCGACGGTACCGTCGTGATCGGGTATAGTCCCGATGCACCAGATAACCCAGATTTGAAGTGGGAAGAAACAGCACAATTGAATGTTGGTTTTGAAGCCAGATTATTTAATGATTTAAGTGTAACGTTTGATTATTTTAAGAAAACAACTACCGGTATTTTACAACGTTCCGACATTCCTGGATATGTTGGCGCTATAGAAAATCCGTTGGCGAATGTTGCCGATATGGAAAATTCGGGTCTTGAATTGGAACTGGGTTATAGTAAACCTTTTGGGGAAATGAATTTTCGAGCAAGTGGAAATGTTTCTTATCTAAAAAATGAAGTGACCTTTTTAGGAAACGACAAAGAGTTCATTACAGATGCAACAGCTTCGTTTCAATCAATGGGTCCAATTACTAGAACGCAAGTCGGCCAATCGTATAATGCATTTTATGGATTCAAAACCGATGGAATTTTCCAAAACCAAGCAGAAATAGACGCTTATACGAATTCTTCAGGAGGTCTTATTCAACCAAATGCAAGTCCCGGAGATATTAAATGGGTTGATGAAAACGAAGATGGAACTATCACAGATGACGATAAAACATTTATTGGTAGCGGTATTCCAAAATATACCTTCGGATTGACATTAAATGCAGACTACAAAGGGTTTGATGCAATGGTATTCTGGCAAGGATCGGCAGGGAATAAAATTTTCCAGGGGTTACGCAGACTTGACATTCCAACGGCCAATTATTCAAATAGGGCGTTAAGCAGATGGACAGGGGAAGGAACTTCAAATGACTTTCCAAGATTAACTGATGATGATACCAACGGTAATTTTTCTAGAGCTTCAGATTTTTATTTAGAAGATGGAAATTATGTGCGACTCAAAACTGTTCAACTAGGGTACACCCTACCTTCAGATGTTGTTGGCAAGATTGGTGCCCAAAAGTTGAGACTTTACATTACCGGTGAAAATTTGTTGACTTTCACTAAATATACGGGCTATGACCCAGAAATCGGTGGAGACATTTTAGGTATTGATAGAGGATATTATCCTCAAGCAAGATCTTATATGGTTGGTGTAAACTTACAGTTTTAATAAAAAATAGGAAACATGAAATTTATAAAATATACTTACATTTTTGGCATAGGTGCATTAGTCTTAGGTGCAATCACATCGTGTTCTGATGACTTTTTAGAGGTTGAGCCTAAAGGCAAATTCCTTACGAATAACTATTATGAAAACGAAGAACAGGCCTATACCGGGCTGATAGCTACTTATGATAGGCTTCAGAAAAATACTGGTGGGTTTGATAATTTGGTAGCTATGATGAATTCGGGCTCAGATGATCATTTTGCTGGTGGTGGAAACGCAAGTGATGGTCAAGGGCTTCAAGATTTTTCGTCATATAATATGAATTCCGTCTCTATGCCTCAATCGTATTGGAGTGATCACTACCAAGGAATTTTTAGAGCGAACATATTGCTCTTACAATTACCTGATGTTCCAATGGATGCAAGTTTAATTAGTAGATTTAGCGCCGAGGCAAAGGCGTTACGAGCACTTTACTATTTTAATTTGGTACGCATGTTCAAGAACATTCCATTGATAACGGAACCCATAGAACAAGCTGAAATTTTTAACATACCTCAAGCAAATCCAGCCGATGTTTACGCACTCATAGAAACGGATCTTTTAGATGCAATAACTGTATTGCCAGAAACTATAACTGTTGCTTCCGAAACAGGTAGGTTCACCAAGGGAGCCGCTCAAGCACTTTTAGGAAAAGTTTATCTGTATGAAGGTAAAAATGCTTTGGCGGCAGCTCAATTAGCTGAAGTCAACGGCACACCAGGGGAAGTGAACCAATATGGTAATAAACTACTGGATAATTTTGACGATTTATGGGGTATTAGCAATAAGTTCAATTCAGAATCAATTATCGAAGTACCACATACGAATGAAAGTCTTACAGGGTGGGATAATTGGGGGCAAGGCTCTGATGAAGGAAATTCCTATAACCAAATGGTTGGCCCAAGAACGTATTCTAAACTGAGTGATTCCGCACCTGACTTTGCAGCTGGTTGGAGCTTTAATCCTATTACCCAAGATTTGTACGATTTTATCAAAGATGACCCAAGATTTAACGCGACTGTGTTCGACATGAAAGCTTTAAAAGATGCCGGTGATGCAGATTATATCGCAGGCTACCAAGACACTGGGTATTTTCTAAGAAAATTTATGCCGACCAATGCAGAAAAATCAACGTTAGCAGGTAATACGGAATTAAACTATAGACAAAATTCTTATATCATAAGATTAGCGGACACCTATTTAATGGAAGCCGAAGCTCTCGGGGCAACTGGCACAAGAGCACAAGCATTATTGGACGCTGTCAGGGCAAGAGTTGGTTTACCATCTGTACCAGTTTCCATGGATGCTGTAATGGATGAACGCAGACTTGAATTGGTAGGAGAAGGTCACCGTTGGTTCGACTTGGTTCGAACTGGGCGGGCAGCTACAGTGCTGGCCGATAGAGGTTTTGTTGCTGGAACTCATGAGATTTTCCCAATTCCTTTTAAAGAATTTGAAAATACTATAATTGAACAAAATCCAAATTATAACTAAAGTATTTAAATATGAAAGCAATAAAATATATTTTAAGTGTTATTGTTCTTGCAGCTGTTCTGTGGAGTTGTGAGGAAAATGACTTTAACAATCTGGATTTTGTAAACGCTTCCGTAGCCCCGACAAATGTTTCTGCGTTTTTCGATGTCACGCAAGACAACACCGGGCTCGTTACAATAACCCCAAATAGCGAAGGAGCTTCGTCATATAGCATTTACTATGGCGATAATACTACAGAGCCCGAAGTAGTTGCACAAGGCGAAAGTGCTACACATATCTATGGCGAAGGTTCGTATAGCATTCGAATTGTGGCGACCGGTTTGGGAGGTAAAACTTCTGAGGCCACAGTGCCCTTGGAAGTATCGTTCAAGGCGCCAGAAAATTTAGAGATTACAGCTGCGGTTGATGACGCCAACCCTTTTCTACTTAATGTATCGGCTACTGCAGAGTATGCAGCTTCTTTTTTGGTATATTTTGATACTTCGAATGTAGATGAAGAGTCTACACCATTAGCTTTAAATGAAACGGTTAGTTTTGAGTATCCAAGTGTGGGTGACTACATGATAAAAGTTGTAGCACTAAGTGGAGGAGCAGAAACCATTGAAGCAACCCAAGATATTACCATAGAAAAACCAACAGTTTTGCCCATTGACTTTGAAATATTTGATGTCAATACGTTTCAAGGTTTTGGTGGGGCTTCAAATGCAGTTATCGATAACCCTGATGCTAGTGGAAATACTTCTGCTGCAGTTGGGCAAATTATTAAAGCTGGCCCGGAAGTATGGGCGGGAAATGTTATTACCCTTTCCTCGCCAATAGATTTTTCTTCAAAAAAGGTTATAACAATGGATGTTTGGTCACCTAGAGCTGGAGGTAAAGTATTATTAAAATTAGAAAACCTTGCTGATGCCGATATAAATATGGAAGTTGAAGCAACAACAGAAGGTAATAGTGCTTGGGAAGAAGTTGTATTTGATTTTAGTACCATTGATGTAAACCAAACCTATCAAAAGCTAGTAATGTTTTTTGATATTGGAACTGTTGGGGATGGTAGCGCAGATTGGACGTTTTATATTGATAATATTAAACAGAGTTCAGGAGCGATTGGACCAATGATTCCTTTAGGGTTTGAATCGTCAACGTTCGATTATGGAATCTGGAGTTTTGGAGGTCCAAGTTTTGAACCAATTCCCGCAGCGATAGTAGATAATCCAGATCCTTCAGGTAGTAATACTTCAGGAAAAGTCTTCGAAATTGAAAAAACTTCTGGAGCTCAGGTTTGGGCAGGTGCAGGAATTTCTTTAGATGGAGCAACAGACTTTACGAATGGTACAACCGTAACCGTTGATGTTTGGTCTCCAACCGCAGGAACTCCAATTTTATACAAAATGGAAGACTCGACTTCACCGCCAGACGCTAATGGTAATCCTTCTGTTATTGTAGAGGTAGTGATAAATACAACTGTAGCCAATCAATGGGAAACTCTGACCTTTGATTTAACTACATACGGCGATTTCAGTACTTCAAATTCTTATGATAAAGTTGTTCTTTTCCCCAATTTTAATAACAGTGGAACTGGAAGTGCCTACTATTTTGATAATATTCAGTTGACCAATTAAAAATTAAAACATGAAAAATTTAAAATATATAAATATCCTTTTTCTGTTTGCAATTGTTGTGCTCGGTTGTGAAGAAACAGAATATGAATTCGGCGATATTGTCGCCCCATCGAATTTAGTGGTCAATACTGTGATTGTTGGGCAGGATGATGAAAACCCCTATGGCGATGGTACTGGAGCAGTAAGCTTCACAGCATCCGCATCGGATGCGCTGACCTATAAGTATGTTTATAACGGTAAGGAAGAACAGGCGCCTACTGGTGAATTGACCACTAGTTTTTCGACAACGGGTGTCAATACCTATGATGTAACCGTTATAGCTTATGGCAAAGGGGGCGTGAGTTCTTCGAAAACCGTTCAAGTTGAAGTTTTGGCATTTTATACCGCTCCTGCCGACTTATTGGAAATGTTATATGGCGATGGAACAAAAACATGGAGGGTTAAAGCTGAATCTCCAGCACATTTTGGAGTAGGTCCAGCAGAAGAAACGACGCCGGTATGGTGGGGAGCAGCACCTTTTGATAAAGCTGATAAAGGGGGGTATGATGATAGGATTACATTCAGTTCCGACGGCACCGTTACTTATGCAACCAACGGAACCATGTATGGTCAATCCGCAGTACTGGAGGCCGATTACGGAATTTCATGGGAAGCGAACACAGATAATGAATACGAAAATTATCCTGTAGATGATTTCTCGGATACGTGGACGTTGACTGCCCCGGATGGTCAAGAAACGTTGACCTTCAATGGTAACGGGTATCATGGTTTCTATGTAGGTGGCGATCACAGTTATGCTATCCTTGCCCGTACTGAAACTGAAATGAGTTTAAGAACAATAGGAGCAGATGGATTGGGTTGGTTTGCCATACTTACTTCAGAGGATGAACCGGTGACTGAAGAGGGAGAAACGCTTCAAACTATTTATACGAATGAAGTTTGGGCCGATGAATTTGATGTTGACGGAGCGCCAGATCCGGCGAATTGGGGCTATGACCTCGGTGCCGGGGGCTGGGGGAATAATGAAATTCAAACGTATACTAACAATGCCGAAAATGTAATTGTTGAGGGGGGAATACTAAAAATTATAGCCAAAGATAACGGAGCAGGAGGCTATACATCGGCCAGATTAAAATCTGTTAATTTACAGGAATATACATATGGTAGAGTTGAGGTAAGGGCCAAACTACCTGCAGCACAAGGAACATGGCCCGCAATATGGATGTTGGGCGCCAATTTTGAAACCGTTGGATGGCCGACCTGTGGAGAGATTGATATCATGGAACAAACAGGATGGGATAAGGGAAAAACTTCTGGAGCACTACATTTTCCTGATAATTCTGGTGGGAATGCACTACACGATGATACAGAAAATGAGACGGCTACCACGGAGTTCCATAACTATACGGTTGAATGGACCGCAGATGTAATCAAGTTAGCGGTCGACGATGAGGTTTTCTTCTCCTTTGACAATTCCATGAGCACGCCTTTTAACGACGATTTCTTTTTTATTCTGAACGTAGCGATGGGTGGCACTTTGGGTGGCACGATTGATCCTGGGTTTACAGAGGATTCCATGGAAGTAGATTATATAAGAGTTTATCAGTAATGAGTTGTTGTTAGTTTCAATGTAGTGTTAAAGGCTGGTTGTGTTGGAACTGGCCTTTTTCCTTACAATGTTTAGTGCAGGCAAGCACAAGCATGATCTTTTGTGCGGGCTGTTGCAGAAGGTAAAGCGGTATTAATTTGAAATAAAGTTAAAATGAAACAATCATTATTTGTTCTTTTTTTATGTCTTATTCTTTCATGCAAGCAAAGTGGGCAAAACAAGAGCGCCCAAACAATGCTACAGAAAGGTGCAGCGGCACCGGCCAAGGTTGAAGTAAGCCAAAAAGGCGAGAGATATCGATTGTTGGTCAATGGCGAAGAATTTTATATAAAAGGAGCAGGACTTGAATTTGGTAATGTGCCTGCATTGGCCGAACACAAGGCAAATTCATTTAGAACTTGGCGAACTGAAAATGGTCAAAAATCGGCCAAGGAAGTACTTGATGAGGCCCACAAAAATGGAATAATGGTGACTATGGGTATTGAAGTTGGTAGGGAGCGCCACGGATTTGATTACAATAATAAAGAAATGGTACAAAACCAATTTGAAGATATCAAAAAGAAAATACTGGCCCTGAAAGACCATCCAGCGCTATTGATTTGGGGTATTGGCAACGAACTTAATCTTCATTATAAAAACCCAAAAGTATGGGATGCCGTGAATGATATTTCTAAAATGATTCATGCCATAGACCCGAACCACCCTACTACAACCAGTCTTGCCGGCTTATCTCAAAGGGAGGTGGACTTTATTAAAGAAAGGTGTCCAGACCTAGATATTTTGTCGGTACAGATGTATGGTGATTTGCCCAACTTACCCAATTTGATCAAGAAGTTTGGGTGGGAAGGTCCATATATGGTAACCGAATGGGGAGCTACAGGGCATTGGGAGGTGCCGACTACCGCTTGGGGAGCACCTATTGAAGAGAATAGTTCAGTAAAGGCCAATAACTATTTAAAACGATATCAAGGGGGGATAGCTGCCGATTCACTGCAATGCATAGGCTCCTATGTTTTCTTATGGGGAAATAAACAAGAGCGAACGCCGACCTGGTACGGTATTTTTTTAGAAGATGGCAAAGAAACGGAATCCGTAGATGTTATGCATTATATCTGGAACGGCGAATGGCCATCAAACCGCACCCCCATCATAAAAGACTACACACTAGATGGAAAAACAGCTCATGACAATGTGATGTTGAAAGAGGAAGGACAATATGTGGCACAGATTGAGGTAATGGATTTTGAGAACGATACTATAGTATATGATTGGGAAATTATGCCAGAGAGCACCGATTTAAAGGAAGGCGGTGATTTGGAAGAAAGACCTGAATCCGTTAAAGGATTGATAATTTCACAGGAAGAGAATAAGGTTACGTTTAAGTCACCCGCGAAAGGAGTATACCGCCTATTTGTCTACGCTTCCGATGGAAATAATCAAGCGGCCACCGCCAATATTCCATTTATGGTCGAGTGATAGGAAATTCCGTTTGCTAATAAATGTACTGTTAAATTATTTTTTTGGAGGATGTTTTTCGGAAAGACCTTTTCGGAAACCTTGAACAATATTTAAATGTCGGAGTTTTAAATTTGGAAGGGTCTTTATTTTAAAGATCCTCGAAGTATAGCTCAAAGCTTTTGATAAATAGTTCCTTGGAGTCCCCATCCACACTTAGCTTGATTTTATTCGTTTTAACAGGATCGAAATTTTGAATTCGCTTTCTTCCGATGCTTTGACCTTCCGCTACGGTAACCCATTTGTTCTTGACTAAGGCTTCTACTTTATATTTTTTGACGTGCTGGCCATATTTAATCGCTTCCTCGATTACCAAAAGGTTTATTTTCTGCTTTTTAGGAAGCACTATCGATACTTCGGTTACCGGTATGTCCACGGTGGGGTGAATGCTCCCAATGGGCTTGTCAAAGGTATTCTTCAATATTTTCCCGAAGTCGGCAAGTCTATCTGTTTCGGCTTTTGGAATCAGGCCACTGGTATCCGGGGTCATGTTGATCAAAAGATTTGCACCTCTACCTATCGATTCTTTGTATGCGGTCTCGAGATAATTGAGGTCTCGAAGCGTGTTGTCTGAGTTTGGTGCCCAAAACCAAGTACTTCTCGTATGCAAGTTTGCTTCGGCGGGTACCCAGCCGGCGTTTTGCGGTCCGATCCAGTGCTTGAGTCCTTCCCCGGGTTTTACAATATTCCACAACGGGTAGGCCGCCCAACCTTGTTCACTGCCCGACCATCGAACATCTGGTTTGGTGCCGCCCATCACTATGGCGTTCGGTTGTAAGTTTCGCACCATTGATCGAATGGCATCGCCATAGGCTGTTCCCAAAGGTTTTAGGGTTTCGGCATCCATTACATCCCAGCCGAAGGGATCGTATGCCCCATCGAACCAAACGTAGGAAACCTGTCCGTAATTGGTTAAAAGCTCCCTTAACTGTTCTAAAAAAATAGGAAAATAGGTGTTGATATCACCTACCAATTTACGTTCTCCCTGAGGGTCGGGGGTACTGGTACACCCAAAATGTTTGTCACCACCGGATATGTATAAACCAATTTTCATATCGTATTTTCGACAGGCTTCGACAAATTCGGCTACTACATCGCCATTGCCGTTTTTCCAAGGGGAGTTTTTAACCGAGTAATCGGTTGTTTCGGTTGGCCATAAACAAAATCCGTTGTGATGCTTGGCGGTTAATACGATATGTTCGGCGCCAAATGATTTTGCGGTTTTGACCCATTGTTCGGCATCGAGTTGTGCAGGATTGAAAATGTTCGCTGCGGGCACGGTCATAAAGTCGGAAGCCACGTAGGTTGCCGGACCGAAATGAATAAAAGCACCCAATTGGCGTTCTTGATATGCGAGTTGTTGAGCTGAAGGTTTGTCGCTTATATTTTGAGCGGAAAATGCATCATCATTGAGGTTTTCTCCCGCAATAAGTACCGGTGCCCAATCACCTTCATGCTCCGGAGTGACGTCTGTAGACGCTTCAACATCCCTGAAAAAATGCTCGAACAATTGAGAGGGTGTTCCATCAAAAGTCGCCCACTGTAGGTCGCCGCCAATCTTTTGATCGCTTCCTGTAAAATAGAGGATGGTCTGTCCATTGAAATAACAGAGTTCTACGTCAGAAGCGTTGCTTTCCACAATTTCGGAGGGTCTTAAGGGAATGTTCTTATGGCTTGGGTCAAAGGTCACAAAAGGTCTATCTGACGGAGCATCCTCCCAATGAACAAGGTCTTTAGATCGGGTAATTCGCGTTTCGTATCCATTTTCAAGGTCCTCTAGATAAAGTGTATAATACCAATCATCTTCGTAGTATAAGGCAGGTCCGCCTACATATTTATCCCGTCCGTAGATGGCATTTGGTATGGGCTCCCAATGTATCAGGTCGTCCGATTTCATATACCGCAGCGTAAAAGGTTTCCAGCTTTTGTCATTGGTTTCATAAAGTAAGATGAAGCTGTCTTTTCCCCTGCAAACGGCAGTGTTGAAGAAAAATTCATCTCCTGATGCCTTTAGTATAGTTTGGGGTTCGGTCCATGTTTTCAAATCAGTAGAACTGGTCATGCTGATTTCCGTCATCTTGCGCCATGGCTTGTTTTCTCCATAATTTCCAGCAAAGACATAAACGCGCTCATTATGGGTCAATACGGTAGCGAAACCATGGTTTTTTAAAAGAACGGACACTATTTTGTCGGAAGCGATGTCTCGAATGCGAACCTCGTCTTCATGAAAATAATCTCCCGGCTTGGTATTTGGCAAATCCCAAAAGCGCTGATGGTTTTCCAGAAGATACAACTTATCCTTAAAAACAAAGGGAGAAGTTTCTACTAGCGGTGA